>JAVYSX010000033.1:0-2929 GCA_038728965.1 Thermoplasmatales archaeon | reverse complement strand
GCAGAGGATAATGAAGGCGATCCTGGAGATACACCAGCAGGAAGACGGGACTGTGAAGCTGCCGCAGGTCCTAGTAAAGTACACCGGTTTCTCAGAGTTATAAGGTAATACTTGAGTAATACATAATCTCAGTTTATTAATGGATTCTGAATTAAGACCATTGTAGGGATCAAGGATATGTCGAAGGAAAATCTAGATGATCTTCTTAGCAAAGATGAAGTGACGCTGAACTTACTATTGCGCGTTGAAAATTCTGATTCGCCTGGAACAGCGTTGCCATACAAGCCCGCTGAAAAGAAGCATCCGATCGAAAGGAACAATATACGCAGAGAGGAAGACGTGCAGCTGAGGCTAATGCTTCTATCCGATATGGAGCTGGGCACAAAATTGAGCGATCCGGTAGTCACCTATAATATAGGTGAGATCATAAAGGACTATGAGAAGAGGATAGATCTTATCATAGTGAATGGAAGCCTTGCCTACGTGCCTGACAGGTACAGCAGATGGAGAGGCGAAAGACTTGATCTCTTGGAGGATAATCTTAAGGTCAGGTACGGAGAGGAAAACTACAAGGTTGTGAAAGAAGGGGGAAGTAAAAATAATTCTGTCGATGACCTAAAGGAGGCGGCGAGGCTGGCGCGGATCCAAATGGAGAACGTCGTCAAGCAGGCGAATGCAAAGAATATACCTATCGCTTATACAAATGGGAACACGGATTACAGGAATATTAAAATGATAATGGAAGCTTTGGAGAAGCTTGGCAGGAAGAACAGGTCGGGCAAGAATGGTTCGAATAAGGACAAGAAGGACGGTGATGAATTGGATCGACTCCTTCGCTTCATGCCTGAGGGTTACACTTTTAAGGCATCCGACTGGAAGACCATCGATAAGGAGGGTATAAAGGACAAGGCAATAAGCATATATAGCCACATGATATCCGCTATATTCAGCGACGGGGATGTCAAAAATAAGGTGAAATTCTACAAGCGTTTTGAAAATTTCCTCGGCAGCGTTGATAAAAAACTTGAAAATCTGATTAAAGGAGGGGGCGACACAGCTGCGGAAGATCCTGAGGAGTTCGTTTTGAACGGCATGAAGATAAAAGTTTTTGACTCCATCGACGGTCTGACGACGGGTTTGACAGAAGGCGTGCCGAGCAAGATGCACGAGAAGAACAAGGAGAGGTACGCGGCTGAAGACAAGAAGATGGGCAGGCTGGCAGACCTGTATATAACCTTTGGAAGCATGAATACAGAGGCTACGGCGGTAGATTTCGGCCGGAATGAAAGGCCTGTTTACCTCTTCAATCAAAGTCCGCTGCTGGATGTTGACAAGCTCCTAAGGCTAAGAGCAGCCTTCAATAAGACTAGAATTTCAAAGGCTTTGAACAAAGGCATAGACAGCTCCATATCTATAATAACTATATACAAAGACGGAAGGTTTGAAACGGATCGCTTGACTGTGGATGGGATAAGAAAGAAGGTCAACATAAGCGAACTTGAAAGCAAATTGAAGGACGGCTCTATGCATGAGATCGTAGCCACGTCTGATTGGCATATAGGTTCGCAGTATGCTATGTACGATGAGATAGCTTACCTGCCAGATATAATAAAGAGACTCACCTCCGTACCAAAGGGTCTTGGCAAAAAGCATCTGTTCGACCTGGGCGATAATGTTGACGGCGGGAAGGATAAGCTGGAGAGGACGAGGATGCAGGTCACATTTTTGAAACCACCGGAAGAGCTGATACCGGACTTAGAGAAAGACCTGACCATAAAACCAGAGGAGCTGTCGAATATCGGTACAGAAGCGGCACGCTTGAAGATAATTAACATGAAGAATAAGCTGATAAGCACCCTGGAGGACCTTATGTATGGAAATCCTACGATCGAAATAGGATCTCAGCTGGACAGGCTGGGCTACTATATAAAACCTATCTCCAGACTGTTCGACGACAGCTATCTGGTCGACGGTAATCACTTCCAGAGCGCGACCGGCAACGGCAGTGAAGGCAGGGCGATCGCATCGATCATCAGGTCTGAAACTGAGGTAAAACTAGCAGATGAATACCTCTCCAGGAATGAGCTTCCGAAGGTCGGCAATTACAATGTATACCTATTACACACCGCGGGATACCGCGGCGGATTGGATGCGGCCACAACCCTGCTCGACGAAGTGGTTAATATGGGTCTGAACGTAGAACTTGCTGCCGTGGGGGACGTCCATGAGTGGAGGGTCAAATACGGCATACAGAGTGTAGGCGGCGCATGGAGGAGCATAATAGCCACGACCTCAGCAGCTTTGCAGAGACCGACTCCATTCGAGAGACAGAAGATACATAAGCTGGATTACACGAAGGGGATCTCAATGATCTATCTGCCGGCTGATGAGAATATAGGCACGATGTACACAAAAACCGTGTTCATACCGGCGCAGACGATAGACAGATATATGAAGGAGGGGGGAGGGACCAGGATAGGACGCGTAGTGAATGAAATGTTCGATAGTCTAGATTCTTTGGAACACAAGGCATTCAGCCCCACCTGACCTATAAGGATAAATTAGCAGGAAACCCATAGATTTGAATGGATGAGCAGCTAGAGGCTTACTCGGAGAAAGTCAAGGAATTCATAAGGAGGAATGATAATTTCACCGTGCTTTATCATCTGGATTGCGACGGCATAGTCAGCGCGGTGTTACTGAAGAAGGTCATCGAAAAGTTCGGCAGAAGGGTGGAGCACCTCAGAGCAGCAAACTACGAGGACTTTGACAAGCTGGATGTGTTCTCCATGTCAGACAGCGTCATAGTCTGCGATATGGAGATAAAGCCGGAGGATTTAGACGCGTTCAGCGGCAAGAATCTATGCGTGATAGACCATCACAGGCTGGTCGGCGTGGAGAAGGAGGGCTGGGTGCTCTATGTCAACCC
>JAVYSX010000032.1:0-3237 GCA_038728965.1 Thermoplasmatales archaeon | reverse complement strand
TTAATGGAATCAAGACTGACAATTCATCTGCGCTTCTTGCCAACGACCCCCATCTAACCACATCGACACCATCGATATGGATCGGTTTCCAGCTTGTTTCACCTGGAGAGAACGCCGTTGGTGTTATTTTCCCCGGATTCCCCGGTATAATTCTAGGCCACAACACGAATGTTGCTTGGGGGGCAACAAACGGCCAGGTGCAGGAAACATACTTTTACGCTGAAGAAACTAACCCCGCGCATCCGGACATGTACTTTATGAACGGGTCCTGGGTAAGGTTTCAAATTATAAATGAGAGTGTTCCCGTTAAAGGAGGAAAGAGCTATAATTTGACGATCGAGAGGGCTAGGAACGGTGTTGTTATTCAAGATAGCCCATCGCCAATCGCCATGGACTGGACTGGTCTCTATCCAACATATGAGATCACAGCCGTACTGCTAAATGACCGAGCAGAGACTGTTAAACAGTTCGCTGCAAATCTCTCTGAGTATTTCAAGGTGGCTATACAGAACTGGGCTGTCGCTGACTCCAGAGGAAACATCGGTATATTTCCGTACGGTGAATATCCAATAATAAAAGCTGGAGATCCCCGTGGCATACTCCCGGGAACGGGACAGTACAACTGGGTTGGATTCATACCCCTAGATGAGGAACCATTCCTTTATGACCCTGCAAGGGGATTCATATTCTCCGCAAACCAGATAACGGTTTCAGCGAATTACCCATATTATATAGGATGGGACTATGAGTCTGGGTACAGAGCGGACGAGATATTTTACCTTCTGAACTCAACTTCAGGATTCACCACATCGAAGATGGAAAGCGTGCAACTATCGGTTCACGACTACACTACCAGTATATTGTTGGACCCGCTTCTCCGCGCCCTTTCTGGCAACAGACTTACCAGCGATCCGGGCTACTCCAACCTTTCCTCCTGGAATGGGAATATGACTATTAATTCAACTGCAGCAACAATATATTATTTCTGGCTCTCTAATCTTATAAATGACACGTTCATGCCTTATATGCAGTACTACAACATAACTCCGGCCGAGGGGTTGTACAAGACCTCTTTCTTCCTAGGCCAGGACGATACCTACCACGGACCGCTGATCGAGGATATAATAAACTGGACTCTTACAGATCCTTCCATCCATTGGTTCAATGATCCGGTAACAGGTCAAGTCAGGAACGAGACCGGCATTATGCTTCTTGCCTATAATCAGACCATAAATTATCTCGAGTCCACAATCGGGCCAATATCAGCGAAGTGGGAGTGGGGAGAAATCCATCAGCGTTTCCTGTCGAGCTTCTTCGGAATATCTGCAATGAACACAGTTTCTGTACCAGCCGCAGGTGACGGGAACACGATAAATGCAGCGTATGGGCTCCTCTCTGATTTCGGCCCATCTTGGAGAATGGTCGTGAATATGAGCGAACCCCAGGATGGCGTCGGCATCTACCCTGGTGGTATATCCGAGAACCCGCTCAGCAGTTATTATTCTAATACATTCCTGCCCTGGAACAGCGGAACTTACTACCCGCTTATACCTGAAGCTGCTCTGCCTGTCTTCTTTTCCGGCTATTCGGGGGTGACCTGAGATTAAGTACGAAATTTACGTGGCTCTAGCTTCTAGCTTCCTAGTATCAATCGCGCTTTCCTTTAGCTATTACTGGTACCTGATCTTCATTCCAGAGATGATAGTTGGCCTTTTTTGCGTAAAGAGTGTAAGAGGGTCAGCGCTCGTGGGGTTTGCGGCAGCGGTCGGTACCGCTGTACAGCTCCTCTTATTTGAAGGTACCTTTAGGCTCTCTGAGGTCGATCTTGTGGGGAAAATTGCAGGGGTTGCGGATGGATCAATGGTATTCCTGTTGCTGACATCTCTGATAGTATTTGCAATTGCTACGCCTGGCGTACTGGTTGGCTTTTCACTTAATCCCTTGGTAGGGAAGGCGGAAAATGAGACTTAGTAACAGCATCAGTGGAGCGGAAAATAACCTTTCAATGTGACAGTTACCGTTCCTCTCCGTTCCTTGCCCGGCCCCTTTTCTCCATGCTAAAGCATTGCAAATTTACCTGATCCAATCGCGGCGCCTTATTGACGATGTGATCAGAGTTTTCCTATTTTACAGTAAGAATCAAGTTAATTCTTAAAAGTTGTACCTGAGTTTCCGCGTATCCATACAAGCAGTTTGTTGAAATATTAATCTATAAAGGTTTAACATCTCGTTCTCCCGTCGGGTCTCAGGTAGCAGTGAGACTTGATTTCAATAAAGTATTTATTAACTCAATGGTTAAGGGCCGAAGGGATGTTCAGTTGAGCAAGGAGAAGGCAGGCAGGGTTGCTGCAAAGAAAATAAAAGATAAGTGGAAGTCTAAAGTTTGGTATACTTTGGTAACCAACGAATCGTTCGGAATGAAGGAGATAGGATCTTCACCGGCTGTATCCCCGGACGATATGATAGGTAGAGTGTCTGAGGTTGCGCTCTCTGATATAACCGGTGATTACAAGCTTTCGCACGTCAAGTTATATTTCAGAGTTACAAAAGTGGAGGGTGATAAAGCTTATACAGAATTTGAGGGGCACGAGATAAATCAGGACTACATTAGAAGACTTATCAGGAGAAGAAAAACTAGGATTGATGTGGTGGTGGATTCGAACACCTCCGACGGCGTCAGGCTCAGGGTTAAACCACTCATTGTCCTCGACAGAAAAGTCATAAATAGTATTGAAACAGGCATAAGGAACAAGGTATCAGAATTTCTAAAGGAAAAGATATCAAGTCTCCCGCTTAACCAGTTTGTCGTTTACCTCTTTTCCCCTCAGATAACCCAAGACCTAGTAGACAATATAAAATCGATCTATCCCACCAGGAAAATAGAGATTAGGAAATCTGAGGTTATAGAGAACACAGAGGAAGGCGGAATTCCTAAATCGAAACCTGAAGAGAGCGAAGCCGGGGTGGCTTAGTCGGTAGAGCGTCGGACTCATAGGGAATGTTCTGAGAAATCCGAAGGCCCCGGGTTCGATTCCCGGCCCCGGCACTTATAGCTTATTTTTATGGCATTACCACTGACGTTAAAACCTCATTATACCTTTCTGCAGGGCTCCACAAATATGGTTTGCATAACTGGTTTAAAGGATTATGAAACAGTTGATGCAAATGTCATGAAAAAAGTTCTTTTGTCCTCACTTGTATGGATATACCGACGTAAGAGCCGGAGAGGATGCCGTC
>JAVYSX010000031.1:0-3294 GCA_038728965.1 Thermoplasmatales archaeon | reverse complement strand
TAATCATCAATAATTACTGGACTATTGATATCAGGGACTATTTTATCATGTAGATTTTATTATCCACACGAAAATTCAATGACTCTCAAACTAAGCGCGACTCTGCTCACTATGAGTGAGACAAAGAAAGATTTATTAGGCTATTAAAAATTGTTTATGATATGAGGAGATTGCTCTTGAAGATGTCAGTTGTAGCAGTCGTCCTGTTGTTTCTCGGTACTTCTTTTGCAATGGTAACTAATCACAGGAGTCAAAGCCCAGTTCCGAGTAATTCAATCCGAGCAGACTCCCAAATCTGGAATAATATAGAAGATGAAATTTACAGTGACTCGTTAAATCAAAATCTTGGTGGACAGGGAATTAATGGAGTATATCCCTGGATTCCTCTCGGGCCGCACAATATTTACAATCCTATCAACGACTCCGGCAAAATCACTGCTTTTGCTGTTGATTGGGCCAACAAGAGTATAATGTATGTTGGTTCCGGTTACGGTCCTGGTTTTTCTGGTCCTGGCGGTTCATCGGGAGTCTACAAAACCATCGACGGAGGAAGAACCTGGAGTTCTGTAAACTATGGTCTTGGAAACACAATTGTCGATTCCCTTCTAATGAACCAATCTGATCCGAATATGCTGCTTGCTACCACGTTTACAGGTGGAATTTACAAGACTACAGATGGTGGAGAACACTGGAATCAAACAGCTACATATAAAATGACGTTTAATCTCGCTGGTTCGGGTAGTATAGTCTATGTACCTACGCAATATGGCGTTGCTGTTTCAAATAACTTTGGAAGCACATGGAATCTTTCGTTATCGACCACTAGCCCAATCTTTTCTGTTACGACCACATCTAACGGAGCAGATGCTTACGCTATCGACTGGGGAGGTTCCATATACTTTTCGAACGACTATGGTATACACTGGAACCTCGTGCATAGATTCCACAACGTGGGTATAGCCTGGTCGATTAATGTTGAACCGTGGAATGGGTCGGTAGTGTATCTTGCTTATACAGATTATAGCAATTCCAGTGTCCCAAGCCTGTGGAAATCTACCGACGGGGGAGAGAACTGGACCTCTTATCCGCTATTCACTGGTTGGCGGGTTGCACGTTCTGTCGCATTTGATGACCAGAACCGTTCCATAGTCTATGTAATTGGACAGAGTCTAGCATACTATTCTACGAACAATGGAGCCAATTTCACTTCTATGAACCTCGGCTATGACAATAGAATCGTGTGGACTAACCCAAACAAAGGTAGTGATGTGTATGTCGGCTCAGATCAGGGCCTATTCTATACCAACGACTTCGGTAAAAAATGGATCAGCTTGAGCGCACCGCTCAACGTATCAATGCTAATGGAAGTTGCAGCAGCAAATAACGGGAGCGAGCTCCAAGTTTCGATCCAGGATTACCCTGCATTGTACACTCTCAATGGAGGAAATTCTTGGAAGACTAATTATCCGAGCGAGGGAAACTGGCCCGGTGAAGGAGGGACTATAATTATTAATCCAGCAAACTCCTCTCTGGTTTACTGCTTTACTGGTGGAGTTCTTAAAAGGTCAAACACATCCGGTACATCTTGGCTTACCGTCGGTTCATACAATCCCGCACAGTTTGGAGTATATTTCCCCCAAGGCATAGCTGTGGATCCAAAGAGCCCTGGCATCGCGTATCTGGCCACAGGCAGTGGGTTGTATCAAACCAAAAATTGGGGTGTGGCGTGGGATCGTGTAGCTGGAACTCCCTTGAATGAGACCATCGTGCAAATTGATCCCGTAAACAATACTTCCCTGTGGATTGGCACGACGGACGGACTTTGGAAGGGAAACATTTTAACTAACAGCTGGCAATTAACAAAGTTCCCGATGGAACCTGTATTTTCCATTGCGTTCGACCCCTTTAATTCCAGCATTATTGTGGTTGGTACGGGTCAACTCTTTGGTCCAGGGAAAATTATGGTCAGTCTCGATGGGGGGGAATTCTTCAGTGATATCAGTACTTCTCTGAACATAAATGACGGGATTTATGCTAATGAAGGTTACACATTATATTACCCTTTTCCTGTTACCGATATGCTTTTCCTTAGGAACGGAAGCAGCCCTGTACTGTTAGTATCTACCACAAATGGATTGTATCTTACGGACAATTTAGGTGAAACATGGGAAAACATGCAGTTCAATTCTATTTCTTCCATTTTTACGAGTATCGCTGTGTCAGGATCAAATCTCTTTGTTTCAACGTGGGGGGAAGGAGTACTGGAGTATTCAAATTTCGCTATGGCTTCTATTCCGGCCACCGTCAATGGTACGCTACCTACAAACTTTTCACTGCTGGTTAACGGAGAGCCGGCTCGCGTCACTGGCGCGTATACCATCTTCCTTTCGCCTGGGACGTATAATTTTACCGTATTGTCGCCCAGCAGCAATCTAACGTATTCTGTGACGTTAAAACCATCTGAACATTATACAGTAAGTAACAAGAAAGTCTCTGTAAGTAATTATACGGTTATATTCGTCGAATCTGGATTACCTTCAGATACATTTTGGTCCGTTACTTTAAACGGTACAATGGAAACATCCACAACCAGCACTATATCATTTACAGAGCCGAATGGGTCTTACTACTACACAGTTGGAATATATCAGGGGTATTCATCTTCACCATATTCATCTTCTGTGACTGTAAGAGGTTCACCTGTTTCAGTATCTGTTACGTTCACACAGGTAAAATATTCAGTTACATTCTCTGAAACAGGTCTTCCATCTGGATCAACGTGGTATGTCAATATCACTAATGGACCTTATTCAGGAGCAATCACGGGAACATCATATTCATTCTCCCTCCCAAATGGAACATATTCTTACACAATTGTAACAACAGACAAAACATATGAACCTTCAACATCTTCCGGATCATTCACCGTGAATGGCGCATCTGTTTTCGAATCCGTTACATTTTCAGAGGTCAAATACACGGTGACATTCACAGAATCTGGTCTACCTTCTGGTACAATTTGGTCAGTGACTCTAAACGGTAGCACTCTTACCTCATCGTCCTCTTCAGTGACATTCTCTGAACCAAACGGTACATATTCCTATGTAACTGGCAGCGCATCCGGTTATACAGCATCACCATCATCTGGCTCTATAAAAGTGAACGGCGCCTCTGTCACTCAATCAGTAACGTTCACCCCCGTTACTGTCAAAAATTATTACGTAACGTTCATTGAAAACAATCTACCTGCTGGCTCTACCTGGTCTGTCACAATAAATGGAACAACCAAATCAT
>JAVYSX010000030.1:0-3542 GCA_038728965.1 Thermoplasmatales archaeon | reverse complement strand
CTGATGAACCCTGCATGCGCAAACCCCTGCGGAAAATTGCCCGTGAATGTCCTGCCGTCTATGTCTATATCCTCACCAAAAAGGCATAGAGGCCCGCTTATGTTGACTACGTTCCTCAGGACGGCCCTAGCTTTACCCTCCATGCCGAGCATGGAGTACACCGACGACAGCCAGAACGAGCATAATGTGAATGGATGAGTGCTCCTACCTAAAGAGTCGGAGGTATATCTGAAGACAAAATTCTCATTCACCAGGGTTTTCTCTATCAGAGATAAAGTATTGAGGAATATCCTGTCCTTCGGGTCTATGAAACCGTAAAGAGGGAAGAGGAGAGGCGTTGCATCGGTCGTCGTACCCCCTGCTTCTGTGACGAAATGCCCGTCCTTCACGCAGTTAGACATAACCCACCCTCTTATCAAATCTCTGGTCTTAGACCACTTATCCGGATGGTTTATAGCAGCCATCAGTTTGCCTGCCCTGTCAAGGGCGACCCACATCATCACCTTCGAGTACGTGTAATCCTTATCCTCCGGTTTCTCCCATATGCTAGAATCGGCCAGCTGCCAGTTCTCTGATATCCAGTCGCAAATGTATTCGATCGCCTTCGAATGACTGCTTATGAACTCCGTATCCTTCGTCCTGTTAAAATAATGGTAGAGAGCATCCAGGAATTCTCCCTCTACGTCCAGCTGTATCTGATTGGAAGCTCTGTTCCCGGCCTTCACAGGCTTTGAATTCATGAAACCGCTGAAGTTCATAAGATATCTCTCCCCATATATCTTGCTTCCATTCACCTTGTATAGGTTGGAGAACGGTTTCCCTGACAGATCAAGCAGCCCGAATAGGAATCCAAGCGCCCTTCTCCCCTCTACGATGAGCCCGGCATCGCACAAGGCTGATGCCATGATCGAGCAGTCTCTCGTCCACACATATCTGTAATCCCAGTTTCTGGGGCCTCCGGGCTCCTCCGGCAGGGATGTAGTTGGAGAGGCAACTATCCCTCCAGACGGTGCATACATCAGCCCGAGTATCAGCCAGACTGATGTCTTGAATGCCTGATCAAGCTTCTGGTCTCCGGCCGGCCTCAACCCGTCTATGTCTATCCTTGACTTTGAATTCCAAAATTCTATCGCTGTCTGGATTGATTTAGACAGGTTTTTGAACGCCTCTCTCTCGGCAGGAAAATCAAACATCTCCTGCGACGGATAATAAGCCAAAGCGACCTGCCCCTCCCCTGGCTTCAGGATATATTTCCCTCCGTTGTCCCTGCTCTTTATCTCCATCCCTATCTTCACAGCAAGCCTCTCGCTGCCGCTTGCATTGTCAAATATGCTGAATCCATCCCTCTCCGAGCGGTTGACCTGAGAGTTATTGAAATTAAAAGTCGGCTTGATCTCCAGCTCCAGGTCTACCTCTGATCTTATATCCCTAACAAGTATATTCTTTCCCGGAAGAAGGGCATCTACGATACTGCAGTTTCCTCCTGCGCTCTTGAAAGTCGTCTTGAGAACGTTCGGCGCGAGATATTCCTGCTCTGATTCATACGGATCGGCAGGCCTTATGTAGAACTTGCCGCCATTCTCCTCATCCAGCAGGAAAGCCACCACTGGATCGGAATCGAATCTAGGAAAGCAGAGCCAGAGGACGTTGCCTCTGCCGTCGATCAGGGACGCAGTGTTCTGATTGCTTATGAAACCCCAGCTCCTAGCGTCCTTAAATGTGAGACTCATATCATCTCTTCTCTCTCGTCAGCTTCCCGTTAACGTACATATTGTATTTTACCAGCTTGAAATATATAATTCTACCTCCTACTCCTCATCGCAACCATATTTTCGTCCACTTCGCCCTACACAACAGGTAGGAAGATTTATATATGAAAGAAATTTCATATGATATTATGACAGGAGATGAAAGGCCGGAAAGGTATGAATATGCGATAATAGGCCAGGGAACAGCTGCATTCGCGGCTGCGATAAAAGCCGATGAGCTTGGAAGGAGTACGGTGATGATCGGAAAGAATGAGACAGCTGGAGCCGTGCTTGGGGGCACATGTGTCAATGTCGGCTGCGTTCCTAGCAAGCGCCTCATAACGGTCGGAAATCTCCTGGACAAGTACAATGCCAAAAGGTTCGGCGGCCTGTACTATTCCAGCCGGACAGAAAGCTTCAATAAGATCATGCAGGATAAGGAGCATCTCGTCGGCAGAATGCGATTCTCAAAGTATCAGAAAGTCATTGGAAAGCTTAAGAATGTCAGATACATCGATGGCTTTGCAAGATTCAAGGATAAGAATACGGTGATCGTAGACGGGAAAGAGATCAAGGCAAAAAAGATACTGATAGCCACCGGGGCGAGGGCAAGTGTACCTGAGGTGAAGGGAATCGATAAGATAGCTTACCTGACGAATGAGGAAGCTCTCTCCCTAAAGAAGCTTCCAAAGTCCATGATAGTGGTAGGAGGGAGAGCACTAGGACTGGAATTTGCCGAGATGTTCGCACATTTTGGCGTGAAGGTGACGCTGCTTCAAAGGAGCAGCAGAATACTCCCGAATTGGGAGCCGGAGGTCAGCTATTATCTCGAAAGATATATGAAGGAGGAAGGCATAGATATAATAACCGATGCAAACATAGACAGTGTTTCGAATGGCAGAAGTCTTGTAAACGTATCCATCTCTGTCAAAGGCAAGGAGAAAAGGATCTCGGCAGAGAAGATACTCTTCGCGACAGGAAGGAAGCCGAACATCGAGAGACTTGACCTAGACAAAGCAGGTGTAAAGCTTGATGACAAAGGCTTCATAGACATCGATGAATATATGGAGACCAGCACAGATGGGATATACGCAGCCGGTGATGTCACTGGCGAGCCGATGCTGGAAGCTTTGGCCGCCGCTGAGGGGAACAGAGCTACGGTCAATGCTCTTGTAGGAGGGAAGGAGAGGATCGACATCGACTCTGTGCCGGCTGCGGTCTTCACCTTCCCTGAAGCCGCAAGGGTGGGGTTGACGGATGAGGAGGCAAACCGAAGCGGAATAAGGTGCGCATGCAATACTGTTATGTTCAAGGACCTGGCAAAGGCAGGCATAATAAACGACACGCGGGGGCTCATAAAGATGGTGATAAACCGTAAAACTCGGACGATCCTTGGGGTGGAGATAGTCGGCGAGAACGCTGCAGACCTGATACATGAAGCCGCCCTGGCCGTAAAATTCAAGCTTACGATAGACGATATAATAGACACCGTCCACGTGTTCCCGACGTTAAGCGAGATAACAAAGCTTGCTGCTCTGTCCTTCTATCACAACGTAGAGGATCTGAGCTGCTGCAGCGAGTGAAATATGGAAGATAAAAATCCCTTTATAATGGCTCAGGAACAGCTTGATCAGGCCGCTGCTCTGATGGAACTCGATGAGGAAGCTCATCGGATCCTAAGGGAGCCACAGCGTGTAATAGAGGTCAACATACCTGTCAGAATGGACGACAACAAGGTGAGACTATTCAGGGGCTTCAGGGTCCTGCATAACAATGCAAGAGGCCCTGGAAAAG
>JAVYSX010000029.1:0-3749 GCA_038728965.1 Thermoplasmatales archaeon | reverse complement strand
GCAGAGGATAATGAAGGCGATCCTGGAGATACACCAGCAGGAAGACGGGACTGTGAAGCTGCCGCAGGTCCTAGTAAAGTACACCGGTTTCTCAGAGTTATAAGGTAATACTTGAGTAATACATAATTCCAGTTTATTAATGGGTTCTGAATTAAGACCATTGTAGGGAGTCAAGGATATGTCGAAGGAAAATCTAGATGATCTTCTTAGCAAAGATGAAGCGACGCTCGTTGAAAATCCTGATCTGCCTGGAACAGCATTGCCGTACAAGCCCGCTGAAAAGAAGCATCCGATCGAAAGGAACAAGATACGCAGAGAGGAAGACGTGCAACTGAGGCTAATGCTTCTATCCGATATGGAGCTGGGCACAAAATTGAGTGATCCGGTAGTCACCTATAATATAGGTGAGATCATAAAGGACTATGAGAAGAGGATAGATCTTATCATAGTGAATGGAAGCCTTGCCTACGTGCCTGACAGGTATAGCAGATGGAGGGGCGAAAGACTTGATCTCTTGGAGGACAATCTTAAGGTCAAGTACGGAGAGGAAAACTACAAGGTTGTGAAAGAGGGTGGAAGGAAAAACAATTCTGTCGATGACCTAAAGGAGGCAGCGAGGCTAGCGCGGATCCAAATGGAGAACGTCGTCAAGCAGGCTGATGCAAAGGATATACCTATCGCTTATACAAACGGGAACACGGATTACAGGAATATTAAAATGATAATGGAAGCTTTGGAGAAGCTTGGGAGGAAGAACAGGTCGGGCAAGAATGGTTCGAATAAGGACAAGAAGGCCGGTGATGAATTGGATTATCTTCTGAGCTTCATGCCTGAGGGTTACACTTTTAAGGCATCCGACTGGAAGACCATCGATAAGGAGGGTATAAAGGACAAGGCAATAAGCATATACAGCCACATGATATCTGCTATATTCAGCGACGGGGATGTCAAAAACAAGGTGAAATTCTACAAGCGTTTTGAAAATCTCCTCGGCAGTGTTGATAAAAAACTCGAAAATTTGATTAAAGGCAGGGGTGACACAGCTGCAGAAGATCCTGAGGAGTTCGTTTTGAACGGCATGAAGATAAAGGTCTTCGACTCCATCGACGGTCTGACGACGGGTTTGACAGAAGGCGTGCCGAGCAAGATGCATGAGAAGAACAAGGAGAGGTACGCGGCTGAAGACAAGAAGATGGGCAGGCTGGCAGACCTGTATATAACCTTTGGAAGCATGAATACAGAGGCTACGGCGGTAGATTTCGGCCGGAATGAAAGGCCTGTTTACCTCTTCAATCAAAGTCCGCTGCTGGATGTTGACAAGCTCCTAAGGCTAAGAGCAGCCTTCAACAAGACCAGAATTTCCAAGGCTTTGAACAAAGGCATAGACAGCTCCATATCTATAATAACTATATACAAAGACGGAAGGTTTGAAATGGATCGCTTGACTGTAGATGGGATAAGAAAGAAGGTCAACATAAGCGAACTTGAAAGCAAATTGAAGGACGGCTCTATGCACGAGATCACAGTCACCTCTGACTGGCATATAGGTTCGCAGTATACCATGTATGATGAGATAGCTTACCTGCCAGATATAATAAAAAGACTCACCTACGTACCAAAGGGTTTAGGCAGAAAGCATCTGTTCGACCTGGGCGATAATGTTGACGGCGGGAAGGATAAACTGGAGAGGACAAGGATGCAGGTTACATTTTTGAAACCACCTGAAGAGCTGATACCGGAATTAGAAAGAGACCTGACCATAAAACCAGAGGAGCTGTCTGGTATCGGTACAGAAGCAGCACGCTTGAAGATAATTAACATGAAGAATAAGCTGATAAGCACCCTGAATGAACTTATGTATGGAAATCCTACGATCGAAATAGGATCTCAGTTGGACAGGCTGGGTTACTATATAAAACCTATCTTCAGGCTGTTCGACGACAGCTATCTGGTCGACGGTAATCACTTCCAGAGCGCTACTGGCAACGGCAGTGAAGGCAGGGCGATCGCATCGATCATCAGGTCTGAAACGGAGGTAAAACTAGCAGATGAGTACCTCTCCAGGAATGAGCTTCCGAAGGTCGGCAATTACAATATATACCTATTACACACCGCGGGATACCGTGGTGGATTGGATGCAGCCACAACTCTGCTCGATGAAGTGGTTAATATGGGTTTGAATGTAGAACTTGCTGCCGTGGGGGACGTCCATGAGTGGAGGGTCAAATATGGCATACAGAGTGTAGGCGGCGCATGGAAGAGCATAATAGCCACGACTTCAGCCGCTTTGCAGAGGCCGACTCCATTCGAGAGACAGAAGATACATAAGCTGGATTACACGAAGGGAATCTCAATGATCTATCTGCCGGCTGATGAGAATATAGGCACGATGTACACAAAAACTGTGTTCATACCAGCGCAGACGATAGCCAGATATATGAAGGAGGGGGGAGGAACCAGGATAGGACGCGTGGTGAATAAAATGTTCGATAGTCTAGATTCTTTGGAATACAAGGCATTCAACCACACCTGACCTATAAGAATAAATTAGCAGGAAACCCATAGATTCGAATGGATGGGCAACTAGAGGCGTACTCGGAGAAAGTCAAGGAGTTCATAAGGAGGAATGATAATTTCACCGTGCTTTATCATCTGGATTGTGACGGCATAGTCAGCGCTGTGTTCCTGAAGGAGGTCATCGAAAAGTTCGGCAGGAGGGTGGAGGACCTCAGAGCAGCAAACTATGAGGACTTTGACAAGCTGGATACGTTCTCCATGTCAGACAGCGTCATAGTCTGCGATATAGAGATAAAGCCGGAGGATCTGGACGCGTTCAGCGGCAAGAATCTATGCGTGATAGACCATCACAGGCTGGTCGGCGTGGAAAAGGAGGGCTGGGTGCTCTATGTCAACCCGAAACTCTGGGGCGACAGCAGATATATCCCCTGTTCGCTGCTAGAGTATGAGATGTTCGGAAGCCTGCTCCCGGGTCTTGACTGGCTTGCCGCCGTAGGGCTGATATCCGATTCAGGCGGGAAGGAGAACAGCGGATTCGTGAAGTCCGTCGCTTCAAAATATAATATCAAGCTGAAGGAAGATGAGTTCCTCTTCCAGAACGATCTCGGCAAAGCTGCCGATATGATAAACTCTATGGTAACGGTGTACAGGAGAAAAGGAGCGGCGACGGCGGTAAAGCTCCTTAGTAAGATCAAGTCAATGGATGAACTCCTACAGAGCCGCGAATTCGCAGAGACGTATGAGAAGCTTATGAAGGAGTCGGAGAGGCTGTCGAAGAAGTTCGAAAAGGAGAAGTCGACTATCGGAGCCGTGGAATTCTTCGAGAACAGCCGTTCAGACAAGGTTTACTCTTCCACGCTGATAACCGCGCTTAGTCACAGCAGGGAGCATTACGGCAGGGTGATAGTATTCCTTACAGACATAGACGATGACAAGATCAGGGTAAATGTAAGGGCGAACGGGGTGGATATAAGCATACCTGAGATACTAAAGAGGATCTTTAAGATCATACCAGGGGAAGGAGGGGGACATGACAGGGCAGCCGGCGCGACGATAAATTACAGCGACAGGGAGAGGTTCAAAAGGGAGTTTTCAAGGATCGCAAATGAGATGCTCACTCGATCATCCTAGTGATATCCGTTACCGACATCTCCCCATCGCCGAAGTCCTTGAAGGAATCTTCCACATGCGAGCTGCCGATGCTCTCGTCTATGACAAGGGTGATGAAGATC
>JAVYSX010000028.1:0-3839 GCA_038728965.1 Thermoplasmatales archaeon | reverse complement strand
AGGATCAAACTTGCGATGGAGGAGGCTGCCTTGCCTGCGACCAAGGGCGCCATCATGTACCAAAATCTCTCCGGGTTTATTGCCAGCAGAAGGGACAGAGATGAAACTGTAGTCATGAACGCTATCGATAGAGCATACCAGAGGGAAGAGGAGTTGGATATAGCCGCCCCGCCAAAGCCCGCAGGTTCGAATATGAAAAGAAGCAGGAAGACGACGAATAGGATGAAGGCTATCGACGACAGAATCCTCACTATAAACCAGAAATTTACCCTCATATCAGCCGCCCAATTCCTTATTTATGCCATCCGCTATTATTAAGCTTAACGCATTTATCGCGAGCTGCGGATTGAGTATCGTGGAAGCAGGCATCATGGACGCATCAGCCACATAAAGGTTAGATGTGCCGTATACCCTGCCGTCCTTATCCAGGACGCCGACATCCTTGTCGCTGCCCATCCTGGCGCTCGACATGGGGTGATATCCTGCCAGTCTGAAACTGTTCGAATGAAGACCCTCCAGACTTCCCACCACCTCGCTCATGCTATCCACATATTTTGGCCTCTTGAGCAGAAGCAGCACCTTCTTCGCGCCTGCAGAGAACAGTATGTTCGATGACAGTTCTATGCCTTTCTTGATCTTTTCCAGATCTCCATCGTTGACATTGTAATCGCCTAAACCTATCAGTGTCCTCTTGACTTCGCCCTCGCCTTCATCGCTTGTCTGCACGCCTAGGGTCGTGAAGTAAGGGAGCTCCTTGAAATCATGAAGGGGCAGGCCTTCAGTGTAGCTGAGGGCAGGAGGAGGAAAGGTCGCCAGCAGAACTGTATGCCAGTCGTTTATGAGGTCCTCGACGGCGTAGGACTGCATCGTCCCCCTCCATGCAAAGACCTTTTCCTCCATCAGACCGGCCACGGCAGCCATCGGATGGACATGCAGATGCTTCCCAAGGTTCTTATTCTTTACACCAGATATTGAGAGCAGACGAGGTGTATGGAACGCTCCGGTGGAGACGACGACTGCCTTCGCTGATATCTCTAGATCATTCCCGCCTATGTTCACCTTCACACCGGCAGCCTTCCCTCCCCTTATGATCACCTTCTTCACATCCGCGGATGTGAAGATCTCCACCCCTTTGGCTACAGCATCCGACAGGAAGGTCAGCCTCATATCCAGCTTTCCATGATACGGGCAGCCGAATGCGCACTCCCCGTTTCCATAGCACGTGCCAAGCGGCCTGCTCGTGGCATGGTGGACCAAGCCGAGCTTCTCCGCCCCTCTCCTCACGATCATAGCATTGTTTCCGAGCAGCTCATCCGGTACTCTCATGACATTCAGCCTCTTCTCCACCTCTGCGTACGCCGAATTCAAAGCATTGGAGTCGATGTTTATGCCTGCCTGCTTGCTCCAGTTGGTCAAACCGAATTGAGGCATCCTATAAAGCGTGCCGGAGTTCAGCGTGACTGTGCCGCCCAAGACCTTCCCTATGGGGATCGTTATGGAAGGGTTCCCGTTGACGAACGTCAGCCCGCTCTCCCAGAAGTACTTCGTTCCCCTGTTGATTGGAAGATCGTTTAGGAACTCCTCCTCTGTCGGTTCACTGCCCGCTTCAAACACCGCTACGCTTAGATTATGCTTCGACAGCTCGTAAGCTACCGCTGCTCCCCCTGCTCCGCTGCCGACTATCACCACATCATATCTGTCCTTCGGTTTGCCTTCATGCGAAAGCTTTTTTGAGGGCTGGAACTTTGCTACCGGTTTGAGCGTGCTCCTGTGCTGGTAACCTATCGCTTTCGCTCTGTTTTCATCGACGTATGCCCAGCCGGATATATAATACCCAAGTAGGAAGATTATGTCACCGAGGAAACCTTCTCTGTTTTTCTCCAGCCAGTCCATGCGCTCATGCTCATTCAACTTTGTGAAAGTATTGAACTTTGAGATCATCGGTGCCATGTCTAGGATCGTCGATGCAAATTTGAGGAACTTCGCCGCACCCTTGTCCAAGGACTTTTTGCTCTCCTCATAATTGCCGGAGACCACATCCTCTCCAAGTTCGGCTTTTGATATCGCCGAAAGGACCCTCTCAGTTATATCCATATAACGATATAATAAGTTTCACATTTATTTAAACCTGAAGCAAAGCTTAAAACATGGAAATCCCTTGTATTCTTATGGTTCCTCTACCGATACACGTATTCGTGACAGCCTGGCTGTTCTTAATGTTCTCCGGGATGGTCTTCGCATCAGTTATAATAATCAGGATATTTCTCTCGCTGATAAGGCACAGAAACGACAAGGCCCCCCTTCTTTTCTTCTCCCTGCAGAAGGACGAAGCTATAAAGGAGCTCAGGCTGCTCAGGTATTCTGCGTTCTTCATAATATTGACGGGAATATTCACCTTCATCTCTTCGCTTTTCTATCCAAAATATGGATGGATGGTCAACTATGACATAGGCACGGCTGTGGCTATGACCACTGCGACCGTTGCGACCATAGCAGTAGGGGTGGGATTCTTCGTCTACTACAAGTGGTATAAATGGTTCGCGAGGTTCCTATGAACGCTGACACGATTGTGATGATATATGGGTACATCGCTATCCTCTCCTCGATAGCCATAGCTGTAGGGATAATGCTGATAAATTCCAGGCTGAAGAAGAACCCGGTTGTGTTTCTGTCAAAGTTCTACACCGAGAAGATAGACCGGCAGATATACGCCTTTTTGTCCCTCTCCATAGCATCGGTAGTCGGAGCCGTAGGATATGCGATATCTTTCGCAATGTCAATCTACAACCCTACGCTTCTGTTCTGGAGATACCCGACCCTCGCCGTGCTCATACTGATAGCGCTGTTCTATTTCCTATTTATCCCTAGAAACTCAAAGATGAAACTTTCCTAGAATCTTTAAATACAAGCTGACTTCTTTCATATCTTATGGGACACAAGGAATTCTTCCTCTCGCTTTCGAAGGAAGGATCTGGTCTTTGGATTAGGTTCCTTCTCTCCAAGAAGGATGAAGCGGTCCCATCCTTCTCCATCTCATACTTTGACGAGAGAGGAGCACACGGCGAGAAGAGGGTATATGGAGGGGGCGAATACGTATTTACAGAGGATGGGCCAATTATAATGGGCAGAAACGAGCTAGATCTGAACTCAAATACCCTGACCGGCAGTCTCGACGCTGGTAAGTCCGAATATAAGATAGGCTGGTCTAAGAAGGAGGACAAGATCAACGCAGTCTCCGGCCTGGAGAGAATACTTGACCCGAGGTCGAATTATACCCTTCTCACACCTTTGGCTGTGTTCGAAGGATATATTGGTCACTCCGGCAACCAGATCAATGTTGATGGCTATAAAGGGATGATCGGATACATCTCACAGCCGGATTATCTGAGGAAATGGACATGGATGCACATGTCTGGCTCTGAAGAGGATCCAGATATGTGGGCGGATGTGCTCGTCACCGACATAAGACTCATGGGCAGGAACGTATCACTGCTTTCAGCCAGAATCGATGGAAATCTGATCAAAACCAAACTTATGCCACTTACCTTCGAAGGGAAAACATACATATCCGGCATACATGGGGATATAAAGGTCAAAGGGGAGAATATCTCTGTGGATGCGGAAGCTATTCCAAAGAAGACGATAAAGGTTAAGTATGACGCCGTCAAGAGGTACGATGCGTTCTGCTATAATTCGGAGGCTGCGGATGTGAGTCTAAGATACCATGGAAGGAGCTTCACTTCAAACTCTGGTTTCTTCGAGCATGGCACTAGAGAGAACATAGGAGGGTTCACTGAGATCAACGCCGAAAGAACTGGGGATGGGAGCTGAGGATGCCT
>JAVYSX010000027.1:0-3977 GCA_038728965.1 Thermoplasmatales archaeon | reverse complement strand
TATCCATCAGCCTCATTATAGTGTTATCAGTTATTCTTCCCATGTATCCTGAAAATATTCCAGAAAGGACTCCTATTATGTAACCTATGGTTACAGAAAGGAAGGCTATTTCAAGATCAAGTCTTATAGCGAAGAGTATTCTTGAGAATACATCTCTTCCATACTCATCCGTGCCCATAATATGCTGTGACGATGGTGGAAGGAGACGTTGGCTTAGATTAATCTGATCGGGATTGTATGGAGCAAAATGGGGACCGATCAAGGCTATCACTATATAGGTAGCCAGAATTATTATCGCTACTAGTCCAGTTGGATTTTTCAAAAGAAGTTTGATCGTTTCCAAAAATCTTTTTGTCCTTCTGCTCCGTCGCATCTTAAATATTGTGTCAGTGACATATGTCATTTTATTACACCTCAGTATCTGATCCTTGGATCAATGTAACCATATAGGATGTCGGCTATGAAGTTCACAAGAACGTATAGAAGCCCGGAAACCAACACTACCCCCATTACGCTGGGATAATCTAGCTCCTCTATGGCATTAACGGCATAGAGACCAAGACCCGGCCAAGAAAATACGGACTCAGTTAGAACTACTCCCCCCATCAATCCTCCGGTAAGGATTGCTGCTACTGTTATGGTCGGGAGCAATGCGTTTTTAAGAGCATATTTGTTAATCAGAATCTTTCTAGGAAATCCTATTGCGAATGCCGTTCTCATATAGTCCTTATTTATCACTTCCAGCATGCTTGATCTGACGACTCTTGAAAGAGTAGCTATTATGGCAAGAGAAAGGCTTACAGCAGGAAGTACAATATGCCAAAGGCTGTTCAGAAAGTCTGGAAAGTTTCCCGTTATAAGGCTGTCTACGATCATCATTCCTGTTATTCTATGAGGAGGAGTCAGACTCGGTGACAGCTCACCAAGAGGAGCAGGCGCCACGTGCAAATAAGAAAAGAAAACCAAGATGAAGACGATCTCTATCCAGAATACAGGAAGTGATATTCCTAGCAGAGAACCTACCCTGGTGAGATGATCTGCATAAGTATTAGATCTGAGCGCGGCATATATACCTAAAAGTATGCCCAGAGGGAGTCCAATTATCATAGTTGCAATTGCAAGCTCAAAACTTACTGGAAATCTACTATCAATCTCATAGATCACTGGATGGCCTAAAATGTAAGAGTAACCTAAATTAAAATGTGCAAGCTGAACTAGGTAGATATAAAATTGTTCGTAAAGCGGCTTGTTCAGTCCTAACTCATTTTCAAGGACTTTTAGCTCTGCCCCATTTACTTCAGGACCTATGAGTATCAGGGCAGGATTGCCCGGTATTACATGTGAAAGGATGAACGTTATCACTAAGACGCCAAGAACAGTTGGAATAAGAGAAATAGTTCTAAAAATAAAAAAACGAGAAAAATTCCTCATTTGGTCACGTCATTGATGCCTGATAGACAAATATGTCAAATGTCGGGTAAATGTAGAGATTGTGCACATTTGATGTAACTGGTATGACGTTCTCCAGGTTGAAAAGCGGAACCTCAACTGCTTGCTGAGCTAGAATTCTCTGGACCTGTTCGTAGAGGGCATCTCTCTGAGTTTGATTGTAAAGTTTTCCAGCCTCAACCAGGTCTTTGCTGACTGTTGAGTTGTTGAAATAATTGTAATTTCCGTATATACCGATATTTGCAGCATTGAAGAGTGGTCTCATTCCGTCGTCAGGTGTTGCCAGTAGGTTCACCCATCCCTCATAGAACATCGGCCATTGCCCATTTCCGACTTCATCATCAAAGGTCGTAGATTCAATTGCATGAAGGTTGAGAGTAATATTCACCTTTGCAAGCTCTTGTTGAAGTATAGTTGCAATGGCAGATCCTATAGGGTCACCCGCTGTATAATAGAAGGATGTGGTAAATCCGTGTGAATAGCCTGCAAGATTTAGGTAATGCCTAGCCATAGAGAGATTGAACGTGTAATTTTGGAAGGCAGGAATATAGGACTCTATAGTCGGTGCAATTACGCTATGTATTACGATGCCGTAACCGAATGTTGAATAGTCGGTAAGTTCAGTTGTGTTGACAGCATACTCTATTGCCTTTCTAACGTCCACATTATTGAATGGAGTTACGTTCTCGTCCAGTCCGATGTAGTATTCAGAGGACGTAGGTCCTGCCTCCACCTTGACCGATGTATAATTCTTCAAAGAGGGCATCTGATCCAGGGGTATGTTTAGAGCAACGTTCACGGCCCCGCTTTCAAGAAGAGTCTGTTGAGTTGCAGGGCTTGATACGATCTCGTAATCTATCTGCGTTATGTTTGGCTGGCCTCCCCAGTAGTGCGGGTTAGCAGTCAATACTATTTCTGATGTTGAATAAGAGCTAAGCTCATAGGGTCCAGTACCCATCGCGTGATCCGACATCCACTGGTTCACCTGATCCTTTTGAACTCCTCCGTGCGCATTTACGTAAGCTGGATCCACTATTCCCGTGACCCACAGTTGAAAGAGGTTAAGGAACCACGGATATGGAGCTGATGGAACGAGAAGTATCTGATATTGATTTATTACGTGGATGCCACTATCATTGAGGAATTGTGCAACGTGGAAGGATGCCCCCTGGCTCATTGTTATTACTCTTTCAAGCGAATACTGCACGTCGGACGCATTGAACGGATCCCCATTCCAGAAGGTAACGTTGTGTCTCAGATTGAATAAAACAGATCCATTCGGATTTACAACCCAGCTTGTAGCAAGTTCTGGTACTGGAGATAGAGACCCATATGTAACGCCGTTGACAGTTGTTGTTCCGTAGCCCAGTAGTGTCTGATACATCTGGTCATCAAAAAATACCGAGTACGTGTCGAAAGCAACCGCTGGATCTAAGGAGGCCGGTGTCTGAGAGCTGGCTATTATCAGCGTATGCCCCACCTGTTTCGTTGTGCTTGGCTTGTGGGCATAAAACAAACCCACTTCAATTCCCGCAACAATTATGATTATTACCACAATTGCCACGACCACGGCTAGAACTCGTTTGTTCACGAATCTCAATTTTGGAACATAGCTTAAGCTTTCTGTAGTACCTGTTCCAACAAAATTTAAAATAATAGATTTCAAAGGGCGAAGGATTCCTAATAACCCCCTATTTTATCAGACCTGGTACTAATAATCCTTACTCATGAAACAGATATTATTCTCTATGGACCTGGTTAATTATGGACTCAGGGAGAGGTATGAGCAAATCAAGAAACGTGGTGACAGGCTCGATGACATAAAGAGGATAATAGACTGGGAAGGTCTGATACCTTCGCTCAAGGACTTATTCAACAACGATACAGAGCAGGGGGGAAGACCGAGCTACGACGGGATACTGATGGTAAGGATGCTGTTACTCCAGGGCATATACAGCATCGTCGACGAATCCATGGAGACGGAGATATATAGCAACATCAGATTCATCAACTTCCTTGACCACCCTGACAAACTCCCAGATCAGAACACGATATGGCTCTTCAAGGAGAGGCTGTCCAATACTGGAAGGGATAGCATCATATGAAAAATGCAGAGACAGCTAGATTCAAAGGGTATTAAAATAAGAAAAGTGTTGTTTATGATGCAACTTTCATAACTTCTGATCCCGGTCATAAGAAGCATGAGGAAGCAAGAGAGATTGGTCATAATAAAAGATCAAAAGACGGAACGTTCACGAAGAAGAACAAAGAGATGTATTTCGGATATAAAGGGCATATACTCACAGACCTTAATCCCATCTCCCTCAATCGTATGCAGTGACAACAGCAAGCACCCATGACTTAAGGATAGACCTTTCAAAACAGGGAGTGCCAGTATATAGAGAAGGGTTACTTCGTAACAAAGATTATATGCAACAATGATCAAACCCATAGGCAGGTTCAAGCTCAGTTACTGGACTGTGATGAGGAACAAGAGAATACCAAGGAAGAGAGCTCTAGTTGAATAT
>JAVYSX010000026.1:0-4172 GCA_038728965.1 Thermoplasmatales archaeon | reverse complement strand
ATGCATGCGCGCAGTTGGGCATAGAACTGCGTCATGCCCGTCCATATCGGCCACAGGGTAAGGGTAAAATCGAGCGATGGTTTAAAACCTTAGATAATGGATTCAATAAGGAAGCACAGTCCTTGATGTCGCGTCTCAAAGAATTGAGCCACCGCGGGCCTGATTTTCTCAAGTAATTGAGCCACCCACCGAGAAAAAATCTCACCGAATTGAGCCACCCCAGGATGACAAATCTCACCGAATTGAGCCACCAGGGATTGGTAGTGCGGGACGCCTAAGGGGTGTTCTCCCCTCCGTCGCGAATTTGATCGCAGGAGGTGGAAGGATGTCGAGGAGGAGGTTCAGCATGTACGACTTGGTGGAGGTCCTAACTCATTGGCAGGCCGGCGACAGCTTGCGGCACATTGCCCGTACGCTCGGGGTGGCCCGCAACACGCTGGCGAAACTTGTGGAAACAGGGGAGCAGAACGGGTTACGTCGTGATCAGCCGTTGGCGCAGAAGGATCTGGAGGCGTTCGTTCGGAGGTACTTCCCGCAGGTTGCGGCCGTGCCGAGCCGGGAGTTCATTAAGCTTGAGGCATTCCGGGAAGAGATCAGAGAGGGGCTCAAGCAAAACCACGTCAGTACGGTATGGCAACGGCTACAGCGGGATCGGCAGGTGGATGTCAGCCGGCCAACGTTTTACCGTTACGTCAATCAACACCTGGGTAAACCGGTAAAAGAAGCAGAGGTGGTGGTGCATAGGCCGGATGGGGTTCCCGGGGATGAGGCGCAGGTAGATTTCGGACGTCTTGGGCGCTGGGAAGATCCGGTTACCGGGGAGAAGTTTACGGTGCATGGCTTCATGATGACTTTGTGCTGGAGTCGGCACATGTTTGTGCGGCCGGTGCTGAAGCTTGATTCGGCCACATGGCTGATGTGCCACATGGAAGCATTTGCCTTCCTTGGGGGTGTACCTCGCCGCGTGGTGTTGGATAACCTTAAAGATGGCGTGATTAAGCCTGACTTGTATGATCCACAATTTAACAAAGCGTACAGAGATTTGGCCAAACACTACGGCTTTCTTGTAGATCCCTGTCGCTCTGGGAAGCCCAAAGACAAGCCAAATGTGGAAAGGATTGTGCCATATACACGAGATAGCTGCTTTGCGGGACTTTCCTTCGGTACTTTTGAGCAGATAGTAAGTTGGGGTCGGCAATGGAGCCTGGAGGTAGCCGGGATGCGCATTCACGGGACTACCCGGCAGCGCCCGCTGGAACTGTACGAGGCTGAGGAAAGGGCCACCATGCTACCGCTGCCGGCCGAACCATGGGAATTTTGGGTATCACTGTCGGCCAAAGTGGCTCCTGACGCTCATTGTTCCGTGAGGGGGACCTTGTACTCGGTACCCTACAAGTTTATCGGGCAAACTTTGGACGTACGGTTAACGAAGAGTACCGTCCAGTTTCTGGACGGAGAAAATGTGGTCAAGATGCATCTACGCTTGGACAACAGCCGTCGTCAAACGGATGACGGCGATCTGCCGCCGAATCGGATTGCTTTCTTTCAGCGCACTCCCCAATGGTGTCTGGAGAAGGCAGGTTCTTTTGGGCCGGCAGTGGTGGCTGCGGCGACGGAACTGCTGCAGGTGAACACCATGTACAACCTGCGTCAAGTTCAGGGGATCATCCGGATGGGCGACAAATATGGGGCAGCACGTCTGGATGCCGCCTGTCTCAGGGCTTTGGATTTCGGCGATCCGAGCTATCGTACCATAAGGAACATCCTGCACAAGGGACTCGAATCCCAAGCGTCATCAACGGACAATGCCGGCTGCAAACATGTCGGCGCCGTTTTGCGGGGACCGGAGGCCTTCGCCACCGATGAAGGGAGGGCTGTGCGTTGAAGACTCATCAGTTGGAGCCCAAGCTCAAGGCATTGCGCCTGGGGGGAATGCTGGAAACCCTGGAGGTACGTCTTGGACAAGCCGAGCAGGGGAAAATGGGTTACCTCGAGTTCCTGGAGTTGCTGTTGGAAGACGAGATCAACCGGCGTAGTCAGAAGGCTTTCTCAATGCGTATCCTCCGGGCCCATTTCGAAGAGCACACGACCCTGGCCCAGTTTGACTTCAGCTTTAACCCCAAGGTACCCGCCGCAGTGATCCGGGACCTGGCCACCTGCCATTTCGTCGAACACCACCAGTCCGTCCTGATGTGGGGTCCCGTAGGAGTGGGCAAATCCCACGTAGCCCAGGCCATCGGCCACGCCGCATGCCAGCAGGAGTATGATGTCCGGTACTTGCTGACCAACCAGCTTCTACGCGACCTGGGTGGCGGGCACGCTGACGGCACCTGGGAGACGCGGCTGCGCCGCTATCTTCAGCCCGACCTGCTCATTCTAGACGATTTTGGGATACGGGAGTTCTCGCCCACGCAATCAGAGGATATTTACGAATTGATACGCGAGCGTGACCGGCACGGATCCATGATCGTCGTCTCCAACCGGCCTCCGCAGGAGTGGTATCCCCTATTTGCCAACCCCGTACTTGCCGAGGGGGCTCTTGACAGGCTGATCAACAATTCACACCACGTGATGATGGACGGTCCCAGCTATCGGCCGTTGCGTCGCCCTGGAGGACGGATTCCGGAAAGCCATCTACAGGATCGGTCAGAGTCGGGCGCATAATATGGAGCCATGGCGTTTCTCATTAAATAAGCCGGGTTGGTGACACCAGGTGTCATCCGGGCCGGACAGGCCCCTCCGCTATTGGGCCCCGGAACGGTAATGACACCAGGTGTCATGAAGGTCACGATGATACCCGTTTTTCAAGGGGGTTACGATATGCCTTTTGTACGCTGGCGCGGCCGCTGCGCCCAACTGATAGCCACCGTTTACAAAGATGGGCGGTCCCAAAAGATTACCCTGGCCTGCTTATCAGGGTTTTACGTATCGCCGAATACCAAACGTTACGTTGCCGAGAATTTCCCCGGCATCAAGGTCGACTGGGTGGCCGTGGACCGTGCCTTGGCGCAAGGGCCCCCCGCCATCCTGAAAACCAGCACGCCCTCCGAGCACTTGGACTGGGCCACCATCGAAAACCGGTTGCGTACTTTGGCAGCCAGGGCTGACAAGGAGAATCTGGCCCACGAGGCCAGTTGTTTGTACAAAGCGGCAGATATTTTGACCGGATGGAGGGCCCACTTTTACCAGGGGAACGATCCTGGGAGACGCAAACACTAAGATAAACCGTAAATCGAACCGTTTTGACGAAAAAGGGGTGATTTTCTTTGGGTGGCTTGTTTGAATCCCTTCTAACCATTGAAAACCTTGCTGAGTTGAAGCTTACCCTGTGCGTTCTTGCTAAGGCGACACGTTCCGGTGACGAATGTCCGATCATCACTTACGACGAGTTTCGTCTATTGACCAATTTCTCGCCATGCACGATCGTTAAAGGGCTCAACAAAATGCAGGCTCGCGGCTACATCATCCGGCATGCCGGCAACGGAAAACAAGCCAGTAGATACCAGGTGCTGTGGGACAAAATCGGAATTGCTGCCCACCCATATTCCTCCACAAAAGGGGTATTCAATACAACACACTTACCCAATCCCGGCACTGTTGAATATTATTTCACAGATACTGGTTTCTTTGACCTTTTGCCACAAGCGAGGAATATCGCTAACAGTCTGGGATACGGGGATGAGGAAATGATCCAGGCAGTGTGCTGGGTCTTCGATAAACAGCGCTGCGGACACCAACCAACCATAAACAGAACTAAATGGTTCATGACCGTATTTCGGGAGAAAATCCAGGAAGCGCATGCTGACATTTTGGCTGATAGGCAAAGAAAGAGCAGAGGGATAGGTTAACCCCATGTAACTTGTAAGTGGGTCAAATCGGCCGGGGGCGACCTTGACGGGACGCCCCCCTGCCTGCCATGGAACGGCTCCTGGTTAGAGTTGTACATCCCTACACGTACCGATGACAGAGGTTGGTTACTATCAACGATGCCAGGCTTTTTGTACTACACTTTTTGTACTACACTTTTTGTAGTAAAAGCGGATTGACGGACGGACTGACAGACGACATACCGTTAACATTTACAAAAAGGAGGGAGCATGCCCTTGAATCAAGATGCCACCCTGTGATATACATTTAACATGCCCCCAGCACGCTGACCCTGGCTCAATTCC
>JAVYSX010000025.1:0-4595 GCA_038728965.1 Thermoplasmatales archaeon | reverse complement strand
CTTTCCAGTTTTCTTTCCCTTTGCTTTCAATATTATAAGGCTTTTGTTGTTGCTCTGCAGCCTTTTTATCAGGTATTGTTTCATCTGTGATGACAATACAATCAGCTCTCTTTCTTCGAATTTATCGGCAACCTTTATGTTTACCTTTTTGTCTTTACAATCTTTATAAGAAACAGAATCAGTTATGCCTTTTGATATTATATAGTTTGTAAACCACTTCCCTTCAAGAAAGAGCCTTTGAAGCGCGTCGAATCTTTGTTTTAATGTTTTGCTTTTATCGAATTTTATTTCATATACTTTTACGGTCTGGCCTTTTCGCTTTGCCCTTGTCTCTCCGCCTTACTCCTGTATCCTGCTGTTCTTTTCCGCACTAACCATATTATTTACCTTGGTCTTCAACATACTTTTTTTAATACATCAAGTGTTACTTGTCCTGTTGTTGCAAGGAAATATGATGGAGATCACAGCACATTTTTCCATAAATACTTTTTAACGTCTGGAAAGTTCCTCTGTATCTCACGAGAGGATATCGTTTTCAACGTTATATACGTAGGTATGTCAAGAGTGGGGTTTGATCTGAATATCATGTGGAAATGATCCTTATCGCGCTCCAGATCGATGACTTCTACCTCAAAAGATTCATTTATCCTCCTTGTTATCTGTTTGAAGAAATCAATAATCTTATCGTTCATGAAGATCTTCCTTCTATATTTCACAACCTGTATGAAGTGGTATTGTAATGCATATACAGAATGTGCTCCTTTGTCCAAGTCGTATCACATAGTTATTAATTTATTGGCATAACTATTAATACTTTTGCTCGCTTTCATCCCCTTGCCAAGTCAAGGGGACCTCCCGCTTGCTCAATTAAATCTTCTGATAGTTTGAATGTTTTCCTTCAGAGATACGTATCCGGTAGTTAGTGCCTTCCGTTTCCCATATGAAAAATTATATAATTTAAAATTTTCAACTTTCCCATGTTTATATAGGCGGATTGTTTTATATTTTCTTCGGACTCCCGAATGGCGACTATTTTGTAAAAGGAAATAGAAAGTGACGAAAGTTTTCCCCGAGCGATAAACGAAGGAACGTGGGCTTTAGGGTGTTGGGGGCGAAGCGTCCTAGCCATCTGCCCTCATTATTTCCACCTTAACATTAACAATGTTAAGGGCTATTGGATTAGCGCAAGGTATTTCGATTCTCTTCCTCTCAGCTCTTGGAGGGCGCATTGCTTCAGGATATTCAGGTGAATTCAGAATACCTCGCATATTTTTCTAATCAAAGAGAAATTTAAAATCCTCCTGCTATTTTTTGATAAAGGAGCCAGGCTACATAATATACCAAAATGCAAACTTAGATATATGGGAATAAAAACAAACAAAAAATCTATGATTAATACTGTTGCCGCTGGAATTCAGGTGGAAGCAGTGATAGTGCGAAGGTAATTTTGAGGCGATAGTAACCCGCAACGCGAAGGAGCAATTGGCCTAAATTTTCTATTTAATGAAAACGTAAACTAAAGGTTTTTAAATTTAATACCGTGGTTAGGTCAATATCACTTCTTCCAACCGGGATATAAGCTAGCGATTGCGTTATCTCGATTCATTTCTTGTTCAGAATTTTCTATGAGTCGAAAGAGCAAAGGCGCTTTTCTGCCCCTTGCTATTAAAATGATCAGTAATTTAGGAATGGGGGGCGAGCCTGGAAAATGCCCATTATTTGAGGTTGATTGAAAGCTGTCATTGATAAATCCGCATCTTTGTATTAGCCATCCTGTTCATTTCAATTTGTAAATAATATTTACTTGAGTAGGTCGTAAAGCACAACAGCATTGTTATGAGCTTTGTTCTTGGTTGAAAAAACTAAGGTTACAACCTCGTGATCCGCAATCACCGACTTCAGGGTCCCCAGGGCCGTATTATTCTGCAGTTCTTTCATGTACCTTCTCTGGAACTCATCCCATCTCTCATCTTCGTGGCTGAACCATTTTCTCAGTTCAGTGGATGGCGCAATCTCCTTTAGCCAGAGATCTATGTGTGCTTCTTCCCTGCTTATTCCTCTTGGCCACAACCTCTCCACAAGGACTCTGAATCCGTCGCCTTTAGAATATCCTTCATAGATCCTCTTAAGCTTTAGTACCATCTGACTAAAATGCTGTGATGCCAATAAATATTTTTCGTTCTATTTATGCCGGATCAAACTCTCTAGAAATCTTACAGTTAAGGAAGTGAATGGTGTCAATTTTGCTGTTCATTCCCCATAATCTTGCGTTAATTTCACAACTTTTGATGCCTTAAGTTGATATCGATACACCTTTTCAAGCTATTATCAACGCACAAGCCTACCCCGTTTTGACCGAATTACGAAAATGCAGCAAAAGAACCTGCTGGCCCTTTATTGCAGCTATTATACGTAACTTACGCATCTGAAAATAAAAGATCTGGTTATCTACTACCTAAGCGAGAACTAAATCCATGAAAGATTTAATGACCCAAGCCCTGCAATTCTTGTGTTTAGCGGCGGAAAGAGTTTTAAGTCATAATTTGTTGAACGCTTACGGATAACCAAAAGCTTCCTCCCGGGATATATTCAATTGATTTGGACATTCCCTTCGCTGATGCTTTGGATAAATTGAAAAAAGCGCTTGCAGAACGCGGATTCAGAATATTCGCAATTATAGACCACAGGGAAGCAGCGAGAAGCGTGGGGATGGAAATGAATCCCGCATCTGTGATCCTGTTCGGTAATCCTGAAAAAGGTACGGTAATCATGAGGGAAACGCCGGCAGTTGCAATAGATCTTCCATCGAAAATACTGGTTTCAGGGAATGGAAAAACTACTATCTATTTTTCCAGGATGGGATATTTAAAAGAGAGGCACTCACTGAAGGGGGTGGACGAGATAGCGCGTAATTTCGACGATAAGGTAATAAAAATACTCCGGGAAATCAGCTAATGGAAATCCCGCCTGCCTTCCAAGTTAATCATAAAATTGACCTCCAGTTGGGAAGGTAGATTTTTGATCTAGTTAAGATCGCACATAATAGTGCCGCCACTCACTCAAGCGAAGGAAGAAAATGTTCCGATATGATACGTGGATCCTTAAGAGGCGCTAATATGTGCTACGGAGTACCGGGCGCAATTCATACCTGTGAAAATTTATCCCAATATTCCTCTGGACGTAATGTTCTCGCATTGTTTCCGTTACCCGTTAGACATGGGAGAGACCATGGGGAGTATATACCCGTAACAGTAATTGAGTCTTTCTAATTACTTAGAACAGACTTCGAACATAATGGGAAATTTACAGATCTGTTATCGAGGTAAATGTATTTTTTAATTTGGTGATCAATTTTTCTGCTGTTCACGTTTTTCCCAAAGTAAAGGGGTATCTGCCTGTTCACTGCCTCGGAACCCAGGTTTGTTCTTATACGGGTATCGTTTTAGAATGCAACGCTGCTTCATCCCACAAATAAAAAGTGGGGCTATAGACCATTGGATATGGATCGAATTATTCCCAATGCCCTACCTCTCCGGTCTAGTAAAGGATTTAGATTCCCTTCTCATGACTCACTATGAAGTTCATAAGGAAGGGAAAGGTCAAGGAGGTCTACGACAACGGGGAAGAGCTGTTATTCATATTCACTGATCAGATCTCAGTTTTCGACAAAATAATCCCGTCTCTAATTCCAGGGAAGGGTGAGTCACTTGCGCGTACCTCTGCCTTCTGGTTTAGGAGAGCGAGCGAAATGGGAATTAGGAACCACTTTATAAATCTGAGAAACGGAAATGAGATGGAGGTTAGGAAGTTCAAAATAATAGAGGGGAAAATCCATTCCGGGGAGAAAGGGTATCTGATCCCGTTGGAGTTCGTGATGAGGTATTATGTAGCAGGCTCTTTGCTGGACAGAATTGAAAACGGGAGGATAGATTTTAGGGATCTTGGTTTCAGGCGCAAACCAGGCTACGGCGAGAAACTTCCAGAGCCCCTATTTGAAGTCACCACGAAGTTCGAGGAGACAGATAGACTCTTAGGATTCGACGAGGCCAGAGAAATAGGGGGGCTGGAAAATGATGATTTGGAGAAAATTAGAAAAATAATTGAGAAGATGGATGAGGATATTAACCGCACTACCTGGGGCAGGGGTCTTATCCATGCGGACGGGAAGAAGGAATTCGCGATGGACGAGGAAAGAAATCCTATTCTAGTGGATACATTCGGGACTGCAGATGAAGATAGATTCTGGGAACGAGAGGAATTCGAAAGGGGAGGGAAAATTTTGGAGAGGAGCAAGGAATTCGTCAGACAGTATTACAGGGAGTTGGGCTACCACGAAAAGCTCATGAAGGCGAGGGCTGCCGGCTTACCAGAGCCAAACATACCCCCCTTGCCTCCGAGGATGATAGAGGAAACGCGGAAACTTTACATCTCCCTCTACGAACGCATTACGGGGGAACACTGGTGAAAATCATTCCCAAAGAATAAATAAAATGAACTCTTTTTCTGGTGGCGGAGGTTGCCGAGCCAGGTCAAAGGTGCCAGATTGAGGGTCTGGTTCCGTAGGGATCCGAGGGTTCAAATCCCTCCCTCCGCAT
>JAVYSX010000024.1:0-4785 GCA_038728965.1 Thermoplasmatales archaeon | reverse complement strand
AGCTAAAGTGCTATTCCTTCATATATGCTATTCTTACGATCATTTTCCTCAAATTTATTAATTGGTTGTTTTTCCCTCTCATTCCGTTTTTACTTGTGTCAATTGTGAAAACTGCTTTTTGAGTCGGCGGTTATTCGATTAGTGAGTATTTGTGCTATGATGATGCTATGTTACCTTATTGAAAACAGGATCATTTTATCCGAAAAATCTCGCATTGCTGTCGTGAAATTTATTTATGTAGGAGGGAGAGCAGAATTTACGTGGGAAATTAACCCTCTGGGCCCTCTATGCATTTAGGTTAATTTTAATTATCTATGATGAAAGAGAGACTCCAGCAATGCGGGCTTCGAAAAAGTGTATTTTGCTACTTTGGATAAAGGCAACACTAGTAGGCTAGCACTTCCTCTCAAATTTCCTGAACCAAGAAAAAATAAATAAGATAAGATAAATAACGTAATTCGGATGTGCGACACCCTATGTAGTCTCCCTGAAAATAACTTGAACTCAAGAATAGGTTTGTTCGGAAAGAATAGTGATAGGGATCCGAATGAAGTTCAGATTTTGGAATTTTATCCAAGAACTGTAAGGGAGAATAAAACTCATACTACTTACATAGACGTTGAATTTGATGGGATAACCAACGCTATAGTCATATCTAGACCGCTCTGGATGTGGGGGGCGGAGATGGGAGTCAACGAAAATGCGGTTGCCATAGGAAATGAGGCTATCTTTTCCAGCCCAAAGGGTAGGAAAAAAGCCCTCTTAGGCATGGATCTTCTCCGCCTAGGTCTAGAAAAGGGAAAGGACGCAGCTTCTGCTGCCGAAACTATAATCTATTATCTCGAAGAATATGGTCAGGGTGGAAGCAATGACCAATTCAAGGACGAATATTATAACAATCTTTTCCTAATTGCAGATGTTAATGAAGCATATGAGCTGTATTTGGCGGGAAAAGAGTACTCACTCGAAAGGGTTCATTCATATGATTCAATATCAAACGCCATTCCGGAGGAAAATGGAAGAAAAAGGGTAAGAGTATCTGCCAACTTTTCGAGCAGGGAGAACTTTATTTTTACAAAACTCGGTCGAGGAGCATTCAGATCAAAGTTCACGCTCAACAGCTTGAAAGGTAAGTCCAAGAAAACAGATCTTATGGATTTTTTCCGAATACTGAGATCTCACAGCACTAATTGGTCTCACCCCAGAGAGGGATCGAATCGGGATGTTTGCATGCATGCCGGTCCTCTATCAAGGAGATTCCAGACAGTCAATTCTATGGTCATTGAAATGATAAAAGGAAGATCTGTTATATGGTCTACTTTCTCCTCTAACCCATGCATTTCACTCTATAAACCTGTCTTCTTTTCTAGCGAAAAAGTTGTTGGATTGAAGTATGACTCAGGTTACTGGTTAAGGTCGGAAGAAATTCATAGAGGGTACTTTAACTCTAGTTCAGTTCCATTCCAGGAACTGACGAAAAGGCTGGAAAATTTTCAGACGCAGATTATTGATTTAACCACCAGTACCAGGAACATGTGGTTTTCTGGCACGGACACCCTACCGAATGAAGATGAAAAATTGGTACAAATGATAAATGAGATTGACCATAATTACCTTGCGACAATTGCTAGTTTCACTAGAAATCCGCCGGGCATATTTTCTTCAGATCTGTACAGCCTTTGGTGGAAGAAGAAAGAGAGAGCGCTCCGTGGCGCCCGTTGAGATTATAGCTCTATTTTCGTGATCTTAGTACTGTTTGATACTAGGACTACACTTCTAACTTTTTAAATTTATATAAAGTCCAATAAAGAACAGAAAATATAACAGTCCCCCCTATTACTATAATTGCGACTACTACTGCAGATGTAAGCAGGAGAAGTATTCCCAGAATAAAGAATACGACTAGAGTAATTGAGAAGATAACGGTTGCACCTCTGACCTGAAAGGGAATCTTTCCCTTCTCCAGCCTCCTATGATGCCAGAGTGCACTATAACTCACAAGCGCGTACATAATTGAATCAAAGGCAGCGGCTACTATAACGATAACGGAGTAGTTTTTCGTCTCAAATATCGCTGTTGTTATAGCAAGGACTATCACGTAGAGAAACAATAAGGACGCATAAGGAGTCAGGAACCTCCTGTGTATCGCTCCCAAGAATTTTGGAAATGTTCCTTCTCTTCCGAGGGCATAAACTAACCTAGAGGTTCCAAGGATACCCGCATTGAAAGCACTGAAGCTCATGACTATGCTTACGATCCCGATCAAAAATGGGAATTTTGTTCCGGCCAGTACGTATTTTCCGAGTACTATCTGGGGAATAACAGTACTTTTCAATACGTCAATGGGCACCCTTTCGAATATCGCAATAGATGAGAGTATGAAGGTTAACCCGATTATAGCAACACCAACAGGCATCGCCCTAGGTATCCCCTTCTTGAAATCAATTGCTTCTTCACCAAGTGTTGTGACTCTCCCAAATCCTATAAAGAAATATATTGAAACTGAGCTTGCGGAAAAAATGGAAAACCAATTGATTGTGCCCAGGCTCATAGATTGTGCATTATTCGCGAAGAAAATCGAGTAGATTGAGATAATTATAAGTGAAATAACAACAAAAAATGTGATTATCATCTGGAAATTTCCAGAGATTTCAACGCCAATGATATTGATTGAAACTACAATCGAAAGAATAATAATTGCCCAGAGCAATGGGGGAAGCGAACCGACAAGAAAGCTGAAAACATTGCCCGCCATAAATGCCTCGCCCCCTGCAGCAGCCAAGATCGCTACTATCCACATAACGGAAAATGATAGAGCTAATAAATTCCCAATGGGTTTTTTAAGGAATATCCTGTTTCCAGCAGCAGACGGATAAATGCTCACGAGTTCTCCATATGCAAAGGAAGCAAGTATGACAACTGCTGTTGATATTACGACCGCGAGAATGAGATTTATTAATGAGCCTACGAGGAGAACCATGATTATTATGCTCAGAAACACTGAGGAAGCTAGGGGGGTACCCATTGTTATTGCTACCAGCCTTGTAAATTTCAGTCTTCTCCGCAACGTCAAGACCATAGCAATCTCGCCACTGCATCTAAGACGATCTGATCCTTTTCTGAACCATAAGTCTCTACAACACCATCCATGTAGAGATGTGATATGTTCTCCTTTCCCCTGAGCATGTTTAGGAGAGTAGAGGTGGAACTTATCACCTTTACATTACCTTCATCCGACGTGGTTGCTTTTCTAACGTTGATCACCTTTCCAGATGCTATTGTAAGAAGGAAGCCAAAATCCTGATCCTGGCTCCACATTAGGACAACGGTGCTCCACTTCCTGATTAGCTTTTGAACCTTCTCGTTCTTATTTACGTTTTCTACGAATTCATATACTACCTTTCTCAGTTCTTCCTCGTCTTCACTAATGATCCATCACCTTCTAGTCAACGCTACATGCAGATTTCACAAGTTCCTGTGCTGCATTCACGTATTTCATCAGTTTTCGCACGTCCCCTTTCACATTTACATCTCCCTTTAGCATTGCAGTGATCACGTTGACCTTTCCCGAAAGTATGTTCTCCCAGACAGTTGCCGTACCTTCAAGTATGTACGGTACTTCTCCCTCGCTTATCGACGCTGGAAAGCTTATTGATTTGCATTTACCGTGAAAAAGCTCAAGCTTAACGTTCTTCAGCTCGCCTTTGCGGAAGAACTGTGACATGCTGTCCCCTTTTATTGAAATAACTATGTCTCCCTCCCAATCTGCTGCATACTCTTCATAATTCTTGTTTGAATTGATATTTTCCCTGAATTTCTCGAACCATTTGTCTGAAAACATTAGAGCCCTCATATGAATCCTCTCTCACTCAGCCATTTTTGGTACTGTATTCTGGTTGGTATTATCGTTTTCCTTGTAAGATCTCGGAGCAAAATCTCCATCCTCTCTGAAGGTGCCTGGATGCTCGTTACTTTCTTCATCGAGCCTTTGAATGTTATTTCATCATTTATAACGAGCTCGACAAAACTTTCCTGGCCTGTAATTATTTTTATCATCGCGTCGTAAGTTTCAACATAATACACTAGCTCTGCAAGACGTTCCTTGCTCTCGATATCACTCTTTTTAACGAGAGAAAAAGATGATATCTCACCATCAATAGTTTCCTGCCATATCCCTATTCCAAGATCCTTTATTACGATGAGCTCAGTGGCGTTGTAGACTCCCTTGCCTAATTCCCTAAAAGTAACGTCTCGGTTAAGTATTTCCCTAAAGGTGTCAAAGAACTCCTGGGTACCGAAGGTGAGCACCGGTCAATCACAACCTTTCTAATAGTCAGATCTCCTCAATCTTTGTTATTTTCCTGACCCTTATATTCCTAGCTTTGAGCTCTCTGAGAAACGCGACAGGATCTATTGCTCCCTCGGGTGCATAAAGTCCAGGTTTCAAATTTTTATTTTTCACTATTTCCTGTGCACCGATACTTGCAGACCAGCCTGTCAGTTTCTGCATTTTATCTGCACCACTAAATTCAATAACAGCCTTTCTACCACCTTTTTCACCTATCACCTCCACCCAAAACCCAGATACCTCTACACCCCCGCTTTTGAACTGTTTCATTGTTTGATGAACAAAAGATGCCAGGAAATCTCTGGACGAAACCTCAGTGTTACCGACCTTGATGAGTTTATCTTCAGTAAGACCTATATCTGCAAATTGGCTAACAAGATGATTCTGCCAATCCGGGACAAGTGCACCTCTAAGTGTTACGGTTTTTACTTTATTTA
>JAVYSX010000023.1:0-5401 GCA_038728965.1 Thermoplasmatales archaeon | reverse complement strand
GATTATGCCTCTACAAGTAACATGCTCGAATACATAAAGCGTATCCCACATGTGAAAGTAAGCATTGCCGTTGAAGCGAGAAGCTCCGAGCAAGCGGGCGTGGCAGAAGCCCAGTCTGCAATGGCGGGGTAGTTCACTTTAGCGAGCTTCTAGCTCCCCTATTAAAAACATGGGCTGAGGAGCCCAAATTGGCATTTAAATTGCTAGCTACGAGGGTATTCCAAACTGGGAGATATACCAAAGATCGCTGCAAACAAAGCACTTTGCCTTACTGGCTACATTCACTCAATACAGGCTTTAGTTATAATCAAATTAACTGCAAAGCTGACCTTGAGGCCTCAACAAAATTTGGAAACATATATTTTGTCGATTGCAATTTATCTATTATGACAGCTGAAATCAAGGTGAAGTACGGAACTGACCTCCTCAAGAAGGGTTTCGCGAAGATGACGAAGGGAGGGGTGATAATGGATGTTACGAATGCTACCCAGGCTAAGATAGCTGAGGAGGCGGGAGCGATATCAGTTATGGCTCTTGAGAGAGTTCCTGCCGATATTAGGGCAGAAGGTGGAGTGGCAAGAATGGCAGATCCGCTAAAAATAAAAGAAATAGTTGAATCTGTGACGATACCGGTGATGGCCAAGGTAAGGATAGGACACCTTGCTGAGGCAAAGGCTCTGGAAGCGCTCGGCATTGACATGATCGACGAGTCCGAGGTTCTGACCCCGGCAGATCCATTTTTCCACGTTGACAAGAGGAAGATTTCGATACCTTTCGTATGCGGGGCGAGAAACCTGGGCGAGGCTGTTAGGAGAATCTGGGAAGGGGCTGCAATGATCAGAACAAAGGGGGAGGCCGGTACCGGCGATATTATCGAGGCTGTTAGGCACGTCAGGCTTGTGAACCAGGGGATATCTGAGGTCGTGAACTCTGACGAGGGGGAACTTTGGGAAATTGCAGTCAACATATCCAAGAGCTACGAGAACCTGATAAAAGAGGTGAGGGGCTCACTCTTCGGAAGGGAAAACGTACTTGACAGCGATACGATATTCCCCGGGATAACCTACGGTGAGATCAAGAAGGGGATTCTCGAAATACTCAGGGAGATCAAGAAAGCAAAGAGACTTCCCGTCGTTAACTTCGCTGCTGGAGGCATCGCAACACCGGCGGACGCCGTCCTGATGATGCAGCACGGTGTTGACGGCGTGTTCGTCGGCAGCGGTATATTCAAGAGCCCTAATCCAGACAGGATGGCATCTGCCATCGTTCAGGCTACGGCTGCCTGGGATGACCCGTCTATCCTCGTCGAAATGAGCAAGGGCCTTTCGGGAATGAAGGGGAGGGACGTGGAGAAGATGGCAGAAGGCGAAAAAATACAGGGTAGAGGCTGGTAAATTCCGGGATGCAGTTCCTCACTGTTGTCGGTCACATAAACATAGATGTGATACTCGAGATAGACCAGATACCTTCATTTGGTAGTGAGGAGGTAAAGGGGATCAGGAGAAGCCTTGGCGGTACAGGGGCAAACATAGCCAGATTTTCCTCGATACTTGGAACACCGGTGGAGCTAATATCTAGAATATCAAAGAATTTTCCGGACGATCTGCTTGCACCCCTCCTGGAAGGGGGCGTCAAGCTATCGGTCGAGCGGGATGATGATGAGGGGCCAGTCTGTTATATACTTGACGCGAAGGAGAGACAGACTGCATTTATGTACCAGGGTCCAATGATGAGGCCCGGAAATATATATGAAATAGATAGCAGTTACTGCCATTTTGCCACCTCGAACCCCGACTGGATCCTCGCGCTAATGAAAAGATGCAGGGGGACAAAGGTCCTAGATCCGGGGCAGGAGGTTAGGTACAGGTGGGAGGAGGAAAAGCTTTCGGAGGCAATAAAGCAGGCTGATCTTCTCATACTTAACGAGGATGAATTCAGATACATTTCAGAAATCAGTCGCATCGATCCTGAAAAAACCCTAGTCACGCTGGGCGGGAGGGGCGCAATGCTTGGTGGCGAGATCTTTGGCACTGAGTACGTGCAGGGCGTATCTACGGTTGGCGCTGGTGACATGTTCAGGGCAGCACTCTATTCCTCATTGTACAGGGGGCGGGGAATGATCGAAGGTGTGAAGACTGCCAATAGAATAACAGGGATATACCTCAAGTACGGGATAGATGCGCTGAAGAACTTCAGTTGGGAAAATAGATAGCCTCGCGAAGCAGAGAATCTACCAACTATCTTATAATCGTTCGCAATCACCTGAGAATGAGAGAGAAGAGGGGAGCAGACAGCTGGTTTCTGTCCTATTTCCCTATGAACACTTCCTCGGGGATTGTGAGTCCCCTTGCGCCTCTTTTCATAACAGAACTACTTGGGGGTGGGATCGTTGATTATTCCATCTATGCCGTCGTTTCCTCAGTCGCAACTATTTTCGGACTCTTCTTCTGGGGAAACCTCTCCGACAGGATGGGAAAGAGAAGGATATTCGTCCTTATAGGATTCACGTCCCTTGCCGTAACCTCGATCCTCTTCGCTCTATCGTTCAACGTCTTTTACTTCGTGAGCGTTTCCTTCATCTCCGGTTTCATGGGGAGCGCCGTTACCCCTGTCTCATCAATACTTATAATGGAACTCACGGAGAGGAAGGATTGGTCAATGAAAATATCCAAATTTTCCCAGTACAACAGCTACGCAAATATAGCGGGCGTTATTGTTGCAGCCCTATACACCGGCAAATTCCCCTCACCGCACCTCCTCAGGTACCTGTATCTAATAACATTCGCTTTCTATGCTACTTCAGCAGTCCTTGGTTACATGTTCGTCCCAGAAAGCAGGCAAAAAATAAACAGGGACGAGGTACCCTTGAGAACATTCCGCGTTGTCGAGAGAGTTAGGTACCTGCCGTCCCAGATAATACATTTCAATTTCCATTTCAGGGAGCTCCACAGGGACCTGAAGCTCCTCCTCATAGGATTCATGATAATGATGGCAGGGTTCCAGCTTTTCTTCGTAGCATTCCCGATCCTTCTCAAATCTCTAGCCGTTTCTTCAACTGTCTACTTCCTCATATTCCTTGGGAACTATCTCTTCAGTGCACTCACATTCGGGTTCTCAGGCCAGACGTGCATGAAGTACGGAAACAGGAGAGTAACTTTCCTGGCTGTGTTGACTAGGATAATAATATTCCCCTCGGTGATAGGCGTGGTTGCATTCATAGATTCAAGAGCTATCCTATTCGTAAGCATGCTAATAGTCTATTCGGTTCTGGGTGCACTTTGGGCATTCATATCGGTTGGAACCGGAACCCTTGCCTCAAATCTTTCGAAGCCTGAGGAGAGGGGGAGGGTCAGCGGTACGTACAACGCAGTGCAAAGCTTCGGTGCAGTGATAGGATCTGCCGTAACCGGTGTCATTGTCAGCCGCTTCGGCTACTACACAGATTTTGCCATGGCTTCGCTTGTTGCGGCACTCGGACTTTACATATTTCTGAAGGAGAAGGAGAGGTGATCAGGCCAGCCTTACTATCTTCCCTCCCTTGTATATCGGTACCACATCTGTAATGTCTGTCTGAAGGCAGAAATCTATATCTTTTTCAAGCCCGAAAGATTTTAGCCTTTCGCTGCCGTTTCCCGTTCTGGCCTTACTTATATTTATATCTATGTTTGCCCCTGGTTCAAGTATCTTCTTCGAAAGAGCGTAGGCAAACTCGTTGTCTTCCGTGGCAGTGCCATTCCTCAGGTTTGCCGGGAAGATGTGTACCTCCTTATTCCTGAGATACCTTGAGAGCGAGGTGATATTGAGAAACGAACCTATAAGAGAGCCCTCTCCAACCCTCAGGATCAGATCCGTTCCGTTCGTCGTCTTTATCGCAACCTTTTTACCTGATAGGTCCAGACCGAAGGTTTCTGAAGGGGAATTTCCGTAATCGAAACCCTCTATAGGTCTAGTATCAATTTCTCCGAAGAGGATAAACCCCCTTTCCCTCAGCCTGAAGGCTTCAGCGACATCCGCTACCGGGACAACCTCATCTGCGCCCCTCATGAACATTGTGACTATGTTGGATGTTGCACGGAATATATCCGTAACAACGGGAATTCCGTATATGTTCTTCACGTATCTTCCATCAGTTATTCTAATCATTCTACCATTTCCACCTTTATCTCCGATCCCTCGTTGTTGAAAGCACGCCAGGAATATTCGTTGAATGGATATCCGACAATTATGTGCACGCTTCCGAACTTAGAGTAGAGCATTCTGTCCTCATCACTTGGGTATATAACTCCGGATGGGTGGGAATGTACAGTACCCACGTAGCTCAGATCTATGGGTCTCATCCAAATTTGCATTATAGCACTCCTGTCCCCCGAAATTGTGCCTGGTAGGAGCGCTATCTCGTATATTACATCCCTCTTGGCCTTCAGGAGGGCAGCAAACTCATTGGGGAGCGAATCCTTTGAGCTTTCCATAATAAGCTGAATTACGCCTCTCCTTATCTTCATAAAACCTTCTCCCTTATCGCCCTGTAGAAATCCAAGTTGAACCTTATAAATTTCGCGGGGAATTCGCTCTCCGTGAACGATATCTCGTCGTGAAAACCGACCTCCACTCCTTCCTGACCATCTAGGGATAGCATTATGCTCTTTCCCTTGTCCAGGGTTACAACCCGGATCGTTGAATCCGAAGGTACAACCATGCTCCTCGCGCTCAAGCTGAATGGGGCCATATAGGAGATGATGAACGCTCTGACATTGGGGTCCAATATGGGACCGCCTACGCTAAGGGAATAGGATGTGGAGCCCGTGGGTGTCGCTATTATTATCCCGTCGGCCCTTATGTTCTGAATGAAATCGTTATCTATGTAAACACCAAACCACCTGATCTTTGAAAGGAACATGGTTTTCATCACCGCCTCGTTGAGCGAGTCCGGCAGTCTCCTCGAGTTCACGGTCGTTTTTATCCTAGCCCTCTCCTCGATTTTGAAATTCCCGTTCAGGAGCCTGGCAAAGTAAGAAAACATGTTAGACGGATCTACCTCAGAGAGGAATGCGAGACTCCCGACGTTAACGGGAAGTACAGGCAACTTTGTTTTTTGAATTGCCCATAGCGCCGTTCCGTCTCCCCCAACTGTCACGATAACGTCGGCCTTCATCTTTGATATGGGCTCACCCTCAGTCTTCATCTCCCTGGCGGTTCCCTCCTCAATAACGTATTCGTGCCCATTTGATTCAAGAAACTGGGCTACTGTCTTTATGACCTCTATGCATCTTGCGCACTCTGGCTTGGAGACAAAACCTATCTTCAATACACTCGCCTCCCTGCATTGCTCAGAATTAGGGAAGGATATACACACATCTTCCTTGAGGAATGAACACCACATATTTAAGAGTAGAGAATTTCT
>JAVYSX010000022.1:0-6448 GCA_038728965.1 Thermoplasmatales archaeon | reverse complement strand
CCTTTGCCTCATAGTAGAAAAGGGATCCGGAATAACCTGATAGAGTGCAGGCATCCTTTATTGTGTAACCCTTTCCAATCAGTTCAGTCATGGCCTCCCTCCTCTCCTCGACAGTTGAATTTTTTTTAAGAGTTTCATTTGCTACAGTCAGATCGCCTATATCGTATTCAGACCGTCTATCTCCTTCTTCACCTGCATCTGATGATTTACCAGATTCAAGGGATGCAGTACCTCCAGCTATGAAAGCATCCCTCCACTTGTAGAAAGAGGATGAAGTCACGTTGTACCTGCGGCATATCTCCGCTATAGGTGTGTTACCAGAAAGTGCTTCCATTACAATTCCTGCTTTCTCTTCCTTTGTTCTAATTGATTTACCTGCCATCAATCAATCACCTCTTGATGTGTTACTATAATTCCAACTCGTTGTGTTGTTTCTACCCTATATAAACATGTCTCCCCTATAATGTTGTCTAATTCTAATGGGGTCCAGTACATATCGACAGGAAGACGATAAGGTATGGTTCGAGCACATCAGAGAAGGAGAAGCATTGACAATCAGAGCAAGTGCTGGGAACCCTGATGGGTCAATTAGCTGCCCAAGGGCGTACTTGAAAAACGTAGATGACAAATGTCATACAATTTCTTTTTATTGAAAGTAATTATTTAGAGAAACAGCAAATATCTTGCATTCGGTTGTGTATGACAGTAGAGCATTTCTTCACAAAGCTTTTATACTATCATTCATCTCTGTCGATTGGAGGTTTTAAATAATGTTTAAACCTAACAACAAAAAAATGCTTACGGTATTGATCGCAGTAGCAATGGTTTTCAGCGCATTCGTAGTTCTTTCTATCGCATCTGAACCTGCGTTTGCTGCAGCTTCAGGAACAGTCACATACTCGCCTACTACGTACGGAATTGAATCTGGAACTGCTGTTCAGACTGTCGCATTTACTTCGGGAGGAACATTCTCTTCTGGGGCAACTGTCTACTTTTACTTGAGTTCTACAGATAGTGCGAGCGGTCTTTTATTCGGAGGATATGCAATCGGAGGGACGATACTGGGAAATTCATCACCAACTTCTTTGAGCCAGGCGGTGGAATTCTTCCCGCACGGACATACAATAAAAGCAGTGCTTGGCGGAGGACTAGGGAATGATTTATTAGGGCCAGCAACTAACATAACGCCGGGCGTCTACTACATACTTGCATCTCAGGTGACGCCACCAACTAATCCTGCTGGGCTCAGCACAGGCGCTTACGCATTCCCTGCAGCAGGATCGCAGTTTGTACCACAGACAGCGTCACTTGTCATCATCAACCCCGTCACGCTACAGCCTGCGACAGTGGAATACAGCTCCCCTCTTACCGTAGGTAGCACAGGCATAGCCAAAGGTACCGGTTTCGATGCCGGAGCGTCGATAAGCATATATCTCGGCTACCCTGGTGGCACATCGCTTGGAACTGGAACTGTAAACTCAGTAGGATCATTTGAGATATCATTCACTGTTCCACAGCTTGCAGGCACAGCTGAAGTTAACCAGTATAATTCATCGTACAAACCGATAACTTCTCCATATACTGTAGTGGCTCAGGAAACGAGTGCCTACTCCCCATCGGCATTCCCGCAGGGAGGAATAACAGCAGACTCACAGATGGATGTTGCACCGTCACTCACAGTAACACCGATTGATATCTCCGGAACTGCAGGTACAACATTAACACTTACAGGTACCGGATTCCCGGCAGCAGGTGTCATGGCAGGAAGTTCATCAACATCTCCTTCAACATCCATAGAAATAACAACACTTGAAGGAGGAACAACTAGCTACAGTCTCTATTACCCATCAGTAACAGTCTCTTCAACAGGACAATTCACAGTTACTGCTACTCTTGCATCCGCAATCACGATTACGGGCACGGGCCCATACGGTATATTAACTACTTTGACTGACAAAGCGCCCTATATCACACCGATAAGTAACCTCTTTACTCCAGCACTATTCGTTTCCATTCCAAACGCACAAGCACTTGGACTCTTCTTCGAGCCTACCCCTGTTATTGGTACAACGTACAACCCGATCATTAGTCCGATAGCAGCTGCAGTGTACAATTTCCCTGCAAGTGAATTTGTTTCTATATATATAGGAGCAACTCTTGTCGGGAATGTCACGACAGATGCGAACGGATACGCTGCATTACCTTCAAGCGCAGTAATTCCTGCAATGCCGGCGGGCTCGTACGTTGTGTCTGCTGTAAGCTCCACCGGTCTTGTAGCAGTGCCGACGACGGGTATACCTTCTGGCGTGGGCACACCCTCACATCCTTTGAAAGTAAGTCCTTTCTTCTGGGCAATGGACAACGTAACGAATTTGCTTCTTGCTGGTATTACAAATGAGTACGTTCCACAGAGCGGAACAATAGTCGTACAGGCATTCGGCCTCTCGCCCAACATAGCTTACTACGCAACTGATAGCTGGCTATTTGATGTTGGCATCTCACCAAACGTCGTCTACGAGGGATTAGTCACCGGAATCAGCGTTGGAACAGAAAATCTAGCGCAGAATGCAATATATCCGGCTGCGAACGGAACATTGATCTTCACATATTCACCTTTCTATGGGTATTACTCCCAGAGGACAGGATTTCCTGACACTATAGGATTTGGATATGGCAACCCTACGGGTTTGACAGGACCATTTGCTTCCATCCCCAGTTACGCCAATCTAACGATAGGCTATTACCAGATCGGTGCACCGACAGTCTCGGTGCTTCAGCAGACACTCCATCCAGGAGAAACTGGAGTTAGTGTTACTGTAAGAAACCTTATAACAATTCCAACGCCATACTCCTTCTACCCAGGCACATCAGGATTCTACAATATATACATAGGAACAACAAAAATAACAACGTCTTCACCCCCTGGTCTAACAATACTCAATGGTACCCAGCTTTCTTCAGTAAGGTTTACAGTCCCATCGCTCGCGAGTGGCGTTTATAATATATCTGTGACTTATGCCGGACAGCCTGTTTCATCTGCCCTTTCACCATTGAACACTACGGAAGCGCTTGTTGTCGTCTCTACACCAGGCACGACGATAAGCGCGGGGAGTTTGGTCACTGTACCTGTTTACTACAAAGGATTATTCAATGGATATGCAGTAGCGGCTTACGGCCTGGATGCAAATGTGTCGGCTGAGTTGTTGGTATACAACAGTTTAGGTCCTTACCTCGTACCCAGTACCACCACTGGGACGTACGGAGAAATCTTCAATTCAGGAGTTCTCTCGAGCTCTTCATCTGTCTATTCATCGAGCTCCGCAGGGACATTTAGAGTAGTCCTATCTCTCGGAACGGCACCCTCAGCATCTGAACTCTACGCAAGTTACACAGTGGAGGCATCAATATTCCTATCCTCTCAAAAAGGATTGTATTCCCCATATCCATCGGAATATTACGACTACATAGGTGATGTCGTTACAATTTATCCGACCGGTCTTACAGCTGGCACTTACTACAACATTTTCTTCAATAACACTCTTCTGATGACAGTTCTATACACTCCAGGCGGCGTACCCAGCCCATTCTCTCCGTCAGCATTCGTGGTTCCAGTCGTTGCGTCTGGACAGTACTACCTTAACATTACGCAGGCTGGATCAAAGAGTGTTCTTGTATCGCAGCCCTTCTATGTTCTGCCTATTCCTGGTGTTTTATCTTCGTATCCAAACCTAACACTCTGGAGCGCACCCGGTGCTCTTACCCAACAAGCTTTCCCAGGTCAGATTGTATACTTCCAGTGGCATCCTTCACAGTCGCCCTACGTTCCGACTGCACAGGCAACTTACCCTGTGACGTTCTACGAAACAGGTCTACATCCAGGGACGTCATGGAGCGTGACACTTAACGGAATCACAGGATCATCAACAACTCCAACTATAACATTCACAGAACCGAACGGGGTTTACTCATTCTCCGTCCAGGCTTCAGGGTATGTTCCGTCGATTGAATCTGGATCCCTCACAGTTAATGGCGCTCCGGTGAATGAATCAATAATATTTACCCCTGTATTTGTGCTACCAACAGTGACCTTTACGGAGACAGGCCTCACACCAGGAACAACTTGGTACGTAGCCCTCAATGGAGTGACTGAATATTCCTCAACGTCATCCATATCCTTCAGTGGTATTATGCCTGGAACTTATTCCTACGTTGTTGAGCCTGTGAGCGGAGCCATTCCAACTCCCGCTTCAGGAAGCGTCTCAGTAAGCACGTCACCCATAACTGTACCAATAACATTCACCGCAGGTACTACGTATTCAGTAGCTTTCACAGAGACCGGACTCGCATCTACAACGTCATGGAGCGTGACACTTAACGGAATCACAGGATCATCAACAACTCCAACTATAACATTCTACGAAACTGCAGGCACGTATTCCTATTCCGTAATGCCTATAGCGGGTTACAGTGTATCCGCTACGCTTGCTTCACCTATAGCCATTAGAGCTAACACAACTGTAACAGTAAAATTCACTGAAGTACACACGTTTTCCGTTGTGTTCATTGAAACGGGACTTGCAACGGGAACATCGTGGAACGTGACACTTAATGGAGTTACACTGTCAGCTACAGTTGCACCCCGATCTACAACCATAACATTCAGTGAACCAAACGGTAATTACTCATTCTTCGTTGCTAACGTGAGCGGGTATACAGCATCACTTTCCTCAGGCACAATCACTGTGAATGGTGCGACAGTCACTGTATCCATAACATTCACATCCACGTCTAATCTGACAGTTACATTCACAGAGAGCGGACTCACATCAGTAACAACATGGTACGTAGCCCTCAATGGACAGACTGAATTTACAACAACATCAGCTGCAACATCATCAATATCTTTCAGGATTACTGCAGGAACGTATTCCTACGTTGTTGAGCCTGTGAATGGATTCATCCCAACTCCCGCTTCAGGAAGCGTCTCAGTAAGCACGTCACCCATAACTGTACCAATAACATTCACCGCAGGTACTACGTATTCAGTAGCTTTCAACGAGACCGGACTCGCATCTACAACGTCATGGAGCGTGACACTTAACGGAATTAGAGAATCAGCTACAGTTTCAGCCGGATATTCAATTATAACATTCTACGAAACACCGGGAACATATTCGTTTTCCGTGATGCCAATCTCCGGATATGCTGTTTCACTATCATCGGGAAGGGTTTCTGTAAGCACCGCTGACGTAGCTATAAACGTAACATTTTCCGGAGTAAGAATTTATGAAGTCACATTCACGGAATCTGGATTACCAGCAGGTACATCCTGGTCAGTAACACTAAACGGAGTAACGCTGTCTTCATCCCGAAATTCAATAGTCTTCAGTGAACCAAATGGCACATACTCCTATACAATAGGAAGCATATCTGGTTATACAGCAACACCATCATCTGGCTCCATCACAGTAAACGGTGCTCCTTTCTCAGAATCAATAGCATTCACTCCAGTTCCTACTGTAACAACTTATTCAGTAACATTCACAGAAAGCGGACTTGCATCTGGGACGTCTTGGAGCGTCACGTTTAACGGAAGTACAGCATCATCAACTTCATCGACAATAACATTCACAGATGTTCAAAACGGCTTGTATTTCTTCAATGTTTCATCTGCAGGCTACGCCGCTTCGCCTTCGTCTGGCTATGTTTATGTCAACGGAGCTAATCTTGCGATTGCGATAACATTCAGCCCCATGATAGCACCCACGTCCGTAGGGACAGTCTATGTTACAGTATACCTTAACGGAACGGCCTACACAACATTCCCAGCAACGGTAGGAGTGGTAGCAGGCCATGTATATCTCAACGGGTCATTCCTCGCACCTAACGCACCGCCAGGAAGCTACTGGGGAGTCAGCCTTGGATGGTCTCAGACAACGTATGCGTCTTCGTCTTCCCTCTCTGGTTCTGTGATCAACACAGTCCCGATGCCAAAGGCATACACAGGTAAAACAGTAGCATATCTCCGCCTTGTGTCTGGAACAGGTGACCTCATCGTTGGTATCTCATCATCGCAGATAGCGACTATCATAACAAATGCAGTAAATTCGGCAATGTCAGTCCCGATAAGCGAGCTTAGTGCAAACATAACAGCACTTCACGGTGATATAGCAACTATAACTACTTCATTCGGAACGATGACGACAACACTGCAGGCAATAAACGCAACAGTGAGCGCAATAGAGAGCGGCCAGGCAATAATTAAGACAGATCTCGGATCGATGCAGACTACCCTAGCTTCACTCAACGCATCCCTTGTCGCATTCAACAAGAATGTTGTATCGATAAACACAACTCTAGGGCTTGTAACAACTTCGCTGGCCGGAATAAATGCAACTGTTAAGTCAACAGCAACGGGCGTTTCCTCACTGGAGGGGAGTGCTGTCAC
>JAVYSX010000021.1:0-6817 GCA_038728965.1 Thermoplasmatales archaeon | reverse complement strand
GCTAGTGGAGATGGAAAGGCTTCCGGAGCTGCTCGATGGGAAAAGCAGCGTCAACATGATAGGGAACGGCGTCGTGGATTTCGCGGTCAAGAACGGGATAATAGATAAGGACAGTGTCATCATGATATGCGGCGTCAAGCACGCCCAGCTGTATAAGGTGTGAAACATCCTTAGCTCATATAGGGCATTGAAAGCTTGGGATGAAGTTTCTCCCTTTGTCTCTGATCGGCAAAAGTCAGGAAAGGCATATAGGCTTTGTTTATGAAGTCGGATTTTCATTTATAAGATCTTAGAAATATTTATAAAGTCCCTATCGTCGTCTACTTGATAAACAAAGCTAGATAAAAGGTATATAAATGGTGGTTGTTTCGTAAATAGGATGAAAGCTGCGCTATTCGGAGCTGCAATCGTGGTTATTGTCATCGTTGTCGCCCTGCTGTTCGCTTTTCACGTGCTCCATTTGTCAAGTTCAGCTCCCACGGTCCCGCTGGCCGCGCTGCCGTTTGAATTCAACACTTCAAGTGCGTCTATCTTCAGCCATTTTTCCGCGCTTTCGGTCACAATCTCAGGGAATGGGACCGGTATTTCAGCTTCATCCGCAGGTCCGCTGACAATGGACTATAAGATAATGAACAGTTTCAACGCAAACGGGGTAAAATTATACAACATGAGCCTCACATATTTAAACTCCAGCGTATCTTCCACCACTTTCATGCCCATTTACACAAACGGCACTCCTGATTTTGGGTATCTGTCTGAAGAGATACTAAAGAACGAGACAACTTCGGCCAATTTAATGCATACTGAGACTGTTGTCGACTTCATACCCATCATTGCCGGAGGAATTATAATTAGAAGCGCGGTGAATCAAAGCAGTGGAATACTCCCTCTTCTTAAGAATTCCACTTCATACGCCTACATAGGGGGTGTGAAGATGCTTGAAACGAAGTACACCCTTACAGCGCCTTTCGGCAATGTTAACTCGAGTACAGGGAAGATTACATCCTTGGAGGTTACAGTCGGCGAGCCTGCTGCGGGAGGACTGGAAATCATGCTTGATTTTAGCGCGGCAGTGACTACCTCGCTGGGCACAATAAATGCGCACATGGTCGTGAACTCCCTGTCCGTCAGCTAGGCTTTCTGCCTTCAACGGCGCATAAACCACTGCGTCTCTCTACGTCGGGAAAAACAGCTCTGCCAATCGTTGCCACTCTAGTTAGTTTTTCAGGCGGAGTAACCGTAATCTGTTCAACGGCCACTCAGCAGTCTTTCTATGCCTTCTTTTAGATTGCTGACCCTCACAATCCTATCGCTACGTCTTTCGTAATCCTGCCGCGCATTCCACGGCTGTGTTATAAGGTAGAGGATCGTTGAGTCACCCTGTTCATCTTTTAAGATCTCTTCGGCAAGAGGGTTGGCGTCATCGAATATTATACTATAGCCATAAGCGAGTTTTTTGTCTACAGTCGGCACGCACTTAACTTTTATATGAATATCATTGAAATTCTTCTTTAACCACTTCATAACGTATTCTGATTGCTCAATCGGTCTTTGTGTTATTATCTCTACATCGTACAGATTTACAAGCGACTTGAATTCTTCTTGGCTTACGGTCGGCTTTATCTCTTTCCAGTAGTCGTTCCATATCTCATTATGGACATCTAGAAATTCCTGTGTGGATATGGGGATATTCCACGTCTCTGGTCTATAACCGCAGATGTCATCCAGCGTGTAATTGCTGCCGTGTTTTTTGTTGTAGAATTCTAAGAATACATTATGAAAATCTGCAAGCGTACCATCGATGTCTACGCCTACCGTCTTTTTTGGGACGCTATGCATACATCATATACAGAAGGTCTATACTATTTAAATGTTTTTGATTCTGCCGGCGGATGATGAAGGAAAATGCATTGGGATTTACAGCCCGCCTTTAGACAAATGCGTATGGGAGGAAGGCTACAGTGGCTCGATGCAGACGCATAACTCTGTTTCCGCCGATATTCGCTTCCCTATCCTGCCAGTGATATCCGCCCGAATCTCACATTTTCTCCTTTAGCGGCTCTTCCAATTTTACCTTGACGAATCCGTACCTACTATCATATCTCTTGGAGGGCTCATATATATTTAGAAGGTTAAGGACGATGTTCGTGTAGCTCTTGCCCTCAGTCGGATGAAGCTGATGAGTGTTCACAGGATATATCGGTTTTCCACCGTGCATGGCGGCTGGATGGACAAACCGCTAGTAAAAACGCCGTAACCTAAATCAGCCGAAATATAGACGCTAAAAGTTCTCACTTTGCCGGAATATTTTGAAAGTTTTGCTTCATTGACATGTGCTCCGCGCTATAAATCACTGGGAATCGATGGTCTGAGAGCTTTAGTCAGAACTATTATATTATCAAAAAGATAAGTTATAGTGAATATAAACTAAGCCCCGTAGTCTAGCGGTCAAGGATTCGAGCCTCTGGAGCTTGAGACATCGGTTCAAATCCGATCGGGGCTATTCTATCTTTGGGATATGGACCATTACTCCGGTATCTCGGAGCTTCTCTGGTACAGGTCTATACACAGAGCCGAGAAGCCGCTGGTGATCTTCGGTCCGAGAGGAATAAAGAGGAATACGGAAGTTCTGATGAGGGTTCTGAGGACACCTAAACCCTGGTTCAAGGAGCAGATAGATACGAATACAACATATATAGAAGACAGGGGCATGGACTCCATCCAAGTGTTCAGAGGCAGGCATCTCGTACCGGACAATGGATACAGGATAGATTATAAAGGGAGGAAGATTTTCTACAGCGGGGACACGGCTTACTCGAAGGACATCGTCAGGGGGGCGGAGGGGGCGGACTACCTTCTCCATGAGATGACCTACACGGACGACGAAGATAAGGACGCAAGATACTGGAAGCATTCGACCTACAGCACTACGATGAGGGTCTTCGAGGAGAGCGGGGCGAAGAGGCTAATCCCAGTTCATCTCTCGGCGAAGTCAAGCGCCCTTACATTGAAGCTTTCAAAGGAGAGAAAGGATATCCTCTACCCTGAGAGGGCCATAAAACTGTGAGTTTTGTCCGCGATAAGAGCCTATAGATAAAGATGTGAATGCAGACGGAGATCGTTGGGACGATGGAGTTGATGGATGCCACACTGAGGCAGGCCGGGGTGGACAAAGACCTCAAGCAGCGACATAAAAGTCAAGGTGACCTCATCGGAGAAGGTCAGCGATGTCATCTTCCTGCTGTGTGAGGCGAAGGGGGCGAAAATATGGTTACATCAGCGCGTATCTTAATCTGCTTAGGCTGGCATCGAAACAATAAGTTTTAAATGTAAATACTAAATAGTAAAGGATATCGTCGATATCGAAATATGAGAGGTCACTATGGATATAAAGGTCATAAGTGGGAATGAGCTGAAGAAAGGGGATACGATACTTGTAGATGGACAGTTCATAAGCAAGGTCACAGACATAAAGACAAGCGCCCCCGGAAAACACGGTCATTCGAAGTCGAGGGTGGAGGCTGTAGGGGTCCTTGACAACAAGAAGCGCGTCTTCATCATCACCTCTGAGGACAAGATACAAATACCTATCATCGACAAGAGGAATGCGCAGGTGATAAGCGTGAATGGGGACAAAGCCCAGCTGATGGACCTGGAGACCTATGAGGTTTTCGATGCGGATATACCAGAAGATCTTAAAGGTAAGATCTCGGAAGGCGCACAAGTCATATACTCAGACTTCATGACAGCCAAGCTCATAAAGAGCATGAAGTGAAGAGCGGACTGCCCAGCTCGCGAGAGTGGGACTTCTGACGTGTTCATAGCTTTGGAGCTTCCCGCTTCATCGACGATGCTAACTTTTATTCCCCCGCCAATTCAAAGGGACTTCCCGTTTGCAAAGGTTAAAATATACATAAATACATTCTATCTCATGGAAAAGGCATTGATCCTGCTTGAGGTTACACCTCAGAAGACCGATAAAATCTATGACAGGCTTAAGAGGATGAAGGACGTTACGACAGCCATGAAGACCTATGGAAGGTTCGATATAGCTGTCATAATAGAGGTAAAAACCACTAAGGACATACAGAACTTTGTCCTGTCGGCAAGGAAGATAAGCGGAATACTAAGCACAGAGACGCTGATAGCGGTAGGATAAGCTTTTTATATCAAGGCGGGTGAAGATAGTAGAATGATACCGATGAGATGTTACAGCTGCGGAAAGCCTCTGTCGAACCTCTGGGAGAAATACAAGGAGAAGATAAAGACTGAGCCGCCAAAACAGGCGATGGATGAGCTTGGGCTGGACAGATACTGCTGCAGGGCGACGATGCTTTCGACCCTTGAGGAGCAGGATATAATAAATTTCTCGGAACTCCAGTGATCTTCCCCCCTTTACCGCAGGCAGTATATTTTTAATAGAAGCAAGTCCCTTCTTATCCTAAGGGGCTGTAGTCTAGCTTGGTCAGGACGCCAGACTTGGGCTCTGGTAACCCGGGTTCAAATCCCAGCAGCCCCATCCTAAGTCGTTCTGAAAGTGGCACTTTTAAATTATTAAGCTGGGCGCGCTGCACAGCTCATCCAAGAAAAGGAGACTCGGGGAGAATCATTAGAGCAACTTATTTAAGGGTCTAAATATAAAAATGGTAGTGATTCCTTTCATAGGAATACTTAATCTTTTAGCCGAGGGATAAAAAGTCTACGCTCATATTTATGCCAATGGTGTCAGTCGTTCCGGCTTCAATCGTATGAACACCGGGCAGCATGATTCCATACCGGTCCAAATAATTGCTTCTTTATATCATCTTATCCTACCAGCATTATAGGATGCATAGCAGAAAGTCTGGTTGTAGTGATATCTATACTTTGAAGTTCGCTCTCATCCTGCTATGAAGGATGCGGGGTCTTTCACTCACGGTGTTAATGCACTATTGCTTATGAGGCATCACTTTCTTCTGCTTAGCCAATCCTCTTCGGGTATCTTCACAACCTTCCCTTTGACCTTCCTCTTGTCATATCTCTTGTCAAGCTGCTCCATCTTGGACAAGAACGCTTCCCCAAGGTCGAAGTCGAGATGGTCGGCTATAGCCAGGCAGGAGAAGAAAACGTCGGCCGTCTCGTTCTTAATTTTCTTTAGAAGTTCATTATCCTTATGGCTTTTAAGCGACTTATCGATCCTCTCCCCATCTTTCCACAGGAACAGCTCAACCAGCTCATTGGCTTCTATAGCTTCTATAGAGGTGTTGATAGCCAGCTCCTTCGCAGTCTGGAATTTCCTCCAGTCCTTATCATCTATGAATCTTTTGCTTATCTTCTGAAGACTCCTTATATTCATTGGATCAATGAAGACTCATATGCTTAAATCCTTTGGCGGCTGGATCTCCCAGCCCTAATGTAGTCCACCTGGATCAAGACGAGCTAACCGTAGTCGTCCGGATTGTTCAATTCCTCTATCTCCTTAAGCATCTTTTCAAGCATGTCCCTGTATCTATTAAATCCCTCCTCCCTCCAGGTTGACACCATATCCAGCCCGGATCTCTTTGAATCCCTCCAGAGTAGGTACGTCCAGCCTCTCCTCTTATCCTTGTCGTATGTCAGGAAAAATATATAGTAATCTCCGTCTAGAACGTCATCGCCGAATAATATGCTTCTGTCAAACGCTATGTCTGGATCGTCCTCCTTTACCTTTAAAAGCTTGTTCAGAATATCACTCTTCTCCGTTATATAGAAGTGGGGCACGTACTTCAGGTATCCTGGTATTATGTTTAAATCGAACAGAGTATTATACGCCATTCTGCTTCCAGACAGAGCCGGCGTCAGCAGTTCGAAGTAATCATATTCACGTCTCAACTCAGCCATATCCTTTAGAATATCTTCGAATTTGCTGTTTTCCTCTCCTTTTCTCTTCAAGTATTCAATATTATCCTCAAGGCTCATATATATGTTATGAAATGAGGATATATTAATAGCTTTTTATCCTGCTGGAAAAGATTCTATCAATATTCAAAGTGCACATGATGGGGCCTTCTTACTATGATTTTCTTGAGAGGGTGTTCGATGAACTGGGAGTTGAGTCTAGGGTGGACACAAAGGAAGTATTAGCCTACTTTCGCTCGCTTAGGGATGTCACAGGGAGATACTCAAGTCCGTATACAGCCACTAACTGGGAGTCATGGAAAGAATGCAAGGAGATATTTGAGAGAGATGGGAGATGTCCCCATTAGTTCAGCCTTCTGATCTAAATGCCAATACGGCAAAGCACATGGGCTTTGGAGGCCGCCAAAAAAGGTATATATCAGCCCCCTGCATAGGTTTGTTATGGTCTTGAAGGCACAGAGACTTAAGGATAGGGCGAACATAAGGATAATAGCTCCAGCCAGCCCGCCGGACATGAAAGTCCTGTCGGCAGGCATAAACATACTCAAGAAGGCAGGCTATACGATAAGCCTTGGTGATAACCTCAGGAGGCTGGTGCAGAGGGCTGATCTGGCAGCGCCGGACAAGGAGAGAGCCGAGGAATTTAATGCAGCTTTCAAGGATCCCTCGGTTGACGCGATATTCTGTGCGAGGGGCGGTTATGGCTCGACGAGGATCGTACCACTCATAGATTATGATGCAATCAAAGCCCATCCCAAGATATTCATGGGCTACAGTGACATAACCTCCCTGCATCTGGCAATGCATAAGTTTGCGAACCTTATAACTTTCCACGGTCCGATGCCAGGCGCGGACCTGGATGAGATGAAGAAATCTTCCTTCTCAGGCTTCCTGAAGGTGCTAAGAGGGGAGTCAAATGATATAGCCTTCAACATAGACA
>JAVYSX010000020.1:0-10727 GCA_038728965.1 Thermoplasmatales archaeon | reverse complement strand
ATAGGAGTCGCAGTATTTTCCGTCATATACGAGAGGGGAGGACAGATCATGCTACCCAGGATGGTTGAGGAGATAGGGGCAATCGCCATTATCCTAACTATATTTGAGGTCCTATTCCTGCCGAAGGGATGAGTCTAGAGTTCAGCGAGGAAGTCTTCCTGCTTCAGGGATGATGCGTCTTCCCCTTTCTCCTCCAAGATTCTCTTTGCCAGGAGGAAGTATATGAGAGCAAGACTCTCCCTTCCCTTATTGTTACCGGGTACAATTAGGTCCACGTATGACGTTGAGTTGTTCGTGTGACATATTGCAACAACGGGAATTCCGTTCTTCACAGCTTCCCTCTGAGCCTGGTTGTCTGTGGCCGGATCATTTACGACTATAACATCAGGTTCAATGAAATTTGGGAGGGAAGGATTCGTGAACGAGCCGGGAATAAACCTCTCAGTTATGGAGACCGCGCCGATCGCCTTGGCAGCTGCCGTAACAGGTTTCTTTGCATACTCCCTGGAGGCAACGAACACAATTCCCTTAGGGTCAAATCTCGAGAGAAATTTGGCGGCCAGCCTGATCCTTTCGTCTATCTTCCTTATGTCCAGGATATTCAGGCCCTCCTTGTTCACGTACGCCGTGAACTTCTTCATATCCGCACTTCTTATCTTTGTTCCGATGTGCACGGCGGAATTCCTGTAAACTTCTTCTGATACCAATAGGTCACTCATTGTTTTACACCTATTTCATCCTGAATTCTTACAAGTTCATTTAATTTTGCTATTCTTTCTCCGCCCACGGTACCTGTTTTAATATAATCCGCGCCTAGAGCGACCGCCAGGTGGGCTATGAATGGATCTGTGGTCTCCCCCGATCTGTGTGAGACTATGATCCCCATACCGTTGCTCCTTGCAAGGTTGTACGTCTCCAATAGCCTGCTCAGTGTTCCGACCTGGTTGGGTTTCAGGAGAATTGCGTTCGTGGATCCCTTTTCTATGCCCAATCTGAGCCTCGATGCATTAGATGTGTATAGATCATCACCTATGATAGTCGCCCTGTCGCCGATTCTCCTTGTCAACTCCGCAAAAGATTCAAAATCATCTTCGTCAAACGGGTCCTCTATGATCGTGAAATTATGATCCCTCACTATACCCTCTACAAAATCAATCTGCTCCTCCCTGCTGAGTTTCCTGTCCCGATATACATAGAAACCTTCGGAGAAGAAGTTCGACGCGGCCATATCTATGCCCTTCTCAATCTCTAGGTTAGATTCGGATGACACTTCATCGGTGATCTTCTCGATCATCTCTATCACCCTTTCGTCAGAGAACGGGAGAACCCAGGCCTTCTCATCCCCCATGCCGACCGGAACATCCAGCTCCCTGGAGGCAACCTCCTTTATTATCCTGTGAACCTTTGCGTTGGTAGATATCGCTGTGAAAACATCATCGCTGTGGGTAGCCACCAGGAACTCCTGGATCGTTGTACCGTGGACTGCATGTTTACCTCCACCGACAACATTTCCAAGAGGGACAGGCATCCTGTAGTTTAGGCCACCGAGGTACTTGAAGAGAGGGATGCCGAGTTCATCGGCAGTTGCTTTGGCGACAGCGATCGAGATTGCGGTCGCGAGGTTCCCCCCTACGTCAGAGAAGTTCTGGGTGCCGTCTATCTCCTCGAGGAGGGAATCTATGCCTGACTGGTCAGAGGACTCGGCCCCGATCAGTCTAGATCGGATCCTTGTGTTGAATGCCTTCACGGACTGTTCGATGCCGCCCTTGGGGAAATCCATGACCTCCGTTTTCCCCTTGGATGCGCCACTCGGGGCCGATGCCTGGCCGAAGCCCCACTCCGTCGCTATCTCTACCTCAACAGTATCGTTACCCCTGGAATCAAGGATCTTCCTTATCCTGGCATCCTGAATCCTCGACATTCATTCACCTCTAGTTCTTGTGTTTGCCTGGGCTGCAGCAAGTATAGCTATGGGCACCCTGTATGGGGATGCAGACACGTAATTCAGACCTATATTGTGGCAGAACTTCACGGAATCCGGATCTCCCCCGTGCTCGCCGCATATCCCTATCTCTATGTCCGGCCTTGTCTTCCTAGCCCTCTCAATGCACACAGACATCAGTTCCCCCACGCCCTTCTGATCTACGGTCTCGAAAGGATCCCTCTTCATAATGCCCAGTTGTATGTAGTTCGGGAGGAATGTAGCCTCTGAATCATCCCTGGAGAAACCGTATGTGAGCTGCGTGAGGTCGTTGGTACCAAAGCTGAAGAACTCCGCGATCTGCGCTATCTCACCTCCTAGGAGCGCACCCCTAGGGGTCTCTATCATAGTTCCGAACTTGTATTCTAATTTCCTTCCGCCGAGCTCCTGATCAATGACGACCTTCAGTTTTTCATAGATATACTGCATTTCCGCCAGGTCTACGGTAAGGGGTATCATTATCTCCGGAATTACCTTTTTACCCTCATCCTGCACTTTCAATGCAGCTCTTATTATCGCCCTGACCTGCATCTGGTATATTTCAGGATACAGGATCCCTACCCTTATTCCCCTGAAACCTATCATTGGATTGAATTCGCTAAGGGCGTTCACCTTCCTGAGAATTATTTCCCTCCCCCTCAGCTTTTTCCTCAGATTTTCCCTTCTCTTTCCATCTGCCTGCTTTATCTTCGATCTGAGCTCCACGATCTCGACCATCAGATCCTCTTTCTTTGGAAGAAATTCGTGGAGTGGCGGATCTAGGAGCCTTATGATTACCGGGTATCCATCCATTGTTCTGAAGAACTCAACGAAGTCGTTGTACTGTAGGGGCAGGAGTTTGTCAAGGAGCCTCCTCCTCTCCTCCTGGTTATCTGACATTATCATTTCCCTCATTATAGGTATCCTGTCTGCCCCCAGGAACATTCTCTCAGTTCTTGCTAGGCCTATGCCCTCTGCACCGTTCTTCCTTGCCATGGTAGCCTCACTTGGCGTGTTCGCATTTGCCAGGACTCCTATCTTCTTTACCTTGCGACAAATATCCATAAATTTCTGGAAGTCCGGTCCCATCTCCGGGATGGTCACTGGAACCTCGCCCCTGTATACCAGGCCTGTGGTACCGTCAACCGTTATCTCATCCCTCTCCTTCAGCTCTAAATCCCTGAAGAGTACCCTCCCAGACTCAATATCTATCTTAACATCCTCAGAACCGACGACCGCGGGTTTTCCCATAGCCCTTGCAACAACGGCTGCATGGGACGTCATCCCGCCTCTGGCCGTGAGGACTGCCTGGGAAACCGCTATGCCGTGAACGTCGTCCGCCAGCGTCTCCATCCTTACGAGAACAACCTTCTCCCCGTTCTCGCTCATCCTGACGGCCTCGTCAGGATCCAGGACTATCTTGCCCGAGCCTGCACCAGGACTCGCCGCAAGACCCTTCGCTATAGAAGACCCCGCCTTCGAGGAATCAACCTGCGGGTGAAGGAGCTGATCTATCTGTTCAGGTTGCACCATATTTACAGCCTCTTCGTCAGTAACCTTCCGCTCCTGCCTCATATCAAGGGCGATCTTTATGGCTGCAGCGGCGCTCCTTTTAGCGCTTCTTGTCTGAAGCAGGTAGAATGTGCCGTCCTGTATCGTGAACTCTATGTCCTGAACGTCCTTGTAATGCTGCTCTAGGATCTCCGCAGATCTCACGAGCTCCCCGTACGCCTCTGGAATTTCGTCTTTCAGCTTACTTATCGGGGACGGAGTTCTTATTCCAGCAACCACATCTTCCCCCTGCGCATTTGTCAGGTATTCCCCGTACAGCTTCTTCTCCCCTGTATTCGGGTCCCTGGTGAAAACCACTCCAGTTGCTGACTTCTGCCCCGTATTTCCAAATACCATGGCAACGACAGAAACTGCGGTCCCGAGCGAATCCGGTATCTTGTTTATCCGTCTGTAAACGACAGCCCTTTCGTTCTTCCAGGACTCAAAAACAGCTATTATAGCCTTTTCCAGCTGCCTGTATGGATCTTCTGGCAAATCCTTTCCCTCTTTCCCAATTATGTCCTTAAACCGCGCTACTACTTCCATCCAGTCTTTGTCGCTGAGCTCAAAATCGTTCTTATATCCCAACCTGGATTTTGTTTCCTCTATAACGGAATCGAACTTCTTTCCATCAACGCCCAGAACTATCCTCCCGAACATCTGGACGAATCTCCTGTAGGCATCCCAGGCGAACCTCGGATTTCTCGTCTCGTCCGCAAGAATCTTGACGTTGCTGTCGTTCAGCCCGAGGTTGAGGACCGTATCCAGCATGCCGGGCATGCTCACGGGTGCACCGGATCTGACAGATACGAGGAGTATCTTGGGTCCTCCCCCGAATACCCTGCCCGTCTTGAGTTCAAGTGACTTCATGTGGGAAATGACGTCGGACCAGAGGCCATCTGGAAGACTCGCGTTACTGAAATAGTAGTTGCAGGCCTCTGTCGTGATAGTGAAACCGGGAGGCGTTCTGAGCCCGATCCTTGTCATCTCAGCCAGACCGGCCCCCTTGCCTCCAAGAAGGGCTTTCATTTCCTTCGATCCTTCTTCAAAATTGTAGATGTACCTATTACTCATGGGGGATCATATGGACCGCAATTTTAATATTTTTCATCCGTTCAATTGTAGCGGAGTATCGCGCCAATTCCTCCGAACGACTTCAGGAACTGAGAACCCTCATCAGACTCGTCACTTACCAGCTCTATCTTGGAGTTGCTCCTCTGACCTAGGTCTATGTATTCCTCTATCAAATCAACCTTCTTCTCTATGACCATAACTGAACCGCACTTCGGACATACGTGCTCCTTCTCCTCCTCGCTGATTTCCGTAAGTTCAAACCCGTCATTCTCGCATCTGTAAGTTATCCTGTTCTTCCTCAGACCTTTGGATATAATGAGGACGTCAACCTTCCCCTGCTTTAGCGCATCCATGACCTCCTTATCCCCGTATGCCGCAAGTCCTGAACCCTTCTTGATTTCAACAAGAAGCCTCTCTATTATCCTCTTTTCCTTCGCTATCTCCAGCTGATCTAAAGTCTCTGAGGCCTTATCTACGAGCTCCTTCAGGCCGTACTCATTGGTGTAACCAACGTCGTACAGATCTATGACCTTCTCCTGTATCTGGTAGTGTAGGTAGCCTTTCTTGTAGAAGAATTCCTTGGTAGAGCCCGGACCCCCGATCAGCACCCCCTTCAGCTCAGGTTCCTTGAGAAAAGCATTTGATGCTAGCTCACCTATCTTCGTGAAAAATTCGTGAGCTGCTATTTCTATGAGCCTCTCGTACCTTCTGGAACTCTGGCCTCCCTGGTGATGTTTGCTTGGGACCTGAGAGTCCCTATTCTCTATAACCTCGATCCTGGACCCTCTCAGAACACCTACCGTGGCCTCAGATCTATCTATTACTATTAGGCCGTAAACATCCTTCTTCTCAAGCATCGGCAGGATCGGGTCCAGATAGAACTTCGAATCGCACCTGTAGAGGAAGCTTGTCACCGGCTGGGGGGGTTCTATGAAGTAAGATACCATCTCGCTCTGATCTCCCCTTGTCGGTATGTAGCCTACAAAGATTGCCAGACCGTTCTCTGGTGGCATCTTGTAGTACCTGAGCTTGCTCATTATGCTCTCAATTGCAGACGTCACGTTCTTTCTGGTCGTTTTGCTCTTTATGTTAGATGATGTGGAATACTCATCACGTAGATACGAAACAACGTCGCTTATCTGCCTCCCCGGCGGAATGTAAACGGAGATTAACTCCGTACCCCTGCCCTCGAGCTTTCTTATCTCGTCGATATACTTCTTGAACTGATATTCGCGAAGCGACTTTTCTACATCTTTCTTGTTCTGTTCCAGTTCTGACATCTTACCCTCAGGAAGGAGCCTTGGCTTCCTCCTTGGCCTGCTCCTTCGCCTCCTCCTCAACCCTCTTCTCGAAGATCTCCTTGAAAATAATTGTCTTGTTGCCTATGTACTGCCTGACGGCACCAACTATCGCGAACTTGGCAAGCGGCCAGGAATCATCAATTTTTGCTGAGTCGGGAATCGTTATCGATATTTCCTCTCCTACCTCGATCTTAAATTTATCAGAGTCCTTGGGGAAATTTATTTCAATAATTGACCTGATCTTGTTCTCATCCCCCTCAACCTTCTCGATAATTTTGTATCTGTACTTTATGGACTTTCCCGCGAGGGGGTGGTTGAAATCTATGACAACCCTCCCTGCAGTCACGGTCAGGATCTTACCGTACTTGTCTCCTATCCTGACGGTCATTCCCGGTTCCGGGACGATGTCTTCGTTCTTCCCTCTTTTCCTTTCCTCATCCCTCAGGGCCCTCTCTACCTCCCTGTAGGATGTGACCCTAACATTGTTTGTATCCCTTTGACCGAACGCCCTCTCAGGAGGTATCGTTACTTCCCTTTCCTCGCCCACGCTAGCCTTGACGAGATCTTCCTCTAAATCATTAAATAATCTTCCAGAGCCTACTACCGTCAGTATGGGTTTGTAGCTGTAATGCTCGTCATATACTCCATTCTCCTTTGCCTTGGCTTCGTCTGTAGTTTCAACAAGCTTTCCATCATCCGTAAAGGTGTCCATCTGCAACTTGATGATATCTCCCTTTTCCATTTGATCCACTCTCTTTCCATAACAATCAAAATTATAAAAATGTTAGCGAGTTATACGGTCTTTGAGTGAAGTGTAATTTTATCTACTAATTCGCTATCACTATCATTAGCCCCGTGGTGTAGCGGCCAAGCATAGCGGGCTCTGGACCCGTTGACAGCAGTTCGAATCTGCTCGGGGCTATCTTTTCCCTTGCGAATTTTATGTCGCAGTCGTTCAAAAATAAAATAGATGCATAGGGACGGGCAATGGAAATTGTAGCTTTTTTCAATGGTCTAGAACTAAAACCCTGAACGAGAATTCAATGGCAGTATGCAAGGAAAATTGGCATTTTCAACGTTCATCCTATTGTTTGAAATAGATTACTTGAAATAATTTCAATAATAATTCGGAACACCTGCCCGATACGGTCTAATGAACCGGGGCAACGGAAAAATGCATTGCAACCGGTGAGCACTTACTGTGGCTAAACCGCAGGTTAAAAAACGGGTTAAAGGCAGTTTATCACTTATGCCTGGTTGAATACTTCCCGCGCTATCGCAGGTGACGATCATCCTAAATCAGGAGAATTTGCGGTTGAAAAGAGTAGAGAATTTAAGAACCTGAGATACATTGGCAGGATAGAGAAATAGATCCCTAGAGAATGGCGGAGTTCAATTTTCAACACTTTTTGCAATTTTAATTAAATTGCGCGCCTTCTTTAAAAATGAGCTTAGCGTAAATATTATCATTTCTGATAATGCCCCTTCTGGCCACGATGCTTTACGAACAATATTGCACTTATTAATAATTGCAATATAATGTGTTATAGCACGTTAACTTGAATCCCAGCCTAATTTTCATTGAGTTATATGATTCTCAAAAGATCAAGATTATAAAGAGAAAAAATAGTTATAAGCACTGCGGATATTTTTGCATGGGAATTGCAGACCGATTAAGGGAGATCAGGGGTCTGACTGTTCTTACCGAAAAGGAAGATCTGATTCCTTACACGCGTGACGCCTCCTACTTCGAGGGCAGCCTCCCGGATGCTGTTGTTATCCCATCCCGGGCAAAAGAGGTTGCAGATGTCTTGAAGATATGCAACGATATGAGGGTCCCGGTAACGGTGAGGGGCGGCGGTTCTTCTCTAACTGGATCCTCGGTGCCCTCCGGCGGAGGTGTGGTCATTAACATGTTATCTATGAACAGAATACTTGAAGTCAGGCCATCGGACAATTATGCGATAGTCGAGCCGGGGGTCAGATTGGATGATCTGAACCGTTCTCTTCAGAAGCTCGGGTTCTTCTACCCTCCGGATCCCGCTAGCTCGATGGCTGCAACCGTCGGCGGTACTATCGCTACAAATGCGGGAGGGCTGCGAGCTACAGCGTACGGAACGACCAAAGAGTGGATTCTCGGTCTCGAGGTAGTCCTTCCCACAGGCGAGATAATTGAGACGGGTAGCCTAACCCTCAAGAGGAGCATCGGGTATGACCTGACGGCGCTTATGGTAGGGAGTGAGGGCACACTTGGCGTGATCACGAAGGCAATCCTGAAAATCTGGCCCTTACCAGAGGTAACTGGCAGGATAATTTCATTCTTCAAAGAAATCGAATCCGCTGGTGCCGTAATCGCGGAGCTCAAGAGGAGTGGGATAGTCCCTTACATAGCAGAATTCATGGACAAGATCTCGCTAGATTCCATCAAGGAAACGAGGGGCATTGGGTACCCTGAGGGGGCTGAGTATTTGCTGCTCGTCGATGTTGCCTCAACAGCCGAATCGATAGACAGGTTGCTTCGTGACTCTGAAAAAATAGTGAGACTTTTCGGACCCATCTCTGTGACAGTGACAAAAGACGCTGGAGAAATGGAGAGGATGTACGAGGCAAGGAAGGGCCTATACTCGTCAATTCTCAGCCAGCGCGATAACCCGAATCAGTACGTCGTGATAGGGGATATTGTAGTTCCGGCGTCGCGGCTTCCTGATACGCTGAAGGGAGTCAGGGAAGCATCAACCAGATCCGGACTCAAAGTAGCACTCTTCGGTCACATAGGTGACGGAAACATACACGCAAATATATTCGCGGATATGTCAAACGAGGATGTCAGGAAAAGGGTGGATGGTTTCCAGGAATCGATAGCGGCTATAGCCCTTTCAAACGGGGGGTGCATCTCGGCGGAGCACGGCATCGGTATGGAAAAGAAAGATCTGCTCAGAATAGAGCTAGAACGCAGGGATTCAAGGTACAGCGCTGAACTAATGAAGCGAATTAAGCTAACTTTTGACCCTAACGAAATTCTCGGCAGGGGTAAGATATTTGACTGAGCTACGCGACCTTCTTTCCGAAATTAAGTTAGAAGTGGAGAGATGCGTAAACTGCGGTTTCTGCGAGAGCGTCTGCCCCACGCTTCCCGCGTCAGGATTCAGGTCTATGATGGGTGCGAGGGGGAGGGTAAACCTTGGGAAAGTTTTTCAGGACGATATAGAGAATAAAGGAAGGAGCGAGCTAAGGGTTTCGAATTCGTTCTATTCCTGCCTCGACTGCTTCGCATGCCTGCAGGTCTGCCCGGCAGGGGTGAATGCGGGGAAAGTTAGCGAGATAGGTAGAGAGATTTTAGTTGAATCTGGCAGAGACACGGAGAAGCCTGTTGCCAAGATGATAGTTCAAGCTACAGCAAAGTTTCTAAATCCGCTAGGCGCGAGGGAAAGGTGCGCGGACTGGGCTAACGGCCTTGAATTCGACAGGAACTCTGATACCCTTCTTTACACCGGTAATATGTACCAGCTGATGCCTTATAGTAATAACCTGGCTAAGATGGAAATATTGATAGGCGATAGATTCACAAATTTTGCTGCCAGAGTAATAGCAAGGTATCCCTCATTGATCAAGATAAGCTCGCTAACTCCAAATAGAAGAATTAAGAGGCAGATGAACGTATTCCTCCGGAATATCTACGATCTTCTTATTTCCACCGGTCTGAGATTCAATTACCTGGGGAAAGATGAGCCGTATCCAGGTACCTTCATCTATGATCTAGGATACACAGCTCTCTTTAAGGAATACGGAAGGCGGATAATAGAGATTTTCAGGAAAAATCACGTCAGGACGATAATAACTGTTGACCCCCACACCTATGACCTTTTAAACGTGCAGTTCAGGAAATACTTCCCTGATTTTGATTTCAGGGTCGTCCACTACCTGGATTACCTTGATAAATCGAAATTCCATAGAGATGAACAGAGGGTCACGCTCCATGAACCGTGCCATTTCGTCCTCCGCCAGGGCAGCTATTCTCTGCCAAACGGTCTCGTATCAGCGCTCTCCCATCTTACATACCCGGAGAGAAGCGGGAAGAGAACCATGTGCTGCGGTGGCCCCAACGAGCTTCTCTTCGGGAAAATGTCTGGCAAAATATCTGCGGATAGATTTGCCCAGCTGAAGGCTACTGGTGCTGAGAAGATAGTCACAGCCTGCCCGATATGCTTTGTCAATCTCAGCAAGGATAACACAACTGAGGACATCTCTGAATTCCTAGTCAAAAGGCTCAAACCCTCAGGAGCTGAAAGGTAAAAGGTCTGAATAATTTTAAATTTCAAGAAAGAAAATTTTCCGGTTATTGAATGCGCCGAGTTTCCAAGGGGGCATACATTTGCTGTTCGAGATATCCTGATCCCAGGGTCCTTTTTCGTCCTGTTTTTCATTTCTCTGCTATATTGAGTTCTAAGAAAGGATGACGAACTTTTTCGCAGGTTAACCAATATTGATCAATTTCAAGCGTGAAAGAAAGGAAACCTTGAGAGGGGGAGATGAAAGGCGAGCAATTGAAAATGTTATTATTCAGGCGCCTTGTGAGTTCAAAGTGACCTGTGACCTCTATTGGTCACCATTAAGGAAGGGGGTAAGGTTAAAATAGTAAAAAATAATACATCAATGTGGAAAATCAAACATTAATGTTCGATAAAGGACTAACATGTACGGGACGTAACAGACGAAACCTTTATCCGAAGTGTTCAGAGGAGGTGGATCCAGCGTGATGCAGTCAAAACTGCGCAGGGATGCCATAGGTCTAAGGATAGCATCGCTTCAGGGGGTTGCAAGTGCGGCCCCGGCAGGTGCAG
>JAVYSX010000019.1:0-12135 GCA_038728965.1 Thermoplasmatales archaeon | reverse complement strand
CTGGCACCCTTCCTCTTCAGGAATGTCAGCACCTTCATCTCGTCTTCCCTCCTTATCATGAACAGACCCTTGTAATACCTGATGTGCTTTATCCCGTCAAGGAAGTCTTTCCGGAGATGTACCTGCCGTAGTACGAGTGGCTGGTGTATACGTAGATCTCCCTGTAGAACCTTGATATGTCTGCCGTGCTCTTTACTGTACTCCATGGTGAAGGAGATCAGTATGGCCGTCACCATGGAAGTATGAATTGGAACGGCAATATGAAAACTCTTGTATAAAACAGTTATAATGTCCAGGTGGGGTAAGAAGTTCGATGACAGAAGGGACTGGAAAAGGTATATGAAGAGCTTGTTAGGAGGGAGTTCTTCCTGGACTTAGGTTTCGGGGAGAACTGGTATGTAGAAGAGATGAACTGTGGGAAGGGATGCAAATACAAGTTCCCTCATTCTCTCATGAGGTTGTTAATAATTAGGAAGCAGTTCGTGGATTACAGAGGTCTAGAGGGTATAATGAGGAAGCTGTTCCACATGGATCTAATCCCCAAAGTATCCAGATTTATCAACTATATGGAACAGGATTCATTCTTCAATGCCTGGATATATCCCTTCCTCAGTTCAATGAGGCGGAAATAGCAACAGATGGTTCAGGTCTTAAGACTTCAAACGCAGGTGAGTACAGGATTCTCAAGTATGGAGATAAGGATGCAAGTAAGAGGCATCTTGTTGTTGTCATTACGGCTGACGTAAAAAGAAAGAAGCTCCTGTGTGTGGAAGTCCACATAGAGGGTAAAGAGCACACGGAAGCTTCAATTGCGATGTAACATCTTTCCATTCTTGCGTCAGGTGGAATGAGAATAAGGAAGTTCTACGGAGATGGAGTGTTTGATCAAAGTCCGTTGTTAGATAAGCTGCATTCCCTGGGTACTAAACCAATTATAAAGATAAGGAAAAATGCATCCACAGATTATTACAATGGGAGCAAATACCGTAGGAGGATAGTCAGGGAGTACAAGAATCTGGGGTACGAGAGGTGGTCCTCATTGAACATGGAATGAGGTGGCCGGGGACGGAAGGGATATTCTCCTCTGTCAAAAGAAAGTTCGGTGAGAACACTCTCTAGATCAAAGGAAGCTCTGCTGACAGAGAGTTACCAGAGGTTCTGGGTATATGATGAAATGAGGGAATACGGAAAGAAACACTTCACCGTTTCTTTAAATGTGTAACAAATAGCCAGAAATCAATTTTAATTCACAGAAACAGCAGTCAACACACATAAGGCTATTCATTAAATACAGCAGACTAATCAAAAAACATTAATATAAATTTCCGATGAGATATTATGGAATCTGTGGTTGGTATTACAGCACTAGTCATCGGCGTAGGGGAAGAGGTTGTAATCGCTATTGTGGTCCTCATAATCTTGGCATTTCTTTTCTACTCGATTAAGGTAGTTAGGGAATATCAGAGGATTGTTGTTTTCAGATTTGGTAGGGCTCTGGCGGAAAAGGGGCCGGGTCTAGTATTCATCTATCCAATAATAGATGTACCTGTAAGGGTAGACCTGAGAGAGAGATTTCTAACCATACCGCATCAAACATGCATAACCAAAGACAATGCACCTGTTGATGTTGATTTCATAATATACTTCAAAGTTTTCAATGCCTCAGACTCCGTGATACAGGTTCAGAATTTTGAGGGGGCTGCGATGGGTATAGCCACGACAACACTCAGGTCTGTAATAGGCGACATTAACCTCGATGAGGTACTCTCAAAGAGGGAGAACATAAATGCAGTGCTTAGGACAAAACTTGACGAGGTAACGACCAGATGGGGAGTTAAGGTAACGAATGTTGAGATCAGGGAGATACTTCCACCCAAGAATGTCCAGGATGCAATGATAATGCAGATGAGCGCTGAGCGGTCCAGAAGGGCGGTGGTTACTGAAGCTGAGGGAAAGAAGCAGGCGACAATTACTGTCGCGGAAGGTGATAAGCAATCTAACATCCTAAGAGCGGAGGGAGACAAGCAGTCAGCAATATTAAGGGCAGAAGGATACGCGCTAGCTCTGACGACTATATACAATGCAGCCAAGCAGATTGATGAAAAGACTATGGCACTTCAATACCTAGATATGATGAAGTCTCTGGGCTCAGGTCAATCCACTAAGTACATCATACCTATGGAATTCACTGAAATGTTTAGACCGTTCGTAAACACTCTTAAAACTGCATCATCGAAATCAACTGATGACTCAGATTCAAATAAGAAAAAAGAATAAGCTGCAAAATGCCTAGGGAAGTTAGCAGACTGACTGTCAAATACGGCTACAGGACGATAGGCTTGCTTGTAGCCCTTACAATTTTTGCTTTATTTCTCCTGTCCGAATATTTTTTGGCTGGGGGGGTGTTCCTATTCCTGGTATTTTCGATAATACTGCTCGTGGTAGTAGTATTTCTCTTCATAGGTTTTTCCCTGACCACTTCCTCCAGGATAACTAAGAGATATTTTCACACTGAGAATTTGAAGGGGCAGAGAGGTAGCGTTGTCAAGGGTGTTCCAGCAGGGACAAAGGGCACGGTTACTGTTCTCAATGAAGACTGGAGCTTTATATGTGATTCAGATACAAATGACGGGGACGTTGTGGCCGTGATAGAGGTCCTTGAAGATAAGGTCACATTGAGGGTCAAGAAACTTTCTTAACGTATAAAATTGCTTCCTTAACATCTATCACCTCAACATCGTCGTTCTTTTTAATTGCATCCTGGGATATAGCAGTCCATTCTTCTGCCTGGACCAACACAACACCCTTCCCACCTGCGTCTATGTCTGTCACAGCCATTCCCCTTTTACCGATTACGGTCTGTGGACCCACCTTGGGAGGCTTTTTCATAACGGACCTCCGGAGAGCAATGAGGTACAGGGAGCCAATAGGTATAACCGTAGCCTCGAGTGCAATTATCGCATAACTCTCTCCATTCAAGGCGGGGTTACTTGAAGAATATGTTACCCCTAGGAGCATGATCAATCCCCCAACTATTATAAGACCAACTCCCCCTGCCAAAGCAAACCCGTGACCGAGCTTTATTTCAAGGAATATCAGGGCAGCGCCTAGAACTATGAAGAAAATTGCTATAGGTTGGAAGTTTATAAGCGTGACTCCCCATATCCCAAGGGCGAGAGTTATAACCCCTGCAACACTCAGCAAAACGGAACCATGGAATATGTCCAGAACGATAGCTATTATACCGATCAATATCAGGAGGTCCGCGACAGTTGAGTTTGAAAGAAACGACTCAAGCTGCTCTATCTGATTTTCAGTGAATTCCGTCACTGGAAGCCCCAGGTAGCCAAGCTTTTTCAGCACACCGGTAAGATTATCAGACATTCCGGTGATAAGACCTATCTTTGAAGCGTTCTGCGCAGTATATGCAACATTTTTTTCGACCATAAGGTAGACAGCGGATTCATTCCATCCGTGCGCCTGGGCTAGCGATTCCATTAGGGCAAGGGATGCATTTGTCACATGTTCCTGCTCAAGTTCCGTTCCACCTATAACGTACGGCTCCGAGGGACCTATTATACTTGCATTTCCCATAAAGACATAATCAGATGCCAGGGCTATGTAGGAGCCAGCTGAAGCGGCCATGCTTCCCGGAGGGACGTAAGTGGTTACAGTTATGCTTTTTTCTGCATTAATTGTGTAATTGACCATATTAAATGCACTGCTAAGATAGCCCCCAGGAGTGTTCATGACGATAACAACAGGATCTCCTTCAGTCATAGCGTAGTATAAGACCCTCTGCAAATAATCCTGGGCACCCGTATCTACCTGATAGTCAAAATTTACTATCAATACAGACTTCTGATCACCATGTGCGGACGGCATTACGGCCAAGAGCATTAATGCTATCAGGGCAATCAGGATGATACCAACTCTCACATTTATATATGTTAAATTCGGGAATAAGTGTTTCTGACGTTACTTATGAAAGATTTAATTACCCTCTGCATGATTCACTTACCGTATGGCATTATATCAGGGAAGAGGCAGAACTAAGATAAGTGGCGGGAAATTGAAAAACAGCAGGCATAAGCGCAGATTTGAACTAGGGAGAGAAGCGACCCTCACCACCCTCGGCAATGTAAAAAGAAAGCAGGTTAGGGGAATGGGAGGGAACGTTAAGAGTGTGCTACTCAGCGGAAATGAGGCAAATGTTACAGTTCCAAGTGAGCGTACGACGAAAAGAGCGAAGATTCTAAATGTAGCTGAAAATATAGCAGAAACACACTTTGCTCAGAGGAATATTATAACGAAGGGTGCGATTATTGTTACGGAACTAGGTAAGGCAAAGGTTACATCTCGACCAGGACAAAACGGAATGATAAATGCCGTATTGATAGAAAAATGAAGAGAACAATTTGGGAAACTTACTTCGACGATTCCGCAACTAGAAAGAAGGGGAGAAGAGTCAGGAAGGGTTTTCCGAAGGAAAAATTGCTTGATATTATAAGGGACCTGGGATTAAATTATACAGTCTCCGAAGCCAAATATCCGCGGCAACCTTTCAGAAAGGTAAAAAAAATTGAAATAGAATACGAGGGAAGCAAGGAAGAGTTAATAAAAAAAATAGAAAATATCGCTTTCTCCAAAAAATGAGGAAGGCCTAGTGAGTCTTCACAAAATTCTCAAGTACATCTCTGAGGTCCGGTTTCCCTATTTCTTGAAGCTCGTACCTCACGTTTATAATTGGTTTGTTTATCTTTACAACCCTTGTGAGATCTATTGGTGTACCTGAGACAACTACGTCTGCCGGAACGGCGTTTATGGTCTCTTCGAGATCCTTAATCTGCTGTGGTGAATAGCCCATTGCTGGGAGGTAATTATGTATTTGCTTGTATTTCTCATACACCCCCTTTATGCTACCTTTTGCATAGTCTTTGGCATCAACAAGCTCTGAAGCCCCGAATTTTATTGAGAATATGACAGCCGCACCGTAGCTCATTTCGCCGTGTGTCAGTGTGGGCCCGTCCTCTATCGCCAGAACCTTCTTACCCCTTACCTTATCTGAATCTGTGCTGAAGAATGGAGATGCAGCATCTACAACGATAGCCTTTGGATTAAACAAACGAATGTTCTCCCTGACCTCGTTAATGTGCTCGAGAGATGCCGTTTCCTCCTTATTTATTATGATTACATCTGCCGACCTGAGATTGACCTCTCCCGGATGGTATTTAATTTCGTGGCCGGGCCTGTGCGGATCAACCACAACAATTTTCAGATCACTTTTGTAGAACGAGAAGTCGTTGTTCCCTCCATCCCACAATATAATATCCGCTTCCTTCTCTGCTTCCCTCAATATTGCCTCGTAGTCCACACCAGCGTATACAACAACATTCCTCTTTATGTGAGGTTCATACTCTTCTCTTTCCTCAATCGTGCACTTTTGGATATCAAGGTCATTCATAGTCGCGAACCTTTGGACCTTCTGTTCGAGCAGGTCACCGTACGGCATAGGATGCCTTATTGTTACGACCTTTTTCCCCATGCTGGTCAGTATATCCTCAACTCTTCTTGTTGTCTGTGACTTACCTGAACCTGTCCTCACAGCGCATATTGAGATTACAGGTTTTGTGCTTTTGAGCTGGGTATCATTTGGACCCAGCAGGAGATAGCTTGCCCCAGCTGCCATAGCTTCCGAAGCCTTGTGCATCACATACTCGTGAGGGACATCAGAGTAAGAAAAAACTACCAGATCAACCCTCTTCTCCCTTATCAGGTCCGATAGTTCGCTCTCAGCGTATATTGGGATTCCCTTTGGATACAATTTCCCCGCAAGCTCCTTCGGATAGATCCTTCCTTCAATGTTCGGAATCTGTGTGGCTGTAAATCCGACCACATTATATTCCTTGTTGTCCCTGAAGTAGACGTTGAAGTTGTGGAAATCCCTGCCGGCTGCACCCATAATTAGAACATTTTTTGTCATTTTATCACCTTTCTTAATGGCTAAAAACGATTTATGCTTTCCTCATTTAAGATCGGAAATGGTTAATAATGATCTAATCTTATATCCATGTGGTCGGATCGCCTGAAGTTTTCTATCAAAATGAACTGAACGATGCTGATCTGTACAAGAAGATATCAACCAGGATCATGAAAACTCTAAGGAGGGGCGAAAGAAACGAAAAAATCGCATCAAAGTTGATGGAGCTGTCCTCAATTGAATTAAAGCATTCCGGGTTCTGGGCTGATATATTGAAGAGGAGGGGGATAAACATACCTCCTTTCAGAAGGAGGAACCCAATATACTACAGATACATAGGATTCCTGCAAAGGCTGTTTGGCATATCATTTCTGATCAGATATTTAGAAAGGGGGGAAGTTGAGGCTATAAAGGAATATTCAGAATATCTTGAAAAAGAATCAAAAGAGGAGTGGGAAAAGGAGCAGCTGACTAAAATCTTAACTGATGAGAGAGAGCACGAGGATACATTCATCAAGATGTCCGAGGAGCTTAAGGGAAGTTCCGAGAAGGTAAGGGATGCGATCTATGGAATGTCAGACGGATTGATCGAGGTTCTTGCTAGTCTTGCAGGTCTCACTGGCGTATTTATAAATAACCTGTACATAGCTCTCGGTGGAATCGTATTCGGGGCATCTGGTCTCATCTCAATGACCATAGGTTCATACCTTTCAGAGAAGGCAAAGTCGCAGATGGAACAAAGCCAGACGTACAGCGCAAGAAAATCGGCAAGAAATACGGCGACCTATTACTCTATAGGCGCAGTTGTACCGATAATCCCCTTCTTCATCCTCAGCAGATACGAAGCGCTCGTAACCTCCTTCGCCCTAGTTATGATCGTTGACGGTATAGCAGCCTCGGTCATATCCATAGAATCAGACGGGAAACTGCGGAGGGACCTTGCCAGATCCCTAGGTCTTGTTGCCCTCGGGTTTCTTGGAACATTTACCATAGGAGTGATCGCCCATCATTTTGTAGGTTATATTGGTTGAACTATCTCTTGTACTTCCCCATAATTTCAGTACTTTCAATAACTATTCCCTCAATCTCTCTTAAGATGTCCTGCCTGTTTGCAGTGCCCGAAATTGATATTTTTGTGCCGAGTGCATAGAGCTTAAAGTAGTATCTGTGGAAGCCGTGACCTCTCGGGGGGCATGGGCCATCGTAGCCGATCCTTCCAAAGTCATTTTTCCCCTGTTCTATCCCATCGGATCTTCTTTTGTTTCTGTCCATTCCCGGCTTCAGTTCCCTTACTGATTGAGGAATATTGAACACAACCCAATGAACAAAAAGCCCTACCGGTGCGTCCGGATCCTCTACTAGGATGCATAATGATTCTGCATTGTCAGGAACAGAGGATATAAGTATTCCTGGGGACAAATTTTCTCCATCACAGGTGTATTTCTTTGGAATTTCACTTCCGTTTTTTATCTCATTTACGCTGAACTCAAGAGCCATGCTATTAAATTGGAATACATCTAGAAGTATTTTTTCCACCGGCAATGATTTTATTGGGATAACAAATAAGGAGGTGTGCCTGATAACAACTTCAACATAACTCCCTGGGACGTGACAGGGAAGATAGATTATGATAAGCTCATCGAACAGTTTGGAACAGAAAGAATTTCTGAAGAAATAGTGCAGGAGATCAACCGCATCTCTGGTAACAGGCTACATGTCATGCTGAGAAGAAGGATATTTTTTTCACACAGGGATCTTGATTTGATCCTAAAGGATTACAGAGAGGGAAGAGGCTTCTACCTTTACACGGGCAGAGCTCCTTCCCTTGGAATGCACATTGGACATCTCATCCCATTTCTCTTCACAAAATGGTTACAGGACGTATTTAACGTAAACGTTTACATTGAGATCACGGACGACGAAAAGTTTCTGAGAAATCAGGAGTATTCACTGAGCCAGACCGCGGCCTGGGCCGAGGATAATATTCTTGACATAATTGCAGTCGGCTTTAACGAGGATAAAACATTCATTTTCAAGGATACGGAATATATAAGAAATATGTACCAGCTGACAATTGAGATAGCGAAGAAGCTAAACTTCTCTGAAGTAAAGGCTACGTTTGGTTTTGACAATTCCTCTAACATCGGTATCCTATTCTATCCTGCGATACAGATAGCACCGACTATGTTTGAAAGGAAGAGATGCCTGATACCTGCTGCAATAGACCAGGACCCCTACTGGAGGCTCCAGAGAGACATTGCAGAATCTCTGGGATATTACAAGGCTGCGGAAATTCACAGCAAATTCCTCCCTCCACTGACTTCGTTTGAGGGGAAAATGAGCTCTTCCATACCGGAATCCGCCGTTTATCTTTCAGATGATGCTAAGAACATTGAACGGAAAATAGTGAAGTATGCGTATTCTGGAGGGCAGGCCACGGCAGAGCTTCAGAGGAAGCTTGGAGCAGACCTGAATGTGGATGTCCCCTACCAATGGCTCTTCTACCTATTCGAGGACAACGACGAAGAAATCAGGAGAATTGCCGAGGAGTACTCGAGTGGGAGAATGTTGACGGGGGAAGTTAAAAAATTATTGGCGTCAAAAGTGAGCATCTTTCTAGAGGAACACAAGAAGAAAAAGGAAAATGCTAGGGACAGATACTCCAAATACTTGTACGATGGTAAGCTCGCTCAGGAGATGTGGGAGAAAATTCATATCTGATTTATCCCCTTTTCTCTCCTTATTCTTTCGGCTATTGGCAGAAATTCATCGAGAGCTCGAGGATCCTCCATTGAGCCCGGATTAAAAATCTTATCAGGAGAGAAGCCCATGAACAATTTCTTCAGTGGTATTTCCATCTTCTTTCCATTTATTGTTTTTGGTATTCTTGATACCCTTATGATTTCATCGGGAATATGCCGTGGGGATAATTCATTCTTAATTGTCCTTTTGATCTTTTCACTTAAAAGATCAACGTCATCTGAGTCAGTAACTATGAAAAGGGGCATGAAGTAATCTCCTCCTGGCAGTTCTACACCAATGATTATGCTATCCTTTATCTCCTTTATTTTGTCGAGAACGTTGTAAATTTCGGCGGTACCAATCCTAATCCCCCTTCTCTTCAGTGTTGAGTCTGATCTACCAAGGATCACAGCAGAACCGTAATCAGTAATCATGATCCAATCTCCATGCCTCCACATCCCGCTGTATTTTGAGAAGTAGGTTTCGCGAAGCCTTCTCCCGTCATCATTCCAAAGGTACACTGGCATAGATGGCATAGGCTTTTCTATAACCAATTCACCCACCTGATTCACGAGCTCTTTTCCATCTTCGTCAAGAGCGTGTATATCTGCTCCAAGATTTCTGCATTGGAGTTCTCCCTCACGAACCGGTTCACATATGCAGCCCCCAAGAAATGCTGTGCATAAGTCTGTTCCGCCGCTTATTGAAGCCAGCCATACATCCTCTTTCACATTTTCATATACATACCGAAAACATTCGGGAGAGAGGGGAGAACCGGTTGAACCTATTGCCATCAATTTACCTAAAGAGAAATATCTTTTGGGGATAGCACCCTCTTTCATTATAGAAGAGAGATATGCGGCACTGGTGCCGAAGAATGATATTCCTTCAATTTCGGCCAACCTCCATAGTGAATTAACATCGGGAAACGTCGGGCTACCGTCATAAAGGATAGCCGTTGCTCCGGCTGCAATTGAACTAACTAACACATTCCACATCATCCATCCTGTTGTGGTGTACCAGAAGAACCTACTATTTTTTGATATGTTGTAATGTATAGAAAGTAGCTTTAGATGTTCTAGGAGTATTCCGCCGTGACTATGGACGATTGGTTTTGGGGGGCCTGTTGTCCCGGAGGAATAGAGAATCCAGAGAGGATCATTGAAATCCACTCTTCTGAATTCGGGCCGCTTTAAACTTTTTGATATATCATCCCAACCCCAGGTATTGGCTTCGTATTTTCTATGATCCCCTACTTCGACCACTGCCCTAAGGGATGGAAGGGTTTCAACTACCTTCCTGATCGTCTCTTCCTTATTGAAAGATCTGCCGTTGTATGAATAGTCATTTTTAACGAATAGAACCTTAGGTTCAATCTGCCTGAACCTGTCGATTATGGCCTCTGTCCCAAAATCAGGAGAAGAACTGGACCATATTGCCCCGGTGGCGGCTGTTGCATATAGCGCCTCCATGGCTTCCGGTATGTTTGGAAGTATGGAAGCCACCCTATCGTGTTCAGCTACACCCACATCTCTGAGAAATGACCCAACTGCACCTACCGTCCCTTCAAATTCCACCCTGGATATTTCATTCCTCTCCGCCTTTTCATTTGAAGAAATTATCAGAGGAGTCTGATCCCCTAGTAATATGGCGTTTTCAGCATAGTTCAACCTTAGACCGCTAAACCACCTATTTCCTGGCATCTCCCTGCTATTCAGGACCTGCTGGTATGACCCATTGCTGATTATGTGGAAATAATTTATAAGGCTCTCCCAGAATCTCTCTATGTTCTCAACAGACCACTTCCATAGCTCCCCGTAGTTAGAGATGTTTAGTGAGAACATGTCGTTTATCCAGTTTCTGTATCTTTCCAGATTAGATGTACTGCAAGCATCGTGTGGTTCCCACAGTATTGGTCTTTGCAACACCTGACAGCTATGATAACAATGCAATTAAATCTTATTGACCTCTCAAAGCCCTTCCCTTAATTTCTCTGCTAGTTTTGATAGCTCACTTCCATTATATATTCCGTATTCTGTTATGTAGCCTGTAACATATCTGGCAGGGGTCACGTCAAATGCTGGATTGTAGGCATGAGACTCCCTTGGTGGAATGTAGGAGCTGTTTATCTTCGCAACTTCATTCTCATCTCTATATTCGATCGGTATTTTTTCTCCAGAATTTAAGCTAAAATCGAATGTGCTGAGGGGGGCAGCAACGTAAAAATCTATGCCATTTTCCTTCGCTACAACGGCCTTCTCATAGGTACCAATTTTATTTGCAAAATCTCCGTTTGAAGCTATCCTGTCTGCCCCAACTATCACCAAGTCCACCTCCCCCTTACTCATAAGAAATCCAGCGGCATTATCTGCTATTACCCTATGGTCTATTCCTTCCTGAACGAGCTCCCACGCAGTTAACCTTGCACCCTGCAACCTAGGTCTGGTCTCGTCAACCCAGACAAATGGATCCTTCCCCTCCTTCTTTGCAATCCTTATCGGAGAGAGAGCAGTTCCGTAATCCACTGATGCAAGGGCACCCGCATTGCAGTGGGTTAAGATTTTTGCACCCTTCTTTATGATATTATTTCCGTTTATTCCAATCGATCTTGATCTTTCAACTATGGAGCGTACATATTTATCGGCATATTTCTTTGCCTCATCCCTATGATTCATCACATAATCCACCGCATAAAATAGATCATATGCTGTGGGTCTCGAGGATTTTATTTTCGACGCAGCTGCATCCAGATTCTCACCGTTGAAATCTGCCTGTGCAATACCATAGGCGGCTGCCGCTCCTATAGATGGTGCCCCCCTCACAATCATTCCTTTTATGGATTCATAAAGTTCTTCAGTATTCTTTATGTCCACAATTTGGAATTTCTCCGGTAGCAACCTTTGATCTATCATCTTTATGACTGGCTCCTCGTACCAGACAGCCCAGAGATCCTTTACACTACCTTCAAGCTTGATTTTCATGAAACCTCAACCAAACCGCGGAATTAAACTTTCTGAATAGCTATCACTTTTCGCTTCAGATCAATAGTCAGATTCTGCACACCTGGGCTTTTTAGGTACCGTCCAAAATAATTTCTATAACAGCATTATTCCTTATAATTTCTATTTCATCATTCTATTAGGATATAAAAGCGGGAGGGTTGAAATTGTCTGTGGAAGAGGAAGAGACTAAATGATGGAGGATTGCAAGATCAATGGAGAATAACATCTTCTTGGGAGTGACTGAGTGATCTCTAAACAAGGTTACAAAGAGCATAAATGAGAGTTTAATCTCTAACTCCAGCTCTTTTGCATAATAGGTATGTCGAGCCCCTCCATCAGCAATTTTGACTTCTTTGGAATCTCTGATATCTTCCACTCCTCTCCTATCCTCAGCATGAATATTCTTGACAT
>JAVYSX010000018.1:0-16393 GCA_038728965.1 Thermoplasmatales archaeon | reverse complement strand
CGTTCATGTTCACAAACAGCTACGGTCTTCCTCAGGGGAAGTGGATATTTGACGAATACTGGAAGATGTACGTGAATCCCCATTACTTCGTCCAGTATGTTCCATCGTTAAAACAGTGGACTCCGAAGTTTTACGAGCTATACGTGCCGCTTTATCTATCTCTATCTGCAGCAGTAACGGCTGTAACGCTCAACCAAGTATACCAGATTGAGGGCGGTGTTACGCCTACATTCCTACCAACGCTTGCAACATCTCCAAACACGTATATATTCCACAAGCCTACAACAGGTTACGGCTACATACAGCTCAACTCATATAATCAATCTGATTCTAACATGACGACCAGCCTCTATGGATTTACGCCTGCAACTGTTGCGCCTCCTCTGAATATAACTTCTGTAAGGCAGGCTCTGAATTATGCTGTAAACAAGGTTTATCTCAACTCAGTGGTTGATGAAGGATACGGAATTCCTGGAACTTCAATAGTCCCTGATTCTGACAGCGTATGGCAGAATCATAGCCTCCCAACTTATTCATACGATCCTAGCCTTGCAATGCAGCTCCTGAATAATACACCAGGAATGACGAGAGTTAATGGAGAGTACTACTACCAGGGGAAACAGTTTACGATGGACATACAGATAACGTCAGCAGCATCTAACCCGCTGGGCGTTGAGGGTGCATTACTCATAGCGCAATGGTGGGACGGTATCGGAGTAAAGACAACAGTTACCCAGGAGGCATTCAGCACTCTTGTCGATAACTTGATTACATACAACTACCAGGCGATCGAGCTCGGTATAAGCGGTATAGTCGGAGACCCGACTGGAGATTATGTGGCATTTTATACTCCTCTTGGTCTGGGCACAGGATTCTACCTAGGACCGTTCAGCAACATAACGTACAACGGCCAGAATTTGACCGGAACTCAGATCGACAATCTCATGACTACGCTGTACGGCGAGCTTAATACAATAACAAACCTTACAGAGAGAATAAAGATATCAAATGAGATACAGGGCATTGCTGCAATAGAGTCGACGATGATAAACGTCGGATACGGCATAGACCTGTTCCCGGTAGTAACTTCACAGTTTACGAACTACACTAACGACACGCTTTCTCAGACTGGTTACGAATACTGGAACTTCATGACTGTGCATCTCAAGACGGCCGTAGCACCTACTGTTTCCACAACTGTACCGACCGAACTCAAGGTTGGAGTTGTGCCTTCAAGCAGGGTATACTTTAATGGGCAATATGGTAACATAACATTCCAAGTGAGGAATCAGTACGGCGCACCTGTATCTGGAGCTGATCTAACGATTGGTGTGAACCCAGCAGGTGCATTGCTTAACATAACAAGCTATTCCGGAGTGACAAACTCTCTCGGACAGTATACCCTAGAGTTCAAGGTCTTCGCAGACCAGCCTCTTGTGTATACGTCTGACTACACAGGTGAAATAAACGTTTCAGCAGCAGCAACAATGCCAGGTTCTTCCGCAATACCCGGACTAGGGTGGACTTACATAACAGTCGCTCCTGAACCGGTTTCGTACAAGGTGATCAAAACACCTATGATCGAGGCGAATTCAACAGGCTATCAACCACTCCAGATAGAAGTATATAACCCGTTGACTGGCGCCCCTATCTCCGGATACGAATATACTATCCAGGTGAATTCAGGAATATTACAACTGAGCAACAGTACAGATACTTCAGCAGTGCTTAGCGAGCTCACGCCCGGAAATCCGTATGCTGAATCATATGCATTCAACAACAATTACAACGTCTCACAGATAATTGGTAAAACGCCAGCGAATGGTACCTTTACGGTAATGGTCGGTCCTGCGCCAGGTATTAATGTAAGCGCCCTAGGCAATGCAACTGAAAGCTACATATTCTTGGGCAACTACTACGCCGGTGCACCTATGTCGGGAGAGGCACCATTCATGACGATCGCTGAACTTACGTCTGCTTCGAACCCGCTAGGTTTTGGAACACAGCAGCCCGTAGAGATACCTGTTCAGGTTACGTCAGGAACTCCGCAGTACACGATATCCCTGACAGTTTCCTCATCCTCAATATCGAGTCCCGATGGATCAATACAGGTAAACGTTGCAGTGATGAACTCTACGGGAAGCCCAGTGCCTAACTTCATGGTCGACCTAGTGAGCCAGAACGCTCTCGGCGCTAACCGCGGTTACTTCTACGGAAATGGAACTCAACTGATGCTCCCGAATCCTAACTCGCTCTTCGGAAGCTCAAGCCTACCTGGAATTGAAGTCACGACAAACAGTTCCGGCATGGCGACGGCTTGGTTCAGTGCTGGATTGTACCAGATGAATATGGTAAACGGATCATTCCTGGGATATGCACCGGAAGTATTCTCAGATCAATACCTGGTCCCTGCAGACGCGTTCCAGATAAGTGCTGTGGGGGTTAGCTACAGTGCAGTGAACACTACGGTGGTCAACTCATCCCAGATGGTATCCAATCCAGCTCCAAGCACGGTAGTAGCTGCATACGTTCAGGGATCACAGTCACTGAATGGATTTACGACAATACTAGGGAACTCCTCATACACCCTGTTTGTCAACAGTACGCTGGCTAACACGGCAGGTCCATCTGTATCAGGAGTGCCATTCACCGTGACAGTTAGCATTGGAAATGTTTCAGTACCTTCAGGCACAACCGGTGCAGGTGGCTCATATCCAGTCACGTTCAGCGCACCTAACGTATCTGTAATAACACCCGTTACTGTAACAATAACTAGCAACGGCCAATCTTTTACATACCAGTTCTTCGTGATGCCCGTGGAAAAGGTTATCAAGACAACTACGGTGACAGTAACAAAGACAGTGACGGTTACTCCAAACCTCGACGCATACTATGCTCTGATAATAGTGTTCGCAATATTGTTCGTAGTATTCGCAGCTCTCTGGGCAGTGTCTCGGAGAAAGCCTAAACAGGAACAGGAAGAACAAAAACCACCTGAGAAAACTTAAACTTTTTTTTATTTTTCTTCTTATTCTCTATTTTATAGCGTTTTCAATCGTGCGAAATAATTATAAACGGAATTAACATCAATCTTGGTGAATCCGTACTTAATTGTACGTAAGATAATACAAGATGTGATACTCGCAATTTTGGTTGCTGTTGTAATCTATGTTGTATACAGGCTCATGCCTGGGAACCCTGCCCAGCTCTTGCTCTTCGGTGCAAAGAACAAGGCCGGTCTTACGGGGGCGAGACTTGCAGCCGTTGAGGCTCAGCTGGGTCTGGCTGGAGGGAAGTGGAATCCCGTAAACTTCTTCATCTACATGAAAGATATGTTTACTTTCAACTTCGGATTCGACTACTTTGAAAGCCTTTCCGTATGGGATATAATAAAGGCTGCTCTGCCCTACACACTCCTCCTTTTCGGAGCTGCTGCAATTATATCTTTCTTGATAGGCATACCCATGGGAATCCTGACATCCTGGGTTAGATCCACCAAAAAGGAGTCTACGATGATCGCCACTTCCACAGCACTGAATGCGATTCCTTTCTTTGTCCTGGCAGTTTGGCTCGTTATCTATTTCACTGCTTTGAAGCCGTATTTCCCAGTCAGGACTGTCTTCCCCCTCTCGTGGCTGATCACCAATCCGGGAGGTGTCATATATTACCTTTTCCTTCCTTTGGTTACTCTCATAGTAATAGAGGGAGCGAGCCACCTGCTCACAACAAGAGCAGCGATGGTTTCCACACTAGGGGAAGATTTCATAATGACAGCTAGAGCAAAGGGGGTTCGTGAGGGCAACATCATGTTTCACCATGCCGCAAGGAATGCCATGATACCCATAAGCACGAGAATGGCTCTGGAACTTGCACTCCTAATGAGTGGTGCAGTAGTGGTGGAGATAATATTCTCCTATCCGGGAATAGGACACCTGCTATACAATGCAACCTTAGAACTAGACTACCCGCTCGCGGAAGGAGCACTCTTCATAATCTCTCTCGTAACGATCATCACGTATTCCCTCGTGGATTTCATACATGCCTGGCTTGATCCGAGGATTAAATTATAGGTGTTTTTGATGACGTCGCAAGAAAATGAAAAGGCAACGGTCCGTGAGATCAGAAGGAAAAGGATGAATTTCAGATTAGCCAGGTTGAAGAAGCAGTGGAAGATATTCTATAGTTCGCCTTACGGCAAAGCAGGATTCTATATTATCCTAATTTTAGCAATAATTGCCGCGATTTCGCCGGCTATACAACTGCAAAGCAACCCTAGCTCTTATGTAGCACCTTCCATAGATACAACGGTGCCAAAGCTTCTCTCTGAGAATTTTGCAGGCAATATATCTCTAGACTCTTCACAGATTTCTTCATATGGTTCCTCCATCACAATTACTGGAAGTAACTGGGTCTATTCAGTTAATGAAAACGGAAAAGTCGTCGCACTTCAGCTGGCTACGCCTTCCAGTACAACTACTGGCAAACTGGCCAGCGTGGCCAACCTTTCCCTCAGCTCAAGCCCGGAAAGCATGTCCGTATTCACTCTTATAGAGGGCGCAAACGCAGTTACTGGAACTGAAACGATGGCCAATTATATGCTGATTTCTACGCATTCAGGCCAGATAGTCCTCGCAAGGATATCTGATCTAACCTCTTCTGGAGCCTTAACTACGCCTAAAGTTGTCTCTACCGAAAATCTCTCCCTGGGATCAAATTTTGCTCTTCCCCCGATATCTACAGTCCTCCCGGTTGACCAGCCAAGCATACCTTCCATCCCATATTACAGTTCGTCTATTCTAGGTGCATCTTCAAACGTCGGCAGAATTATTGCGGTCACGGAAAATTCTTCCGGACTGCATCTGCTCGTTATTGACGATTCTAGCCTGAAAATATCATCACAAAGGAATCTACCATTTTCGAACGTCTCAGGCCTCTATTTCTACGGTTCATACTTCCCGTCAAGTGGAAGTCAGCTGGCCATCCTGACGTCCGGGAATTCGGTTTATGCATACCACCTGAATGGAACACTTGCATGGGTATCAAAAATCCCGGGAATGAATTTCACGGGGCAGGTACAGATACCTCTAGCATATCAGCGTTCCGTAGCACCCTATAACTCGATCCTTGCAGTAGGAGAAAACTCTACGTCTAGCTCCGTCTTCAGGATATTCACGTCAAACGGAACATCTTCTATGATCTTCACACTGCCGTCACGAATCTCGTCCATTTCGTCGTCATACGGCAGCACCGGTTTCCCTTCCTCGGTGATCGTCATCTCTGGTACAGAAGGTTATGTCCTCAACAGGCCGGATCACATCCTCGGTAAGGTTTCACTTGCTTCAGGTGTGGGGGCTTACTCGTATAAACCCGTATACGATCCCAGCTCCAATACATACATTATTTCATCCACAGATGGGGCCCTGTATTCCCTCTCTGGAAGCCTCGGTACAAACCCCTTTTACTGGGGTATGCTCCCAAAGTCTGCAATGAAGGGCATAACGCAGCCTGAGCTCATTTTAAATGCTGCGACTGGAACTGAATCCATCACGTTTAGGGGAGGAGATGGGTATATCTACGTTTATTCAGCCTCAGGCGTTTCCATCAATCCTATACCACCCACATTCCACACTCCCTCTGGAAATATATTCCCGCTTGGAACTAACAGCGAAGGAAATGATGTTTGGTCGCAATTCATAGGCAGTTTTCCGCCTGACTGGGTAGTAGGAATAGCGGTCGGACTTATAGGCATAATTGTCGCCATAATATTCGGTATGATCATAGGCTACTACAGGGGATTTATATCGGTGGCGGTGGACACCATAACACTTGTCATCTACCTGATCCCCGGTTTGGCTCTTTTGATTGCCCTTACGTCTGTTTTAAAGCCTTCCCTGACCAACATAATACTTGTGCTTAGCTTCACAGCCTGGCCTTTCACAACGTTCACGATACTAGGCATAATAAGGAGTGTCAAGCAGAGAACTTTCGTTGATGCGGCGAGAGTCTCCGGCGCCGGAACCCTTCAGATATTGAGGAGGCACATGATGCCGAACATAACGCCACTTCTTATATATCTCACGTCAATAAGCATAAGCGGGGCTGTGGGTGCGATAGCAACACTTCAATTTCTTGGCATCGCCCCGTTGACAATACTGACGTGGGGTGGAATGCTGAACCCGCTGTACGATAATTATTACCTGGCTGCGGTAGCACCCTGGTGGGTTCTCCCGCCCACGGTGGCTCTAACTCTCTTTGTCATGGGATTCATATTCCTTTCTAGGGGAGTGGACGAGCTCGTAAATCCGAGATTGAGGAGGAGATAAATTGGTAGAAGCAATACCTGAAAACAACTCATTTGCAGGAACGTCTAAACCGATAGTCAGCATAGAGAATCTCAGCATAACATTCAAAACATACGACGGGAAAATAAGGGCACTGGAGGACGTCAGTCTGGACATAATGGAGGGGGATACGATTGGAATAATCGGGGAAAGCGGTTCTGGCAAGACAACACTGGCAACGGCCATCATGGGAATGGTCGCAGACAACGGGATTGTAGAAGGCTCAGTTAAAGTGAAAGGCGAGGAAGTCACTGCGGAGAAGATATCTGGGGAATTTTATAGGAAGCTAAAACGGGGCCAGAAGAAGATCCTCTACGAGAAGCTGTTGAGGATCAGATGGAAGGACGTTTCCATGGTATTCCAGGGGTCCATGAACGCATTCAACCCTGCATACACGATAGAAAAACAGATAAGCGAGGTATTCAAAATACATACGAAGCTGAGCGACGATCAGATAAAGAGAAAGTGCGTTGAAGTAGTTGAGTCGGCAGGCCTAAACAGGTCCGTCCTCAGCGCTTATCCTCACGAGCTCAGCGGGGGTATGAAGCAGAGGGCAGTGATCGCCATGGCTCTTTCCCTATCGCCAAGTATGATAATAGCAGATGAACCTACCACAGGCCTTGACGTTGTAATACAGGCGAAGATCATAGAGGAGCTCAAGAGAATTCAGAGAACACAGGCAAAAGCGATGATGATCATCTCTCACGACATAGGTGTAGTAGCCCAGCTGTCAAAAAAAGTTATGGTTCTCTATGGCGGCCGCGTTATGGAAAGCGGACCGACTTGGGACGTGTATCAGAAGCCGCTGAATCCTTACACGCTCGCCCTGATGAGAAGTTACCCCTCCCTCGAAAAAGCAAAGAGAAAGATGGCAGGGATTCCCGGCGAGACCCCGGATCCGTATTCGGAAAGAAGGGGATGCCTTTTTGCAAACAGATGCATATATGCTGATCAGAGGTGTTTTGATGAAGCACCTGCTTTACGAGAAGTGGAACCTGGAAGATATAGCAGATGCCACTATGCGGAAAAACTGAAGGGGGTATCTGTTGATTCAGAGGAAACTGACGCACCTGTGGAGGCTTCCGCTTCCTCAACAGGCGAAACTATAATGACTACTACCAATCTCAAGGAGTACTTCACGCTGAGGTCATCAGCAGCTGGCTCTCTCTTTTCTGGCGAACAGGGAGCAAAATATGTCAGGGCCGTGGACGACGTCTCGATAGAGATCAAGAAGGGTGAGATATTCGGCGTGATAGGGGAGAGCGGATCTGGCAAAACAACATTCGCAAAAGTCATTTTAAAACTTATAGATGCAACAGGAGGAAAAGTTAAGTACGTCTTTCCAAAGGGCGAAAAAAGAGAAATGCTCGAAATAGATATAACATCTGTAAAGGAAAGATCCGACGAAATAAGAGCTTTAAGGAGGTATACCCAGCTCATATTCCAGGATCCGTACGATTCTCTTGACCCCACGATGTCAGTATATGATATAGTGAATGAACCGATAATTGCACATAGGGTCACGAGAGACCCGCTGGTTGCAAGAGACATGATAGGAAAGGTTCTTCACATAGTCAACCTAAGGCCGCCCGAAAGTTATTTCGAGAGATTTTCCCATGAACTATCCGGAGGGGAGAGACAGAGAGTTGCTGCGGCAAGAGCACTCGTGCTTAGGCCTGAGTTCATAGTAATGGATGAGCCTATATCCATGCTTGATGTCTCGCTAAGGATAGGTTTCATGAATCTCATCCTCAGCATGAGGAGGGAGTTTGGTATCACCGTCTTTTACATCACTCACGATCTAGCGTCTGCAAGATACGTGTGCGACCGTCTCCTGGTTATGTATCTTGGAAAAGGCGTTGAGAGCGGAAAGACTGAGGACGTGGTGAAAACTCCGGCGCACCCCTATACCAAGGCTCTCCTGAAGGCGGTTCCCAGGCCATCTCCAGACTGGGATCCCAAATCAGTGGAAATACTAGGAGAAATAGGGAATGCAATAGACGTTCCAAAAGGTTGCAGATTCGTTAATAGGTGCGTATATGCGCAGGAGAAATGCAGGAACATTCCTCCTGAGAAGAGGGACTTGGGAAACGACCATTGGTACTTCTGCCACTTCTCGCAGGAGGAATTGTCCGAAATACACAAGAAATTGTAATGTCGCCAAATGGAGAGGAAGTACTGGACCTTGTAAATCAAAGCGTCAAAGAGGCAGTCAGAAAGGCTAGATGGAAATATTCTAAGCCTCCATTGGAAATATTGGGTGTCATTATAGCTTCCCCTGCGATATATTTCTCTTTTCTTGGGATCAAGACATTCTTTGTAGTGATGCCTGATATCCTTTTTATTTCCGCTGTTCTTGTAATGTTCTTCGGCGCTTGGTATGACTTCGGTGCATCCACTTACAAGAAGGAGCTTGAACAGAATTTCAAGAAATCACTTAGCGAAGCTGATGCGACTTACATAAACAAGCAGCAGCTTATTATGACGTTGATCTACCTAGCGATAGGAGGCCTTTACATGCTCTGCGGCCTGATCATTTACCTAATCTCCCTCAAAATTTACTGACTTAAAAATATGAGGAATGCTTATTTACAATGCACCCATAGGCCCAAGTGGAAGGCAAATCTGTCGGCTTCGATTCAAGGTTCAAATATCTTGTCGCTAACGTCGGCATTTCAAGGTTTGGTCTTGCCTCCTTTAACCTGATAGTCATTTGGATAATTCTGTACGAAACGAAGAATGCCTTTCTCGCCGGTCTTGGAGACGGAATACTTTCGCTCCCCCTTTTCTTCAGTTTCATAATCGGCGCTCTCATCGACAGATCTGCAAGAAAAAAAGCAATAGCCTTACTCGTCAGCATACTTAGAGCCGTCTTTCTTGTCACGGTGCTTTACGGCTTCTACCTGGATTCACTTCCAATAATACTTCTCTCAATATATGCCAGCGGCTTCATTCTGGGGATCACGTCTGACGTGATAAATTCAATAAGGGCTACCTGGACGAAGGAGCTTCTCACAGAGGAGCAGTACAAGCGGGGTACATCCATCACTTCAATGGCAAATTATATAGCGGAGGGTGCCGGCTATCTTCTCTCAGGCATTATCCTTCTCCTAGGCTTTTATCACACGTTCGAAGCGCTGATTGCAGTATTCGTGGTTGCTCTAATACCCTTATTTTTTATTTCCACTGAGTTTAAGCCTGAGGAAACGAGCGCAATGCAGTCCATGAAGGAGGGGATATCTTTCATAAGGCAGCACAAGGAGATCGTTCAACTGATGATAATAGTCCTGATACTCAACATAACGTTCGGAACTATAGGAATCATATTCATTTCGTTGGTCCAAATTAAGTTCCATCTTCCCTCAATTTATGCGAGCATAGTATTCTCCATGTTCATCCTCGGGCTGATCGTAGGGTCTTTTGTAGCAAATAAAATAAGGGGAAAGCTGGGCGTCATATCCATGGTAATTTTCTTCTTTACCGGCACATTGATTGCTTTAGTTTCCTTCCTTGACTCCATATTCTTTGTCATGATCCCGGCAGTCGTTATAGGCATACTGATTGGAATTGCCAACGTGATATACGGGGCCTCGATGCTCCACATCGTCAGCCAGGAGTTCATGGCAAGGATATCAGGCGCCTTTAACACATTTTCCGTGGCGGCGACATTTTCATCTGGAATGCTTGGAGGTGCCATAATACAGCTAACCTCGGTATCAGATTCATTCCTCGTCGTAGGTGGACTTGTCGTGGCTTCCGTAATACTATGGCCATTCTTCAGGGAGATTTACAGAATTACGGTATAGGAAAGAGGTAAAAACATAACTCTGTTCTTAAATGCTTATTTATAAGTGTAGAGATCCTCCATTTTCTGGGGCTTAGCTCTGGAATCAGGTTGAGTTTAGGTATTCCAGTATTGTGATGATAAATTCCGCGTGACTCCAGATGAGCGGGGATACTGAAAGCGTAGAATTGTCATACGGATTGATCTGCTCAGAGAGCACTCCGGAGTTCTGCCTGTGATTAATAACCCATTTGATCATATCCGCTGCCCTGTCCTTTTCACCTATTTTCAAAAAATACCTAGCCGCCCATAGCGTCGTAATAATCCAAGGATTTCCCGGGATTTGAGTGTCTTGCTTCACCCTTTGATAATTATCATTCTCGTACCTGGCGATCCCTCCCGTGTTCCTCACCCACAGTCTTTCCATGATCTTTTCCATGTTTGCCCTCATCCTTGGGTCGCGTGCGTCTTTCATGTCGAAGAGGAAAAGCGCCATGTTTTGTGAGTCTACGGTGAAATCCGCAACCCCGTTTATTATCGCCCTTGCATAATATCCTTTTTCCTCGGAATAGAATTTTTTCTCGAACGAAGCGGCCATTCTATTTGCGGCATCGTTATACTTCTCGCTGGGCTCGTAGTCACCGAAAGTATTTGCGAAGTTTGCGGCAGCCTTTAGAGCGGCATAAACTGTAGCTACGGTGAACGTGTGTACGCCAAACCTTTCTTCCCAAAGATCATAGGAAGGATTTGGAAGACCGTCCTCATCTGTAAACCTCACAAGGAAATCTGCGCATTTCTTTATTAGGGAATCGTAGAAAGGGAAGAAGTATTCCACATCAAAAGAGTTGAGGTAGTACTGCCAGAAGGACCAAATGACAAGTGCAGTCTCGTCCTCCTGTATGGGCAAAATAGGCTTGGAATCTATGACCCTAGGGATCCAGCTGCTTGCCATCTTTCCATCTGCCATGTACTTGTGATAGAAATATCCCCCATCGGAGACTGATCTTAGCGTAAAATCAAAAAACTTCCTTGAGGCACTGAAGTGAAGAGTTCTGGTAAGAGCGTAAGCGGCCAAAGAAGCGTCTCTTGGCCAAACATAATAATAGCCGTCCCTGTTGTCTTTTAGGACGTCGCTGTCAGACGATGCCATTATACCGCCGTCGTCGTTAATGTGAGTCCTTATTATGAATTGAGATTTCCTGAAAAGTGATGTAATTTCTTCTGACGCCTCGACCTTCTTCTTTGCGCTCCACACTTCCCAGTAGTTACTTGTCCTCCTGTACATCTCATTGAACCGATCTATGCTTGCTTCTTTCCTTTCCCTTGTTATGCTCTCCATGTTCTCACCGCATATTATGAAGTAATAGAATTCCTTAGTCTGGCCGGGCTGCAACTCTATAGTATTGCTAACAACAGAATCCACAGACCCAATTGCAATCGGATTGAATGATAACTTTCCGTCCTCTGCATCTTTCCACGTTCCCTCAAACCCCCTGAATGCCTTTATTCCCACGGCATACTGGTTTATCGATTCATTCCTTGAATCAAGAGTGGCGCAGAGAAAATATCTTCCAGCCTTATAATGGACGACAGCATTCAGATCAGGAGAATAAAAGGCTGTATCACCTAGATCGTTTCCGTATATATAAAAATCCTGATGGAAGAAGAACTTGACCTCTTCAGTTTCGGTTCCTTTATTCGATACCCTAATTTTTCTAAGGTAAATATCCTTGTATATATCTACAAAGTCGTTATTATCAAAATCAAAATTCCCGATACTATATTTGACATCACCTATCATCGTCTCGTCCAGATAATCCATGGATTTCAGGACAGATCTGTCAATCCACTTGAATTCACCGTTGATTGATACTCCGTATCTAAACGGATGCCCTACTGCGTGGTTGTCCGATTGCTCGCGTCCGTAATAAAAATCAACAAGTCTGTAATCCCTGTCAAAGCTCACAAGAACCCTGCTGTTCCCTATAGGGAGATATCGCACCATGAATCAATATTGTATGCATGGAATTTAAGATTTTGTTGGAATATTTTACAATTGAGTATTCAGTCCAGCATGAAAAAAGAATTTATAATGCACATTACGTTAGATGAAAACATGGACAGGGATGAGGAATGGATCATATGCAACAGGAATGGCAGCTATTCCTCGTCAACAGCCTCTTTTTCTAATCTTCGAACTTACCACGGAATTTACGTCAGAAATACGAATCGAAGATACGAGAGATTTGTGTTCCTTTCCAAGTTGTTCGAGGAAATGCAGGTGAATGGAAGCAGTATATCCCTCGATTCAAATTATTACAGAGGAGCAATATACCCGCATGGCTTCGATTACCTGGTCAGCTTTAACAAATCTCCGATACCTGTATTCCGCTATTTTATTTCAGGAATCAGCATTGAGAAAAAAGTAGTGATTGATCCGTATGATGATGTTGTCCTCATAAACTATAAATTTTCAGGTAAAACACCAGATCAGTTAAGATTGTACCCTCTCGTTGCGTTCAGAAACTACCATACAGTTATTAGGCAGGGCGACAGAGACATATATTTTGAGGAAGTGGATAGTGCTGTTCGATTCTCTTGGAATGAAATGCATTTTTGGGTAAAGACAGAAGGTATATTTAAAGAGGATAGGCTATGGTATTATAACGTAAAATACCCCATAGAGGAAGCTAGAGGTTCCAACTCCGAGGAGGATCTTTTCCTCCCGGGTCATTTCGAGATAAACAACGTGCCGGGTGAGCTTACTGTTCTGATATCTCCCGAAAAAGAGAACAGTTACGGATTTGAAGATGTTCAAAAAAGGTACGTAAGGTCGCTTTCGCGGGTTTTGACGAAAGACAGAAGAGTGGCTAGTATTGTGAACGAATCAACCAAATTGATAGCGAAAAATAACATAATAGCCGGTTATTACTGGTTTGGTCCCTGGAGCAGAGACGCCCTAATATCGCTACCTGGCCTGTTGCTTGTTCCGAAGAGATACAAAGAAGCTAGGGAATTAATTATGAATTACACTCAGATGATAAACCGGGGTTTATTGCCAAAGGCAATGTCTGATCCCGGTAACTACGAAGCGGCGGATTCTCCATTATGGTTCATATATGCAGTTTACAAATATTTCCAGTATTCCGGTGACAAAGCCCTACTAAGCTCCGTATACCCAAAAATAACTGAAATCATCGAAGCCTACCTGAATGGCAACGATCTGTTTGAGATTGACAATTCCCTAGTAAAGGTAAAAAAGCCTCAACTTACGTGGATGGACGCCAAGACCGGAGATACAATCTTTACCCCCAGGGTAGGTAAACCCGTGGAAATTAACGCACTCTGGTACAACGCGCTTGAAACCGCTAAGTACATATCTGAAAAGCTTGGATATAAATTTGGGAAAGATTTGGACGAAATGATACCCCAGGTTAAGGAAAGGTTCATTGAAATATTCTTGAAGGGAAATTCCATTCTTGACGTTTCGGATCCGGACGATTACAGCGTCAGGCCAAATGCAGTTTTTGCCTTTTCCCTGCCATTTCCAGTTCTACAGAATTTTAGTGAATACCGTAATTTTTTCTCAGATCTGGTTACGCCGTTTGGATTGAGATCTCTATCAACAAAGGACAGGAAATATCTGGGTAAATACGAAGGAGATCAATATCACCGGGATTCTGCTTACCACAATGGGAGCGTGTGGCCCTGGCTTGCAGGCCCCTACATAACTGCTTCAATAAGGAGCGGAACGAGCGTGGAATCTTTGCTGTCCTACTTTAATGATCTCTATTCTCTCAATTATGTTCCGGAGATATTTGACGGTGATCCACCCTACAAATCAAAAGGATGCATTATTCAGGCCTGGAGCTATGCAGAATTGATAAGGGCGTATTTTGAAGATTTGGAGGGAGGAAGGTGAAGATAGCTGTGATAGGTTGGGAGCTTCCTCCTGCCTTTTCCGGCGGTCTGGGAATCCATACATTAAATCTGTTCAGCGTCATAAGCAAGTTTGCGGACGTGGATGTGTATATCCCAAGAATATCTCTGCTGTATCATACATACCCATTTCATGTGAGGTTTGTTCCGTTGACCTACAACGGGATTGGAGGGAATTACGATCTTCTAATTCCGGAATTTAACTCTGCAGTAAAGGAATACAACGAGAAGGTGGTAAAATCATTCGTTTCTGAGGGCGTTAACGTCATCCATTGCCATGATTGGATAACATTCAATGCCGGGGTAGAACTCAAAGAAAAGTACGGAATACCGCTGGTTGTAACAGTTCACAGCACTGAAATGGACAGATCTGGGAATTTTTACCCGCAAAAATGGATTATGGACATAGAGGGTAAGGGAATGAGGGCGGCAGACCACATAATAACAGTCTCAGACTACACAAAGAGACTAGTTATGGAAACTTACAAAATCCCTGTTGAAAAGATAACCACGATTCACAACGGTTTAGGAAAGCACTTTTATTTCCTCCCTCCAAAAGACTACGACCTTTCCGGCCATGTCCTGTATTTCGGACGAGTTACAATGCAAAAGGGCCCAAAATTCTTCATTGAGGCAGCCAAAAAGGTCGTTGAGAAATTCCAGGGGATCAAGTTCGTCGTCGCCGGTACGGGAGAACAGATGGACGAGATGAGAGCGCTTGCTAAAGAGCTATCAATAAGCAGAAACGTTATTTTTACGGGATTCGTGGATCTGAGCCAGGCCATACACTTTTATAGGACAAGCGACGCGTTCGTTCTTCCTGCTGTTTCTGAACCATTTGGCATAACGGTTCTAGAGGCGATGAGCTCTGGCACGCCTGCAATAATAAGCACGACAACAGGAGTAGGCGAAGCCCTAAAAAACGTTCTGAAGGCTGATTTCTGGGACACGGATTTAATTGCGGATTACATAGCTGGAGTTCTGAAATACGGCAGCCTCAGGAAAACACTTGGTTCCATAGGACAGATAGAGGCTAAAAGGTTTACCTGGGAAGCCGCAGCATTACAAACTATGGAGGTCTATTCAGAGTTATGAAGGGAGTCGTATTTTATTTTGAAGTTCATCAGCCAAGAAGGCTAAGGCCGTATAGAATGAATGAAGTTGGAAAGAGCCATGATTATTTTTGGGAGACCAAGAACAAGGAGATTTTTTTGAGGGCGGCGGATAGATGCTACATACCTGCAACCAAACTCTTCATAGATAACGAAATAAGGGCAAGTTTTTCCCTTTCAGGAACATTTATAGAACAGGCACTGGAGTATCGCCCTGATGTTATAGACGTCTTCAAAGAATATTTTAAGCTTGGCCTTGGAGAATTGATGGCTGAGACATACTACCATAGCCTAGCATCGTTGTGGAACAGGGACGAGTTCTTCGAGCAAATAAGGGAACAAGAGGAGTTGTTGTGGAAGATCTTTCAAATTAGGCCAAAGACGTTTAGGAATACTGAGCTGATATATAGCGATACAATCTCGCAGTACGTTTCAGCCTTAGGCTACAAAAACATTCTCGCTGAGGGCACTGATCAAATCATATCCGAGCATACTCCAAATGCGATACATAAAACTACGTCAGGTCTCAATCTTTTCCTCAGAAATTACAAATTGAGCGACGACATATCTTTCAGGTTTTCAAATTGGGGGTGGAATGAGTATCCACTCACAGCGGATAAATATGCTAAATGGCTTGATGAATCCCAGGGGAAGGTAGCAAACGTATTCATGGACTACGAAACGTTCGGAGAACATCAGGTTGCCGAAACTGGAATATTCAAATTCCTGCAAAGGCTCCCGATAGAGCTGAAAAGGAGGGGGATTGAGATGCTTACTGTAAATGAGGCCGCCGAACTGTATGAAGGAGAAGATACGATCTCTGTTAATAAGGCTATTTCGTGGGCAGATACTGACAGGGACATATCTCCGTGGTTGGGAAATGAAATGCAAAGAGATGCTTTTGCTGCGATGCAGAGATTGTCAAACAATAGCAACAAGTCTCAATGGAGACATTTTCAAACTTCTGATATCATATACTACATGTCGACAGGCATTTCTCCAGACCAAATCGTTCACGAGTACTTTAATCCGTATAAATCCCCATATTATGCTTTTTTGAGCTACATGTCGATATTGGAAGATTTCGCCGGCGAATACCTATCCATCGGTTAAAGGTAATACAATTTCACGCTTCATCAGCATTGTTTACTAAGTCGCCTGTTTCTGTTTCCTATAATTGAGGCGAGGGTTGCTTCAGCTTTGACTGCCTAAAGAAG
>JAVYSX010000017.1:0-19438 GCA_038728965.1 Thermoplasmatales archaeon | reverse complement strand
ACGGGCCCAGTGGGATTCGAACCCACGACCACCTGGTTAAAAGCCAGATGCTCTACCTGTCTGAGCTACGGGCCCCGGTTCGTCATGCTCAAAAAATATAAAATATTGTTTATCTAGACCTCAACATTTATGCCTAGCTTGTCGGTCAGCTCCTTGTATCTGTTTCTGATCGTGACCTCAGTTACGCCGGCAACCTCGGCTACCTCCCTCTGAGTCCTCCTCTCGTTGAGCGATATGCTAGCTATGTAGATGGCGGCAGCAGCGACTCCCGTGGGCCCCCTTCCAGATGTGAGATCCCTGTTCTCAGCCAGTTTAAGTATCTCCATAGCCTTTTTCTTCGCATCATTCGAGAGCCTCAGCCTGTTGCAAAACCTGTTTATGTAGTCCTCAGGTCTTGAGGGAAAAATTCCCAGCTGTAGAATTCTGCTCATCATTCTGTATGTCCTGCCAATCTCCTTCTTCTTAATGCGGGTAACCGATGCTATTTCCTCAAGCGTTCTCGGAACGCCCATCTGCCTGCACGCACCGTATATGGAACCTGCAACAACACCCTCTATTGATCTACCCCTTATCATGTTCTCCTTGACAGCTCTCCTGTAGATCACGGCCGCGGTTTCCCTAACGTCCTTTGGCAGGCTGAGGTTCGATGCCATCCTCTCCAGTTCCTGGAGCGCCTGCGCAAGGTTCCGCTCTGCTGCGTTAGAGACCTTTATCCTTCTCTGCCATTTCCTCAGCCTGTAAAGCTGAGCCCTGCTCCTCGTCGGAATGCTTTTCCCGTAAGAGTCTTTGTTTTTCCAGGAAATTTCCGTGCTTAGCCCTTTGTCGTGAATGGTATATGTCATCGGTGCGCCAGTCCTCGCTCTGGCTTCAGACTGTTCAGAATCGAATGCCCTCCAGTCAGGCCCCTGATCTATGAAACTGTCATCAATAACAAGACCACAGTCCTGACAAACGAGCTCGCCCCGCTCGTAATCCCTGACGAGATGGGTTGATCCACATTCCGGGCATTTTGTAACCTCTTCTAGAAGCTCCCTCTTACTCTTTTTCTTTTCTTCTTCAGGCATTTACATTCACCCCACATATATTTCATCTGCCATAGCCCCTTTCGAATCGATGGCTGCAAACGGAGATCTGGTGGGCCCAAAGAGCCTGACAATCTTACCTATGAACTTTCCCTCGCTATCATACACCTTAGTGGACAGGGGTACATCCCTGTTGAGTTTGGCTATAAGTTTCTTCTCCCTAACACCGATCACTTTACCTACCTTTTTCCGGGGCTTTGGCATAGACTATTAGCATGATTTCCGGGTATTTAAATATTACGTAATTTTCTCTTGTTGTATATATCCTTTTTGCATAAGATTTCTATATTTTAACGCCGCAATTACCAGACCTTCGTGAAGAACGGACGGCGCTTCTGGCCTGCTCCTGAATTCTGCATGGAATTGTGAACCCACGAAGAACGGATGCCCCCTGAGCTCAAGAATTTCCATTCTGGTGCCTGATTCATCGGTAGCTGAGAATATCAGCCCGTTCTCCTCGAACCTTCTTATATATTCAGGATTAACCTCGTACCGGTGCCTGTGCCTCTCCCTGACCTCATTCTTACCGTAAAGACTATATGCTATCGTATCACCCTTTATCTTAACAACCTGATCCCCCAATCTCATCGTTCCTCCGAAATTGGTCACGCCCAATTGTTCAGGGAGGAGATCTATCACAGGAAACTTCGTGGAAGGGTCAAATTCCGTGGAGTTTGCACCTTTTAATCCCAGAACATTCCGAGCGAACTCAACAACGGATAACTGAAAACCTAAGCATATACCAAGAAGGGGTATTCCGTTCTCTCGCGCGTACTTTATTGCAGTTATCTTTCCCTCTGTTCCACGAACACCAAACCCCCCAGGTATCAGGATACCGTCAATACCAGCGAGATTCTTCACTACTTCGCCCTCAAGCTCGGAGTTCACCCATCTGATTTTAACCCCTATTCCAGTCTTTCCCGTAACGTGCATAAAGGTGTGTTCGTGAGATATGTAAGAATCCTTCAGGTGGACATATTTCCCAACAACAGCTACAGTTACATCCTCCCTGGGATTCCTTATGTTCTCCACAACTGTTTTCCAGAACGATAGATCAGTTTTCGTCGGTGATAGTCCTAATTTATCTAGCATGTAATCTGGGAGACCGCTATCATCCAGTATGATAGGCATCGAGAAGATGTCAGAAACATCAGGTATCCCGACCACGGCATTTTCATCAACCTGCGTGAATAGGGCGATTTTTTTTCTGACTTCGTTGCTCAGCTTAACCTCACTCCTTGCGATTATTGCGTCCGGCTGGATACCTATCGATCTCAGCTCTCTTACGCTGTGCTGGGTAGGCTTTGTTTTAGGCTCTCCAACGCTCCTGAGCGTCGGGACGTAGGTCACATGTATAAAGAACATCCTGCCGTTTTCCTCAAGTTTCATTTCTCTGAGTGCCTCCAGATATGGCATGGATTCTATGTCTCCAACTACACCCCCGACTTCCACGAGAACAACATCTGAATTGTCCCCGATACCCACAGACCTGATCCTCCTCTTTATCTCTTCCGTGACGTGAGGAATGATCTGTACTGTGCTACCTAGGAACTCCCCCTTCCTTTCCTTCTCAATTACTGTCTTATATATCTTGCCGGTAGTGATATTATTATCGCTCTTCATATCTTTGCTGAGAAATCGTTCATAATTACCGAGATCAAGATCCGTTTCTGTACCATCTCCTAGGACGAAGACCTCCCCGTGTTGATAAGGATTCATTGTGCCTGCATCATAATTGATATAGGGATCAATCTTTACTACATTTACCTGGTATTTTTTCTCCTTCAATATATAAGCGAGAGAAGAAGTAATAGTTCCCTTTCCTATACCCGATATAACGCCTCCGGTGACAACAATAAAGCGCATATCTCATATTTACCGCCGGATATTAATCTTTTTGCAGTTTTCAAAAAGTATATTTGAAATGATACCATGTTTTTGCGATGGAAGACGAGATTAGGGTAGTAAGTTCATCATATATCACAAACAATGAAGGCGTTATTGTTGAGCTATTCGGCCGAAATAGGGTAGGAGAATCGTTCACTCTTCTTTATAGAGGTTTCAACCCTTATTTCCAGGTTGTGGAGCCAACGGATGAGGAAGTTGGGAGGCTCAAATCTTCAGGCGAAGTTGTTTTAACAGAGAATGTGGAACTTCTGTATAAGGGCAAAAAAGTTCGCGCAGTAAAATTCACGCTCAGGTCGCCCTGGAAGGTACCTGAACTAAGGAGGATGATTCAGGACCAGGGCAGAGTCCTTGCTGCTGATATTCCGTTCCACTTCAGATTTTACTACGACTTTGACCTTGGGAGCTGCGTGAAGTTCTCGGGAGAGGAAGTCAAAGACAAGAGATTCACAACTCAGCACACAATCCTTTGTGATAGGATCGAAAGAACCTCAGATTTCCTCCCCCCTTTGAAAATACTAAGCTTCGATATTGAAAACAGCATAAAAACACAGCAACTCTACGTCGTAGGATACACAGTACACTTCAACGGGAAGTTCAGCGACGGCGCTGTAACAGGTGAACCTTCTGATATCCTCAAGAAATTCATTTCCATTGTACGAGAAGAAGATCCTGACATAATAACAGGTTACAACGTTGATGGCTATGATCTTCCATTTCTAGAATCACTAGCGAAAAATAAGGGTATAGATATGCTGATTGGCAGGGATAATTCTCTTCCACAGCGTGTTCAGAACCAATTCTGGAGGATCCACGGGAGGGTAGTAGCCGACGCTTGGTGGAACGCGAAGCGCGAATTACATCCAAAACAGGAGACCCTAGCGTATGTGGCCCAGGAACTTCTCGCTGAATCTAAAGGTGATGTCGACAGGCTTAACATAGAAGGTGAATGGGAGAAGGACAAGAAAAGGGTTATAGATTACTGCATACGCGATTCCTATTTGGCCCTGGCAATTCTGTTGAAAATTGACGTAATTGAAAAATACGAGAATATGAGCACAGTGGCCATGATACCGCTGGACGATGTATGGAATTCGGGGAATTCAACGCTGATAGATTCTCTTTTGATAAGGGAGGCTGATAAGCGAGGCATCGCGGTCCCGATGAACAACTTTACCACACAAAACCAGGAAAAGATAGAGGGAGGTTACGTCCATTCAATAGAACCTGGCCTTTATGACATGGTCGCTGTGATGGACTTTAAGAGTATGTACCCAAGCCTGATGATCAAATACAACATATGCTTCACCACGGTTTCTCCTGACGGCGATATAGTGGCGCCCACTGGTATAAGATTCTTCTCTCCTAAGTTCAAGAAGGGCCTCATCCCCGAAATCCTGGAGAAGTTGATGAGTACCAGGGATAAATATAAAGCGATGATGAAAAGCGAGAGCGATCCGATGAAAAAAAGGTACCTCGACAGCATGCAGGGGCAGGTCAAGATACTCATGAACTCATTTTACGGGGTTTTTGCATCCTCCTTTTACAGGTTCACAGATCAGAACATAGGATCGAGCATCACAGCCTTCGCGAGGGAAACAATAAAGGGAATAATCTCTAATCTCTCATCAAGGGGCATACAGGTCGTATACGGCGATACGGATTCAGTTTTCATCAAAACAGGGAAGGAAGTTGTTAATGAGGCCGTTAAATTTGCCAACGGAATAGCAGGCCAGATATCATCGGAGTTGGGAATCCACATAGAGGTCGAGAGGGTATTCGATCCCATGTTCTCCCACGGGGCAAAGAAGAGGTACGCTGGCAAGGTCGTATATCCTGAGCAGGAAAGGGGCAACATGGTAGTAAGGGGTTATGAGATCAGGAGGACAGATTCGTTTGATCTGCAGTCCGAGGCACTCATGGAAATTTTCAACCTAATACTGGACAGGAACGTGAATGCTGCTCTAAAGAGAGCTAAGGAGATCATTCAGGACGTAAGGGAGGGGAGGGTTGAAAACGATAAACTTGTTATCTCGAGAACAGTCAAAGACTTTGACTTCTACAAGGAAGGCGACTCTCTTGCAAACGTGCAGGTTGCGAAAAAGATGATAAATAGCGGACGAGAATTTATTCCCGGGATGAAGGTGTCCTGGATAGTAGTAGACAGCAAAAAGAGACCTCAGCAAGTGGAGCCATACTATCAAAACGTGCAGTTCAACTTCAAACCGGATTATGACTACTATGCGGACAGGGTTGCACAGACACTGTCAAGGGTAACCGAGGTGTTTAACGTGGATGAATCATCCCTGAAAAGCAACCAGGTCAGGAAGAAGAGCACGCTTGAAGATTTCTTCTGATCCTCGCTGATCAGAAATTTCGTAAATACACGTTAGCTTTTCATTAGCGAGCGCTTGCCGATCAGCATTTTCTGGGTAGCGGAAGCTGGTAGAAATATTATTTATCCCAATTAGGAATAAACTTTGTGCTTTGGCAACCTGTGGGCGTGGATATATCTCCCTGCAGTTATCTTACCGAGGGGAATGACAGAGTAAGAAATAGTAGAGTATCCTACTCCGGCAATGATTTCGAGGTTGTTGAGTCCTATGATATCCCTGGTACTATAGCTAGAGCGAATATCGTGAGAAACGAATACCTAACTCTCTATTACCTCCAGGAGCCAGAACTGGATGATTGGCAGCGTTCGCTTCTTTGTAAAATAATGTCCGCCCTTCCTGAGATTGTTATGAGCAAGATAAAGATTGGTCACATTAATCTGGACACCATAAGCGATATAATAGCGAAATTAGTCGAAGATTCTATAGTTTTAGATAAAAATAGCATTGAAAAGGTATCGTATTACATCCTGCGAGACACAACAGGATACGGTGCGATAGATCCTCTGATCAGAGATCCGGAGATTGAAGATGTTTCTTGTTCAGGTCCCGAGATGCCAATATACGTATATCACAGGTCCTACGGAAATCTCAGGACAAACAGAGAATTCAGAAGTAGCAGGGAGCTGAACAACTTCGTCGTCTCCCTTGCGCAAAAAGGGGGGAAGATGATCACGCTATCAGAGCCGATATTGGATTCTTCAACACCAGAGGGGCACAGGATCAGTGCCACTTTGGGGAAGGAGGTCACGTCAAGAGGTTCCTCATTCTCTGTAAGATTATTCAGGAATAATCCTCTTACTCCAATTGATTTAATAAGAACTGGTACTGCTACTTCGGAGCTCATGGCTTTCATGTGGCTCATGGTTGAGGCGAGGAGAAACATCTTAGTCATTGGTGAGTCTGGGGCAGGCAAGACCACGACCCTCAATGCGGTTTCATTTTTCATAGCTCCCTGGTCAAAATTGGTGAGTATAGAGGAAGTGAGAGAATTAAACCTGCCCCACAGAAACTGGATCCCGGCCGTGACAAGGGGGGTGTCAACCGGAGAGAGAGAACGGGAGCCGGGTTCCCCGGATATCATAGATATGTTTGATCTGCTCCGGATGGCACTGAGGCAGAGACCAGAATACGTCATAATAGGTGAAATCAGGGGGAGGGAGGCCTACAGTCTATTCCAAGCAATGTCCACAGGGCAAACTACCTTAGCTACAATCCACGCTGACTCTTTACAGTCTCTCATCAACAGGCTCGAAAACCCACCCCTCAGCATTCCAACTGCAATGCTCACATCCATAGACATCTTGGTGAAGGTCTCCCAGGCTAAGATTGAAGGGAAGATTGGGAGAAGAATTTCTGCTGTCACGGCTTTGGGAGGGTTGAGCAGGGAATACGGCGACATTTCGGCACAGGGTGTTTTCGAATGGGATCAGAGAGAAGACAAAATACGATTTCTGTACCCTCGCCCTTATATGAGAATACTGTCAAAACAGATTGGCCTTGAGGAGTCAGAACTGATAAATGAGATGAGCGACCGTGCCAATTTTCTTTCCGAACTTGCAGGTAAGACCGACCCGTTTTCCCGTGCGCAGGACATATTCCGCTCCATCCACTCTTCTAAGTACCAATCTAGAGAAAGAGGGGGGGATTAATTGGAAGATAATACAAAGAAATTTTTCTTAGAGTCTCCTTTAGCAAAAGGACTAGCGAGACATTTTTCCTGGATCTCTGCGCTGTTCGGGAGACAGTACCTAAAAAACTTACGAAGATCGCTAGAGGCTGCAGACGTATGGGTAAAACCAGAAATCTACGGAGGCATATCCCTCTTCTTCTCCCTGGTAGCAGCTATCGTTATTTCTGTTATTGAAGTATTACTCGCGATATTTGTCACCAATAGAGATGCGGAAATATTTGTTGCATTTCTGATTCCTGTTTCGTTTGCAGTCACTTTCTATTCCCTCTCGCTATATCCCAGTTACAGGGCTTCGGTCCGCGCCAGAAATATCGCGGAAAACCTTGAGCAGGCGTACATATTCATTTCTGCACTCGCAAATAGCGATGTCCCGCTGAGCGTGATTTTCGCGAAGCTATCGGAGCAAAGGGTCTTCGGAGATGTTTCTAGGGAGGCTGAAAAGATCCTGGCTCTGACAACTATAGCGGGACTGGATATATACAGCGCGATTAGTGAGGCATCAAACTCCAGCCCATCCGAGGAATGGAGGAATTTTCTTCACGGGCTTATCTCGACAGCTGAATCTGGCTCAAGGTTAAAGCAATACTTCGAAGAAAAGGTGAAGGATTATCACAACAGGCTGAGACTCTCGAATAAAGCGAATGAAGATGCCATTTCAATATTTGCGGAGGTATATGTAACGATAGGTATGGCGCTCCCATTATTCCTGGGGATAATTCTGGGCGTTATGAGTGTCATTTCTGCCCCGGCATCGAGGTTCTCAGAATACGTTCTAATTGTTCTCTCCCTCGTAGTCGAACCGGTGATCGTAGCAAGTTTCATCGCAGTTGTCTCAAGTGTAAGTAAGGAGGTTGGAATACGCTGAGGAAGATCCCCTTGATTTCAGTGCTAATTGCGTTGATTCTAATCGCAGCTGCAATATACGCTCTATCGGTAGGTATTGGTAGTGATTATTTTTTCGATCTAATAGTTTCCGCGATATTTATAGCAATGTTTCCTAGTGGGCTGATTTTCAACATGAAAGAGAGGAGGAGGAGAAAGAAGGAATACCAGCTAACTATCTTCCTCGATGACCTATCGGAGGCATCGAAGTACGCACCCAACATGGCTCACTGCGTCGCTGGATTAGCGAATCGAGATTACGGAGAATTGACTGATGACGTTTTGAGGATCGCGGAACGAATAAAATATGGTGCGACTTTTGAGGAGGCGCTCCAGGATCTTGGCAAAAAAATTGATTCCTCATTCGTAACGAAGATAACTGCAACACTAGTAGAGCTGAATAAAACTGGGGGAAATGTCTCAGAGGTGCTTTCAGAAATATCAAAAATGACAAAGGATGCGTACCTAGCTAGGCGAGAAAAGAATGCCCAGCTGTCACCGTATGCTGTGGCAATTTTCATCTCTTTCGCTGTTTTCCTCCTCGCCATTGCTTTGCTTGAAATACAATTTTTCCCAGCGATACTGAGGGAGGGGGCATCCTCTTTCGGCTACCTAAATCCCTCAGCAGTTCCCATCGTGAAGGAAGCTTTTTTGGGTCTGGTTATAACTAATGGTGTCGGAGGCGGGATAATGGCTGGCATACTCCGTTCAGGCAGCAGGTCCGAAGGGCTCCTCTACGCATCTCTCCTTTCTACGGCGGGTTACATTGTTATAGCGCTGATAGGGGGTGCATAAATGACAGAAGGCAGCCCAGAAAAGGATCAGAGCGCGATAGGTACTCTTAGAAGCGGGATGGAGATTGTCGAGAGGTACAAAGTGGATGAAGAGAGCGAGGTAACAATAAAATTCGATCGGTCAAGAAACTCATATGTGTATGAGATTAGCGCTAGAAATTTCCCGGCTACTCCGGGAAATACTGAAACATTGAGGGATATGTTCCTTTCATCCCTAGATTCTGCGAGAAATTCGGGTGATTCTGCTGAATTGAAAATCAGAAAATGGGTTGAAAGTTACCTCCAGAGGAGGAAAATAAAGTGTGATACCACCGCACTGTACAAAGAAATCGTGGCTTCACTTTTTGGGTACGGGAAGGTAGACATCCCGATGAAGGATGAGAACGTGGAGGATATCTCTTGCGGTGGTTTTCAAAGACCCGTGTTTGTCTACCACAAGAAATACGGTTCTATGGAAACAAATATATTTTTTGAGAATGAATCCGAACTGATTGATTTTGTGACCAGAATTGCCGAGAGGTCCAATTCCCACATATCTGTATCACGGCCTATAGTGGAATCTACTCTCCCAGACGGATCAAGATTCCAGGGGACATACGGCGAGGAAATAACGAAAAATGGATCAACGTTCTCGATAAGAAAATTCTCTAGGCAAGTTCTCACGCCCATTGACCTCATCAGGAATGAGACGATCGATTCAGAAATTGCATCTTACTTATGGCAGGCCGTTGAATCTGGAATGAGCTTTTTCATCATAGGAGGGACAGCATCTGGTAAGACCACTACACTCAACTCCATTCTGCATTTCGTCCCCGGTGAAAAGAAAATAATAAGTATAGAGGACACGAGGGAACTGAATATTCCCCACTCAAATTGGATCCCTCTCTACACAAGGCCCGGGAAAGGTGCAAAAAACCAAAATACAGGAAAAAGGGTTGGGGATATTGATATGTTCGATCTCCTGGCAATGTCCCTCAGGCAGAGGGCTGACTACATGATTGTAGGGGAAGTTAGGGGCCAGGAGGCCAGAGCTTTCTTTCAAGCTATGTCTTCCGGCCAGCCTTCAATGGCAACGTTCCACGCGAGTGACGTTGAATCCTTCGTTCGGAGGCTTGAGGGTGAACCTATAGGGATCCCGAGAGCTATGATATCTTCTCTCGATATCATAATTATCCAGGGAATCTCCGAGAATATGGGAAAAGCTTCTAGGAAGATTGTAGAAATACACGAGCTGGACGAGTATGAGGGTGGTGAGGTTGCAGTGAGGCAGGTTTACTCCGCTAGTTCTGGCAAGTCACTGCTTAACCGGAACTCACCAGTATACCGTAAAATTCTCTCTCGGGGAAAATTCTCAGCTGACGAGCTAGAGAAAGAGATCGACAGAAAGAAGAATTTCATAGAAGATATTCTGAAAGAAGGTAGCGTCTCATCTACGGACTTCCTTGAAAGGATCAGCAGATTCTACATACTCAGGGGGGCATATAATGATTAGAATAAGAATGAAAGAGGAAGGTGTTGCGACCGCGGTCGGTGCAATTCTATCGATCTTGATTGTGGTTCTCCTCCTTAGCGTTTTTGTAACGAGCTATGTACCGTCTGAGATGACTGTTTACGAGGAGAATTACACGAGCAATCTCCTTAATTCCGTTATGCAGCTTGATTCTTACGTAAGCATTCTATATGTTTCGGGCCAGGTAGGTGAAACGGTAACGGTACCGTTTGAGCTTGAATCAGGTAGCATACCTTTCTTCTCATCGCCAACCGTGGGTACTGTATCTATATCGGGTGGAAAAATTAATTCTCCATTCTTTATCAAAATAAGTAACGCGACAGAGAACTTAATGTCCGGTGGCTACATATATGTGAGTAGCAACAACAGGTACTATGTTGACCAATCTTACTACTATGCCTTTTCCTCTGTTATAGGTTCCCAGCAGATCAAAGGTACAACAACGGCCAGCGTAGTAGAATCAAACCTTATAAAAGTTGGGAATACTGGAAACTCGATCAGCTTGATCATTAACCTTGTGAAGCTTGAGGCGGGGAATATGTCCGTTACGTCCCCAGGTCCTGTCGCAGTATCTCTCCAAACAATATCTGTCTCAAGGTATGCCCTGGCTGGCAATGTTACGGTCACGGTTCTCTCGCAGCTTGGGTATTCCATTTATTCAGCAATTCAGGAGGAACTGTCCCCGTACAATATACATCTTAGCTATAGTAACATCACAAACGGCATGGTAATCGGTATATCATCGCAGGAAAATTTGCAATTCAGTGTAACACAGCTAGACCTATCTGTCTCCATTGTAAGTTGATAAAAATCTTGATCTTTATAGCTACATTATGTAAGACACAGAATCCGTACCGAAATGCGTCACAAATTCGATCTTCTCTCCTCTCCCACCCGGAACAGACATGAGAAAGGGATATACCTGCCAAGGATCCTTGGAGCCTAGAACGTATGCGGGATGATTTTCCGGGAATAGACTCACGCATAATTTCCTCGTTGTCTCTCTCGTGCTCTCTTCGTCGAGTATTCCGATTGAGTGTAGGTATTCATGCATTAAAATAACGAAAACAAATGAATTTATTTCAAGCTGTGATCTACCCGCTGCTGCCAATGCGCTCACCAGGGTTTTATTCAGAACGATGAAATTTCCCCCGACCTCCCAAAAGGCCCCCAGACCCGTCGGAAGGCTTGAGAGTGCAAGTCCTATTCCCGACCGCTCAACACCAAGTGTAGCCTTCACAGCCCTCCTGACGAGCGTGAAAATTGAATCGTAATCCACCTTGTCTCTGCTTCCCCGAGAGAGATCTGATAAATCTTGCACTATCTCCACCATGCCATGACCATGGGGTGTTGTTATCCCTGTCTTCTCGTAATTTTTCCAGCCAAAATTTTCGATTTTCATTGAAGCTGAGTTTTCCCTTCTATAAAAATATTATTAATGCCCTTTAGAATCTAAACTCTTTCGATATTGGTTGCTTTCAAATTCACAATTTAAGAGAGCTGTTTAAAGGATGGTCCCACATACAGTTATAAAAACAATTCCTATTGAATAGGGTAAACTCATATCCGTTATTTTCCCCGTGAATCTGAGCATGAACTGAAAAAAGCGGTTTGAACAGATCCCGCCAAGATACAAAGGGTGTTTACCGTTAAATAATAGGGAGGACGACAAGGTGTATCGTGTGATATTTTCGCGAATGAATACCTAAGTCCCGATGGTATATATCAGCCTAATTATTCAAAATTGCTGGGGGAGGGGGTACAGATTACTCTGCTTGAAACCTTTTATTTTTACCATGTCTGTGCGGGGCGAGCCTTTATTTCCCGTAATAAGAGCACTCGAGATCTGCATAATGTATTTTTATCAAGGAAATATTTTACTCTGTGAACATTAGAAAAGATGAAGGGTTCATCAACGTGAACGGCCTAAAAATATTCTATAAACGATTCACTCCAGAAAAATTAGTTGCAAAAATACTGTGCCTGCACGGTGGCCCCGGTATGTCTCACGACTACCTTCTCCCGTTAGCAGATCTGGCACAATTTGGAATGGAGGTAATATTCTACGACCAGTTCGGATGCGGAAGATCCGAGGAACCAAAGGAAAGGTGGAAATTTAGCATAGATTATGGGGTAGACGAGGTAGAGGGTGTCAGGAAAAAGCTCGCAGGAGAGCAAAAAATTTTCCTCATGGGCTCTTCCTACGGAGGTGCCCTTGCACTTGCTTATTCTCTAAAATTCCAGAGCAATCTTAGCGGTCTGATAGTTAGTGGGGGCTTGGCAAGTGTGCCATTAACGGTAAGGGAGATGGAGAAATTGATCGATAATCTCCCGCCATGGGCTTCAGGGGCGATAAGGAAATTCGGAAATACTCCGGACTATTCAAATCCCGAATATACGAGGGCAGTTGAGGAATTCTACAGGAGGCACCTTATTAGAGTTGACCCGTTGCCCGAGGAAGTAAGGATATCGCTGGACTACTCAGAAAAGAGGAATGTTTACAGGATAATGAACGGCCCGAATGAGTTCACAATAACGGGAACTATAAAGGACTGGGATATAACAGATAAGATACACACCATAAAGGTACCAACGCTGATAACAGTGGGTGAATACGACGAGGTGACGCCTAAAGTTGCCGAGGACATACATAAAAGGATAGAGGGATCAAAGTTGGTCGTTTTCCCGGGATGCTCCCACCTCACTATGTGGGAAAACAGAAAGGACTACATCGCAACTCTGTCTGATTTTATTCTATCCAACATATAGACCTCGTAATCAGAAATAAGGTGTTTTGAACTTTACTCCCTTCTTTATCAGTTCCACGGATGAATCGTATCCGGCGTCAGCATGCCTGATAACGCCTATACCAGGATCTGCGTTCAGAACCCTCTTTATTCTTCGTTCAGCATTAGCAGTTCCATCTGCAACTACCACCATTCCCGCGTGGATGCTGTTTCCTATACCAACACCGCCGCCGTGGTGCACGCTCACCCACGTTGCACCGGAAACTGCGTTTAGCAGTGCATTGAGTATTGGCCAATCCGCAATGGCATCACTGCCATCTTTCATGGCTTCAGTTTCTCTGTACGGTGATGCAACGGACCCTGTATCGTGGTGATCCCTGCCAATCGCCACGGGTGCGGAAACTTCTCCTTCCCTCACCATTTTGTTTATCATCACTCCAATCTGCTCCCTCTGACCGTACTTCGCGTAGCATATCCTCGCTGGTAAGCCCTGGAAATGAACCATCTCGTTCGCAAGCTTTATCCATTTCACTAGGTGTGCATCATCACTCAACTCATCCATAATTTTCCTGTCTATCGCGTAAATATCTTCAGGATCACCAGAAAGGGCGACCCACCTGAAAGGTCCGGAACCTATTGCAAAGAGGTCTCTGAGGTAGGCCGGAACGTATCCAGGAATTTCGAACGCGCGATCGAATCCGCCCTCCTTCGCCCTTGTCCTCAGATTGTTACCGTAGTCAAACACCTTTGCTCCGTGGTCCTTGAACCATACTATAGCATTTACCTCTTTAACTATTGATTTATAAACGAGGCTTTTGTACCCATTCGGATCGCGATCTCTGTACCTGAATGCTTCCTCAACAGTGAAACCTTCAGGTATATAACCAAGATTAATGTCGTGAGCTGCAGTCTGATCTGTGACCACATCTGGAACTATTCCACGCTTCATCAGCTCATCGTAAACTGTTGCAGCATTACCTAGCAATCCGATAGATGTTGCCCTACCCTCCGCCAGGTACTGATCCTTCAGGGATAAGGCCTTTTCCAATGAATCCGTCCAGGTATCTAGGTAACGGTCCCTGATCCTCCTTTCTATTTTTGTCTTGTCAACCTCCACTACAATAGCAACTCCCTCGTTCATCTTTATCGCAAGTGGCTGAGCACCACCCATCTCACCCAGACCGGAGGAAAGTACCCACTTACCCCTCAGAGAATCTGCCCGGAACTCCTTCCTTGCCAATGCAGATAAAGTTTCATAAGTGCCTTGAAGAACCCCTTGGGTTCCGATATATATCCAGGAGCCAGCTGTCATCTGTCCAAACATTGTAAGACCCTTCGCCTCCAGATCCCAAAATATATCATCAGTCGCCCATCTGGGTACGATCTGAGCGTTAACGATCAAAACTCTTGGAGATGCCTTTGTAGTCTTGAAAATCCCGACTGGCTTACCCGATTGAATCAGAAGAGTTTCATCATTGTCCAGTTCTTTAAGAGCACTGACAATCCTATTGAAGGCGTCCCAATTTCTGGCCGCCTTACCCTTGCCGCCGTAAACAATTAAATTGGCCGGATCCTTTGCTACATCAGGATCAAGGTTATTCATGAGCAATCTGAGCGCAGCTTCCTGCCCCCATCCTCTTGTGTTAAGGGTTTTACCCCTGGGAGCTCTCACCAACACTTCTTCCGCCATGCTACTTTATAAAAAATATGAATAATTAGTTTGCCGAGGCCCTAATTCTGTAGATATATACGGCCTGTAGTAGGGGGTGCTAGAAAAGTGTTTTATTTAATCGCGCCTAGCAAGATTAGGGCAACCTAACTAAGTCACTAAAGAGGATAAAAATGGAAGAAAATACCTTCGCAGCTGCAATGGTTCTTTCTCTGGTCATGGGTTTTTCGATTTTCCTTTCTTTCCCGTTAACTAGGAAGGGACAGATGAGGCTTTCATCCTCAATCTTTCTGGTATCTGGCGCCTCGGGTATTCTCATATTTTTGGTTGCAGACATATTCTCTGATGCATCTTCCATCCTGTACAAGCCTGGACAGTATGTTTCAAATCTCCCTTTTTCTCTCGCCTTCGCAGTATCAGTACTGCTAATATTCATGGTCCTCTTTTTCCTTGAGAATTCTTGGCGTAAACCCATCGAAAGCCTGGATAAGACCCCGGAGAGAATTGCAACGATAATAGCTGTTGGAATGGGTCTCCAAAACCTCACAGAAGGCCTGGTTTTCGGATCTACATTCGCGGTTGGACTATCCGGACTGCTCTTAGTCATTCTCATAGGTTTCATACTCCAGAATTTTACAGAAGGGTTTCCCATCGCCTCGCCATTTCTTGGCCGGGCTAATGGTAGATCAGGATTCATTGGACTCTTATATTTGATCGGGGGGTTCCCTACTGTTTTAGGAACCTTGATAGGATTGTTTTATTTTTCAAATCTTTTTGTGATCATATTCGATGGCCTGGCCATAGGCGCCATAGTTTATGTTCTAGTCCCAATGGTCAGGTCTGTTCTCAGACAGGCAGAGATCGGCTCTTTAGTAAGATATGTTTACATCGGGATCCTTGTAGGCTTCGTCGTCGGCTTCCTGGTAAACGCAATTTAGAGAGGTGGCTCCAACTTATTCGTGAATATCACTGAACTTAAAAACGCCTGTCAAGGTGATACCTGCGTGAGCCAAGTTAAGACTTCACTTGTAGTAATGTCAGGGCCCTATTGACCTGTCAGCTGTCCGGCCAATTTTACGCCTTCTTCCCTAAGTATCGAATCAATAAGGGCCCTGTACTTTGGATTTATTCTATAATAGCTATACTTCCACGCCTCCCTTTTCTGAAGAATACCTAGATCGTACATTTTTCTGAGGTGGGTCGTGATAGTTGGTTGAGGAAGTCCCAAGGCTGGCTGTAATTCGCACGTGCACACTTCATCGTATACCGTCATCACCGCTAGTATGGCAACCCTAGTTTTGTTACCAAGGGCGCCTATTATTCTAGAGATGTTGTCATAGTCCTCAACGTTAATCTTCCCTATTTTCCTGATACTACAGTATTCAGGTTCGCCCATTATTTTGTCACCACTAGGTTGCTAATGTTTTTCTTCATATTAATACTCCTTTGTCTCTTCAGTTGCATAAATACTAGCAGCAGCATTAGGGGTATTTCAAGCAAGGGTCCAATTGCTGTCGTGATACCCACGTAGGGATAAACTGAGAAGGCACTGAGCGCTATAGCTATACTGACCTCGAAATCTCTGGCGGAAACAGTAAATCCGATGGACGTTGAGTCCTCGTAGCTACGCCCAAGTTTTCTGGAGATGAAGTAGCCAAGGTGAAACAGCGTAAAGTAGAACGTGAGCATAACGATACCCACCATCCAGACAAGGGAAGGGGTATCTATTACGCCGTAACCTTCTCCCCAAAATATGACCAAAATTGTGATTAGGAGAGAAATCGTTTGTATGTAACCTAAATAATTGAGAACTTTACTGAAAATAGCTCTTTTCTGAAGTGAAATTCTTGTTATTATCCCGGCCACCATTGGTAGAAACAGGTACAGCAAGACACTCTCCAATATTATAACAGGGCTTACTGTTACGGATGTTCTAGCAAGGAGATAAACGAGGAAAGGAGTTGCGACAATCTGTATTACTGAGTTCCACGCAACAAACGAGATCCCCAATGGTAAATTGCCGCGAGCAAGGTCGGTCCAGACCATCACCATAGCTATGCATGGGGCAACACCCAGAAGGATAATCCCGACAAGCATTTGCGAGGCAACCTGGTAAGTTAAAATTCCGGTGTGGATATAAATTCCGTAAACTAATAAATAAGCGATCCCTGCGACAAGAAATGGTGCTATTGCATAGTTCAGGAATACCATCAAACCTACATTCTTCAGATCTTTGATGCTTTCCCTCATCTGACTGAGTTTCACCCTCGCCATGGCGGGATATATCATAAAGAAGAGTCCAACTGGAATACCGTATGTGGCCACGGATGAACTTTCAGACTTGAAATTCAAGCCCAACAATAGACCGATGAAAATAGAGATAACTACGAACACGGGGAAAAGAATTGTTCTTATGCCTATCCTCCTTGCAATGCTTCTTTCCATAATCTTGCCTCCAGGTCAACTGAAATCCTTTATAGCCGGAAACATCCTTGAGATGATGAGAAAAATTGCCCTCTGAAAACTTTTCCAATTAGAGGAAGTTTTAGATCCGACACTAAGATTGTAAAAAAAGTGAGGGGAGATGCTTCCGTAAACCAGAAGATTGAACTTATTGAGAGCTGGTCTCTCCAGTTCCTGCCGTGCAAGTTTCATGGGTTCAATATCATAATATCATATTAATTTATTATGATTCGATAGTATGATAAACAAATTACAACCAAGGTAAATAAAAAACCAGACCACAAAACACAACCCCACTCTCCCAAACCTGCATCCTTTGCTACTGAATTTATACATTCCTAAACTTTGAGTATCTCTCTTAAGATACGAGAGTATTAATTTTTACTGGAAAATCCAGACAACTAAATAAAAACCTTAAAGTGGAAACGCATTCTATTTTATGGATCAATACGGGGGGATGGAATACAAAAGAATAGGATTGATAGACTACAAACTCTCTTCAATAGGTCTGGGTACTTACGGTATAACGGACTATGACAGAGCCGAAGAAGCGTTCTTGTATGCGATTGAAAAAGGCGTCAACCTCATTGACACTGCCGAAATATACAATACGGAGGACTTTGTGGGTAGAATAATAAGGAAAGCTGGAAGGGAGAATCTTTTCATCACTACGAAAATATGGCCGAATCATCTTGGCTCAAGAGAAAGCGTCCTTAAATCCGCGAGAGCTTCACTGAAAAGAATGGGATTAGCTAGCGCGGACCTCATGCTTATACATTGGCCCAACAACAGGATGAGCATAGAGGAGCAGGTCCGCAACTTTGAAGCTGTTATTTCAGAGGGTCTCACGACATACATAGGCGTTAGCAACTTTTCGGTGGAGCAAATGGATATAGCTCGGCAGACAGTGACTAAAGCTGAAATCGTTTGCAACCAGGTTGAGTATAACCTCTCAAGTAGAGGTGCAGAAGCTGATGTGATACCTTACTGTCAGAAAAACAGGATGGCTGTCATAGCTTATACTCCCATAGAGAAGGGCAGGCCCTCAGTACCAAAAAAAGTAATACAGCGAACAGGAAAAACGCCAATTGAGATCGCATTAAGATTCATCAGTATGAAGGACAGCGTGATCCCGATCCCGAAGGCAGGTCGAATCGATCATATTAAAGAGATCCTAGGATCAGTGGGTTGGAAGCTGCGGGATGAAGATATTGCGGACCTGGCAGGCTCCTGATTATATAGATCGCATTTCATCTCCAAATGATCTGCGTCATCACGAGAAGCAGTGGGTAGCTAGCGCGGATAAATCGATCCTGCAACCGATATTCCTGTTAACCCCCAAGGATAAAGTTATCTTTTTAGATTTAACTATGTAAAATACAACATGCCTGAATAGGTTCCAGGAATTGCCGTGATGGTTTCAAAGCTTTCTATTTTTTGCAGCACCATCATCCTGACTGAGCTCAGGACCCATGGACACACTGTCTATCGCTTGTGCGAGAGCAGGTAGAGCGGGTTTCGGTTCGGGTTGCGATCTTTAAATTTCCGTTTTTAGGTGAATCGAGGTTCAGAGAGCTAGGACACTTTTATCGCGATCTCAATTATTTAGATACACAATTTGCGCTCAATGTTAGGGATCATAATGAATGAGATTTCCCCGATGGATGATGTTCTGGAAAAGCGTTATATTTCTAAATGTTTCCAGACTCTATTAAGTCCCCCCAGTTCTTGTTTCGTGATTTTCTCATCGATGATATCTCCGAGATCTGCTGTATATTTGGAAGGTAAGGTAAGAAATAATGTCCTAACCAGGGGTAAAAAATTCTGGATATAGAATGTTTTGTCGAATATCACATCATACTTCCACAGCAGCACAATCCTTTCTTAGAATTTAGCGCCATCTAACCAATTTTAACTTTGAAATTCATTTGCCCTTTATCCCTCCTTGATCCGGGAAAAATAGTGAGCCGTGTTGATGACCTAGGAGCCTTTTATGGACTGTATTTCATTTTGTTTTAGCTATATGATCCATCTGCAATTTCTGCCATACATACGCCACGGAGACAGATATCCCCGTATCCGTTGGGGTCGACAGAATGAGAGGGCGGGAGACACGCTATTCATGCGAAAATAGGGGTAATCATGTACCTAAGGCGGTGGTCATGGCCAGTTAGCTCCACAACAATGATCAATTGGCTGCCGCCTTTTAACGGGGGAAATGTTCCATTTTTCTTTTATTCCCACAATAATATTTTTATTTCCCTCCTCTCAGAGCTATTACGACAAAAATGCTCCGGCCG
>JAVYSX010000016.1:0-22063 GCA_038728965.1 Thermoplasmatales archaeon | reverse complement strand
GCTATTAAATTTAAGACCTTTAAATGCCTCAAAAATATTTGCTGTACTCTAAAGATACAGAGGCTGAAACGCCAGTCTTTCTACCTATTTTCTCCTGGATCGTAACTCAGTTTTAGTTCTATTTCCTATGTTAAATTCTCAGCCCCATATTCTCAAATTTGTAATAAAAGACTGTGATCAAAAATTTCCCACATATAAATTAAGAATTATATAACGCAATCAAGGAAACCAGATACTATAAAAAACTCTATGAGCTAAGGTGAAAAACGTATTAAATAGCGTTTGTTTAGCAAGATTAATGATCATTTCCTCAGTCGGAAGTGGTAGTTCAGGTAACTCCACACTTGTTTGCAACGATAGGGGGTGCATCCTCATAGATATGGGCCTTTCTGTAAGGAAGGTTATGTATTCTCTGAAATCGAGGGGGGTAAGCGCATCAAGAATATCCGCGCTGTTCATAACCCACGGGCACGCTGACCATGCATCGGGTGTTCACTCATTCAAAAATGCTTTTAATGTACCCGTGTACGGGACTTATGAAACATCTGATATCTACGTTGAGCAGAGGGGTGGATACGGGACATACCAGGAGATGGGTGTGGAAATAGACAGATTTGTCGAGGAAGGGGTAGTTGAGGAAATATGTGGAATGACAGTTGAAGCGGTGAGGGTTTCCCATGACGCCAGGCACCCCGTCGCGTACTTCGTAACATCCGGAAACAGAACAGTATCGATAATAACGGATCTGGGGGAGTCAAACGCGTTGCTGGAAAGTAGGCTTCGGGAATGCAGCGCAATACTTATCGAAGCCAATCACGACACCTTCCTCCTACAGAGGGGACCTTATCCAGAAATACTCAAAAGAAGGATCAGGGGTTCGAGAGGGCACCTATCGAATACACAGACAGCCAACATACTGAAAAAGGTGGTAGGGGAGGGTACGCCGGTATTGCTAGCACACCTTTCCAAGGTCAACAACACACCTCAGCTTGCAGTACAGTCAGTGCACGAGGCACTTAGGGAGAGCGGTATAAAATTCGAGAACATTCATGCCCTGATGCCGTACAATGACCCTGTGGAGGTAAAGATCTGAGTGAGGGGCACAATTTCATTCGCTGAAGTTTATGCTATATCAATCTTGCTTTCAAGGTATAGGGGGGGATATATCGAAAAGAATTACATGGGAAATGAAGGATTTTCATTCAAATTCAGGAAAGGTGGGATGAACTCAATATACCTTCATTTTATGCATAACAAATTCATTTTCCTGGATGTAGAAAACAGAGTTGAAGGTAAGAAGAATCTTCTTCCGCTCGAGAACTCACAGATAGATGATATCCGGCAAATAGGTACGGACCGCATACTTCGCATAGATGGTAAAAAATCACTGGTCATTGAGATGATGGGAGGGGGAAACGTCTTCGTCCTGGACGGGAATGTTATTTCCTACTGCAGAAAGGAAGTTAGGAGAAACGGGAGAACTCTGAAAAGGGGTGAAAATTACGAACTTCCAAACTACATAGATGTGAAATCCGAACTTTTCGATCCTGAAAAGGAAATCACGGAATCGTCAGGGGACCCCGTTAGAACCCTCGCTGTAAAGTTAGGTTTAGCGAAGTACGCAGACGAAATAATGTGTGCAATAGGAGGTAAAGTGGAGAATAACCAAGAACTTGTTTCCAAGATACCTTTTATAAAGGGGATGATAGACAGAATTTTCGAGAGTGCATCGAATGGTCTGATCTATTCATACGGTAACGAGTTTTACGTCTGGAAAAGTTACTGCAGGCATGATGAACCAGAGATCCTGAACGTAGAAAGCGGCCTAGCTAAGCTATATTTTGAATCAGAAAATCAGGAATCGAAAGCCGGGGCTGTGCAGAGGAATATCGAGAATATGAAAAAAGAGATGGCAAATCTGAGAGCAGCAGGCAATTATATTATGACGCACCTATCTGAGGTGGCGGAGTTGCTTTCAAATGCTGACAGCCTTGATGAGAGCTACGAAGTTGATTTCGATAAGGGCACTCTGAAATTCGAGGCAGAGGGAATTCCCATTGTTCTTAAGATCGGGAAAACTGCAGGCGAAAATGCCAATGAATATTTCGAAGCCAGTAAGAGGATAAAGGAAAAACTCTCCAGAGTAAGGCCTTTAAATGAAAAGGTTGCAGTAGAGAAAAGGGAGGTGCGGAGAATATTTTCAAACTACAGGTGGTTCATAACGAGTGACCGTAATCTGGTACTTGCAGGCAAGGATGCTGTAACGAATGATTCCGTTGTCAAGAGATATCTTGGCGATAAGGATCTTTATTTTCATGCAGACTTGCATGGCGCACCATCTGTTGTTATGAAGGTGACATTTCCCATTACAGATCTCGGGATTGATGAGACTGCAACGTTCGCGTGGTGTATGTCAAAGGCGTGGACAAACCGTATTGGTAACGGTTCGGTATTTTATGTCACGAGGAGCCAGGTAAGCAAGACCCCGGAATCGGGAGAGTACTTGGCCAGGGGGGCCTGGGTAATAAGGGGGAAAAAGAATTACTTCTCCCATCTCTCCCTTGAGCTTGCAATAGGGTTCCAGAGGTATGAGAACAGGGAATACGTAGTTTCCGGCCCCGTTTCCGCTATAAAGGGGAGGAAAGTGATCATAAACCCCGGAGAGGGTAAGGAAAAGGAGGTTTCTGAAATAGCGAGGTTCCTTAACGTTGAAAAGGAGGCGGTATACCCCGTGCTTCCGCCCGGAGGGATTGCGATCGTGGATATGGTGGAGGATCAATAGATCCATTTGCTTTTAGTGGCGGGTACCGCAACAGCTAGTGAAGTGCATATTGCTGCAATAATGCCCCAGAGTATGATGGGTCTATCAAACAGGAATGAAAGCATGGCCTCATAGGCAATTGGCGAGATGGGGCTTATGAAATTATTTAGTAGTGAGAATCCACCGTAATATTCACCTCTTTTGTCTTCCGGGGCTATCTTTCCTATTATGGAATTAATTGGGGGTGAAACTATATTTTCCCCCATAGTAAGAAAGATCACATCCATGAATAAAAGAGGCACGCTCGATGTGAGACCAAAGACCAGAAATGTTACAGCGTAGACGAGAAGCCCTATTGAAACTCTGGTCATATCGTGGAACCTGTAGAATAGCCGGTTGATCGGTAGCTGAAATGTTACCACCACTATCCCATTCGTAGCGAAAAGGAGGCCTATGACTGTTGTGGATATCTCATCTACCCTTGAAAAAAATTGGGGAAGTATGTACGCCCACGGGCCCATGGAAAAGAATGCCAGAGAGAGGATAACTGAGATAAAAAGAAATCTCCTGTCACCCCTTGGGAATGAAACTATACTCTTCCCCCTGGATATATTTTCTTCCTTGTAATTAACAAATCTGTAAAATAACAGGAACCCAAGGAGTTCTAGGAGCATTGGTATTAGTGGGAGTATTGAGTAGCTGAATGAAACCACGTAACCCGATATTGCTGGACCCAGAGAAAATCCAATGTTTGCGCCGATTCTTGTAAGGCTAAAGGCATCTATTCTATCTATGTCCAAAGTTGTATCCGTTATGATGACCATGTCGGTTACAGATTGGAGAGACGCGACAGAAGAGAAAAGAACAAATGTAATGTATATGACGTACTGGGAATAATCAAAATATATCCCAATGAACATAATTAGAAAGAGAAACGACATCGCTGGTGGTAGAAGAAGAGCTATTCTCCTCCTTCCTAAGCTGTCTACTAGGTTACCTCCTAATAGACTTATCGGTATCGCGGACACAGAGGAAAAAAGGAAAAGAAGACCTATGTCTAGGTAGCTGCTCCCTCTATCAAGTAGATAGATTGGGATGAACACCCATACGCCGGATCTGCCCATTAGCCTGAGCAGCTCAGCCACTGAGATCGTCTGCACGATCCTGTTCTTGGATACCTCTTTGGATATAGGGAAGAGCATTCGCTCCGGTTAGACTTTCCTTGAAGATAATCATACTGTTGCATTTATTTCATGCCCGGGGTACCATCTCCCTTGCCTGTCGTAGCTTTGTCTAATCCTGCCAGGCTCATCGACCTCGTCTCAAACCCCCTTACGTACCAGAGTGCTGTCATAGAGAGCGAGAGGATGAAAATTAACATGACTATGGAGGATGTTATTATGAATGGCATCGTTCTGAATGTCAGCAGTGCAATTATAATTCCAGCCCCTACCCACACGGAGAATCTCACGATGGACATATATACGCCCCTTCTCTTCGTGGGGAAGAGCTCCGGCTCAAGCATACCTCTAGCAGCCCACGTGAGCTCACCCGGGATGAAGAGTATTGTCATTATGGCCACGAGCAATAAGCCCGTGGTGTAACCTGTTACAATCTCCAATCCCATCAGTACTGCCCAGAATCCGACGAGGATTCCATAGGAGAACATTGTGAACTTTTTCCTAGATACTCTCTCCGCAAATACCAATCCGAAGAGAACCCCGACAGCGGCCATCGTAAGTCCTCCAATCACAGGTATCGTGCTTGCCAGACCATACTGGAAATAGCTGTATCCAACCCCGTAAGAGAAATATACAAAAGCAACATCCTGTGCGATACCTATTATTATCAATATAAGAAATCTTGTCGGTATTCCTATTGATGGCTTTACAACGTCTGCATTTCCATCCTGGATCTGCCAAGCATCTTCAACATCCATGTTAGCCAAACCACTTACCGCTCTCCAAGGAGCGGACTCGCTCACGAAAGCCCACGCGACTACCAGCGCGATCAACGGTGCTATAAATAAAAGTGCGATCGCGGTCTGAGCGATTCCTATGGGTACATGAAGGAAAAGGGGTATGAATGTTACGGCAACGCCAATATTTCCAAAATTCTGAACTATTACCAGAGACCTTCCCCTTAGCCTCGCCGGGACGGCCTCAGCTATCATAGACAGCACCGGAGTTTCGAGTCCGATCGCGGCCATTCCGATCAGGATAAACGATATGATCAGCGGAATCAGGGAAGTTGGTCGCAAATAATAGATTATTATGCCCGCCAAAATCATGGCTGTTGTTGTCATAAAAGAACCCTTCCTTCCGACTTTATCGGCGAGGGCCCCAGACATTAACGCACCAATTCCTCCTGCTATGTATGGAAGGGTCAGTCCTAAGAAAGCATATTTTGGTGGTATCACCCCCCTAATTGCCAAGACGGGCCCATAGCTTTCTGCAACCCCATAAACAAGCATGCCCATAGCAAGGGCGACGAAAACAGCCCATGGAAAATGAATGCTGTCTGGTCTACCTAAACTACCTGCAACGTTCCCATCAATCGGGACGTCTTTTTTACCAGCTTGGACCATTATATTCGTATAATCTTCTCAATAAATACGTTTTTGTTATTGCTTTGTTATAAGAACGGGGGCTTTAGTTATGGGGTAAATGACTTAGTTAAAATATACGTAATGCTATTAACCTTATGCGGACTCAAGGGCTGGAATATGAAGTACGCCGTGAAAATCTCAAACCTATTTTGGCGTTTTCCCAATGTTACGGGTATAAGAAAGGATTACGCTCTTAAGAACATAAATATCAGTATAAGGAAAGGGGAGACGTATGGTATCACGGGCCCCACGGGATCAGGTAAAACAACGCTCTGTTATTTCATAGCCGGAATTCTCCCGCGGGAAATCAAGATACCGAAGGTTGAGACATCTCCGTACATAAGCGGTAGTATCTCCATTATGGGTAAGAAATCGTTGTGGATCTCCAGAAAGGGGGGCAGGCAGGAGTTAGTGGCCTCAGACCTACCGACCAAGAGCGTCTGTTTTGTAAGGCAGGATATCGAAAGCCATTTTAGTGAGGTGCCCACCATAGTTCAGCTGAAGGAAAATTTGCTCAAGAGCGGGATTAAACGTAAGGAAGCAGAAGACAGCATCAGCCATGCTCTGGCTCTCGTTAGGATCGATCCCCGCTCCAAGAAGATTTTGAACGTCCCTCCGTCGAAGCTTTCTGCAGGGGAGAGGCAGAGGATAGCCTTGGCCGGGTGTATAGCTATGAAACCCGAAATCCTTATCCTCGATGAGCCTACCTCCGATCTGGATCCGGCAAGCAGGGAGCAGGTGATCGAGGCGATATCATCTCTAGAAAAAGAGTCAGACATTACAATAATTCTGGTAGAACAGGACAATGAAGTGCTAAGAAAGCTTGCAGATAGAGTTGCAATTATGAACAACGGTGAGGTCATCGCGGAGGGAATACCAGAGGACCTGTTTTCGAGGGAGGAGCTCCTATATTATTTTCAATCACCTGAACTTACGGAGATCATTGGTTCGGGAAGTAATATAGAGGAAAGGATAAGAACAGTGAACGCGAAAGGGTTCCGTGTTCAGAGATCAAGACGGGAAAAAGGGGAAGTTGTTCTCAAGGCTGATAATGTTGCATATACATACGAAGATGGGACTAAAGCGGTTGATGGCGTTACTCTTAAGATCAGAAAAGGTGAATTTCTCGCTCTCGTTGGTGCAAATGGTTCAGGGAAAAGCACTTTCTCCAAGTTAATATCTGGCAAGCTATCAGGATGGTCGGGAAACATAATAATAAATGGTAATAGCGTCTTAACTGACAGGCAATTGTTCAGTTTAGTTGGCTATGTATACCAGAACCCGGATCAACAGGTCCTAGGGGGGAAGGTGATCGATGTTGTGTTGTCTGGATTTTCAAGGGAAAATGGGGAAGCTGTTACAAAGGAAATGGCCACGGAAATTCTCTCAAAGGTGAATCTCAGAGAAAGGGCAATGGAGGACATCAACTCGCTCAGCAGGGGTGAGAAAAGGAGGCTCGCAATCGCCTCTGTCCTGGCTTCGAATCCCGAGATACTGATAGTTGACGAGCCGGCAACGGGACAGGACTACAAAGGCGCATCCGAAATCATGGATTTACTGACAGGGCTTAACGGAAGGGGCGTTACAATACTATTCATAACTCACGATATGAGACTTGTCGCTGAGTATTCCAGAAGAGTCGTCGTGATGAAAAAGGGGAAGGTGGTATTAGACAGTACTCCCGAGAAACTGTTCCAGGACGATGCTCTGATGGAAGAGTCAAGCCTTATTCCGCCACAACTGGTGACAATGTCAAAAAAACTAAGAGATTCAGGTATAATAGACGGCATTCTTCTTAACGCCAAGGAATGGCTGGAGTTGTTCAGATTTGAGAGCGAAAAAAAGAAATTTGAAGCAATGAAATTCCCGGAGCTTAAGAAATATGCAAGGGAATTAGCATCAAAGATACTTTCAAAGTACGGCAGGCCTGAGGGAATTATATATATTGAACGCGGGGGAATGGTTCTCGGTCGGTTGTTGAGCGATTTTCTCTCAGTTAGGCAGGTGTATCCTCTTAAGGCCAGCTACTACACTGACGATGGGATACCTATGGCACATGTTCAAGTTGGCACCTTTGATTATTCATTATCAGGCAACAGCGGATACTTCCTACTCGTTGACGATATTGCTGATACTGGCAAGACGTTGAAAGCATCGTTTGATGTGCTTAAAGGAAGAGTAAATAAGAGAATAGTTACGGCCACACTGGTATATAAGCCCCAATCGATATTCAAGCCAGATATTTTCGCCTACACTGTTGATAATAACACTTGGATAGTTTTCGATTATGAGGAAACGGAGACAGTGCGACGCTTTATGAGGAAGGGGAATAAAGAGGGCCTCAAATTTATGAGGGAGAATTTCTGAACTTGATAGCGATCCCGGACGAATAAAGATTAAAGGGAAAGATTGCATGGAGGTTCATGCCAGAACTTAAAGGAATTATTACGCCAGCAATAACCCCCATGAGGGGTGATACGCTCGATTACGATGCAGTAGACTCCCTGGTGGAATTTTTAGGCAAGACGGGGGTTAATGGCATATATCCGATGGGTTCTACTGGTGCTTTCCCAATTATCTCTGTTGAGCAACAGGTAAAGATCTTGGAATACTTCATGGACAAGAAGAAGCAGAATATGTATTTCCTCGCCGGAGTTGGCCGGAATTCATTTGATGAGACCCTTACAATGGGACTTTATGCAAAGGAACTAGGCGTAGATGCTGTTTCAATAGTGACACCTTACTATCTCAGGTTTTCCCAGGATGCAATTTTCAACTATTATGAAAGGTTGCTTTCTAAGATTGACATTCCAGTCCTTATATACAATATTCCACAAAACACGGGCAACAACATTGATCATAAAACATTAATGAAGCTCAGGGGCCAGTTCAGTCATCTGGTAGGCATTAAGGACAGCAGCGGTAACCTTTCAAACCTTTCAGCCTTTCTGTTCAATATGGACAAGGATTTCAAGGTCTTTCAGGGGCAGGACGATGTCCTCCTACCGTCACTTGCAATAGGCGCAGCCGGTGGCATATGCGGTACATCAAATTTCTCGGATCTTTCCGTGAGAGTATTCAATGCGTTCCAATCATCAAATTTCGAACTGGCCAAGAAACTCCAGGCAGCGCTTACAGAGGTCAAAAGGCTCACGAATTCGTACGACTTTCCCCAGGCGCCTCTGGCCGCTTTTGTGGAGATGGTATATCACAATTCGACATCCAGCCCATTTCCTCTTGTCGATCTTGATCAGGAAGCGAGGAAAAATTTTGCCAAGAAAATTGGGGAAATATTGGCTAGATTTGAAACATAACGTATAAGTTTTAGATTTCCTACACTTCAGCATGGAGAAACTCGAGGATTCCGACAGGGTTGAGGATCTTAGGACTCTAAACTGCGGAGAACCCTACATATATATCAAGGGTGCCATTAGACTAGCTGCTAGGGAGCTGAAGCCAGGGCAGACTCTAACAATTATAGTTCCTAAGGAGAAGTGGGTTATACAGGATGAAACATTCAATTCAATCCTCGAAGCCAACGGCTTTGAGATAGTGAGTAGTTCCTACGATCTGAACGTGATCCACAAGCTGAGGAAGAAGTAAATATGAAATGCTTTCTGCTAATGATAAGTTTTACTCAATCTGATAGGTCCAACATCTGCGTTATTGAGGAAAATATGAGGGCCGCAGTTGAGGAATTCATAAATGTTGATCCGTCAGACAGGTGGACTGTCGAAGACCTGATAACGAAGTTCGCCAGGAAAGAGGCAATAACAGAGGAAGACAAAACCGTTGGTTATATGCTAATCTCTATGCCTGAGAAAACGGTTGAGATAAGCGCGAGCTCGGAGAGTGATGGAACACTTATCTCAGACATCAGGAAAATAGTGGAGAAGCAGGGTTATAGATTTATTGCCTGAATATACTAAGCAGATCTTTAATCTCTTTTATTTCTAAAAATTTCCAGTCTGCGGCTAGGTCACATTTCTTTCCAAGTCCGTATGAAGCCCAGACCGCATTTACCCCGGCTTCAATTGCGCTTCTTACATCCTCGGCGCGATCTCCAACGTAGTATATCCTATTCTTTTCCATTCCAGACTCTTCAGAAATCAGCCTTAAGCCATCAGTCTTGTCCTGAATTGGTCTATCACCACAAACTGTGTATTTGAAATTCACACCAGAGAAAAACGTTTTTATCAGCTCCTCCGTGAGTTTAATGTCTTTCAGTGTAAGTATTCCTAGGTCATTGGCTACCTGAAGTTTAAGCATCGTATCCCTGGCCCCGTTTACAGGCTTTGTGTCTACTGTGAAGGTGTCCATATAACACCTCCTATACTCATCCAATATGCCCTCAACATCCTCTTTCCTAACACCCCTCTTTACTAGCGCCTGGGACAGCTTTAGAACCCCTACGAACTCAGTTATATCTTCAATCCTGTAACCGAATTTCCAAGATGCTTGCGTCAAACATCTCATTATAGATTTAACGGAATCTACGATTGTGCCATCTACGTCAAAGACAATGAGATTTTTCATCTGCCGCTATACTGCGTGCTGTAAAATAATTTTCTCACCTGATGGTTCGTTGGTGTTGTACATAAAGATTATTAACTTTACTATAATAACCTAACAAGGTGAACGGAAAATGCCCTTGCTAAAGGATAAAGACAAAAAATACTTGGAAGATGAATTCAAGAAGAACCTAAAAAGTCCAGTGAAGCTGTATATTTTTACTTCCGAGGATAACTGTCAATACTGCGAGCAAACCGTGCAAATAGCAAAGGAACTGGAGGAGACTTCAGATCTGATAGAAATGGAACATTTGGACCTAGATTCAGAGATGGCAGAAAAATGGGGTATAGACAAAGCACCCACGACAGTCGTTACCAGGAAGGATGACGAGAATCCTAGGATAAAATACATAGGAATCCCGATGGGTTATGAGTTTTCCTCTTTGGTGGAGGATATAAGGAGGGTATCAAGGAACGATCCGGAACTGGACCCCACCGTCAAGGAGAAGCTTGATGAAGTTGACAGGCCAGTTAAGATCCAGATATTTGTAACTCCAACGTGTCCATATTGCCCTAGGGCCGTAGGAACTGCACATAAGTTCGCTATAGCTAACAGCAACATAACAGGCGAGATGATCGAGGCAACAGAATTCCCCGCCTGGGCAGATGAATGGGGGGTTTCTTCGGTTCCTCATATAGTTATAAATGGGGACGTCCAGTTTGTCGGAGCTTACCCGGATGAGAACTTCATTGACTACGTCCTTGAAGCTTACAGGAAGACCGGAAAAGCATCATCTTGAGTGTACAGTAAATCTTTAATTCAGGAGAGCATATCGACTCTGGGGGCCGTAGCTTAGCCTGGCAGAGCGCCTGGCTCATAACCAGGTGGTCATCGGTTCAAACCCGGTCGGCCCCACTTTTTTTGAAAGGCTTTGACGAGTGTTAGCCTTAAATAGGAATCAAATTCGCGAAATTACATTTCATTCTAAATATCTTCTCTCCGTAGCCCCTAGTAACTGAGCAAAAAGAGTTTAACGCGTTTTCATCATCTCCCCCGTCGGGTTAACGCAATAGATATATGGTCGGAAGAACATGAATGCAATTTGGCAAGAATCGATCATTCAATTCTTCTTCCGCTGAACGGGCCTGATTTTTCGAAGCATAAAAGGAAAAATATTATTAACGGTGGATTTCTGAATTTGAATGATCGTTAATACACCTGCTGATCTTTTTAAGGGGCTGTAAAGATTCGCGACGGGCAACCTGCGTTGCATTTTGCGCCTCCCCTTCCTCTGAAGTTTTTCAGATTTGTCTGTGTTCCATCATCGCAAAAGGCTGAGAATTTAAGAACAGGAATTCATTTTCGTGACGGATTTGGAGCTTTGTAGCACACTCCTATCAGCGAAAAAGCTGGGCGTCCCAGGGGAATCGACTCGCGGCGTTGGTAAAGCCGTAAACAACCCCACTTCATGTTTATTCCTGAATTTAATGCGGTTCCGAAAAGACCGGTTGCGTCACGAAAGTTTGTTGAGAATTTTACGCCGCTGACCGGGCTCGAACCGGTGACCTCCCGGTTAACAGCCGGGTGCTCTACCAACTAAGCTACAGCGGCTGAATGGTTTATGGTGTGCTGATAATAATATTTTCCCATGGTGGACAGTAAAATTTACCTAGGGCTCCGGATATATGGCGTAAGGTGTCTGAATGGGGAACACTGATATCGAGGACTTTCTGATTAAGAATGGTAACATCGTATTCGGTAAATTTACACTATCATCTGGGAGGCAGTCGGACTATTATGTTGATGTGAAATCCGCACTTCTGAAACCAAAATTTCTTCGAGAGGTTTCGAAGATGGCCTCAGGGTACATATCAGGTGATAAGGTGGCGGCTGTTGAGCTTGGCGCTGTTCCGCTTGGAGTGGCGGTTTCCCTTGAAACGGGCAAAGATCTGATAATAGTGAGGAAGGATAGAAAGGATTACGGCCTTGAGAAATGGATGGAGGGTAGGGTGGAAATGGGGGAGACCGTTACGTTCGTGGAAGATGTGACCACAACGGGGAGTACGATATTGAAAGCAGTGAAGAAACTCGCAGATCTTCATGTCAGGACAGACAGGGTTGTGGTAGTTGTTGACAGAAAGGAGGGGGCAAAAGAGGCCCTAGAATACGAAGGAATAGAGTTGCTTAGTCTCATAGACATAAATGACCTCCGCAATAGGTAGTATTTAAATATTTAGTTTATTTTATTGTCTGAAGGTAATGGATGGATAATAAAAATGAAATGGTCCAGGCGATCAAGCGTTACGCGATCAAAGGTGGGTACAGTGTGGTCTGTGCGGACGAAGACATGTCGTATTCATTTGACCTCATCCTGAAAAAAGATAATGAAACAATGGTTGTCAAGGTAATGAACAACGTGGGGCAGATAACGGAAGAACTCTCCAAATCGATTATCGCAGTATGCAAGTTCTTAGGTGCACACCCGCTTGTAATAGGTCTTGTAAATAGGGAAGAGAAGATAGAGGATGGCGTTGTATACACCAGGTATTCGCTCCCGATAATATCGAGGCAAACGCTAATCTCTTATCTAACCGAAGGTATAGAACCTACCGTTAGGGCAGGTCCTGGCGGATTCTACGTTGAGATAGATTCTGAAAAACTAAAAAGAATAAGAGCAGAAAGGATGCTCTCTCTGGGGGATATTGCCAGCGCTATAGGGATCACAAGAAGAACCGTGCTGATGTACGAATCAGGAATGTCAGCATCGATAGAGATAGCATTAAAGATGGAGGAACTGCTAGGAGAAGAGATTCTAGATTATGTCTCGTTCCTGTGGAACGTAGAACCCGATAACCTTATAGTCAATTTCAGAAAAATGAGGGAGTTCGAAAGGCTGGTTAAGACTGAAATGGAAAATAAGGGCTTCTCTATTTTCCCGCTGAGGAAATCTATAGTGAATTTCCTTGCAGAAGATAAGGATTTTTCATACTTCGGGGGAATTGAGGAGGAAGCATCAAAAATAAAGAAGAAACTGAAATATCTCAGGGAGCTTTACGAGATCAGCAATAAGGCGGGAATTATGATAGTAAAGAAGGGAGAAGAGACTCCGGAAGATCACGATATACCCGTGATCTCTTACTCTGAGCTATCCACGGTAAAAGATAAGAACGAATTTGTGGAGATGGTCAAGGAGAGAAGGATTGGTTGAGGGCAGAATTCGTCGGAGAAGACAGGATCTTTCTTGTTGGAATTGTCAAAGGGTTAAAGGAGTCAGGGAGGGTTGTAAGCGAGGTATACTCAGAGAATAAGTTTGACCTTCTCCTACTTCCAATAACAGAGGGCGAGGTGGAGGGAATAAGGCATCACATTCGAGAGCCTGTTGATGTTGAGATGGATGACATAGAAATTATTTACGAGTATTATATGAAAAAGTTCGGAGAGACATCAATTCCACCGGAAGCATATGTTACCGCTGTGCGCCTAGCAGACAGGGACGGTGTGGAAATATCCGGAATCGACATACCGACCGGAAGCTACGAAGACGTTTTTGTGAACAATGTTCAGCTTAACGATCTCATCTCATTAAGTTTCAGGAAGAGAAGACTCATGAAAAGGAAATGGAATATGGAAGATCCGATATCATTTAGCCTTGACTGGGACAGGTACATAAATAGGGGAGGCTACAAAAACGTAGAAAAAGAGAGGGTTAAATTTATCTCCCAGGAGATCATTAATAAAAAGAGGAAAAATACCCTAGTTATTCTTGAGGTCGAGAGGTTTCAGGAAGTAGTTTCCGCCTTGAAAAATTCTCTGCAAGGATATAAATTTCAGGAGAGTGAGGGGTAGAAGAAGGTGGTTTTGTTATCCTTACACTTGAAAAATACTTTTTGAATTCCCCGGTAAGCTGGTCTGTTAAGTCGCCCTGGAATGTTTTGATAAGAACACTGCCACCATTTACAAGGGCATTTCTGCATATTTCCAGCACCTCTTTAGCCAGGAAGTAAGCCCTAGCCTGATCAACTGACCTGTCACCCGTGGTGTGCATAAGCAGATCGGATATCACCAGGTCATAACCATTCGGGCTTTTCTCGTAAATCTTCTCGCGAGTTTTCTCGTCGGTAATGTCTCCAAGTATGAATGAAACCCTATCTATCCTTGCCATTCCCTGTTTGTCAACTGCAACATTGATCCCATTTGGGTTAACCTCCGAAAGATACTGACTCCACCCCCCCGGGGAGGCACCTAGATCAAGAATTGCCATCCTGTCATTTATAATATGGAATTTTTCATCGATCTGCTTAAGCTTATAAACAGCCCTGCTTCTGTAGCCCTCCCTCTTTGCCCTTCTATAATAATTTTCAGCCCTCCTCCGCTGTATCCAGGACATGTTCTATTTAATTATTTTCTCGTACGCTTCTTTCTTCATCAGATTATTTAACTCTGAGATATTGCTCATCTTTAGCTTAACGATCCAGGCTTCGTAAGCATTTTTGTTTATCTCTTCGGGATTTTTTTCAAGTATCTTGTTCACCTCAATGACCCTTCCAGATACTGGCGAGTAAAAATCTTCCGCAGACTTTACACTCTCAACTGTTCCGAGTACATCGCCGGCCTTTATCATTGCCCCAATCTTTGGAAGATCGACGTACACAATGTCCGACATCTGATTCTGGGCGAAGTCGGTGATCCCGACTGTCGCGATGTCCCCGTCTGCTTTTAGCCACTCATGCGTTTTCGTATAGTAGAGACCGTCTTTCACGATCATAATCTGAGAAATTAACAGAGGGCAAAATATTTTGCGCATATCTTCATTAATGGCATAATGAGATGTTTCGTGGCCGTGGACATAGGAATTAATGAAGCGATCTCCGGTTTCCTGAGGGATTTAAAGAATATGGGGAAGGTTGTAGAGGGAGAGAATATTCACCTTACGCTTAAATTCCTCGGGGAGATCGAGAGTACCGCAGCCATAGAGAAGGGCTTATCAGAGATAAAATTCCCAAAATTCAAGTTGATCCTAAAGGGATTAGACGCTTTTCCTAACTTGAAAAGGGGGCGAATTTTGTTCTTGAATGCAACGCCATTGGATAATATTTCCTCTCTGGCCTCGGAAATTGATGCAAGGACGAGCATGATACCACTCGATCACCCGTTTCATCCGCATGTCACGGTTCTCAGGTTGAGGGAGCCGAAGGATCTGACATCTCTGGCTTCAAGGTTTGAATCAGTCGTTTTTGCTCAGGAGTATATAAATTCATTTCACCTCTATCAATCAACCCTGACATCTAGGGGTCCTGTATATAAAATAATCAAAAGCTTTCAGCTAATATAATTCGTGTCCCCTTTTCCCTCTGACTCCTTTTCCTCACTTTGGCTTATTATATCTATGTAAAGTATCGCGTTTACCGGTATCACTCTAAGTTTTTCCTTTCCGTCCTTCCCTACATCTATGAGAAGCGCGGGTTCTTCACCCATCGATAGAAAACCGTTCAGGATCCCTTCAGAAACGGTATCCTGATCTGTCGAACTAGCGGACACAATCCTGTATCTCGAACCTTTCGTAAGATGCGTAATCATTTCATTCACCTACCATAGCCTGGATTCCCTCAACTCGTTTCCTGTAATTATCCATGGCCATTTTAACATTGGCCTCAACAAAATTCCAGGCACGCGAAAAAGAATTGTACCTCATAACGTAACCCTTCTCCTTTCCTATTTGAACCTCTTGAATTATATCGAGGGCCTTCAATCTGTTCAGGTGCCTATACAATGTTGGCTTTGAGGTGTTGAGGTATGTCATTATCTCGTTAACGGGCCACGTCCTGTCTGCCCGAGTTAGGAACACTTCCTTGAACAGTCTGAACGGTACGCTTTTTTTTATACTGTCGAGGCTAAGCTCTCCCCTCTCCTCCAGGTAACCTATATCGATAAGGAACTCGAAGAGCAACCTATCTATGTCGCCACTTACCGTGGGATTTCTTAGCCTCACTCTGATCTCAAACATGTGCGCTTTATGTTATTTCTATTCTTAGTTTTTTCCTGAGCTGCATTGTCAAGCTTGCGATTTAACAAATACACAATCTTTATATAGAACGGATCTCTTCTATTCTCTGACCTCTAAAGGAGGAACAGGTAAAATTGACTGATGAAGGGAATGAAGATTCGGACCCCGGTGGAAAGCACCGTAATATTGTTTTTGAGGCACAATATCTGAGTATCAGCAGCGCAATTCTCTTGGAGGCAAAATCGTCGGATCAGCTTCTGTATTTTCAGACCGGATCTAGGGGGTGCTGAAAAATGGATAATAGGGCGGTTATTCTAGCCGAAAAGGTATTCTCCTCCACTTATGGCAAAACTGCTCATGGTCTCGTGAGATATTCTGGGAAATACGAAATTGTTGCAGTCATAGATTCACAGTTGAAAGGCATGGATGCCGGAGAGTACCTGGAAGGGAAGCCAAAGGGAATACCCATAGTAGGCAGCCTAGAAGAGGCACTCATTTTCGATCCAAAATATCTGATTGTCGGGGCTGCCACTGATGGAGGAGTCCTGCCCGCAGAATACAGGGGGATAATTAAGGAAGGAATAATTCACGGTCTCAATATAGTAAATGGCCTCCATGACTTCATATCTGACGATCCTGAACTCAGCTCCATTGCTAGGGCGAATGGTGTGGAAATCATAGATGTAAGAAAGATGTTCAGAGATAGGAAAATCCCATTCACCGGCGAGATAGAAAATGTTAAATCTTTCAAGATTGCAGTGCTGGGAACTGACAGTGCTATAGGTAAAAGAACAACTACAATACTTCTCATGAAAGAACTCCAGCGGAGGGGATTCACTGCAGAGATGATAGGTACTGGCCAGACTTCGTGGATGCAGGGAATAAAGCACACGACGGTCATAGATGCCACCATAAACGACTTTGTTTCGGGTGCGATCGAGAACGAGGTAGTTTCTGCGTGGAGAGAATCAAGACCTGATTTCATATTGATAGAGGGACAGGGATCAGTTGTACATCCAGCGTATCCTGGAGGTTTTGAAATCATCGCAGCAGGAAGACCTGATGCCATAATACTGCAGGATGCACCCGGCAGAAAAAAGATGGATGGTTTTGACTATCCTATGCCTGATGTCGGAAGGGTTATTAAGATACTTGAGCTCCTCTCGGAAAGGAAGGTCATAGCTATAACGCTGAATACGGAAAATCTGACTGCAGAGGATTCGCTGAGATACTCTCAGGAGTACGAGATGAGGTACCGTATTCCAACATTTCTTCCTCTGCTTGAAATCGAAAAATTAGGGGAACTGGTGGCAAATATTGCAATCAAGAAGCAGATTATTATCGATTGACAGAGTTAGCATAAGCGAGCCGTCATTTTCTGATCGGAAATTCACCGCTACCTATTACGTTGATGGTGAAGAGGTCGAGCTCGAAGCAAAGTATGACCTTCCGCTGAAACCTAACCAGCAGGATATGAGGGTCATGGCTATAGCTCCACTTGTGAACTACTCCCTCTTCACTGGTCAGATAGAAGCAGATTTCAACCTGACAGAAGCAGATCTGGATTTCATAAAAAGGATGATGGTGGTAAATAGCAGGGAAATTTACGTTAACAAACTTCTGTTCCGCAAAGAGTTTTTCAACAGTGATGCAATTCCGGAGAGTCCGAATATAGAGGAAGCGAGCTATTCTCCGTCTATAAAAATAGGCGTTGAGGAGAACGAGAGGGTAGAGGTAAAGAGGAACGGTTCTGTAGCGGTAATGTCGAGTGGGGGTAAGGACAGTCTCCTGACATACGGTCTCATGCACGAGGTTGGGGCCAATGTGTTTCCAATATTCGTAAATGAGTCCGGTGGTCACTGGAGAACCGCTGTGACGGCATACAATTATTTCAGGGTCAACGACGCGAATACCCTCAGAGTGTGGGTAACGATCGACAGATTCTACAGGAAGTTAAACTCTAAGGTATCGGCCCTAAACGAGAGGGCACTGAAAATGTGGTCGGATACTTATCCGATCCAGCTGTTCATATTCCCTGTTTACATATTTCTCTCACTTCCTTACATCAATAATTACGGTATTTCTGCTGTTCTGAAGGGTGATGAATTTGACGACCCTAGAAGTTTTCATCCGGAGTCAGGGATATCCCATTTCAATGGGATCTATGATCAGACTCAGGAATTCGATATAGAAATGACTGATTACTTTAAAAAAATTGGATACGGAGTCAGATTCTACTCAATACTAAGGGGAATCACAGGCCTTGTCGAGGAGAGAATTCTGTTTAGAAGATACCCGCATCTTGCACACCTGCAAAGATCCTGCCACAGTTGCCATTTCGAGGCCGGGAATATAGTGCCATGTGGGAAGTGTTCGAAATGCAACGGCATCCTTCTCTTTTTGTTAGCCAATTCGATAGATCCGGAGCTGCTGAACTATAGGAGGGAAGACATTGAGGATTTCAGAAAGGATTACGAGAGTAAGCTGTTCAGGTTGGATGAAGATGAGAGGCAGCATGCCTTATACATAATCTCAAAAGGAAAGTCTGGCACCCTCAAGGAGCACGTTGAAAAGATTCACGAGGACCCCAATTGGTGTGATCCGGGTATTATAGATGAGAGATGGCGCGACAGCATCATGAAAATAGTGGGGGAATATACGAGGGGAAAGACTCGATTAGAAAATGGGGAATGGATCTAAATGTACATCCTCTCCAATTCGTAGATCTCGTTGCTGTTTCGTGCTTTTGAATAATCCTCCAGCGGGTTCCTGTTCAGGTTTATGAACTGCACCCCCCAGGAAAATTTCTTAAGTATTTTAATCGCGGCTTCCTTTTTGCCGATTATGTAGAAGGAGGCAGATATGGCTTCGGCTGTTGAGAGCTTGTAGGGTTTACCGTAATTAACGGGGTTAGCGGCGAGTAAATAAGGAAGCGATCTGATATTCTCACCTAAAAATCTGTGTTTCTCAATATTCTCCCATGAAACATCAATTGCCACCAGGTGGTCAAATTCCGCATCCTCCCTGGAGATCCTTACGGGTGAACTTGGATAAAGGACTATGCTATTCCTGGGAATGCTTTTAATGAAAATCGCAAGTCCAAAGCGCTTGAGTTTCCTTGCCGTGCATTTCCTGGGGTCATCCTCATTCCTGTGGACGATGAGGGGTATCTCTTCCATCATCTCCCCTACATGAGATGAGGATAAATCTTTATGCAGCTTAAAAATAAAGCTGCATGTTCGAATCGAAAATATCAGGTTTCTACAAGCTCCCGATCCAGAAAAGAAGGGAAAAGCTCAGGGAGATATTCAATTTAAGCGATGAGGAAGTCAGCCTTCTGGCGAGTATGGGTGGCCTCGATGAAGGCATTGCGGACAGGATGATAGAAAATGTTGTTTCAGTCATGGAGGTGCCCATAGGAATCGCGACAAACTTCCTGATAAACGGTAAAGATTACCTGATTCCGATGGCAATTGAGGAGCCCAGCGTTGTGGCTGCCGCATCAAATGCAGCCAAAATGGCAAGGGCTAAGGGAGGGTTCAAATCGATCTCGTCCGATCCGATAATGATCGGGCAGATCGAGCTCAGCGGTGTTAAAGATCCTTTTGGAGCGAAGTTTAGAATTCTTGAGAGGAAAAATGAACTGATCCAGATGGCAAATTCCAAGGATCCAGTGCTGGTAAAACTGGGGGGAGGGGTAAGGGATATTGAAGTTCGAGTGATAGATGAGGAGGACCCGATGGTTGTTGTCCATCTCCTAGTTGATGTGAGGGATGCAATGGGTGCAAATGCAGTTAACACCATGGCGGAGTATCTCGCGTCTGCGATATCCGAGATTTCGGGCGGTAAAGTAAGGCTGAGGATATTGAGCAATCTTGCAACCTACAGAGTTACGAGATCGTTTGCGGTATTCGACAGCAAAACGATAGGGGGGGAAGAAGCAGTAGAAGGAATTATCGAGGCGTACAGGTTTGCCAAGATTGATCCGTACCGAGCTACAACGCACAACAAGGGAATAATGAACGGGATTGACGCAGTTCTTGTCGCAACTTCTAATGACTGGAGAGCTGTTGAGGCGGGGGCGCACGCCTACGCCGCCTTGAATCGTTATGCTTCCCTGTCAAAGTGGGAAATTAATGAAAACGGGGACCTCGAAGGGTACCTCGAAATGCCGATTGCAGTCGGCATAGTCGGGGGAGCAACGGCGACCCACCCCAAGGCAAAGTTAATGAGGAAGATCCTGGGCGTCGGGTCCGCCCGGGAATTCGCAGACGTCCTTGGAGCCGTTGGACTAGCCCAGAATTTCGCAGCAATTAGGGCCCTAGCATCTGAAGGAATACAGAAAGGTCATATGGAACTTCATGCGAGAAACGTAGCAATATCTGCCGGCGCAAGAGGGGACGAGATAGACGAGGTAGCAGAAATAATGGTTAGGGATAAAACAATAAGGGTCGATCACGCATCTGAAGTTCTTAAAATGATTAGAAGCAAGGCTAGAGGTTAAACGTATTCCTGTCTTTCTCATCCCATACGTCTCTTTCCCCTATTATATACATTCCATCAGATGAGTCTCCGTTGAACCTCGATCTTACATCCCAGTACCTGTCCCAGAGGAGAAGAATAAATTTCTGGCCGTCTGCCTTCCTTATCTCGGGATTTTTTTTCACGGAATCAAGGAAATTTAGATCCTCAATCGCATCACCCGAAACCGTGTCTATGTATTTCTCCATCAATGACTTTAGGGCCGTAATGTAGTATACAGGATACTTCCTGAGGCTCTCGACCTCGGGCAGCGTGCAGTCCGCTATTTCGTTAATGTAGATACGCCTATTATCTATTCTCAAGGAAGCAACCTCCCTCTCTCCTATCGTGATCTTCACTAAACCATCCTTTCTTTCCTCCTCTACCTTTGAGAGGAGGTTATCCATACTAGCTCCCTCTATCGGTACTTTAGAATAAGTTGAGAATCCACGGTACGGAATTACCCTTGTCCCAGGAGTTGCCGTCATTGTATGTATTAGGGAATGATTCTAGAAAAATTTAATGATGTACCGTTTAGCTACAACTCTAGCTCGTTAGCATACCCATTGTTAATCTTCTTAGCTATTATTAGAAGGTAAATGCTCTTCATAGCTGAAATTATTCTCCCTTTTGTTAGAAATTAGGAATTGATATTTGATTGCAACACGAAACAACTCATCATACCAATTAATGCTTCTCTAAATTGCTTAAACAACTTGTAGCTTCAAACATGATATTAGTGCTGTTAAGAAATTTTACGAACTTCCGTTGTAGCTACCACGAATCTCAACCAACTTTTTAAACTTACATTAGGCTTCTAGGAAAAAATCCGTGCCATGAGTTTATATGATGAAAGGGAACAGTAAAGTAGATGTAATCTAGTTCTTTAACCACCTCATTTAGGCCGTGCTATGGTATTCTACCAGCATTACAGAAATCAAAGTATGCCAACGCGCTAGCACAACGGAAAAAGTTAATATAGGACAAATATCACCCTTGATCGCTATGCAGAAATTGGGGGAAGTTGATGTTTACCATGATGGAGAAACATTTAGAGTATTAATATCATATCCAAACGGTGATGAGCTAGTGTTAGAGGGTGATGACCTTGAGGACATCCTCGAGCAGCTAGCTACCGAGCTATCTGACAAGTACAGCAAAATTTAGCGGGGATAGCCGAGCGGTAAGGCGACGGCCTGCTAAGCCGTTTCCCTATGGGATCGGGGGTTCGAATCCCCCTCCCCGCGCTCCAAACAGAACATTATATTTCCCAAGGATATGTGAAATTTGGATTGGCGCTGCTAAAATTTTTCCTATTGCGCATCAGATCAGCGTGTCTTTCATGCTTATCGAGGGTTTAATCAAAAAGTGTCGCACGAATCGATGTTTCACTAGGAGACCAAAACACCTGGGCTGTAGAAACCTACGATACCTGTCCAGCAACATTGGCCTATTCTTATTACCCCTTCCAATCAAAAGCGAACCTAATCAGGGATTTATATAGCTCTCAGTACAGGAAGTATTAGTTCCGAGCTGAACCTCTGTTCATTCTTAGCTCCACGCTACGCGATATAGATATTATAATATATCGCAATCATGACGAGGAGTCCGAATAACCATCTCAATTTGATGAACTACTCATGACGTAGCGTTAAAA
>JAVYSX010000015.1:0-22801 GCA_038728965.1 Thermoplasmatales archaeon | reverse complement strand
TTCTTAAGTTTTTCTTTGGATTTATTGGTTGCTTTGGTGGCAACCATTAAAAAATTTAATCCGGGAAAAATATATATACAAATCACTTCATTCATTCAAGCATGACTGAAACTGCATCAGGGAGATCCAAAAGATCTCTCATCGCCACAGTCGTGATTTTAACCCTTATACCTTTTGTTGCACTGGCCGCTGTTCCAACATATGTGAGGACGGCCCCGGAGATTGGCGGGCTCTCATTTTTTTACTGGTATCAGCTCCTTTGGCTGTTTATTGCTGCTGCAGTTTTTGGAACTGCAGCCTACCTGTACAATAAATACGGGGGGGAATAGATGCTGCCAATTTCTGGAATAATAGTCTGGGTATTGCTTTTAGTAGTTTTCATCTTCCTCGGATTTTACGGCAGGAGATGGAAAAAAGGTGATCTGACCAAGTTGGATGAGTGGGCCCTAGGCGGAAGACGATTCAGCGCCTGGATAGTCTGGTTCCTGGTAGGGGCCGATCTTTATACTGCTTACACATTTATCGCGATACCGTCATCCGTATTCAGCATAGGCGCAATATATTACTACGCAGTTCCGTACGTGGCCGTAACGTTCGGTATAGCAATGTGGGCGATGCCAAAGCTGTGGAAGAAATCCAAAGAGAAAGGCTTCGTAACGGCATCAGATTTTGTAAAATTTAACTTCAACAGCAGGAACCTTGCTATATTAATTGCTCTGGTAGGCATAGTTGCAGAGCTACCTTACATCGGGCTTCAAATTGTAGGTATGCTGTCGGTTTTGACAGTTATGCTGTCTGGAATAGCGAGCATAAAGCTTGTAGTTGATATCTCCCTCATAATTTCGTTCATAATACTAGCCGTGTTCACATATTTCAGTGGCCTGAGGGGAGCTACTCTTACTGCTATATTCAAGGATGCAATAATCCTTTCCAGTGTTATCATTGTCATAATCGTTGCTGTTGTAACAATTGGATTCACTAAGTCATTCGCATCTCTACCGGTGAAATATTACCATATCCTTCCCCTGCAGGTAAACGCCTACTGGAGCCTCTTCCTGATGAGCGCTTTGGCCCTCTACCTTTACCCTCACGCAGTTACGGGTTCCTTGAGCGCAAAGTCCCCTAAATCTCTCAGACTAAGCCAGTCCTTGCTTCCCCTCTACGGCGTAGGTCTAGCACTTTTAGCGCTCTTCGGTATCCTGGTTTACGGAAATCACGCAGCATTAACTTTCCTCAAGGATAACTTTCCTGCAAGTTCGAGGGGTACATACGTTGTACCTGCACTCATATTCTATACACTCCCTGCACCATTGACAGGCTTCGCATTTCTGGGGATATTCATAGGCGGGCTAGTTCCTGCTTCAATAATGGCGATGTCTCAATCAAACCTCTTTACAAGAAACATATTGAAGGAGATATACCCGAAAATGTCTCAGTTCAGGGAGACCCTAGCAGCAAAGATATCAATGATAGTATTCTTGTTCATAGCAGTGGGGTTCGTCTTTCTGTTCCCTCTTTCTTATTCTGTACAGCTCCAGCTCCTCGGGGGTATTATAATACTTCAGACACTCCCCTCCCTTTTCCTAGGCCTTGTCACGAACAAACTGAACAAATACTCTCTCATGGCAGGTCTACTAGTGGGGCTTGGATTGGGGATATACTGGATGGAAGTTGCAAATCACTTCAAGACTTGGACTACCACATTACTACCAATCAGTCCATCTTTTGGTTCAATATTTATCGGTTTCCTCGCCCTTTCGGCTAACTTGATCATCGTATTGGTAGGCTCCGCAATAGCAATACCCTTCAGGAAGCAGTAAATTTTTCATAATTTTTTTAATAATTTTTTTACAGTATTTCACAATATATTTCATGAAGCCACCGGAGGGAATCGAACCCCCGACCTGCTGATTACGAATCAGCTGCTCTACCGACTGAGCTACGGTGGCGCATCTCCCTATGTTCATTCAATATATTTCAATTTCTCTGACAGAAAGTTTGAATAATGCGGCCTTCCCTGCTCCCAATAATTAAAGTTTCGTATATTCACCAGCGCAACCATAGAATAAAATTTTTGGAAAGGAGCGTTTATGCACTCAGTGCTGTCGATTTTCCGCCTATCCGCTTTGCTATGTAGGCCATACTTCAAAGGCTTCATGGATCGTTTTACATACATTTATATAGAAGAATAAAATACGGAAAAGAGGTGTCTCACTAATGATGCCAGGACAGCCAATATTCATTTTAAAAGAGGGATCGAAGCGGGAGTCTGGGAAGAATGCTATGCAAAATAACATTAATGCAGCAAAGGCAATTGCTGATGCTGTAAAGACAACCCTCGGTCCTAGAGGTATGGACAAGATGCTTGTTGATTCTCTGGGTGATATAGTCATAACAAACGATGGGGTGACTATCTTAAAGGAGATGGATATAGATCATCCTGCTGCAAAAATGATGGTTGAGGTATCAAAAACCCAGGATCAGGAAGTCGGAGACGGAACTACTACTGCTGCCGTTATAGCAGGGGAACTCCTGAGGAAGGCCGAGGATCTTTTGACCCAGAACGTTCATCCTACAGTCATAGCTTCAGGATACAGGATGGCAGCCGAAAAAGCTAAAGAAATACTCAATGAGATTTCAACGCCCGTTGGAAAGGATGAAAAGACGTTGATAAAGATCGCTAGTACTGCCCTTGGATCCAAGGGGGCTTCTACCTCAAGGGCAAAACTTGCAGAAATAGCCGTAAAATCCGTACTTCAGGTGGCCCAGGACAGGGATGGGAAGGTATTCGTGGATTTTGACGATATTCAGCTTGTGAAGAAGCAGGGAGGGTCTGTGGATGACACAGAACTGATCCACGGTATAATAGTAGACAAGGAAAGGGTGCATCCCGGAATGCCTGTCCTGGTGAACAAGGCAAAGATAGCTTTACTTAACGCTGCGCTTGAGATCAAGAAACCCGAGTTCGATACCTCAATCAGGATCGAGGACCCTGAATCTATCACGAAATTCAAGAAGCAGGAAGAGGAGATCCTCAGAGAAATGGTCTCCAAGATAAAAACGACAGGCGCAAATGCTGTGCTCACCCAGAAGGGAATAGACGACAACGCAATGGCCTTCCTCGCAAAGGAAGGTATCTACGCAGCTAGGAGAGTGAAGAAGAGCGATATAGAAAAATTGGCTAAGGCAACGGGTGCTGAGATAGTAACAAATCTGGACGATCTTTCCAGTAAGGATCTCGGCAAGGCAGATAGGGTTGAGGAAATCAAGATAGGGGAAGACCACCTGACATTCGTTACGGGCTGTGCTAACCCAAAGGCAGTATCAATTCTAATAAGAGGAGGGACAGAACACGTTGTGGATGAGACTGAGAGGAGCATCGTAGATTCAATACACGTTGTCGCTGCGGCTATCCAGGACGGCAAGATACTGCCCGGAGGTGGCGCTTCTGCAACGGAGATAGCAATGAAGCTAAGGGAATACAGCGCTTCTGTCGGTGGGAGGGAACAGCTCGCTATTGAGAAGTTTGCCGAAGCTATGGAGATAATTCCAAGGACCCTTGCAGAAAATGCAGGTCTAGATTCCATCGGAGTCCTTATAGCACTTAAGAAAGAACATGCTGACGGAAAAAAGAATGCCGGTGTTGACGTTGTAAAGGGGAAGCCTGCAGATATGATGGAGTTAGGTGTAATCGAGCCGATCAGGGTTGGAAGACAGGCAATAGACAGCGCAACTGATGCGGCGGTTATGATACTCAGAATAGATGATGTAATAGCTACTAAGGCCTCCAGCACAGGAGCCCCCAAACCCCCAAGTAGCAGGCCGGGTGGATCCGAGGAAGATTAAATAATCTGTTTTATCCTAATTTATAATCATCATAACTTTTTTATCTTCCCCTTGTTTGTGGCATTATGTATAACGGTAATTACAACCCATCTACCCAAGACATTCTTGTTGTCAGCACCCCTTATATACCAGGTTACAGAATTACCAATATAATCGGTTTCACGTGGGGTCTAATCGTCAGATCGAGAGGTCTGGGGGGAAACATCGCTGCAAGCCTGAGGAGCCTTGCTGGAGGGGAGATAAAGGAGTATACGAAAATGCTCGACCAAAGCAGGAGCGAGGCGCTGGAGCGACTTAAGCAGCACGCAAAGGGTCTGGGTGCAAATGCGGTTATAGAGGTCAGGTTCGACTCATCTGAAATAGGGGAGGTTATGTCTGAGATTCTGGCCTACGGAACAGCTGTTGTAGCGGAGAAGGATGACAGGGAAGCCCAACCCGTATTGTTAAAATGAACAGATGGTTGTATACAGCCCGCACAAAGTTATCCTTTTCGGAGAGCATGCTGTAGTTTACGGCTATCCCGCCTTATCATCCACAGTTGATCTATTTGCGAAGATATTACTTATTCCTAGTAGGGGGAGTACACAGTTCACTCCATTCGTACAGAAAACTTTGGACCATCTCGGATTGAGAAACGTATATGTGAAAGTTGAGACCGATGTTCCGTCTGGGTCCGGTATGGGCACATCTTCCATGATCATTTTGGGAATTCTTCTTAACAGCAGGGACTTCCAGAAGAAGGATCTCGCAAGGGAAGCATTCAATATCGAGTTCGAAGTTCAGGGCCTAGGATCGCCCATAGATACTACAACAATAGTAGCCGGGGGCTATGTCCTAACGAATGGAAGGCAAGGCTTACCCCTCTGGAACATTGAAAGGGGAGAAAGGAGATGGGCCTTTTCTAGTTTGCCGGCTAAGAAACTTGACCTTGTAATAGTTTATACCGGCAGCAAAGGATCCACGAGGGAGCAGGTAGCAAAGGTGAAAAAGTTCTATGAAAGGGGAAAATTCGCAAAGGACATAATGCAGAGAATAGGAAACATAACGGAGGAGGGGGCAGATGCTGTATTGAGAAGTGATCTCAGCAAGATAGGGGAACTTATGAACGAGAATCATTCTGAACTGAAGGTATTCGGAATATCAACTGAGGCGATTGAAAAGATTGTTTCGATAGGGAGGGAGTACGGATTCGGTGCAAAACTTACCGGGGCGGGTGGCGGAGGGGCGGTCATAATCCTTCCGGATAAAAAGGACAAGATACTGGAGAGATTAAGGGAGATTAATGTGACATTCTTTGACACCTCAACCACGAGCGTTGGGATATTCAAGAGATCAGAGTGACAGAAACAACGGCATCCCCTCCATCCAGTTCAATGAGTTTAACGCCCTGCGCGTATCTTCCCTTCTGAGGAATCTGCGAAATATGCGTCCTGATGCTCTTGCCGTTTCTGGTTACCAGAAGGAGCTCGCCCTCCTCATTTATCGAAGATATGAATATGGGTAATCCTGTCCTTTCAGTCACCCTCAACGCTTTCATTCCCTTCGCACCCCTGTGTCTCTGGGAGAATTCTTCAACCTTAACCCTTTTGCCTAGACCTTTCTCAGTTATGATGATGAGATCGTCGGTAGAGACCGTGGTGTCACTAGCCACTTCCTGACCCTCTCTGAACCTTATTCCGGTCACGCCGGAAGCTGCCCTTCCCATGGGCCTGAATTCCCTCTCGTCCACTATTACAAGTCTTCCGTCTGTTGATAGGAGCGCGATTTTCTCGTTTCCGCTTGTCACGAATACGTCCTTCAGAACGTCATTTTCCTTGAGCTTCAGAGCTATAATTCCATTTGACCTGATGTTTGTAAACTCTGATATATCTGTCTTCTTCACTCTCCCCTTCTTCGTCACGAACAAAAGATATTTCTTCTCCCCCGCGCCGTGTTCGCTCATGAGGAAAACTATCTTCCCCTTTATATTGTCGAAAATAGCGGAAATGAGTTTAGCCCTCGATCTTCTCTCACCCTTCGGGATATTGAACGCCTTCATCTGGTACACCTTTCCGTCGTCAGCGAACATGAAAACCCTGTCGTGCGAGTCACACGTTATTATCTGCCTTATGCTGCTTTCTGAAGAGCCAACGAAGACTCCTTTACCACCCCTCTTCTGGGAGGAAAAGGTATCTGTCTCCAGCCTTATGATCCTGTTGTCTTCGGTAAGCAAGATCATATCGAGTTCGTGAGGTATCAATTCCTCCTCTGTAGTTTCCTTAAAGGAGTCTGTTATCTCTGTCCTCCTGGAGTCACCGTATTTTTCCTTCATCTCTTCCAGTTCTTCAACTATTAGGTCCCATCTTTTTCCTTCGTCCCTCAAGAGATCTTTGTACCTTTCAATGCTCTTAGTGAGATCGTCCATTTCTCTCCTCAGATCTGAGATCTCAGTTCCGGTAAGCTTCTGTAGCTTCATGTCCAAGATTGCATCCGCCTGCTGGTCGTCTATGCTAAACCTGGATTTCAGTGACTCCTTAGCCTCCCTGACGTCTCTTGATTTCCTTATTATAGAAAGCGTCAAATCCAGATTATCTATGGCCTTTATGAGACCTTCTATTATGTGAGCCCTCTCATTCGCCTTCTTTAGAAAGAATTCCGTTCTCCTTCTGACCACCAGTTCCCTGTGTTTCAGATACTCTTCCATTATCTCCTTCAGACCCATCGTTTTTGGAACATTGCCGACCACGACTAGGTTTATGATCCCGTACGAAACCTCGGCCTGAGTATGTTCATATATCTGGTTTAGCGTCACCTCGGGATTGAAATCACCCTTCACCTTTATTACTATCCTGATCCCTTCCTTGTTACTCTCGTCCTTTATGCTTGATATCCCTTCGATGATGCCATCCTTTGATAGTTCGGCCATCTTCGATAGCATCTCAGCCTTGTTCACTTCGTAAGGTATCTCCGTGAATATTATTTCATTCTTCTTGATTTCAGCCCTTGCCCTAAGGTCTATCTTCCCTCTCCCTGTTCTGTAGGCCTCCAATATACCCCCCCTTCCCAATATCAGACCACCTGTCGGAAAATCTGGTCCTTTTATGAACTGCATTAATTCCTCCACAGTTGCGTCCCTGTTCCTTATGAGATAGATAAGACCGTCAACGACCTCACTTAAATTATGTGGAGGCATATTGGTCGTCATCCCTACTGCAATACCAGAAGACCCGTTGAGAAGGATACTGGGTAACTTTGAAGGGAGGAATAGCGGTTCCTTTAGAGTGCCGTCAAAAGTTGGTGTGTAGTCAACTGTTTCGTACTCTATGTCTAGCAGCATTTCATTTGATATCCTGCTCAGTTTTGCCTCGGTGTACCTCATGGCTGCCGGTGGATCGTCATCGACAGAGTTGTGGACAAATACCCCTGCCGAAAGTGTGAAATTATGATATCTCTCTATAGTTATGTCGTAAACATCTGTCCTTTCGTCGCATGGTTCAACTGAAACGACCTTATGATTGTATGCCTTCTCAACAGCAGCGGTAACGGATATCTCAGGCAATGGCATTAGCGAGTCTCCCGTCTTTAAATTAGAAGCCTCCTTGAAGCTGCCATCCCTCATCATAAATCTGTGATCTGGTGTGCATTTTACTGTCTCCCCGTTGTCTATCTTTACCAGGACAACCTGAGCGTTCCTTTTTGTGACCCTGGGGTTTTTAACTTCTACCTCGACAATGCTACCGGTAGAGGTGTCGTATGCATAAGTGTAATGCCTTATGCCTTTTTTATGCTCCTCCACCAGGTCCCTGAAACTTATATCCCGACAATCTGAAAGTCTTATTCTGGTATCACCGGAGAAGCATCCGAAATTTCCCTGCCCCTGGATAAGTGGATACCTCAGTGAGAAGTCCTGTGCCATCCTGACAAGTGCTGAGTAGATCGCGGCATCCCCATGTGGGTGATATTTACCCATAACCTCACCCACGATCCTAGCTGATTTCCTGTAAGGCTTGTCGAAAGTAATTCCCATTTCATACATAGAGTACAAAATTCTCCTCTGGACTGGTTTAAGTCCGTCCCTAACATCAGGTATTGCCCTAGAGAGGATAACGCTCATCGCGTAATCCAGGTAGGAATAACGCATCTCCTTCTCTATCGCTCTGTTTTCTATCATATAAGATCACACATCTATGTTCTGCGCCTCAGTAGCATGAGACATTATGAAATCCTTCCTAGGCTCTACTTCATCACCCATTAAAAGTGTGAAAAGGCGATCAGCTTCTTCCGCATTCTCTATGTTGACCCTCACGAGTTTCCTCGTCTCAGGGTTCATTGCAGTTTCCCAAAGCTGATCTGGATTCATCTCGCCCAAACCCTTGAACCTCTGTACAATGGGATTGTTTAACTTTTTTACAAGTTCATCTTTCTCCTTCTCAGTGTCAACGTAAATCACATTGGAGCCCTTCTGAATACGGAACAAGGGAACAGCAGCTATATAGATGTGACCGTGAGTGATTAGATCCCTCAGGTACCTATAGAAAAGTGTTAAGAGAAGGGTCCTTATGTGACTCCCGTCTACATCTGCATCTGTCATAATTATCACCTTTCCGTACCTTAATTTAGCAGGATCGTACGGATCATTCGGGCCCATGTTAAGAGCCGCAAATATATTTTTGACCTGATTGTTCTTTAGAATCTTGTCCCATCCTGCCTTCTCCACATTGAGTATTTTACCCCTAAGGGGCAATATCGCCTGGAAAGATCTGTCCCGCCCCTGTTTGGACGAGCCAGCAGCAGAGTCCCCTTCCACTATGTACAGCTCTGTTTTGCTAGGGTCTTCTAGGGTGCAGTCTGCAAGCTTTCCCGGAAGTGAAGCCCCCATAGAATTTTTTGTTCTTGCCAACTCCCTTGCGTTCCTCGCGGCCTCTCTAGCCTGAGCAGCCTGTAGAGCCTTTTTGCATATGACTTCAGATACCTTTGGATGATCTTCGAAATACCTCTTGAGCTTTTCAGATGTTGCCGTGAATACCATGCCACGGACATTGCTGTTACCCAGCTTTTCCTTTGTCTGACCCTCGAACTGTGGCTCGGGAATCTTAATATTCAGAACAGCTGTCAAACCCTCCCTAACATCATCCCCCGTGAAATAATCACCCTGAATAATCCCATTTTTTCTTGCCTCCTCGTTTAGGACTTTAGTAAGTGCTGCTCTGAAACCGGCTACGTGAGTACCGCCTTCCCTGGTGTTAATATCATTTGCAAACGCCAGTAAGTTCTCGCTGATTGAATCGTTGTACTGTATTGCAAACTCTATCTGCGTGTCGGGAAGTTTACCCTCCTCCGCAGAGGCGGAACCGTTAGACGGCAATTCAACTATATCTTTTGCACTGCTGTCGTAACGAGAGAGACTGTATATCACGTCCTCGTGCAAAACTTTCTTACCCTGATTCATGTTCTTGACCATCTCTGATATTCCGCCGTCGTGACGGAATAGCGAGATACTACCGTTCCAATCAAGGGTTATAGTTAGACCGCGATTTAGGTAAGAGAGCTCTTCCACCCTACTTCTTACTGTCTCGAACAAGAAATCGCCGCTCTCCATTATTGTCATATCTGGCTCAAATATTGTTAAGGTTCCTGTATCAGATCTGAGATGGAATGTCACTTTCTCCCCCTCCCTGAGAAAAGCCTTTCCATCCTCTATGCGTCCTACCTCCTCCACCTCAGTCAGTTTCACACCCTGGGAATAACTCTGATGATAGACCTTTCCATTCCTTTTCACGTACACGTCAAATCTAGACGATAGGGCATTCACCACGTGGACCCCAACACCGTGCAGTCCACCAGAAACTCTGTATGCCTTCTGCTCGAACTTGGCACCAGAGTGCAATTCTGTAAGCACTATTTCCAATGCGGGCTTGTTGTATTTAGGATGGATATCAACAGGAATTCCCCTCCCATCGTCCTCTATTGTAACCTGTCTCCCCCTGACCCCAACATATATGTTCTTGCAGAAACCACCCATTGCCTCATCTATACTATTGTCTAAAACCTCGTAAAGAAGCTGGTGCAGACCTCTAGTGTCTGTGCTCCCTATGTACATAGCTGGTCTCTTCCTGACCGCTTTCAGTCCACCCAAGACCACTATATCTTTGGCGGTATAGTCTTCCATAACCTATCGAGCCTATAACATGAGCGTATATATATAATTTATAATGCAGTCTTTAACTGTAATACCAACTCAATATTATTAGGAATATTCTGATTTCAATTTTTTAAAAATTATAATATATTCTTGTCTTAAATATGCACGACCATGTATATTAATATAATAATTTATTTCTTCCCTCTTCACTTCCTTCATACCCCTCGGCGATACAATCTCCCCCTCTGTGAAATAGTGCGTTAGAACGCCGTTTCCCCTCAGGAATGTACCATCTTCTACCTCTCTACCCTTACCAAATCGGAAATCGCGTCTTGAAAAGACCCTTACGATCGTGAAACCCTCTGGAACGAGGACTCTTCTAGCTTCATCTAACGCGGAGGCCCTTTCACTTACTAACAGATGGTCTAGAGAGTGAATAAAAAGAACAGAAGAAAATGAGGAATCCTTGAAGGGTAGCCTTGACATTTCACCCAAGATTTTCATATCTGACGGGTTCAATAAAAGGGCATGAAGCGAAAAATCAAGCGAAACCACTCCCCAGCTCCTAGGGGTACTTTTTCCATCGCCAGATCCATCGTCAAGTATCAGATTCCCCTGAAGATACTGTTCTATAGAGCCTCTATCTCGCTGTTCACCTCTCCATAGCTTACCGCGCATTCGGTACTCTCTGTTCCAAGCCCTCATCTGTCCATCTAGCACGAATCTCACCTCTAATATAAGAGAAGCTTATAACGGTTCATGGCTGACCTTAAGATAATCGAGGAGTTGATTAATAAAGATCCCTTTATAAACTATGTGGGTGCGAAAACTCGAATCGTAGAGCCCGGTAAGGCTGAGGCAATTCTTGATATACAAGAAAAACACCTCAGGCTAGGGGGAATTTTAAACGGGGGTGTTATAAGCACGTTGGTTGATATAGCTGGTGGGGCAGCCATACTTTCACTTACTGAGAGGAATCAGGTTACGATCAATCTGAACATAAATTTCCTCGCTCCTGTATCAAAGTCGCCTGCCAAAGCCATAGGAACAGTAATTAAGACTGGGAAGACTATATACGTTGCAAGGGTGGAGATTTTCGACGGAGATGGAAAGCTATGCGCATACGCAACTGGTTCCTGGTTCATATTTAGAGATTAACTATTTATTATACGAACACATGTTCGGAAGTGCTGCTAGAGAGAGCTGGTATTGCAGAAATACCTGAAGACGAACGACACGGAAACCCACGATCGCTATTCTATCTCTGGTTCGCCGCGAACCTGACTATCGCAGACTTCGCGCTAGGTTTCGTCCCAATGTCTCTGGGGATGAACTTTACGAGCTCTATACTAGCAATAATCATTGGAAACATCCTTGGATCTTGTGTTGTGGGGCTTTCCGCAATCATGGGCCCATCGACCGGATACCCCCAGATGATGGGTACTTCAAATCCGATGGGTAGGAAGGCTATGAGACTCTTCGGAATTATCAACCTTTCCAACACTGGTGGCTGGTTCATAGTTAACAACATCCTGAGCGTCCTTGCGCTCTATCTGATATTCGGTGTATCATACCTCGTTCTCCTTCCTCTGTTCGTATCCGCGATTTACGTTGTCGCTTACCTCGGGCACAATATTATACATAAAGTCGAAAGAGCACTTTCTTATACCCTAGCAGTGATGTTCGTTGCGATACTAGTGGAGATCCTCTCTTCAAGTCGTTTTCATGCAATTTCGGGTCAGCTTTTTGGTTCTGATGTAAGACTAGGTGCTGCCTTTTTCGGAATGGTTGCATTCACCTACAGCTACCTTATGAGCTGGGGGCCATACGCTTCGGATTATTCTAGGTACCTGCCGTCCAATTCATCAATGAAAACCACGTTCATTAGCACGTTCTCGGGCTCCTTCCTGTCTGTTACTTTCGTCGAAATCGTAGCACTCATAATTTCCTTTTCAACATTAAGCTCCTCGTCTATCCAGTCCCTTAAAACTGTTTCTGGCTACCTATACCCTCTTTCTATGCTGACTATTGCTCTAGGCGGTATAGCTGCGAATGTCCTCAACCTGTATTCCGCATCACTCTCAGGACTAGTCGGTGGAATAAAAATGAGAAGAACTGCTTTTGTCGGTATAATCGCTGTTACCGGCGGTGTGCTATCCATCCTATTCTACAGGGGGTTCTATCAATTTTTCGAGTCATTTCTCCTCGTTCTTGATTACTGGATATCCCCGTGGATAGCTGTGTTAGTAATGGATTTCCTAGTGCTGAAACAGAGAAGACTTTCCTTCTCATCCGCGGTCAAGGCAAGAGGAATCATCGCCTATGCAGCTGGTCTTCTATCGTCGATCCCGTTCATGGATGTGTCAATTGGACCCTATTCGCACGCATTCCCTATATCCAGTGTGCTTGGAGGAATTGATATAAGCTACTTTGTGAGTTTTGGAGTTGCCTCTCTCGTATACCTTGCTATGGCTAAGGCCGGTAGGATGAAAAATGTTACAATAGCAGATAATCCAGATATTCATGACTCTGGCAAATGATACCCTATCTAAACATTAGGTTTAAATAAAGACGTTAGTTTTACGAGTGGTGAAATAAGACGAAGACAGATGATGATGTTGATGATTTCACTGACGTCGAGGAAGTGTTAAGACAGCTGAAGACAGCAGAGGAAGAAAAAAAGTATATTGAGATGGAAAACAAGAGGCTCAGTGACGAGGTTGAGAGACTAAAAAGGGAGCTGAACAGGCTAAAGCTTCCTCCCCTTCTGATCGGTTCTATAGAGGATGTTATAGATGAAAGGAGGGTAGTGATCAGGAGCTCCACCGGACCTAGCTTCCTTGTATATGCATCTGAGCACATACCGACTGAGAAATTGACAGTTGGCACTAGGGTTGCCCTCAACAAGGCCACACTTTCGGTTATATCGGTTATACCAGAGGCCTACGATCCAGCGGTCGTTGCGGCTGAAATTTCGGAAAAGCCATCTGTCACATTCGATGACATCGGAGCGCTCAATCAACAGATAAGGGAGATAAAGGAAATGGTTGAACTTCCACTCCTCAACCCAGACATATTTAGGAAAGTTGGGATAGATCCTCCAACCGGCGTTTTATTGGTTGGAGCGCCGGGGACAGGAAAGACTCTTCTCGCAAAGGCGGTTGCTCACAATACGAATGCAACATTTATAAGGGTGGTAGCTTCCGAACTGGTAAGAAAGTACATCGGGGAAGGGGCAAGGCTCGTAAGGGAGCTTTTCGATCTGGCAAAGAAAAAGGCACCCTCAATAATTTTCATAGATGAACTGGACGCGATAGGCTCCAGAAGGATAGATTCTTCAACGTCAGGCGACAGGGAGGTTCAAAGAACTCTCATGCAATTACTCGCCGAAATAGATGGATTTGAACCTCTGGGCAACGTAAAACTTATAGGTGCAACTAACAGGCCAGACACTCTTGACGAGGCACTTATGAGGCCCGGGAGGTTTGACAGGATTATAGAGATACCGCTCCCCTCCAAGGACGGCAGAACCGAGATACTCAAGATACATACCAGGAAGATGAATCTCAAGGATGTAGATCTGACAAAGATTGCAGATATAACTGAAGGGTTCTCGGGGGCCGACCTAAGGGCATCTGTGGTTGAAGCAGGTATGTTCGCTATAAGGGAGGGAAGGGACTTCGTTACAAATAGAGACCTCCTGAAGGGAGTGGAGAAGATGAACATTCAGAGAAACAGACAGGCTGCTCAGAAAGGTAACCTAGAGATGTTTGTCTGATGAAGGAGACATCGATACCAAACGTGTTCGAGGAGAACGGCAGGATTTTCACAAGATCGGTAGATTGCAGATCTGTGTACGGGGAGTTAGTTGTTGAAAAGGGGAATTCCTGCTACAGACTGTTTTCACCATTAAGATCTAAACTTGCATCCGCGCTGAGAGTCGGAATGAGAGCTGATTTAAAGGATGATAACTATGTGTTATATCTGGGCGCGGGCGCAGGTACAACAGCCTCCCATATATCTGATTCCGTTTCATCCGGTATTCTCTATGCCGTGGAGATTTCGCCCGTTCCTTTCGTTAAACTCATGTCTGTCTGCGAAATAAAGAAAAATGTCTTCCCCATACTCCAGGACGCACAGAAACCAAAACTTTTTGCACCGTTTGTTGAAAGGGTGGACCTCATATATCAAGACATCTCTCAGCCAAACCAGGTTGATATTTTCATTAAGAACATGGATTTTTTTGGTCCAAAGAGCGGGATTCTTATGCTTAAGAGTTTCTCACTGAGGTCAGACCACACCCCAGATAACGAGATCAGGAAATTAAAGAGGGCATTCGACGTAACTCAGGTAAAAGATATCTCAAAGTTTCACAAGGGACATCTTGCAGTGGTTGTTAAAAATTGATCCTCTACTTTGCCTTCTAGGTCGCGCCAGCCGACCTAAGATAAAATTTTTATTGAATACTTCCTAAACCAATGGTGGCTAGTGGCAGAAATAAGGAGGTTATTGCGCTCATCGGAGTCGCGCTTGCGTTATTGATAATATTTTCATCTCTCTACCTTTATACCGAAAATTGGCCGCCTGCTGTAATAGTTGAGTCAAAATCAATGCAGCACGGAAACAATTTTGTGTTCGGTGTTATAAATACTGGAGACATAGTAGCGGTAAAGAGGGCTTCCTCGTTCTGGGACGTGATTACATACCTTGTGGCGAGAGAAGACGGAGGCCCTGTAACCTATGGTGAGTACGGCGAAGTGATAGTCTACAGAAACTACCTCCTAAATGAGCTCGTGATTCACAGGGCCATGTTCTACGTCTCGGGTTGGTCCGGAGACTCTCCCATAATATATGGCGATAAGGACCCGTCATGGATCAGTATCCGGGGCCCCCTAGTTTATATAGAAGATGTGGGATTTTCACACAGAGATCTTGTAGTTGATCTCCAGAGTTACATTGGCCAGACTGGATTCGTGACTATGGGTGATTACAATTTCGCATTCTCAGAATATAAGAGCGGAAATTATTACGTCGGTGCAGATCAGAACCTAGGCATAGATAATTCTCTGGTAAATCAGTCTCAGGTATTCGGCTACGCGGTCGGTTACCTTCCGATCGTCGGAGTCATAAAACTGTGGGATCTAAAACTTATCGGTAAAATTACGTACATACCTGAGACAACAAACATAGTTATGATAATAATCCTCTCACTTCTCGTGATATTCATAGTGCTTCCTGTAAGCACTGGTAATAAAAATCGAAAAATGAAGGAAAATTAACTCTTCCGCGCTGCAAAGGTACAGGATTAATTCTAACTACATTTTTAAAACATCATTAAAGCGATATTTCGGAAACTCACCCAGGAAATCCAGCGTTTATTAGATGCTCAAAGTTCCACAGAACTGAAATCCATGTCTTTATAGGTTGTGAGTATAGTGCGTGTATCGCTCCTCTCTATCTCGGGTATCGATGAAATCCTATCTAGTATCTTCTCGTATTCCTCCTTGTTTTTGCAAAGCGTGTAAACAGCGAAATCTATATCACCGAGAAGGAAGTAAACAGATACAACGCCAGGAATTTTCTTTAGCTTTTCTGCAATCACGTCCTTGTAATTTCCTCCGTATTTCCCCCTCAACATTGTGAGAGTTGAGAAAGATATGCCCATCTTGGAATAATCTATCGTGGCAGTGACCTTCTTGATGTATCCGTTCATCTTGAGATTCTCTATTCTCTTGCTTATGGCTGATGGGGAATAGAGACCGACACGCTTTCCTATGTCTTTTAGAGAAAGAGTTGCATCTTCCCTGAGAACCTTAAGAATTCTTTTGTCGAACTCGTCCATATTTTCAAAAAGTTTCCATCGATTTAATGGTTTCCGATCTGCAATGAATCAGAGAAATTTAAGTTCCCCTGTCTCTTCTATTCCTTTCAGTATATTGTCAGAATGGCAAGCGATAAAAGAGAAATAAATACGTAAGGTCCAAGCAACCACTCCCCCGATGGCGACTTCTTTCTGGCCGCACCAGATATAGAAAAATAAGCAAATGGTGATGTAATCAGGAGGAACAAAGAATCCGATCCATATATATGCAGAAAAACGAGTAGTACAATAGACAGATAAAAGAAGATTGTTAAAATTGCCATGAATGTATTAATCCCTTCTTTTCCCAGAATCACTGGAACAGTTTTCAGACCTGATGCTCGATCTGACTCCATATCTCTCGCATTACCCACAACGTAAACTAGAACTATCAGGACGGAAAATGGAAGCGAATATATGATCTCCAAAAGAGACGCGCTCCCCAAGCAGGCTGTCGAAACTAGAAGGTTGGCGAGTAGGACAGAGGTGAATACTCCTATCTCACCCATTCCGTGGTATTTGTATCTGAGCGGTGGCCCAGTGTATCCGTATCCCAGCACAAACCCGAGAATCCCGATCATAATGATCTCAAAATCAAATAGAAACGAATCCAGCGAAATTAGAAAGAAATAAATTGCCGAGAAGAGTATTGCCCACTTCAGAAGGTACTCATCCGTGACCTTGTAGTAAAAAATTGGATGCTTCCTGTAGATCGTATTGGGGGAGTCAGGTTTATCATATCCATACCTGAAATCGAAGTAGTCATCGTACAAGTTTACAGCTGCCATAAGTGGGACTATGGATATGGCGCTTAAAATAAAAGGGATATATCGGAATTCTCTAGAAGCAATGATTGAAAAGGTGAATCCCGGGAGAATGAACACTACGTAAACATATACAGGAGGGACCTTGCCACCTCGTGAGGAAATATCAGCTATTCTCCCTAATTGCTCCAAGTTCGCGATATAGATTAAATAAGCAGATAAAACAATTTTCAGTTATCGGGGAAGAAGTAAATATGAAGGTAACATTCAGGAAAGATGAAAGAAATGGATATTAAGATCTCGATGCTCAAATGCCCGATCTGTGACAACAATCATAATTACAACGTTAAGGTTGAGTACGAGGAGAAAAGGGATAGAGGAAATCCTGAATCTCCACCCTACTACAACACATTTACCACAAGGAAGAAGGTAGGGGACAAGGTAATAGAGGTTCAGGTTTACGAAATAGACGCCTTCTGTATCAAGAACAATATACCTTTCAGGATGATTGTTGACCCCCCTCTTCCGCCCAATTCTGAACCTGTGAAATTTACGGTTTCTGGCACAACTTAGAGAAATATGAGATACATTGTAGCAGGTGGTACTGGATTCATAGGTAGGCACCTTCGTCGCGAACTTGAGATGATTGGCGATAAGGTCACTACGCTCACGAGGGGAGAAAAGACAGATGGCGATTACATAAGATGGGATCCTCGTTCAAGGGAGTCATTGAAAGATATTGATGTGGGCTCGTTTGATGTCGTCGTAAACCTTTCTGGAGCTGGCATAGAAAAGAGATGGTCCCCCAGATACAAGGAGATTCTTCTCAACTCAAGGATTGAAACAACATCGGCCTTGGTGACCCTGATCAATTCGTCAGAAAGGAAACCAAGATACTTCGTGAATGCCTCTGCCATTGGATACTACGGGAATGTTGATTACACTGTTGATGAAGACTCTCCCCCTGCAGAAGACTTCCTTGCGAAATTGTCTTTGAGATGGGAGGGTGAGGCAAGAAATTTGGTTGGAAGCGTGAAGCTCCTGATCCCTAGGTTCGGAATAGTACTCGGAGGCGATGGCGGCGCACTTCCAAAGCTGGAAACTATGGCAAGATACCGCGTAGCGCCTAAAAACGGTGGGAACAATTTCTGGAAGTCATGGATTGCAGTGGTGGACGCCTCCAGATCGATACCATTCATGATCTCTAAGGAATTCTCCGGGCATTACAATGCAGTTTCCCCCTACCCGGCAACTCTGAATGATTTCGTAAACGCGATATATGCCCATACAGGACGAAGACCTTTATTCAGATTCGGAAGAAACACATTCAAAATGCTTCTCGGGGAAGGCTCGGAATTCTCAATATTTGGCGGACAGAACGTTAGACCCAAGAGACTTCAGGAACTTGGCTTCAAATTTAGATACGAGGATCTTGGGAGTGCAATAAGGGGAAGAGGTGAGTAAGTGCACCTAAGGAATAACGAAACTCTCGCCGTGACCTGGATATGCGGTGATCCCGTGCATCTCGAGGATCTTTTTAATAGACATCTGGGCCTTGTTCTTGTCGATTGTGAACGTTCTGTTGAAATTAAAGCCACCGTTCACATACTGAATTGAATCCCCTACAAAGAGGGCCATCAGGGAAGGGAAGAGGTACGAGGTACTGCCTGGAGTGTGACCTGGAGTATCGATCACTGTGATCCCATCAAACCTCAGCTTTGTCAGGGAGAGCACGTTTTCTACAGGTCTAGGCTTCATAATACTACCTACAAATTTCGGAAATCCGTTTGCCATAGGTACATTCTCAGCTCCCTTTACTACGTTAATTTCAGCATCTGGAACATAAATTTCAGGAGTGAATTCTTCATATACATCCCTTAGACCACCTATGTGGTCCGAGTGTGTGTGAGTTACTAGGACTAAATCAGGTTTAGAACCAGAATCTCCGAAGAATGATATTATCCTCCTGGCAGAACTCCTCATTCCAGAATCTATAAGTATTTTTTTTCCTGAGTAAGAAACAACGTAACAATTGGCCATAGTTTTATCGATCAGAACCACATTTTCCGCAAGTTTCATACCCCTATTATTTAACGCTACTTATAATTCTTTGCTCATGAGAAATTTGCCTAAATTATCTCAGAATGAGATGTGAGCAATGCTATCCGAGCGATCCCTATTACCCGGCATCTTTCTCATTTTAAAAGGGAAATCTTACCAATCCTCCATCTATCTGGATGTTCGCTCCGTTTATGTAAGATGCGTCGTAAGAACACAGGTAGGAGACAAGACTTCCTATTTCTTCGGGTCTGCCGAACCTCTTAGATGGTATTCCTTGCATCATATTATCGTAAGCTTTCTCTATACTCTGGTTGAGCGCTGCTGCATTCCTCGCCGCTATGCTCTCGAGCCTCGGAGTCATAATATATCCTTGAGAAATGCTGTTGAACGTAATCCCAAACTGCGAAAATTCAAGAGAAAGAACCTTTGAGAGAGCTACGACTGCTGCTCTAAGTGAGGCAGATATGGCAAAGTTCTCCATGGGCTGCTTCGTGGTCAGGGATGTCACGAATATAACTCTGCCGGATCTCCTTTTCACCATATCAGGCAGAAATTCCCTTGTGAGAAGAACTGTACTTTTGAGAATCATATTTATGCTGATATCCCAGTCGCTCTCACTAATATCGAAGAATGGGGCTACCTTCGGATCCCCATAATTCATAACTAAGAAATCAATGGTTCCTCTCGATTTCCTTACTTCCCCCACGATTCGTCTGATGTCCTCGGCTTTACTGAGATCCCCGGAACTGAATGTAACCTGATTGGACGTTTCTTTCTCTATCTCAGCAGCGCTTTCCTTTATTCTATCCAGATTCCTTGAAAATATGTGAACCTGACAGCCCTCAGATGCAAGAACTTTTGCTATCCCCTTTCCAATCCCAGAGCTTGCAGCACTCACCAAAGCGGTCTTGCCTCTTAGCCCCCTCATAAGTTTGGAAATTCGCACCTTATAAAAGGTTTTTTACTTACTGTATTTTCTGTCGAAACAAAAGGTTAATGAAAACAGATCCATAGTAAACCATGGACGTAACAGGGGTAAGTTGGATTGGCTTAAAGACGAATTCTAAGCAAAGGTTCAGTGAGATGACAGATATGTTTTCTAAGATGTTGAGTGGATGGGAATCAAAGTACGGAGCGGATTATATGCACTTTTCAAATGGGCACTTAATGATAGAGGTTTACTACGAAGATGCTCCGGCGGATGAAATTGTTTGCGGTCTCGAGGTGAGAGACATTGAAGATGCTGTTTCGGAAATAAAGAAATTGGGGTTGAATCCTATTGGGGAAAAGAGGTGCTATGACGGCAGTTGCTGGCAGCATTTCCTCATGCCCGATGGAACAGAGTGGGAGGTAAAGCAAAGCTCTCGAAGCCAGTCATAAAAATGGCAAATGATATCGAAAATTGACCTGAACTATTCCCCAGGCTCCACACATAGCAAAGTATTTGCATCTATTAACAATGAACCTTGAGACCTATGATTATTGCTGTTCCCACGGACGACGGAATTCACATAAGTGAACATTTTGGAAGATGTAAGTATTTCCTAATTGCAGAAGTATCAGATGCCGTTGCGAGAAAGGAATTAATAGAAAATCCGCACAATAATGAAGAAAGGGAGGGAGCTGGTCACGGACTAGTCCTGAAATTGTTGAGGGAAAGTAAGGTTAATTTGGTCTTCTATACGAACATTGGGGGAAGAATGCTCGATAACCTGAACAGTTTACACATCGATGCACAGGTATGCGGAGCTGGCTCCAAAATTTCAGATCTTATAAATAATATTCAGTCATCCCGCAACATTTCAGAATGAGCCTGAATCTCCTGCGCTGTCTTGTCTATCACACTTGCGAATTCCTTCAGCATTTGAACCGAGGACTGAAGGTTTGATTTTGTAAGCTGCTCAACATTCACTCCAACCGGCACGTTAATCCCTGTTGTTTCAATCTCTATCATAATTTTTCCAAATACCTTGATCGAATTGTATATAGACCTCCGGGCCGCCTCATGTACATCCCTTCCTTCAAGAATGTCTATCTTCTTCTCCTCCGGTAGATCTACACCTAGGAAATCCAGAAGGTTCAGGTCTGGCGTGCTCCTCAAAGGAGCGAAACTAAAAATTACCGTTGCAGGTCTTACAGATGCAACCTCGCACAGTTTGGAGTATTCGCTAAGAAGACCTACTATCCCAGCACTGTCAAATAACATCTGAGTTGTAAAAAACTGCGCACCTGTGATCGTCTTAAAGAGCATCCTTTTTGCTTCGTCCTTCCTCTCGGGAAGAGAGATGTTTCCTATGGTTATCGGTTCATTGTGCTTTTTTTCCCAAAATTTCCTTGCTATTACGTTAGCTTCAGAGATGCTCGGACCCGGATATCTGTGGTGCCTTGTATTGCCTCCAACGAAAATCATATTCCTTATTCCGTAAAATGAAGTTTCTTCAATCCAGTCTATGAACTTCTGATATGTATCTATGTGCGCGACAACCTTGTTCACCACCGCATCTAGATTCAGAATATCTGCGATCCCCTTTGCAAGGGCCCGTGTATACACACTATTATATCTTGGCCTTCCCTCGTGGTTCTCCTCTACAAGTTCCGGAACGCTGATTGCATTCAACCTACCAACATCTTGGATTGCCTTCGCAACTTCTACCTTTCTCGCCTCCAGATTTCTGAGTATCTTTTCGTCATGCTCCCTATCGCCAGTCTTACTGTCCCTCAATGGAATAACAGTAAAGATAAGTGGTCTCTTCATGAGCACATCAGGTAGAGTTGCCTTGGTCTCACGCATGCCTCTATATTGTCAAGGCGAGTATTTAATTTCTCTGTGCCCGGAATGCAACGTTAAATAAAGGTAATGATATCAAGATTAAAATGGTAAAATTTGCCACATTTGACTGCTACGGTACGCTCATAGACTGGAAAAGGGGGATTTCTGACAGTTTTAAACGTATAGTCGGAGAAATGTATCCAGATGATGAGATATTCAACACATATGTAAACATTGAGGCCAGACGGGAGGGAATATACGACAGTTACAGGAGCATATTAGAGATGTCTTTTAAAGACCTAGCGGCTATTTTCGGGGTTAAGGTCACTGACTCCCAAGCGAGGCTATTCGCAGAAAGCATAACGGAATGGCCGGGATTTTATGACTCCGCACCTGCGCTAAAGGAACTAGGTGAGAATGGAATTAAGAGGATCATTTTGTCGAACGTTGATAGGGATATTTTGGAAAGAACAATAGCCCGGGCCAACTTGGAGGTTGACGGATTCGTAACAGCTGAGGACGTCAGATCATACAAACCGAACTTTGCGCACTGGAAGTATTTCTTTACAAATTTCAATGCATCAGCGGAAAACACAGTTCATATTGCAGGAAGCCTTTATCACGATATAGAACCTGCAACGAAACTTGGATTGAAGGCCATCTGGGTCAACAGATATGGGAAGAGCAGTGAGGATTACGGGTACAAAACGATTCACGATCTAAAATCGATTGCTAAAATACTGAACGAGCTATAGGCTTTGTACAGAAAAATTATTTACCATGAGTTAACTGACTCTTCTACACCTCAAAGAACCATTTTCTCTGGCCTTCAGTATCTCAGTAACTGTTGCTCTATCTAAAGACCTGGAAATTATGAAAATAAATGGGTTTCGTTGTATTCAACGATGAAGGATATTTCGGTTTCGGGTCTTACAGAATAAATTACCGATATTAATGCTAGCGAAAACAATTGATTATAAAGATCTCAGAAAATCGGGGGAAAATTCTAAGAAGCAATCAATTTCGTTCCAAGAATAGCTGCGCAAACTTAGGCATTAAACACGGGTTCGATATATTTCGGGCTGAGAGAAGAAAAATTTAGGTAACCCATACCGCCAGCGACCTGGGAAAGTACGAAAATGACGCCAGCTTACGACAGCTTTCTCTATAAATAAAGATCCAGGCAGCGAGCTCTTTCAATCGGATCATTACCGGGGTAAGCAAAAAGCACATGGCGGAGGAGCGTGTTTGGCTATTGTTTTAATCGCACATTTTTCAAAGCGAAACACTATTCAATTTTTTAAAAATTATTCGGGAAATAATTCCTACAACAAGTACTGAAACACCCATTAAAAAGAAGAGACTGGGTGCGGTGATAT
>JAVYSX010000014.1:0-26271 GCA_038728965.1 Thermoplasmatales archaeon | reverse complement strand
ACGGGCCCGCCGGGATTTGAACCCGGGATCACTGGCTTAGAAGGCCAGTGCCTTATCCAGACTAGGCCACGGGCCCTTACGGTAGATTGCCCATGCCCTTTTTATTATTATCTTTTCGCCGTCCTCCGTTAAAATCTTATTAGAACGATAGCTATAACGAGAGGATGGGACGGAATTTCACCCTAGCGATAGCAAGGCACGGTCAGACTGAATCAAACGTTCGCAGTCTCTGGGTTGGTCGGGGCAACGATTCTTTAACGCCTACCGGCAGGGAGCAGAGTAGGCAGCTGGCCATTTCCCTTAAAGAATTCGGATTCGATTTCATCGTAACGAGCGACATGCTTCGGGCGGTACAGACTGCAGAAATAGTATCTGAGGTACTGAAAATACCTATAATCGAAAAGACAAGAATTATAAGAGACCGGGATTATGGTATCCTTGAGGGAATGACAACAGAACAGATTTTGGAGAAATACGGTATAAGGATGAGTTCACTATCGCACGAGGTAGAGCGAATATCCAACGCTGAACCCGTTAGCTCTGTCATTGATAGGGTAAACAATTTCCTCAGGGTATTTTCTCATGGGTTCGAGGGAAAGAGGGTGATAGTGATAACTCACGGTGCATTCGTAAGGGCATTCTACGAGTTATTCGTAGGAAGCTCCGACGGCATAAAGTTCACGAACTGCTCAAATTACATAGTAAATTTCTCTGATACGGGGAGCAGGTTAGTTAGGAATCTAACGTTTGTGGGTAATCAATGATATATATTTCCATTTAATGTGGAATGGGGTAGTCCCAGGGTGGCTGTCGCCAGAAGTGGTGAGGAAAGTCCCCCCTCCGGGTAGCAGTTCGGGTAAAACCCAGGCTGAGAGGCCTGTACCCCCTCACGAGAAATGACACAGTTTCGGCAAAGTGTGATCCTCGAGGAGGTGACGTTCCCGAAAATATGATGAGACAGAGGGGGTAGAACGGAGCAAGCTCAAGCAGTTCCCGTGAGCGCTACCTGAGGAACAGGTGGAGCGCATCAGTCAAATGCCACCAACCCCGTGAGGGGCTAACAGAAGGGGGCTTACTCGGGACAACCCCATAATATGAGATTTACAAAAATTTAATAATTGTTCACTTTATAATTGAATGATGGAAGAAGACACAAACCGTGCCGAAGCCCTGCTAATTGCAACAGTTAATCCCCTCACAAAGGGGGAAATCTCGGCTGCTCTGCAGGTGGATAATAAGTCCGTTTCAAAGATTTTAAGGCTTCTCAAAAAGAGGTACGAGGGCACAGCGCTTGAAATCAAGACAATAGGGAAGAAATACAAGATAGCTGTGAAGGATAAGTACAGTGATCTTGCCTTCAAGTACTCTGAGAATGAGCTCGACAAGGGTGAATTAGAGATAATAGCTCTCCTATTCAGCAAAAAGAGGGTCTATATGAGCCACGTTGAGAGACTTAGGGGAAAAAAGGCCCAGGCGGAAGTAGATCATCTTGTCAAGCTCGGTTTTGTGGATGTGGAGAGGGTGGGTAACAGAAGGATAGTGAAACTTACTAGGCTCTTTCTCTCACGGTACGGCAGGCAGATAAGGGAGAAACTTGAAAAGGGAGACAAGGTGTAAGCTTGAGGGCTCTATTGATCGGCGGCGGTGGAAGGGAGCATGCAATAGCTCTTTCCGCAATTAGATCCGGGAACGAACTTTTCGTAGTATCGCACAACAGAAATCCTGGCTTGGATAGGATTTCAAAGAGAGTGTTCATTGGGAATGAGAATGACAGGGAGTGGGTGCTTTCGGTCGCGAACAGGGTGAAGCCTGACTACGTTTTTATAGGGCCGGAGAACCCGCTCGCTTCTGGAGTATCAGACATGCTTTCGAAAAATAATTTCAGCGTTTTTGCTCCGAGCTCTACTGCGGCGAAACTTGAGACCTCAAAGTCATTCTGCCGCATATTTCTCGAGGAGAAGAATATCAAGGGAAATGTTGAAAGCAGGCCCTTCTCAGACGTTCACAAGGTTGAGGAGTTCATAAGGAATCTGGACTACGACTTCGTAATAAAGCCCGACGGCCTCACGGGCGGAAAGGGCGTTCTAGTACAGGGCGTTCACTTCAGCGGTAAGGAGGATGGTGCCAAGCTGGCAAAGGCCTACATAGGAAAAGAGGGCAAGACTGTGCTAATAGAGAGGAAGATGGTCGGCGAGGAATTCAGTCTCCAGGCTTTTGCGTACGGTGGAGATATATTTTTCCTGCCGCCAGTACAGGACTACAAGAGGGCTATGGAGGGGGACGTTGGTCCAAATACTGGAGGGATGGGTTCAATATGCTTTTCCACGAGGGGTCTCCCATTCATCGGCGAGAGTATTGAGAGTGAGGCCAAGCATATATTGAGATCAATAGTTTCGAGCCTCAATGACGACGGGATCAGGTACGTGGGTCCGATATACGGGGGATTCATGGCTACCCCCGAGGGTGCCAAGCTGCTTGAGATAAATGCCCGGCTCGGAGACCCAGAGGCTATCAATGCTCTGACCCTCATGGACAACTCAATCTTCGACATTGCTGTTGAGATGTTCAACGGAGTTAAGCCAGCCCTTGAGTTCAGGAACAAGATCAGCGTCCTAAGGTATATCGTTCCAATGGGTTACGGTTCAGATCCACACCCATCGAAAATATCAATTGATGAAGAGAGGATCTATCTGAAAGGATTGAGGATATTCTATGCATCAGTCTCAAGGCGGGGTAACGTTCTCCACCAGACCAACTCGAGATCTCTTGCGATCTACTCCGAAGGAGATAATCTGGAGGAAGTGGTGAAGAGATTCGACGGGGTGGAAGATCACATTAAAGGCGAATATTTCATGAGGAGGGATATCGGAAGGGTTGAAGAGATAGAGAGAAAGAAGGTCTTCATGGAAAGTCTGAGCTCAGGAAAAGATTGAAGTGAAGTAATTCCAGCACGGCTGGAACTGTCAGCTCCTCCTCGTGGATGGAAAATGAATCAAGATCAGATATGTTTGATACGAAATCTCCCTGGGGGAATCCGCCTATCACATAGCTAATCCCCGTTTTTCTAGGAAGGGGGCTCCTTCCATTTGGGTGGAGGACCACAGTGCTCCTCTCAATTCCCCTGGATTTGAGGTAATCCATCAAAGCAATTTTCCTATGGCTTCCCGAAAGTATGTCCTCAACTCTTTCCTTGAATTCGAAATAGCTGGATCCAATTCCCCTGAGGTCTTTGTCCTCTATCACAACATTCATTTTAGTATGAATAGCGTATTCTATATTCATTTCCCTCATCATCGCGGATTCCTCATTCATCCTGTAGAACATGTAAGCGATGTCCGGAAAACCGACCCTGCCAGAGCTCTGGGGGAAGAATTTTTCAATCGATCTCCTCATCCTATAGTTTTCAAGCAGAATGTTCTTCTTCCCCTCTTTGTTCACTATACTCTTAACATCCTCCTCGTTCAAAATTTCATCAGGCACTAGTTCTATCTCAGCATCAGCCAGTATGATCATCCGAACAGCGACCCCATGCTGTCGTAGACGTCTTTTCTCTCGTTCTCGATGATTAATTCCACCTTCCTCTTTTCTTCAGGCTGAAGCGCAACAGATATGAGTATAAGCATGTCGCGCGCGACCTTCAGTCTCTCCTCGGAGCCTTCAAGTATGAGGTAAACGAATCCGCCATCACCTAGGACAGAGGAATCCTTGATTGTTACCGATAGCCTAAAAACCGGATCAACAGCCAGGATCTTCTCCATCTCCTGTTTTTTCGCAACAGGGATCTTATACACATCCATAATACCCTAAGATTTGTTAATAATTATTCTTTTTCAAAGCTCCTGATCCACCTCCTTCTTGAGAGGTATATCACAGACAGAGTTATGGCTGTTAATGCGGAGGCAAATACTACAAGATAGTAAGCGCTTATTATTTGATGCCCTGAAACAGGCAGCACTGAAAGCGAAAGATTGGTCATCCCCGTTCCATTTGCGACGAATGTTACCATGGTAAAATTCCCCTCCTTTTTCAAGGAGGTGTAATTGAATGATCCGGCAGGGGTTACTATCTCAGACTTCCCAAAGGACAGGTTCCCCTCGAGAACAATGAATATGTAGCTGGTGCCGTTCTGGGATATGCTTAAGAACAGATTCCCGTGAGAGAACGAGATCTGGTCCAGAGATATGTTCGGAGAGAGCGGGATGTAGTAGGCACCTTTGGATATCACCACCTCAACCCCATTTGTTGCATTCGCGTTGTTAATCAGTGGCTCAGAGTGCGAAGGGTTAAGGAATCTAATAACAGCGAACGAAATTGGGCCATCGATCATCAGCGAGTTCCTGCTAATTTCTGATGAACCGTAAACAATTGCGAAACCGATTGTCTTTTTCTGGATGGATATAAGGTACTCAGATGCCCTAGGCAGGTTTTGAATTGGTTGATCTTGGAAAGGCTTGTTATCGACCCGGCTGTGGGCTAACGGGCTCAGATTAACGTAGCTATCAAAGTTAACGGCGACGCCGGGTCCAAGTATTGAGAGAAGAATTGTAGGAAGATTTAGATCGGAAGGAATGACCAAGCTCTCAGGAGCGTTTATAAGCGTGGATGTGTTAGTCGCAACCTGAATACCCCCAGGCTCACCTGATACATTTTTTATAACATCGAGGGAGGTATTTTCCTTAAGGAGTGAATACGAGGATAGCGTCCCGTTTTCAATGCTGAACGCTGAATTTTCACCGTGAAATTCGCCGTCTGTTTCCGAGTACGTTAGGAATTTCATGCCGTACGCGGAAAACGGGGCTGTCAGATATTCAACAAATACAACCCCTCCAGGCGATGTTACCTCAATCGTGCCTCCTGATAGTATTACGTTTCCATTGCTCAGAAGAACTCCTAGGTATTCATTTGTATACAGATAGATAAAATTCAGCAGACCATCCTGGGAATTTAAGCTATTTTCACGCGAATAATTCACGCCCGGCACCAGGGTTACATTTCCATGCCCCTGCCAGTAGAAGCCGTTGTTCTCGAGGCCCCCACGATGGATATTCGATACCTGATGGGGCATTCCGCTCACGTTTATGTACCTGAATATCACTAGTTCAGAACCATTAAGGTTCACCGTGAAGTTCCCCGATGAGGAGAAATTGCCGCGATCTGTTGAAGTTCCTGCTTGCCCGTAGACTCCTCCTCCCAATATGGCCCAGGCAACTATAACGCCAGCGAGGAGGAGAGCAAGATACTTCACCTTTTCTATAAGGAAGAGCTCTATTAAAGGGAATTGATACAAAATTCGAAAACTAAGAAGAATTATTATCGCCGCAGGAAATTAGGAATAAGGTGATAACTTGCCAGGAACTATCAAGAAGAGCGAGCCTCCTGAACGTCCACCGATCGACCTCAAGATAAGCGCGGAGGACGAAACAATCAAGAATATTAAGAACGTGGTTGTAGTTATGAGCGGAAAGGGTGGTGTTGGAAAGTCCACAGTGGCAGCGAATCTTGCCGTGGAGCTTTCTGTCCGCGGATTTCAGGTTGGCCTAGTTGATGCTGACATGCACGGCCCCGATATCCCGCAGATGCTGGGGCTTGTGGATGACAAGCCAGAGGTAGACGAGGAAAAGAAGATAATACCTGTGAAGTACAGCAACACTCTTAGAGTCATCTCGATCGAATACTTTCTTCCGTCCAGAGATACCCCGGTGATTTGGAGGGGGTCGCTAAAGCACAAGATGATAGAGCAGTTCATAAAGGACGTCTCCTGGGGGAAGCTTGACTTCCTCGTATTCGATCTCCCTCCGGGAACGGGAGACGAGCCTCTATCCGTGGTTCAGCTTCTCCCGAAGATTACAGGATTTGTCATAGTGGCAACACCGCAGGAAGTGGCCATGATAGATGTCAGGAAGGCTATAAACTTCGCGAAGCAGCTAAATGCGCCTATACTCGGCTTAATAGAGAACATGAGCGGTTTCGTTTGCCCCAATTGCGGCCACGTTACTTACATATTCAAAAAGGGTGCCGGCGAAAAGGCGGCAAAGGAGTATGGGATCAACTTCCTCGGATCGATCCCGATGGAAGAGGTTGTAGTCGAAGACGGGGATGACGGTACACCGCTCATTCTCTCGCACCCGGATAGCGAAAGCGCAAGGAGTTTCAGGAAGATAGTTGATCAGCTACTCCAGATCGCCAATATAAAGAATATCGGGTGAAGGTGAATTTTGAAGATAAGGACAGTTTCGCTTTCAAAAACGTACGAGGGGAAGTACAGGGCGCTTGAGAACGTATCAGTAAACGTTAATCTCAACGGGATATTTTCAATAATAGGCAGGAACGGTGCGGGCAAGACAACATTCTTGAGGATTCTGGCAACTCAGCTTATGCCAACCTCCGGCAAGGCATACCTGAACGATTACGATGTTGTCCTTCGGGCAGACGAAGTGAGGAAGCAAATCGCTGTAGTCCCTCAAGAGGCAAGGCCTCTCCCGTGGCTCACACCTATCCAGACCGTAACATCGTACCTGATGTGGAGGGGCTACCCCTACAGGGAAGCGAAAGAGCGGGCAAAGGAAGCGCTGAGGTCGCTCGATCTCGAAAAGCAAGAAAAGGTCAAGAGCAGGAAGCTTTCAGGCGGGCAGAAAAGGAAGCTCATGGTTGCCACAGTCATAAGCAGTGAGGCATCGATCATATTTCTGGACGAACCGACCACAGGCCTTGACTACGTATCCAGGAAGGAGCTCTGGGGGATCCTCGAGAGGCTCAAGAGCGACAGGCTCATAATCCTCACAACCCACTACCTCGAGGAGGCTGAAGTCCTGGGGGACCTGATAATGATACTTGACAGGGGCAAGCTCATAGATATGGGGAGAATAGACGACCTCAGGTCAAAGATAAGGCTTCCCTACGTACTTAAGGTTTATTCAAGGGATGTCCCGGTAAAGGATAAGGACATTGAGGTGCAAAGGATCTCGGATAACGAAATATTCATCTACGGAACTGCAAACAAGATTTATGATATGATACCCTCACTGGTGGCTGAGCGGATAAAATTCACTGTGGAGCAGGCATCGCTGAGCAACATATTTGAGCAATACCTGAGGGAAGAGGAGAATGGTTCAGGTAAGGAAGAGGATTAGCAGCCAGATTCTCGCATCAATTCTGGTGAACTCAATATACGCAATGATAAACTACCCAGTTGTTCTCGTAAACACACTTCTGGCCCCTGTGGCCATACTTGCCGTAGTCACCTTTGCCAGCAGGGGAACCCTCCTGCCGGTCGCGTCTGTAGGCGCCCTCATAATGAATATGGTCTCTAGCGGGACCTCGCTCCAGCAGGACCTCTCGCATCTGAAAAACGACATGAGGCTCCAGGATATGGTGGTGAGCTCCCCAACTGGCCCTGGCATTTACGTTTTCGGAATGGCAATATCCGAGGTAGTCTATTCAGTTCCAACCCTAGTATTTCTCATAATCCTTAACCTGCTCTTCGTCAAAACAACGCTTCTAGGCGCAGTTATAATATTCCTTGATATGGTAACAATATTTACCTTCTCCGTTTCGCTCGGTTTCTTCCTTTCAACATTCACCTCGGACATAATTCAGTCGTGGGGCTTTTCAGGCATACTTTCACCGCTCCTCAACACGATACCCCCTGTTTACTACCCGATCTCTTACATACCATACCCGTTCAGGTACCTCGCATACCTGTCCCCTACCACGTATGCGTCAGAGATTGCACAGAGCCAAACAGGCTTCTTTTCTTCAACTCCGGAAACATTTGCTCTCTCCTGGATTGTTCTCCTCACGGTGACAGCTATTCTCATTTATCTTGCTGTTAAAAGATCAAGGTGGAGGGAAGTCTGAATACCTTAAATAGTGAACAAGGCATTCATAGGTAATGGCTAGGGAGCGAATTCCAAAGGGCATTTTGAGCATGGCGATTCTCGCTACACTGTGGGACAGAGGTGGATACGGTTACCTGCTGCAGAAGGATCTGGAGAGCCTCATCGGTTTCCCGCTCTCGAGGGGGGAAATATATTCCATGCTGAGGCACCTGGAGATCAGGGGATTTGTCCATAGGGTTGAGGGCAATACCGCAGGTGCGAGGAGAACATATTATATAACCACAGAGAAGGGGAAGACCTTTTTTCTTGGGCAGAGGGAAACCATCCTGAAGGCGATAAGGGTAATGGAAAACCTCGAAAGATTCTTGGAGGAGCACGGTACGATAGGCTGAATTTATATAAAGGGAGTACATAATTAGGGGATGAACCAGACTGTCCTTTTCTACGGAAATGAGGATGTTCTCTCGTCCCTCTTCAAGAAGGGCTCGGAGACAGACATTAGGTACTACAATTACAAGATATCCGGTAACGAGGTCACCTTTCTATTCCCGTTCAAATTCCCTGAGAGGATTCAGCCCCTCGTGAACGCCTGCTCAGTTTCTAACAAGGCAGTTCTGGCAGTGGATCAGCTCGACAGGAGCGTAGGTGAATTCATCCTCTCCCTAGACTATTACGGCATAAGGACCCTCGGCTTCATCGGCGAGGAAAACGTTCTAAACCAGGTCAGGAAACTAGTTTCCCCCATGGGTGTAAATGTTTTGAAAGTGTCTCCGAAGCTGGAAGATTTTGAACAGCTTGTTTCCTTAAATAGTCAGAAGCCATTAAACGGCAGCATCGTGGTAGTGGATCAGAGCTTTCCGGTCAAGGGGGTCGGAACTGTCAGCCTCGGATTCGTACTTGGCGGCCAGGTAAAGAAGCACATGGTCATGAGGGCGTACCCCTCTGGTAAAAACGTGGATATCAAAAATATTCAGGTCATGGATGTCGATGTGGAATCTGCTGATCCATTCACAAGGGTCGGGCTCGCTTATAGAAATACGGAAGTGGAAGATGTTCCAAAGGGCACCATACTATACGATCTGGAAGTGCTGAATTTTGAGGAGAGCATCAGGCTGAACGTGAGAAAGAATGAGACCGTGAAGGTTTCATCCTCGATCGGAGACAAGGTCCAGCTTAATTTCCTTTTCAACAACATAAATGCTGAAATCTCTGACATCTCTGAGGGTACATACCTTCTGGATTTGGACAGGAAGGCCCCCTTGCTTGATATTCCGTATTCGATAACAAATCTGAATATTTCACCTAGGATAGTGGGAGCTGGGAAGCCTGTTGGTTGAAGCAACTCTCAAACTTACCGGCGAAGAAGTTGAAAGGGTAGCCAGGGCTATAATGAAGGATCACGAGAAGTACGTGAAGTGCAGGATCTCCCGCGGAAAGGCTATTTGCAGGGTAACTGGGAATCCGAACGACGTGAGGAAGACGCTAAACGAGTTCTTGGAATCCGTTAATTACATTGAGAGCATATCGGTAGCACTGGATGCCCGAGTGGGGTAGCTTGGATTATCCTAGAGGCCTGCGGAGCCTCAGACCTGGGTTCAAATCCCAGCTCGGGCATATCACGGTTAGTATGATGCCTTGTAATTTATCAGGAAATATTGCATTATTCTCTTCCGCTGGGCCTCAACAACGTTAGCTTCTAAGAAACTGGAGCATTAAAATAGCTATGTTCGGACATCTCGAACTCCATAGGCCAATCTATTCCCCCTCCGTCAGAGTTCATGCTCTAATATCTGACAAGGTATTCAGGAGTATGCATATCGCAGGGCTAAAATTTTTTTAGTGAGACGGACGCCAATCGTAAAGTGGGCCAATAAGACAGCAAGATAGAGATTCAATATCTTCCTAATGATCGAGGAAATTGCCTGAAAATATTGACAGAATTGAATAGATATTGACAGTACCAATCCTCAACGTGAACGCTGTTCTTGATGCTCTGAAATAGCTCCTCGCTTCATGGAAGCACCGTAAATCTAGGCCGGGATATTCCATGCAGGGGCACATCTCAGATTAGAAATTGAAGAGAAACGATTCCCATTCAAAGATACACCCTTCCAAAATCTTCCAGAATCGACACGTAGCTTAGAAACGCATTGTAGGGCGATTTGTAGGGATTGAAGTACTCGTGGACTATCTGATCCGGGGTGAGACCGGTTGACATGTAATAAAGGATGTCCGAGGTCTGGAGATGCCTCCAAAGCGATTTGTTCTTGTTATCCGATAACGTCTTCATGGCAGCAAATGCATCTCTCTGCATATCATTTCCGAGCCACGGGGAAATATCTCTGTCAGTGTCAGCCCAGGAGATAGTTTTCTCAACTGAAACGGTATCTTTGGTAGCATATTTCTCAGCAGCCTCGCTTACAGTACTCATCTCAATTCCCCTTGCTTTCAATTCGTAGGGGAGTCGTTTCAGGAACTCAAATATCCCAGTCTCCGAAACCTGGTGCTCGCCAAAGGTCTCGTAATCCATGAATATGTTCGCGACGTCACCCGGGGACCTGGATAGCCAGTTAGCGTACTTATCAGAGGTTAGCGGGTACTCATCCCACCCCCAGTTAGAGAATCTGAAGGAGATATCGTCGCTCAGTCTATAATTTCTAAGGAAAAGATTGAGACCAGAGGTAGTCCTGTGAATGAAATTTGGGTGATGCTCTGATATGATCTGGTCAGTGCCCTCCGTTACAACATTTCTGTAGCCAAGCGCTGAAACGTATTCCCCTATCCTATCGTCAAAGATCAGCTCCGTATTCCTGAATGTTTTTGGTTTAATGTGAAAGAGATCCCACAGCGTTCTCTCCTCTTCCCTCACCTGTTCAATGAATTCATCCCTATTCCACAGCGATGCAAGGCTGTGGTAATATGTCTCCCCCATCAATTCCCCGATTCCTGAACTGAAATATTCCCTGAAAAGATCAATCACCTCCGGGCGATATTCGAGTGCCTGCTCTATGAAAGTTCCGGAGAGAGAGAACGTGGCCCTTATCCCTTTATCCAAAAGTATGCCCGTAGCGGGGATATAACATCTCTCTGCAACCCTTGAAAAAATTTCTCTGTTTCTTGCATCCCAGAAATAATCGTGATTCTTGCCAACCTCGCTGGGCCTGTATGACCTAAGCCTCCGCGGCTGATGAACCTCAAAGTAGAAGACAACACTCCTCATAGCGCGGAATACACTTCCATCGTTTGCAATGCAGCATTCTCCCAGGTGAACCTCTTAGCCTCTATCTGACCTATTGAACCCAGCGTCTTCCTGAGGCTTCTGTATTTCAAAACACCCAATATGTAATCAGAAATTAGATCTGTGTCCCAGAAGTCGGCCCGGAGGACATTTTTCAGCGATTCCCCCACACCCGTGGTCTTGCTTATGATTGCAGGCGTCCCTGAGCTCATGGCCTCGAGTACTGTTATGCCGAATGGTTCAGAAACTGCGGGAAGGACGAATGCGTCACTTATCCTGTAGTAGTGTATTGCCTGATTCAGATCCACAAATCCCGTGAACAGCACATTTTTTTCTATTGATAACTCTTTAGAAAGCGTTCTCATCTCACCCACCTGCTCCCCCGTACCTGCGATGATGAACCTAACTTCCTTCATTCTCGCTACGACCTTTTTGGCCGCTTCGATGAGGAACTTTGGCCCCTTCTGCATCGTAACCCGGCCGAAGTAGAGGATGTGGCCCGTTAGGTCGTACTCCTTAGGAGGCAGGAAAAAGAAGTGCTTTCCCAGACCGTTGTGAACGGTCGTTATTTTTTCGCCAGGAATTTTGTATGTATCCATAATAAGTCTTTTGGTATAGTTAGAAACAGCTATTATGTGGTCTGCCTTCCTCATTCCCTCTCCCTCTATGTCCATAATCCATTTCTGTGGGTAGAAATTACCTGATCTATCAATCTCGGTGCTGTGCACAGTGACAACTAGGGGTATACCGTACTTTTCCTTGAGTTCTATTCCCGCGTTGAATGTTATCCAGTCGTGGCAGTGGATCACGTCTACCCCATCTTTCACGAACGATTTTACGACCTTTTCATTGTATTCCACGACAGCGGAATTGAAATCTGGTACACCCAGACCGTAGTTCTCCCCAGACACATCACCAGCTAACGGTACGAATATAACGTGAAACGGGTACGTGTGGTACAGGAGCGAAACCTTGGGGATGTAAATATCAACTTCGGCTACCTTGCTTATTATACTGTATAAATTTAGGGTGTGTATTCCGAGACCACCCGAAAAGGCCGGCGGGAGTTCCCAACCGATAACAGCTATCTTCATCTTTTCCTCCTGAGATCTTCAAAATAAGCCCTGATCAGTTCCGCATAGCTCCAGGCCTGGATTATGCAGCCCTTCGGGGCATAGGGAGGGTCTCCGTCGAATATTTCTGGCACGTACCTTAGTGAATACAGTTCACGAAAGTAAGAGAGCAGGGATTCTTTACTCGCGCCGCCTCTGACCGAGGCTGTTATGTAGGGTCCGGCCAGCCAGGGCCAAACGCTTCCGTTGTGGTATGCAAGGTCTCTCTTATACTGATCTCCATCGTATTTCCCGACGTACCTGCTGTCCTTAGGAGAAAGGGTTCTCAGCCCGAAGGGCGTAACAAGATCAGAGAAGAAATCCATGTAATCACCAAAATTTTCTAAAACAGGGAACGGCAGGGAAAATGCGGGCAGGGCGTTAGGTCTGACGCTGAAATCATCAGGATCAGAAACGTCGAGTATTGCCCTTCCCCTAACAAATTTCTCAGCAAAGCTGCCCCTAACACTATCTATAAGCTCATCCAGATTCAGCTGGGGATCAAATCCGAGTTTCGAGGACAGGTATTTCAACGTCTGAAGGGCGTTGAACCACAGGGCATTTATTTCTACAGGTTTTCCGGTTCTGGGAGTGAATACTGTTTCCCCCGCCTTTGCATCCATCCAGGTGAGCTGAGGTTTCTTTAAATTCACGAGAGAACCTTCAACCTCAAGTAGATCGTTACCATTGAGATATGAATCTATGATCTCCACTAATTTTGGAAGCAAGGTGCGTGGCAGATCTGCATCGAGAGAATACTGGAAATACTTGTAAACTGCGTATATGAACCAAAGCGGGGAATCGGCTGCACCTAGGTCATCCGGTTGAGATGCTGTTTTGGGTAGAAGGCCGGATTTTAACTTATCCGCATAATTCAGGATGATCTCCCTTGCCTCGCGGTACCTTCCCGGTATCAGCAGAAGACCCGGAAGAGATATAAAGGCGTCCCTGCTCCACGGGCCAAACCAGTAATACCCTGCGATTATATCCTTTGTTACGAGCAGCTTCGTGGATTCACTAACTAGGGAAACGATTCTCGCATCTTTTGATTTCACACTGGAAAGAGAGCTCAAATACCTTTTCTCAACGTCGCTGAACTTTTGCCCCTCATCCCTCTCTGCGGATACAAGGACAGTGATCTCGTCAGGCACATCAGTCACCTCAAAATGCCCTGGAAGGTAGAGGTCCTCCTCGCAGTTCGCCCCTCTCGCCTCGTCAAGGGGGTACCTGAAATTATAGTACCACAATCTGTCCTGCCTGAATTCGGCAGGTATGCTGATCCAGAAGTGGACGTCGTTCCAGGCTAGCCGAACCATACCAGCATCCACCGTTGAATCTATCTCCCTCTCGTTGTGCCTGATGACACCGTGGTAGCTTCTAAATGAGACAAGGGGATACAGCCTGAATTTCTCTGGTTTCTTCCCTGAAAATTTGTAGTTTATCAGGAGTAGGTCATCATAGGGATGCATAACGAGCCTCTTCTCAATTTTGACCCCCAGGGCGTCGTAACGGAAGCTCGGTATCGGTGATTTTTCGAAATAAATGAGGTACTCGTAACCGCGGGGATGAACGGCGCCCCTATAATAGTTGGAATCAAGTGAAACAGAATTCCCGCCCACCTGCACCTCCTCGAAAAGTTTCGAGAGTAGAACGAACCTCTCGTATTTTTCTCCAATATTCCTAACATAGATCCCGTGGTAAGTTCGCAAGTTGGACATTGAGACTGAAGACGAAGAATAGCTGCCATTCCTATTTGTTATGATCCATTCCTCGTCCCAGTTCATATAAAAGCATGCTAAGATCTCTATAAATCCCTTTTCGTGCGACTGGAAACTTTCAGTACCAGAATTCCAAAGAAAACTTAAATCCCGGGCATACAATATTGATTCATGGTACGTTATCTTCCCGTCGGCAACAGCAGGCTTCTCGTTAGTTTCGACGGGGACTACAGAATTGTCGACCTGTATTACGGCCGTGATCAGTCTGATAACCACGTAGTGGGTCATCCATTCAGGTACGGGGTATCCGTGGGTGATCACTTCAGGTGGATCGATAGATCCATGATAGAATTCATGGATTATTTGGACGAGACCATGATCGGAGATGTCAAATACAGCATAGGAAATATCCACTTCGAGAATTACGACTTCGTAGACATATACAAGGATCTCTACCTCAGGAGGATCAGGGTTTCAAACAATGACGGGGAGAAGAAAGAGATCAGGTTCTTCTTCCACCAGAATTTCTATATTTACGGTAACGACATTGGAGACACAGCATTCTATTCCCCCGAACTGAATGCTGTCCTGCATTATAAGGCGGGGAGATATTTTCTATGCTCAACACTCGATTCCTCAAATAAATCTATAGATCAGTATGCCGTAGGTATAAAGGCCTACGAGGGTTTTGAAGGGACTTGGAAAGATGCCGAGGACGGAAACCTATCTCTGAATCCTGTAGCGATTGGCTCCGTGGATTCAGTCGTGAGGAGCACGGTTGTAGTTGAGCCGGGGGAGACCAAGGAGTTCTACTATTTCATAATCTGCGGGGACAGCTTGGATAGTGTCAGAGCGATGCGGAACGGATTAACTGTGGACCAGATGAATGAGATGTACAGGAGGACAAGCAACTACTGGGAGGTCTGGAGCTCGAAGAAGAATATTCAAATTACAGAGGAAATACGCTCCCTCTTCAGAAAATCCCAGTTCATAATAAGGGCCCACATCAACAACTACGGTGGAATAATGGCCTCATCGGACAGCGATATTTTAAAGAACAACAGGGACGGCTACTATTATGTGTGGCCGAGAGATGCCGCAATTGCTGCCTACGCTTTAACGAGGACATTGCACTTCAGCGCTTCTAGAAGATTCTTCGATTTTACGCTGAGAGGCGTGGCGGATGGGGGGTACTTCTTACACAAATACATGCCTGACGGGAAGATGGCCAGTAGCTGGATTCCTAGGATAATGGGTGGTAACCCGATAATTCCGATACAAGAGGATGAAACGGCCCTAGTCATATGGGCATTCTGGCAGTATTACTTGAATTCATTCGACGTTGAATATTTTTACCCCTTCTACGAGCCCGTGATAAAGAAATGCGCGGATTTCCTAGTGAATTACACAGACCAGGACGGCCTCCCGAAACCGTCATACGACCTTTGGGAAGAGAGATTCGGAGTTCATACGTTCACGGTAGCTACGGTTTACGCAGCACTGAAAGCGGCCTCAAACTTCGCAGACACCTTCGGGGACGATGGTCCGAAGGAAAGGTACAGCGAATCCGCCAAGAAGATGGCAGAATCATACGAGAGACTTTTTTACTCGGAGGAGAAAGGCTACTATGCCAGGGCTATTATAAACGGCACTCCTGATTTCACCGTGGATTCGCAGAACATGGCACTATTCATGTTCGGAATGAAGGACGCCAGGGACCCAAGGATGAGGTCTAACATGCAAAAGATCATGGATAGGCTATGGGTCATTAATAGCGGAGGTCTTTCCAGGTACGAGAACGATAATTACCAGAGGTTGAGGCCTGACCCGAAGGTGCCTGGAAATCCCTGGGTAATAACCACGTTATGGGCTTCCAGGTACTTCCTCAAAATAGGTGATAGGGAAAGGGCGATGGAACTTATAAAATGGGTTCTCGATCACAGTCAGAAATCTGGAATGCTTTCTGAGCAGATCAATCCGTACGATAACACCCCCGTTTCTGTTTCCCCGCTGATCTGGAGCCACGCGGAATTTATAATAGCTGTACTTGAATATATCGAATCGGCCTGAACGTTTGCGGTAATGCAGTTAGCGCACCGGTTTTATCCAAACACAAAAAACTCTCCCTCTCGGCAGGTATCTGGATTTAAATCTTGTTGCCTCAAAAAAAGTGTTCCTTTTTAGATTTCGGCATTCACCATGTGAATTATGCTTAGGAATTAAAGCATTCAGCACTAGAATAGCAAGAAACGTTGCAGCTCAAAACTTCTGAACGAAGGCGTTCGTCGAAACCTAAGATTTCAGCTATAACGCTTTAGAGCTTGCTCCTAGGGTACGAATTGTTAAAAACCGTGAAAGAAATGATTTGGGTCCGCCGGGAAAATATTTCAACTTTCCCACGGAATTTAAAATAAAAAATGAGCAGGTACTTCAGGACAGTACGAAACCTGTGCATACTCTCTGAAACTGTACCGCTCTGCCTCGAGGAAAACGTCCCAAGTAAACATTACGGAATCGAGGCTATGTTGTCAACCTCACGGAAGCCCATGAGGGAAAAGGAATGGCATCTGTAATTCCTAGCGATGAATGGAGTTATCAGCGTGCTGATATGGATTCCCAGGAAACAGGTTATGTAGACCGTTCACCTTCCCTTTCTGTAAACCGGCGAAATCGCTATCAGTGTTGGAATTACCCGCGAATAAAAGGGATGATTTAATATCTATATTCTCTAGCACGGAGTTCAAATTTATCCATGCGGTGCGTATCTAAGAGAGCTTATTGAATGTAATCAAAGAGGAACAAGAATCTTGGTAAAAATCAAGATACCTATAAGAACTCTGAATCCAATTTCTATGATAGGAGATGGAGTTGAACGCTGCATGACGTTTCGGAGTGGGAGTATCGTGAAAATTTCATGGCACATAGAATCGGGGATTCGCGCCCAAGATCCTAAGGAGGTGTTGGAGGGTGTGGCAGAAGTTTAGCGGAAAATCGTGTAAACATTTTCTTGGAATCAATAAATTAATGTCGATATAAGGTAGATCGCGATGCCGCAAAGGATGTAGAGACCGCCTATTGCTAAATATATTATAGTCATTATTAACTGCTGCTTGTTTATGTAGGTTGCATCTGCCTCGCTGAGGGATCTCCTGTAATTCTGCTCCAGCTCCTTCTTGTAGGTCGATGCGCCGAAATCGTACCAGGCGCCGAAGAACATGACGAGGACCGCGGAGATGAACAGCACATCTGGCATAACTATGAAGAATGTTCTAATCCCGAGGAATGAAAAGTAAAGCGCTGGCGAAGCTATCATTACTGCGAGGATCTCGAGTGGCGGTTTCGAATATTTCCACCTGGCCCTCCTTACTGCCTCCTTGACGCTCTGGTTTACTAGGTCCAGCACATCTTCCTTCTGTCTTGACATCACAACTTCTTGCGTATCTGGGACAGTTCCTCCTGGGAGAAGTGGCAGTAATACCAGTGATCGTTACCCAGATCCCTCTTCGGTGGAGGAATATCCCTGCACTTCTCCTGGGCATATACGCACCTACTCACGAAGCGGCACCCCTTCGGTACATCGATCGCGTTTCCTATCTCGCCAAGTATCTCCACTGACTTCGGGTCCCAGTCAGGGGATGGCCTTGGGACAGCCCTGAGGAGCGCCTTCGTATACGGATGAGCTGGATTTTTAACAACATCTTCCGTCCTCCCGCTCTCAACGCCCTTCCCCAGGTACATGACCAACAGACGATCGCACACATACCTGGCGGATGCTAGATCGTGGGTTATGTAGAATACAGTGATCCCGAACTCCTTCCTCATGCTTAGTATGAGGTTCATGAAACCTATCCTGAGGGATACGTCAAGCATAGATATCGGTTCATCCATCACAATGAACTCTGGTCTCAGCACCAGGGCCCTCGCTGCCGCAACCCTCTGCCTTTCTCCGCCAGAAAGCTCGTGGGAGAATCTCTCAAAGTAGCTTTCCGGGGGCCTTAGGTTCACGATGTGTAGGGCTTTCGCTATCATATCCCTGGCTACGAGGGGATCCCTAGTTACCCTGTGCGCTATTATCGGTTCGTTCACAATGTCGTATACAGACATCGTTGGATCCAGGGAGTCGTACGGATCCTGGAATATGAGCTGGGTGTACCTTCTCAGCATCCTTATCTCATCTGACCTTTCCTTCACCGTTGTGATCTCTATTTCTAGATCACCACGATCATTTCTGGGTAACACGTACTTAACGTTCCCGCCTGTTGCCTCCAGGAGCTTCAGGATAACCTTGGCGAGCGTTGTCTTCCCGGACCCGCTCTCACCGATGATTCCAAATATCTCCCCCTTCCTTATATCTATTGAGACATCGTCTACAGCCCTGACATACCTCGCACCCTGTTCACCGGAGAAAAGTGAACCTGCCGCAGAGGACCGGAGCGTGAAATACTCCTTGAGATTCGATGTTTCCATTATTATATTCCCGCTCTGAGTGGGGGTTATTTCTGAAGCCTGTTCACCCGAATCAGAGTCCACTCTCACCCCCTTGAGCTTCTCTGCGTAGTGGCACCTGCTGAAACGTCCAGGCTCTACTTCCCTGAGCTCAGGCGTTTCCTCGGAGCACCTTTTATCAGCGTAAGAGCATCTGTTTGCGAAAAGGCAGCCCCTCCTTTCCAAATAGGGATCTGGCGTTTCACCGGGAATACCAGTCATCTTCCTCTTTGCCTTTTCCAGGGAGGGATAGCTCCTCATCAGTGCAAGAGTGTATGGGTTGAGGGGTCTCTGGTAGACGTCCCACGTCGGTCCGCTCTCCATGACCCTTCCTGCATAGAGGACCATAACCCTCTTTGAAAGCTGAGCTACGACACCGATGTCGTGGGATATGACCATCATCGCCTTGCCACTGACATTCTGGATCCTCTTCAGCTCCTCTATGATCTTCGCCTGAATGACGACGTCCAGACCTGTCGTAGGCTCATCAGCAATGATCATGCTCGGCGACAGCGAGAGCGCCATGGCTATCACGGCTCTCTGCTTCATTCCACCGCTCAGCTCGTGCGGGTAAGCCCTTAGCACGGACCTGTTAAGCCCTGCCGACTCAACAACTTCAATGCACTTCCTCCTGATCTGCTCGTCATTCAGTTTTGTGTGTATCCTGAAAACCTCGCTGATCTGCTTTTCTATCGTGTATGCAGGGTTGAACGCATTCATGGATCCCTGGAAGACCATGGAGACATCCTTCCACCTTATTCTGAGTAGCTTTTCGTAGAGCATTTTCTTCTGGGATCTCTTTAATCTCCTGTAGAGTTCTCCCGATATCTTTTCTCCTGAGACCTCCTCGCCCCTCACCTTGACTGACCCGGTGACAAGTCCGTTGTCCGCGATCATCCCCATGATCGCCGTGGCGAGCGTTGTCTTCCCGGACCCGCTCTCACCGATTATTCCGATGGTATCCCCCTCCATTATGTCCAGACTAACATCTTCAAGGGCCCTGATCAGGCCGTCATAGGTCTTGAATGTTATGCTGAGATCATCTATTGTCACTATGGGCCTTGAAGTCATACCACCAACTTCCTTCTGAACTACAGCTTCCGCCAATTTCATCTCCTCCTCAGTCTGGGGTTCACGAGCTCATCAACTCCCCTCGACAGGAATATGAACCCCATGACGAAGAGAGTCAGTGCTATGGTGGGCGGGAGGACCCACCAGGGGGCAACGGCAGCTAGATAATAATTGTCGTAGAGGGGATTGAGCATCCCTCCCCAGGTGAGTATCGTGAGGGGTGCAATTCCCAGGAACTGGAGCGTCGCTATCGCCCCGACTGCCCCGCTTATGCTGATCGATGTCAGGTATATGAGGAGTGGCGTTATGTTGGGCATCATGTGCCTCCTTAGTATCTGGAGCGTCCCTGCTCCAGAAACGCGGGCCGCGTCAACAAATGTCCTCTGCTTCACGCTCCTAATTATACCGAGTATTGTGAACGTGGTAAAAGGCCAGGCCGTGAAGCTCAGGACAAGTATTATGTTCGTGAGGGACGGTTTGAGAACTGACGTCAGCGCTATCAGCAGGGCCAGACCGGGTATGAGGTAGATAACGAGTGTGATCGTGTCTACGGCGACAGATATGAACCCCCTGTAATAGCCTATTATCATACCGAAGATTATCGCCACAATGATCCCGATCAGTCCAACGGCGATCCCCACGATCCAGTCTGGCGGAAAACTTCCGATGAACTGGGACCACACATCGTTACCCTCACTGTTCGTCCCGAGGGGGAATATATTCCCCGAAGGTGTGTGGAATGTCGGTGGGATGGGATTTATCGACACCCCCGAAGCTGAATAAACGTAGATGTACCCATTACCCCCCCTGAATGTTATGGATTCAGTGCCGGTAGCTGCATTTAGAATAAGCTCCGGCTGCGTTATACCCTTCATCCCGGACCTCGGCAGCATGCCCCAGTAGAACGGATCCTTGCCCAGACTCCCTGATAGGGAATAGAGGGCCCCATCAGTTGACGAGATCACGTAAGTGTTGGAGCTTGGATCGTAGACAGGCTTGTACGAATACGGCCCTACCCCCGATGCAAGGGATACCTTGCCGAGGATGTGATTTGGTCCGTTGAGCACGTAACCTTCAGTGCCGGATATTATCAGTACCGATGAGGGGAAACCTGTGCTTCCGTAGGATGAAGAGAGTGATGAGATCTGGGATGGGATGGAATATATCATTGAGGACGTGCCGTTTGACGCGTATACCCTATATACAGCGCTGGACGTGGAATCGCCAGCCACGGCCAGGATCGAATTGTAAGGTGCAGAAGATCTCTGATACGCAAGGGGTATCTGCATCTGCCCCGTGAAATCCATCCCTGAAATATTAGAAACCCAGGCGAGCGTACCGTTTATGTGGTAGGCGTACATAGAACTTCCGGATGTCATGATGACGAGCTGGTTCCCGCCTGATGGGAAATAGGAACCGTAGAACGTAAGGCCAGATATGCCTGTGAATGGAAGGTCCTTGCGCAGTGTGACCTTTAGGCCGGAATCCTCTATAACAACGAGCTGCAGCCCCGTGGCATTCTGGGTCACAGCAACGATCCTTCCGACGTTGGATGTTGCTCCAGGTATTGACGAGCTGTAGTACGGGATGGAGGGTATACTCGGCTGATCGACGGGGAGTACGCTCGATACTGGCGGCAGGGCGAATTTCTCGTTCAGCGACAGGTTTTCCGTTGAGACGATCCTCGGTGTGGTCACAGCTCCAGAGGATGTGAGATCTGATATCCTGGCAAGAACTATCTGCCCTGATGATGTGGACACCATTATGTAGTTCGCCATGATCTGAGTTCCCGTGAAAGCATTTGCACCCTCTATAAGGGTGAATACGGCCATGCTGTCAGGCTGGGAATTCAGGGTCAGGTTTGCAACGTAGGCAAGTTTCCCCTTTGTTGTGTTTGAAGGGGTAGCGAGCTGGAGCGCGACGATCTTTCCGTTCCCGTTCACAGAATAGACCCAGTTGCTACCTGTTATTGTTATTGACGACCCGTAACTCGAGATCTGGGACGAATCTAAAGATATATTTCCAGCGAAATTTTCGGAGAGAAGTTTAGGTACAGTAGTATCTATGGAAGGTGCTACAAACGTGCTCGGGTTGCTCTGGAGCTGTATTGCCGGGGATATTATAGCTATCACAGCCAGAACAAGTATTATGTAGAAACCTGCCTTCCCGTAGGGCGAGCTGTAAAAAATCTTCCACTGTTTCTTCAGTCTCGCAAGTCTGAAATTCATCCTCTTTCTCCTGATTTCCCGGAGAACAGCCTTCTCATCTTCGCTTTGTGACATCTGAAACACCTACAATTTTATCCTCGGGTCCAGCCAAGCATGTATGAAATCTACGAGGGAGTACGTGATTATAGTGACCAGGGATATTATGAAAAGCGCCCCCTCCGCAAGCGGATAGTCGAGCTCAAGTGTTGCGTTGTAAAGGAGGTGGCCAATACCCGGGTACGAGAATATAATTTCAACGACAACAGCCCCGCTCATGAGAAGTGCCAGTTCCAGGGCCATTCTCGTGCTTATAGGTATCATGGCATTTCTCGCCGCGTGGTGGAACATAATGTTCCCCTCCCTTACACCCTTGGCCCTTGCCGTCATTATGAAATCTTCCCCGAGTGTCGAGACCATTGCGGCCCTAGTCGTGAGAAGGTGGCTTGCACCCTCTATAACTATAAGCGTGACGAGCGGGAGAAAGAGGTAGTAAACCACACCTAGAGGATTCGCGATCAGCCAAGATAGCGGGAAAACTGTCCTGACAGGGAAGTACGGCTTCAGCGCCGTGAAGTATATAACGAGCCAGACGGCGAGGACGAAGAACGGAATAGCGTTCAGGATTGTGGATGTCGCTATCATCGTCGACTCCCTCTTCGTGGACCTGACCCATGACGTCAGGATGCCCAGCGGTATCCCTATCAGGAACGAGATAACGGCGGCAGAACCAAAAAGCAATAGCGTGTAGGGAAGTGCTGCCTTTATTATATCCCAAACGGAGAGGCCTTCGAAGTAATCGAAGCCGAAGTTGAATGTGAACATATCCTTCATGTAAATAAAGAAGTTCACAGGATTCCACTTCCCCCCGGCAAGGCCGAGCTGCGCTTCAACCGCGGCAAGCCTTGCACCGGTGAGACCCGCCTTGTTCTTCGCACCGAAAAGCAGGAGCTGTGCCGGGTTACCAGGCATGAGCCTGTATACAACATAGATAACAACGGCTACCAGGACAGCCAAGATAACGTCCTGTATTATCTTACGTACAATTAAGTACGGATTCACCGAGATTGATATTAATTCCGTTTATAATTATTTCGCAAAGCGCCTAAAATCAGATAAAATTAAAAAAAAGAAATAGAAAATTTAGGTTTGTTCAGGCGGTTTTTGCTCAGCTTGCTCCTGCTTCGGTTTCCTCCTGGAAACAGCCCATAGTGCCGCGAAAACGACGAACAGAATCGCGAATATTATTATCAGCGCGTAATATGCGTCAAGGTTCGGCGTTACCTTCACAGTTTTCGTGACAGTCACTGTTGTCGTTGTGGTGACCTTCTCAACTGGCATTATGAAGAACTGGTAGGAGAACGATGAGCCGCTGCTCGTTATAGTCACAGTTACTGGTGTCATTACTGATACGTTTGGTACCGAGAATGTTACTGGATATGAACCTCCGGAGCCCGTTGTGCCAGAAGGTATGGAAACGTTACCCAGACTTACAGAAACTGAGAACGGAACGCCAGAGATCGATGGTCCTGCGGTGCTGGATAGCGTGCTGTTCACGTAGAGGGTGTATGAAGAGTTGCCGAGTATGGTAGTGAAGCCGTTCAGGGACTGAGATCCCTGGATGTAAGCTGCGAGCACCGTAGGCGGAGCCGGATTGTTCACTATCTGAGATGAGTTAACTGCGGTCGTGCTTACAGCGCTGTACGTAACGCCAACTGCGCTAATCTGGAACTCGTCGGCCGGGATCAGGTACTGATCCGTGAATGCCTCAGGTGCATACCCTAGGAATGCCCCGTTGACAACATTTGCCATGTAAAGGCCAGCGCTGAACCAGGCGGTAGCCATCCCAGAGCTGTTTGTTGTTAGTTGTATAGCAGGAAGTGTAAGGCTTCCGAACAGTGAATTCGGGTTTGGAAGCTGCATTTCTGTTCCGTTTCCGTAGAAGTAGCCGCGGTTCGCGCCCAGCGCGTTCTGACTGACAAGGTCAAGGACAAAGTTTGGTACAGGGCTACCTGTGGCGTTTGTCACTGTTACGTTGACCTGTATTGTACCGTCCGGGCTGGATATGTACTGGGACGATACGCTAAGCGAGATCGAGTAACTCGGGGTCCCTGATGTTACCTGAACTGGTATTTCAACAGGCTGCTGCGTCCCGAAACCGAGCGGGTTCGTTGCCGACGTGAGCTCAGCTATTGTCATGAAAGGCGCTTCCCCGGACATCGGTGCGCCCGCGTAATAGTTGCCAAGGAATATGTAGCTCTCAGTTGCGTTTCCGAGAGCGCTCACATTGACGCCAGGCGCTGCGCCAACCATAACGGTGAATGTACCGTTTGACGGTGTCTTTCCCACGATCTGAGAGATGTTGTAGTTGTTGTTGAAGAAGTATGATTCCGCCGCTGGATTACCCGGTGTCAGCTCGCTCAGGACTGCGGAGGTATCGCTGCTGTTGCTGAGCTGCAGTATCCCTGAATTGGCCTGTACTGTGTATTCATATCCCGATATAGGTGCTCCTGTCAGGGGGTTATAGACCTCTATAACTAGAGGCTGATAGCCTTTTGAATTAGCCTCTATGATAGGCACCTTTATTACCTTATAAGCAACGGGTTCGGGTGACACAACTATGTAGGTCCAGCCCAGTCCCGGAATAACTGAGGATGAACCAGGCATGGTTGCTGCTGCAGATACGTTTATCTCGCCTGTGTAGTCAGATGTGTAAACGAGAGGCTGATCAGCGAATACCTTGAATTCCAGTGTGTACTGGCCCTGAGAATTTGTTACCCCCGAATAGCTCGTAATGTTAAGCAGTGCACCTGCAGGGTTCACACCTATTGTCAGATCGGCTCCGGCAACGGGCGCTCCGTACTGGTTTCTGACCTGGAACGTTACATTCCCGTACTGGCCGTTAAAGTAAACCCTGCTTGACGGGACAACTCCCACCTTTAGCTCAGTCGGAACTGTTGTTGAGACCGTTGGCTTTACTGCAGTCTTAAGGTGAACTGTCATGAAGTTCCAGTACTCGTATCCTGTTTGGGAGAGAGTGTCGTTCGTGTAATTTGTGAACTGTGATGTTACAACAGGGAACAGGTCTATGCCGTAACCAACGTTTATCATCGTTGATTCTATGGCCGCGATTCCCTGGATCTCGTTAGATATCTTTATCCTCTCCGTGAGATTTGTTATCGTGTTGAGTTCGGTGTAGAGCTGCGTCATTAGATTGTCAACCTGTGTTCCTGTAAGGTTCTGACCGTTGTAATTTATGTTGCTGAACGGTCCTAGGTAGAAACCAGTTCCGAGACCGAGAGGCGTGTAGAAGGCTACGTAATCACCCGTCGGGTCGCCGACTATACCGCTTATACCAAGCTCTATTGCCTGGTAGTTGTACGTGATAAGATTGTCAACGAGCGTGCTGAAAGCTTCCTGAGTTACGGTCGTTTTTACTCCGATGTCATCCCACCACTGCGCTATGAGAAGGGCACCCTCGACTCCCAGCGGGTTAGATGCAGCTGAAGTTATCTGTATATCCATAGTGAACTGCTTCCCCTGGTAATAGTACTGCCCGTTAACCCTGGTCATACCTGGCGTATTGTTCAGAAGCTGCATGGCCAGGCTCGGATTGTATGAATACGCCGGAAGGCTGTGGTTCTGCCACACGCTGTCCGAATCGGGTACTATGGACGTACCGGGTATCCCGTACCCCTCGTCTACCACGGAGTTCAGGTATACCTTGTTGACCGCGTAGTTCAGAGCCTGCCTAACTGATGTTATATTCAGCGGGGGCGCTATAGTGGCAGGCGTGAAACCGTACAAGCTCGTAGTCATGTTCGATTCAGACTGGTTGTATGAGTTTAGCTGTATGAAGCCGTAACCCGTTGTAGGCTTGTGGAATATATACGTGTTAGGTGACGTTGCAAGTGTCGGAAGGAATGTCGGCGTTACCCCACCCTCTATCTGGTACACCTGGTTCAGGGTAACTGCTGTTACCGCCGCAGACAGGGATAGATAGAGTGGTACGTACAGTTCATAGAACTTCGGCGTCCACTGTCTCAGCGAAGGCACGTACTGCACGAAGTAGTGGGGATTTACATACATCTTCCAATATTCATCGAATAACCACTTCCCCTGTGGGAGACCGTAGCTATTCGTGAACATGAATGGACCTGTCCCAACAAGTCCCGTAGCGGTGCCGGTTGCAGCATTGTACCCCACATTCCACGAGTTGTAAGCATTTGCCGCTGGAAGTGACGTGGTGTAGTTCCAGGCACCTGAAGATGAAGAGTAGTCGTGGCTGACCCATATGTGGTATGGGAGTATTGGAGTTTCGAGCGTGTATGTTAAGAAGGTAGCGCTCTGGTTGCTCAGGTAGAAGTCCACGGTTGTGTTATTGACAGGTACTGCATTAACTACATTTGAAAAGGATCCGCTGTAATCCTCGGAGGACTGCAAGATCTTCCACGACAGTATGAAGTCTGCGGATTGCACGTAGTATGTCTGCATGGTCACCGATGGGTACCTGTATGTGTGGCTGTGAGGACTACCGTGCGGTCCGTTGAACGATGTGTGGTTTGAGAATACGTATGTGTATGTTCCTGGTTGATAATCAGTCCA
>JAVYSX010000013.1:0-27759 GCA_038728965.1 Thermoplasmatales archaeon | reverse complement strand
CTTCGTCGAGAGTTGAGCCTTTCAGGTATCCGGCCTTTCCGACTGCGATGAATATTATATCATTATCTTTTATCAATCTATCCATATCCCTGGTCTTGCTGTGAGCCACTGTGACTGTCGCATCTCTGTTAAGCAGCATCTGTGCTAGAGGTCTCCCAACGGTCACGGATCTGTTTATCACTAGGGCAGATTTCCCTCTAAGATCGATTTTATAGTTAGTGAGCAAGTCAACAGCTGCACGAGCCGTTGCCGGGACGATCCTTTCACTTCCGAAGTTCAGTTTTCCCAGATTGTATGGCGAGATGCAATCAGCATCCTTGTCTGGATCTATTGCCTCAGTGATTGTTTCATTTGTTACACCCGGGGGGAACGGTCTCCCGATTATGAATGAATTCACGCCGCTGTCCTCATTTAGGCTTTTGATCTTATCGATCAGGTCTCCGCCCTTTATTATATCGATCCTGAAGTTAAGGCCGATCCTGTCAGCATTCTTCTTAATGCTGTTGAAATAAACAATCGATTCCTGATCTTCCTCATAGGCAACTCCGACAAGCGTTATCTTGCCTATTTTCTGCACTTCCTCCTTCAAGTTCTCGAGCATTAATCTGGCCAGATTTTTACCATCCAGTATCATATTCCTTAATCTCTTTCAATGATTAAAATTAGCTCATTGAATGAAATGTTTCACAAAAAAATATCAAAATCCTTAATTATTCATTTTTACTGGCTATCCGGATGGATGAACTGCAGGAATGGATTAAATCAAAGGGAATAAACACTACTGCTGACGTGAAAATTCCTGAGAGGTTGGTAGATCAGGTTATAGGTCAGGATCAGGGTGTAGAAGTGATAAAGCGGGCCGCAACACAGAAAAGGCACGTCATTCTCATCGGGGAGCCAGGCACTGGGAAGTCGATGCTGGCTCAATCAATGGTAGATTTTATTCCAAAGGAAGAACTGGAGGACATCCTTGTCTTTCACAATCCTGAGGACCCTAACAGACCCAAGATAGTTACTGTTCCTGCAGGGAAGGGAAAGGAGATCGTTAAGGACTATCAGAAAAGAGCAGACCAGGAAAAGGTCGAAAGGCAAAGGAGCGTCAGAATCCTGGTAGTATTTATAGTGGTTATAGGTCTCATATTTGCATTTATAAACTATCCGACCACGCACTCAATAGATTCCACTCCTATATTCCTAGCAATTATGGCTGCTGCTTTTCTGTACATAGCGATGAACATGGGCCCGGTTGCGAGGGAGGACAAGACAATGGTCCCGAAGCTACTTGTGGGCCATGACAAGGATGATAAACCACCGTTCATAGACTCTACGGGAGCTCAGGCCGGGGCGCTCCTCGGAGATGTAAGGCACGACCCATTCCAGTCAGGCGGTCTCGAGACTCCGGCTCATCTCAGAGTTGAGGCGGGGAACATCCACAAGGCAAACAAGGGGGTTCTATTTATAGATGAGATCAATACCCTGAGACTTGAGAGCCAGCAGAGCCTCCTAACCGCAATGCAGGAGAAGAAATACTCAATATCCGGTCAAAGCGAGAGATCTGCTGGGGCTCTTGTTCAGACTGAGGGGGTTCCCTGCGATTTCATATTGGTTGCATCGGGGAATCTCGATGCACTGCAGGGAATGCATCCGGCGTTAAGATCCAGGATAAGGGGCTACGGTTACGAAGTTTACATGAATACTGTGATGGATGATACTGAGGAAAACAGAGAAAAACTTGTCAGATTCGTCGCTCAGGAGGTGGCGAAAGATAAAAAGATACCGCCATTTGACAGCAATGCGATCGCGGAAGTTATAAGGGAGGCCCAAAAGAGAGCGGGGAGAAAGGGTAAAATTACCCTTCGCCTGAGAGAGATGGGCGGGCTTGTTAGGATAGCAGGTGATATCGCAGTGGCGGAAGGGGCATCAGTCGTGACCTCGGAGCACGTCATAAAGGCAAAGATGAAGGCCAAGCCACTGGAACAACAAATTGCGGATAAGCACATAGAGGCATACCGCACGTACAAGACGTTTACGAATGAGGGTTACTCCATCGGCATAGTAAACGGTCTTGCGGTATTCAGCGCAGGTTCAGGGATGGCAGAATACTCCGGCATAGTGATGCCCGTTGCAGCTGAGGTGACTCCAGCTCAGGAAAAGGAAAGTGGGAAAGTAATAGCTACCGGAAAACTAGGAGAAATTGCGAAGGAGGCCGTACAGAACGTCTCTGCCGTAATAAAGAAGTACACCGGCCAAGATATTTCTAACCACGATGTTCACATACAGTTTATCGGAAGCTATGAAGGTGTTGAAGGGGATTCAGCAAGTATCACAATTGCTACCGCGGTTGTCTCCGCTATGGAGGGGATACCCGTAGACCAGTCTTATGCAATGACCGGTTCACTTTCAATCAGGGGTCAGGTTTTGCCGGTGGGTGGTGTAACAGCCAAGGTAGAAGCTGCAATCGAAGCAGGGTTCAGGAATGTCATAATACCAGAGAGCAACCAGGGCGACATTGTTCTGGAAGAATCACAGAAAGCAAAAATAACCATACACCCCGTCAGAACAATCAGCGAGGTTCTGAAGCTTGTCCTTGCGCCGACTAGGTCCAAGACTTCACTTCTATCTAAATTCGAGACAACGATCACTGCTGGACAGGTGATGGTGGATCCGAGCTGAACTAACTTATATCGTGATGACGATCTCAAATAATAAGGAAAAAGGGGATTTCAACAGGGCAGCATTTGTCAGGGAGGACAGAATACTCGGTAACGAGCACCTTGATCTCTCTATAATGTATGCCACAGAGAACTTCAGAAGTGGAACTATGATAAGCAGATCTATTTGGAATGAAATACTGCTGTACCTTTCAATGCAGAGGCAGGTTCATAAGAGCATAGAAATTCTCGGAATTACGGATTTTTCTGGAAAGGTAATTGTTGTGAGGGAATCGGAAGGTATAGAGCCCAAACCAAAAATAGAAGTCACAGAAGAGAAGAAGAGATACTGGGGCGTCAGGTCTGTCGAAGAACTTCTTGAGCGGATGGCAATTTTCCATCTTGAGAACCACTGATCAGGGACTGTGAGGTAGAAGCTGATATATGGCTAATTTTCAAGCTGACGGATAATTTTTGAGCATGTTTTTATAGCATTTCAGTATACCTTTCGCACTACGCAGGGCTAAAAATGATAATTAGAGATGATAAGGAATACGATCTCGATGATCTCCTGGATCCGATCGTGCTGGAGTGGTTCAAATCCAAATACAAGGAGTTTACGGTCGCCCAGAAGATAGGCATTCCTCTGATTCATATGAGGAAGAATGCACTTATATCATCTCCAACAGGCACCGGTAAGACGTTATCTGGGTTCCTCGTGATATTAAATGAGCTATTCCTCCTCGCAAAGCAGGGAAAGCTTCAGGATAGAATATACTGCATTTACATCTCCCCGCTTAAAGCTCTAGCAAATGACATACACCGCAACCTCGAGGTACCTTTAGAAGAGATACGGGGCCTTGCCGCGAAAAAAGGTGTGGACATACCCAAGATAAGGGTAGGAGTGAGGTCGGGTGACACCAGCCAGTATGCGAGGCAGAAGATGAACAGGACACCACCGCATATATTCATAACTACCCCAGAATCTCTGGCCCTCTCGTTATTTTCCCCGAAGTTCAAGGAACGTTTTAGGGATGTGGAATTCGTTATTATAGATGAGATCCACGATCTGGCGTCAAACAAAAGGGGAGAGCTCCTCAGCCTGCTACTTGAATTCCTGCAGTTCAACTGCAAGAACATAACTAGAATAGGTCTCTCTGCCACTACTGAGCCAATAGATGAGATCGCGAGGTTCCTTGTGGGGGATGAGGTTAAATCGGATGTGCACGTTGTTGAGGCGGAATCGAACAAGAACCTCGATATGAGGGTTATATGCCCTGTATCTGATCTCTTCTCTGCACCTCAGGAACAGGTTAACGAGAGAACATACGATATAATCGAGAATTTAGTTCGCGAGCATACAACAACACTCGTTTTCACTAATACAAGGAGTGGAGCGGAACGTGTTTCTTCAAAATTAATAGAGAGAGGTATCTTAGATCTTGAGGCTCACCACTCCAGCCTCTCCAAGGAATCTAGGCTCAGCGTTGAGGAGAGGCTAAAGAGGGGGGAGCTGAAATGCGCGGTCTCTTCAACCTCCCTAGAACTGGGAATAGATATCGGTAGTATAGATCTTGTAATTCAAGTGGGTTCTCCCAAGGGAATAGCCAAGGGATTGCAGAGAGTTGGCAGATCCGGCCACTCAGTTTTTGCCACTGCAAAGGGCAGAATAATCCCGATGGACATTGATGATCTTATGGAATCCCTTGTTCTGGTGAGGGCAGCCAGGGAGAGGAGGCTGGACAAGATTACGATACCCAAGAATTCGCTCGATGTTCTGAGTCAATTCATAACTGGCATATCCCTTGACAGGAAGTGGGATGACCGTGATGTCCTCGGAATGGTAAGGAGATCATACTGTTACAAGGAGCTTGATGGGGCTGACTTCTACAACGTACTTGAATACCTTTCAGGAGGCTTCGAAGAGGGCAATGTTTACTCAAAGATATGGTGGGACAGGGAAGGTCACGCGTTCGGGAGAAAGAAAAGCACGCGGCTCATATTCTTCACAAACGCGGGCACTATACCCGAGGAGGCTGACTATGAAGTATTTTCTGTCGACAACAGGCACCTCGGCTCGCTATCTGAGAAATTCGTTGAGAAACTTCACAGGGGTGACATATTCGTCCTCGGCGCGAGGACATACGAATTCATGAGGATGAGGGGAAACAAGATATTCATAAAAGACGCATCGGGAAGGAAGCCTACAGTGCCATCATGGGTGGGAGAAATGCTCCCACGGACATTTGATCTCTCAATTGAGGTAGGTAAATTTAGGGCTGAGCTGGAGAAAAGGGTCAGGGAGGGTAAAGTTGAAGCATTCCTTAGGGATGAATATCAGGCCGACGATAACAGCATCAGGTCGATCAGTTCCTATATGGAAAGCCAGATGAACTTCGGAATCCCGTCTGATACTGTCCTGCTTGTAGAGGGCTACATTGACAAGGCAAATCAGTATTCTGTAATATTTCACTTCCCCTTCGGCAGGAGGGTCAACGATGCCCTTAGCAGGGTGATAGCCTTCAACATCTCGAGAACATTTTCAGCGAATTCTAGGATATCACTTACCGATGACGGTTTCATGCTGACGTTCAACAGAAAGATAGATATTCAGGGAATCTTAAAATTGATTCCGGAAATTGATTTAAGAAGTTCCCTCAGGAACGCCGTTAAGTCTACGGAGCTCTTCAAGCAAAGGTTCAGGCATTGCGCAACCAGATCGTTCATGGTTCTGAGAAGGTACAGGGGGAAGGAGGTCTCCGTGGCAAGGCAGCAGCTCAGGAGCGAAAGAGTACTGAATATCCTCTTCTCCATGGACAGGTTCCCAATTATAGAGGAGACATTCAGGGAGATAGAGGGCATAGTTATGGACGTAGAAAATTCCGAAAGGATCCTGCGCGATATAAGGGATGGAAGGATAAAGATAAAGATAAGGGACTACAGTCATTATCCGAGCCCGTTCGCATTCGGGATAATATCAACGGGTATAAGTGACATCGTTCTGATGGAGGACAAGACTGCAATTATAAGGGAGCTTCAGGAATCTCTCCTCACAAAAATGGGGCTTGAAGGGAGCTCAGAGATAGACATCGAATCCCTGATAAGATACCAGGAATCAAAACTGAGCGTCAGCACCGAAGAAGATCTTCTGGAATTTCTAAGAAATGCTGGGTTCTCAGATCTGTTTTCCTCCGCATCCTTCTCACCCATGAAGAAGGCGGATGACAGGGATTCGTATGCTTCGATGGTTGAAAAGCTGATAAGGGAGGGTAAAATTGTTCCCGTATTTACCGGCAAGACCACGTACGCCTTGGCCGAGAACATTAGCTACATAGCTACGGTTTTCAGACAGGGTTCGAAGGCATCGGTACAATTTAACGATGGGGATGCAACTAATAAGATAGCGAAGAACAACTCTCTTGAACCCGGGGATGCCCTGATAGAGCTCAGGAAGATGGAGAGATCATATTCGGCGTATTTTCTCAGGGACGGAAACAGGGTAAGATGGTATCACAGGCTGATTGAGGAAAAGGATTATTCTGAATCAGTGAGAAAGGTTATATTGTGGCTACTGTGGCAGAGCGGCCCCCTCACATATAATGAAATCGTGGACAGAATCGGAGGCAGGCACGAGCTCGACGAGGTGCTCGAGGAACTTCTGGAGAAAAAGATGATATCCTCAGGCAGATTTTATCCGAAAAGGGATAAACAGTACATCCTGACGGAGGACCTCAGGAAGCTCAGATCCATTGACGAGGACGAGATCGGGAAAATCAGGATGAATAGGGGCTTCGAGAAAAGGGCTGAGAACTACTTTGACCAATTTCTGTTCGCAGTAAACCAGAACTCACTGAAGGTCAGGGGATTCCCAGTTGAGCAAATTCACGGCGACCACATCGTCTCCGGTTTCTTCAGCAGGAACATCAGAGCATTTTTCGACGAGAGGTTCCTTCCGTTTTTAATCAGCCTCAACAGGACGGAAGAACTTACACCTGAGGAATCACAGATCGTCAAATCCATCGAAGATGGGTTGGAGATAAGGGAAGATGTGGAGCGGAAAACTTTGGACAAGCTTCTTAGAAATATGTATGTTGTGATCAAGGGTGGGAAGCTCCGTGTTGTGAGTGAGGAAAACAGGGAACCGGATGAACTGCTGGAAGCTTTTATTCGGACATACGGTCCACTCAGCATCGAGGACCTTATAAGATTCTTCGGCATATCTGTGACTTCCCACCTCGGGAAGCTGAGCGCTAAGAAGATCGTGAGCGGTCGTGTTACGTACCTGTTCTATGACATGTCTAACAGACCTAGAACTGCTATAATAGATAGGAATGACCCCGTATTCTTTGTAAATAGGGAGAGAATAGAGGGGGAGATAGGAGAGGGAATGACCTATTTCCTTGTCGATGACGGGTCCGTGAAGCTGGGCATCGAAACAGGCAAGGAGAATGGGATACTAGAAATATTCGAGATATCAGGCGAATACTCGGGAAATTTCGAACAGGTGATGGCTGTCATAACGGAGATATCGGAAATGGAGAGGTTCGATTCCCTAATCATCAGGAGGATCCCTTTCCCGCTTCCCGTAGACGGCAGGCTGGCTGAGCTGGGGTATGTCCCTGTGAGGAATTTCCTTCTGAAGGGATCGTACGTAGAGGATCTCTCACTTGAAGAGGAGCAAATGCTATCATACCTTCTCCAAAAGCATCATCTCGTTTCCGGTTCTAAATTCCACGATCCGGTGGGAGCTTTAGGCTCCATCTTAGGATACCGCGGTAATTTTGAGCTCAGGATGAAGTGCGAGAGGAGCATCGATCTAGAGAAGCTGGTCATGAGCAAGCTTGCTGTTCAGGGCTACCTCCTTGACGGTTCTCCCGGCTTCATAAGCCAAGAAAACGTATCGCTGATATCCGATCTTAAAATAGATTCTCTGAGCGAGAATGCTAGAAAAATGTATGAAATTGCCAAGAAGATTCAAAACTTCTCTAAGGAAACGCTAATAGAGAAATCGTGCTTCACGATCAACCAGAGCATAAATTACATAAACGAGATGATTAAAAAATGCGTAATTTTCAGAGATTCCAAGGGTAGGTTGCAGGTTACTCCCATATCACCGGGTAAAGATGTCGCATTGAACGCCCTCACCAGGGAATTGGGGATATTCAACGGGAGAATTATTTTCACACTTCTGAACGGTGACGTAAGCATTGATTACATATCAAGATATTTGAAAAAGATGGTAAGCGAAGGCAAATTCAAGTGCATCCTTCCTCTGAGGTCAAGGGACGAAATAATGTATGCGTGGTCGGACGAATCATTCAAAACTGAGAAATCTGGTGAGGACGTGATCCTGCTCCCGAAGACATTAACTACGCAGCACATCTCTATGATTCTCGGCTGGAAGACCCAAGGAAGATTGGTTTTCCTCAGGAACGGGACGGATCCTATATTCTTCAAGGTAAAGAGAGCGGGCTCAAAAGTCAGAATTCTTACGGATCTTCGCGATGAAACTAGGAAAAGGATAACTCGATACCTTCAGTCTATCGATATCAGAGTTGAGAGGGAGGAAAGTGACGAGGTTACGGAAAAATGGTACGAGCAGATGATACCGAAGAAGCACAAGTGAGACCTTTAAGGTCAAGAGCTTCAACTGTCTAAGCGCTAAGGCGTTATATAAGGAAGGAACACCAATGATTTTATGGTTAATTTAAGAAAAGAACTGATGAATTTATATTAATTCATCCGATTTTTAGTTTTGAAAAATCGTTCCCATATACCCTGAGCAACAGTGTTTCTATCTTACCTCTCACATCAGCTATAGTAGATCCCTGAATGTTTATGTGGCCAACTTTTCTCCTTGGGGATGAATTTTCCTTCCCATATAAAAAAACGTTTCCGTATCTTTCTAGATCGGAATCTATATACGCTTTACCCAGGATGTTCACCATGCCGAAGTACCCGCTGGTACTTGTTGATCCGAGAGGGAGGCCCGCTATTGCCCTTATGTGGTTTTCAAACTGCGAGGTCGCAGATGAATTTATCGTGTAATGGCCGGAATTGTGCACCCTCGGTGAAAACTCATTTATGATTGCCTTCCCGTCTTTAACGAAAAATTCTATGCCAATTACACCTACGTAGTTCATCGACGTTGCCAGTTTCATCCCCAGGTCAGTCTCCCCTGAATCCTCTACTGGGCCGTAATTATAGAGGAGAATTCCCTCCCTGTTGACGTTGAGCGTTACAGGGTATGCGGAGATTTCATTATTTCCTCTAACAACAATTATTGAGGATTCATAATCAAAATCCACGTATTCCTCGATTACAACCTTGTCCTCTATCTCCTCGATCCTGGGATCGTACCTACCGTCCAGCACATAGAACTGGCCCTTTCCATCGTATCCTCCCCTGACTTTCTTCACGACCGCCCTCCAGTTGAATTGATCCCTTATTTCACGTATTGCCTCCCTACCATTTTCTGCCGTCACGAACCTGGCAACCGGGAAATTATTACTCCTGAGGTACTCCTTCTCCCTATCCCTCTCTATCTTCATCCATACGTTCACGTAGTCCGGAATGAGTTTATTTTTCCTGGCGGCAAGGAGCATCGCCTCCTCGTTCCCTTGTTCGAATTCGTACGTGACGACAGATGATTCCTCAACAAATTCCTCATACCTGGAGTGATTAAAGCATCTGGCATATCTGCAGACCCTATCGTTTACATTCCCCAGGACGTTAAATTCTATTCCCAGTCCGGCCGATTCGAGGACCATCATAAGTCCGAGCTGGCCGCTCCCAATTATGCCAACTGCGGATTCAGAGGGTAGTCGAGATAACATCGTCTCTCATTTTACTTGCGAACTCTTCGAGCTTTAGCCTTAGCTGGTCTGACTCGAGGGAAAGTATCCTGACTGCTAGGAGCGCGGCGTTTCTTGCCCCTCCAATGGCCACCGTAGCCACAGGTATCCCATACGGCATCTGAACTATGGACAAGAGGGAATCAAGACCGTTGAGATTTTTAGAGGGGATCGGTACACCTATAACAGGAAGCGTAGTGTATGATGCAGTCATGCCCGGCAGGTGAGCGGCCCCACCAGCCGCAGCTATTATTACCTTTATCCCCCTGTTCCGTCCGTTGATCGCGAATTCCCTCATTAGGTCAGGCGTTCTGTGGGCTGAGACAACCTTCTTTTCATAATCTATCTTAAATTCGTCCAGAACGGACGCACATTCTTTCATGTATTCCCAGTCGTTCTTACTACCCATTATGATGGCCACTGATGGCATACCTTGTCATGATACCTGATAAATACTTAACCCCTTTTACCGTGATCATTTCCTAGAGAACTGATTTATCTCACCCATTTCTTGTGTTTCCCTAAAGTTAATGGAAGACAAAAAATATGAATACGGAAATAAACTTGCTACTCATGGTCACGAAGGAAGAAGTTCTGGACGTTTTGAAGACAGTTAGCGACCCTGAGATTGGAGTTGATATCGTAAATCTCGGGCTTATATATCAGCTTGATATAGTGGACGATAAGGTAAACATCAGGATGACGATGACTGCGCCAAGCTGCCCTGTCACTGACTGGATACTCGTTGAGGCTCAGAGGAGGGTTGAGGAAATCCCAGGCGTTAAGGAATGCAACATAGAGCTTGTCTGGGATCCGCCGTGGAGTCTTGATATGATCTCTGACGAGGCAAGGAAGATGCTGAATATGTAGATTAATTTCTGTTGAATTCTTTTGTTATTATCTTTACGTCCGCCGGCCTTTTCGCTATTGCCCCCTGCTTTATACCGTAAATCTCCCTTACTCCATTTCCGTAGGCCTTGTCAAGGAGCCTCTGGGAAACTATACCTCCGGTGACTATCTTTGAATACCTCTTGTCCACGGAATCGAATTTTTCGATCACATCACTCAGTGGGAGCCTACCTATGAGATTCCAGGCCTCATCGTAGAACCTAACTTCTTTTTCCTGGGACGCTTCTTCTAATATTTTGACGTAAGGTTTCTCTGGCTTTGCCTCTTTTATCCTCTCCTCACTTTCCGATTTACTATTCTGTACTGATTGTGGAATACCATGATTACTCCCATTTCCCTCCGCTGCAACATTCCTCTCTGATGCCTCGTTCCTTATATTCAACGTTTTCAGCTCTTCCCTCATTCCGTGCGAAGCAAGGTACTGATCGACAGGCATCTTGTCCCTGAGCGCTTTAACAACCTGCTTGTAAGTTAGCTCCTCTACCTCGAAACCCTGCGGAGCTCTTGCCACGAAATCAACGTCTGCCACCTGAAGCAGCTCCTTTAAGATAAGGTCACCTCCCCTATCCCCGTCGAGGAATGCAGTGGTTGTCTTCTGCTTGGTGAGGTCAGATATAGTCTTGGATATGTTGGTGCCTTCCACAGCTATCGTATTTTTAATTCCGTACTTGAGAAGGTTGAGGACGTCGTTCCTGCCCTCTACAACAATTATTGACTCGCTGGAATTCACGTTAGGGCCTCCGGGGAGCTTGTCGGGTCCGTACGTCGTAATTTCCGCGTTTTCAACCTTGCTCCTCACCTCCTGAACAAGATCCTCTCCGAGGCTCTTGTTATTAACTAGCATCTTTTCCAAGATCTCTCTGGCCCTGTCAACCACCTTCTCTCTCTTAGCAGCCCTTACGTCCTCTACATCGATCACTTCAACTTTTGCTTTGCACGGCCCGATCCGGTCTATAGTTTCCAGGCTCGCGGCCAGTATGCTTGTCTCTACCTGATCCACCCCAGAAGGTATATACACCAGACCCTCGGATTTCCCGTTCTTGGATTCTATATCAACCTCAATTCTTCCGATCTTACCGGATTTTTGGAGATCCCTAAGGTCTAATGCATCACCCAGTAACCCCTCTGTCTGCCCGAAAATTGCACCCACTACGTCTGGCTTCTCCACTATTCCGTCCGTGACTATCTTTACCTTGATGAGATACTTCGTGATATTTGGATCTATATTCATCTTGTATCACCTTTATACTGTGAAAGTAATATTTACTAACCCTCACGCCAACTTTATGGAAGAGAGTAATATAATATTATCGCATCTAACATAGCTAAGAAAGTCAAGAAAAGTTAAATAAAGCGAGAGCATAGTCCAATAGGTTTTAGAAAGGTGCTTATCATGGAAGAGCTTAAGACAGGAACTACGACACTGGCAATGGTTGTAAAAGGTGGCATTGTCATAGCCGCTGACAGGAGAGTCACAGCCGGATACATGGTTGCGCATAAGGTGGGCAAGAAGGTCTACAAGATTGACGATTTCATAGGGATGACTACCGCAGGTCTCGTCGGGGATCTGCAAACCCTTGTCAGGTACATGAGAGCTGAGGCGGAGCTCTACAAGTACAGGAAGGGAACGCGTATAACCGTCTCCGGGTTATCCACACTCTTGGCGAATATGCTGAACCAGACAAAATTCGCTCCTTTTCTAGTTCAGATAATAATAGCAGGTATTGACAGCTCTCCGCACGTTTTCTCTGTGGACGAGGCGGGGGGTTCGGTTGAGGACAGGTTTGTGAGTACGGGTTCCGGGTCTCCGTTCGTCTACGGGGTTCTGGAAGATGCATACAGGGATAATCTTTCAATCGACGAAGGCGTGGATATCGCTATAAGGGCTATATCAACCTCACTCCAGAGGGATGCAGCGACGGGAAACGGTATTGACATAGTCACAATAACGCCAGATTCTGGATACGTGGAAATGGCAGAAGAGGAAGTCCAGAAGAGAATAAAAAAGATAAAGATCTAATAATTTTGATTATTTTTTTAAAATTTAAGGGGATTTTTTAATGAAGTATGAAGAAGTCATAGCTATAACAAAGGAAAACATCGAAAGAATATTCCCCAGCCTGGGGTATACCACCATAGATATGGAGGGGGCGAACGTGGTGCTCTACTCAAAGGAAAACTACCTCTTTCTCGAGGACCCTGAAAAGATCAAAAAACTGGCCCAGGCTATAAGGAAGCGCGTCATAGTGAGGCCAGATCCATCTGTTCTCATGGAAGAAAAGGAGGCCCAGGAGAAAATAAGGAAGATAATACCGAGGGAAGTGAGCATATCTGACATATATTTTGAGCACGAAACAGGAGAGGTTCTCATCGAGGTTGACGACCCCGAGAGGATACAGTCCTACGATTCCCAGATAACCGGCACAATAAGGAAGGAAGTTATGTGGGCCCCAAGGATCATCAGGACCCCGCCCATAAGAAGTGCCACGATAAGGATGGTTAGGGAATTCCTGAAATCGGAGTCAGAGGAGAGAAAAAAGTTTTTGAGGAACCTCGCAAAAAGAATATCCAGAGAGCCCATTCCCGGGGAAAATTACGTGAGACTTTCGGCGCTGGGGGGGTGGCGCGAGGTCGGCAGATCTTCAACGCTCCTGATGACAAAGAACTCCAAGGTGATGATCGATTGCGGCCTCGACCCTGCTGCCATTGATTCTGACGATCCTGCTAGCGGCGCACCTTATCTCAATGCACCTGAAATATGGCCGCTGAATTCCATTGACGGTGTGGTTCTGACGCACTCGCACATGGATCACGGCGGATTCCTTCCCTACCTTTACAGCATAGGATATGACGGGCCTGTCTACCTCACAGCACCAACCCGTGATTTACTGCTCCTGCTCCTTATGGATTACGTGAAGCTGGGTCTCTCAGAGAACAGAAGAGTGCCGTACAAGATGGAGGACGTGAGAAACCTAATAAGGCACACGGTAACGATGAATTACAACGAAACGACTGACATCGCGCCCGACGTGAGGGTCACGCTGAGAAATGCCGGTCACATACTGGGTTCGTCCATCGTCCATTTTCACATCGGGGAGGGATTTTATAATCTACTGATGTCCGGTGACATAAAGTACACCAATTCCTGGTTGTTCAATGCCGCCGACACGAGGCTACCGAGGGTAGAAACGTTCGTTTCCGAAAGCACCTACGGTGGTAAGAGCGACTTCCAGCCATCTAGACAGGAAGCGGGTGAGAGGTTGGCGCAGATAGTAAGGCTTGCTGCCGAGAAGAGGGGGAAGGTCCTGGTACCGGTGTTCGCCGTTGGCAGGAGCCAGGAGGTCATGCTAGTCCTCGAAGAAAAGGTAAGATTGGGAGAAATTCCGAAAGTGCCCGTATACCTGGACGGAATGATTTACGAGGCGACTAGCATACACACAGCGTACCCGGAGTTCCTCAATTCTAACCTAAGGGATCTCATAACGAGGAAGAAGGAAAATCCTTTCCTCTCAGACATATTCCAGAGGGTGGATGCCCCCGAGACCAGGGAAGAGATAATAAGCGATGTAGGGCCTATGGTCGTGCTCGCCACATCTGGCATGATGAACGGGGGCCCGGTAATAGAATATTTTGTCAATTGGGCGGACGATACTAGGAATTTCCTAGTATTCGTGGGTTACCAGGCGGATGGAACCCTTGGCAGGCGGATACTTTCCGGGGCAAAGAAAATAAGCGTGAGAAGGAACGATGGGGTGAAGGAGGTTGAGATCGGTCTTACCGTGGAAAGCGTGGACGGTTTTTCAGGTCACTCTGACAGGAAGCAGCTTATGAGATATATAGAGGCACTGGAATACAAACCGAAGAGAATACTCGTAAACCACGGTGATGCCGCAAAGGCAGTCGAATTCTCCAGGGCTGTTTCCATGAAATTCGGCGTGGAAAGCTATGCTCCTTACGATCTTGAAACCGTGAGACTCAGGTAGTAGTAAAAAGGAATTTTAAATATAACTTTCATATAGGGTTCAGGAAGGATGTAGCAATGGTCAACTTAAAGGATGTACCGCCGGATATGTTGATAAAAGAGGTCTCATCCAGGCTGAAGGGTCAGGTCGTGGAGCCCCCCTGGGTTAGGGAGGTTAAGACAGGTCAGCATAAGGAGAGGGGACCGGAGGATACCGATTGGTATTTCATCAGGACTGCCTCTGTGCTCAGGAAGATAGCACTGAATTCACCGATAGGTGTTGAAAGCCTGTCATCCGAGTACGGCGGTAAAATAGACAGGGGTTCGGCGAGGTACCACACGGGCAAGGGGTCAAGGAAAATTATAAGGAGCATAGTTCAGGAGCTGGAGCGCCTGGGTTACGTCACCAAGAGCAAAAAAGGCAGGTCCGTATCGCCGGCAGGTACCAAGATTCTAATCTCTGCCGCTAATGAAATTGCATCCAAGTTGAAGGGCAGTATTACAGAGATTGAAAAGTATATTTAGGGGTGATGGGGTATGACGGACGATAAGGAACTCGATGAAATAAGAAAGAGGCGCCTGCTCGAGCTTCAAAATCAGGCCACAGCCCAGCAGGAAATGCAGCAGCGGGAAGAGGCAGAGAGAAAGGCAGCCGAGAAGGAGAGGCATGAGTTCGTGAAGCGTTTCGTTACACCGGAAGCTTACGAGAGACTGTCCAACGTCAGGCTGGTTAGACCAGAGGTTGTGGAAAACGTGGAAAATCAGATAATAATGCTTGCGCAATCTGGCAGGCTGAACAGGCAGATAACCGATGCCGAGTTGAAAACGTTGCTTGCAAGGCTTACAGAAAAGAGAGAACCAAGGATTGAAAGGAGATGAAGAAAATTGGCGAGAAATAAACACGTTGCACTGAAGAAAAGGTTGATGGCCAAGATTAAGGAAAATTCAAGGGTACCTGCGTGGGTTATGGTAAGGACTAACAGGGTCGTAACCACGAACCCAAAGAGGCGAACCTGGAGAAGAAATAAGCTTAAGGAGTGAAGAGGATGCCAGAAAAGGAACTTGAAATGACTATATCTCTGAAGGAGATAGTATACTCACCGAGAAAGAGGAGAAGCCCGGCCGCCGTCTCGCTTTTGAAGAGGAAAGTATCAAGATTCGTGAAGGTGCCACTGGAAAATGTGTGGATAGACGACGCAGTAAACAAACTTATATGGAGTCGCGGGATAGAGAAACCTCCAAAGAAGCTTAGAGTCAAGGTACTGAAGATAGAGGAAGACAACTCGGCGGAGGTGCTACTTACAGAAAAGGCATGATTCAAAAGGCCAGAATTTTTAATTCACCTTTCCTCGGGGTATTCATAAGGGCGTGGGAAAAGTACACATTTTACCCCAAGTGTGCGGGGGATGATATTGTCAGGATGATATCCACCTACCTTAAGACCGAACCAATAGGTATAACTATAGGAGGTTCAAATCTCGTCGGTTCACTGTGCGCAATGAACTCTAACGGTATAGTGGTTGGCAGGATGGTTACTGAAGATGAGTTGAAGTTGATCCCAGAGAATATCCGGGTGGGGGTGATAAATGACAGGCTGAACGCCACCGGGAATAACATTCTGGTAAATGACAGAATAGCCATGGTCCACGAGGAAATGGCGGAGAGATCTATAAAGATAATCTCTGATGTGCTGGGGGTGGAAGTTGTAAGGGGGAGTTTCAAGAGCATAAAGACGATAGGCTCCAGCGGCCTGGTGACCAACAAGGGGATAATATTACCTCCAAACATGAGCGACGAGGAGATAGAAAACATTGGGAAACTGTTCGGTGTGAGGGGCAGCGTTGGAACCGCAAATTTTGGCAGTATGTACATAGGCGCATCAGTTGTGTCAAACAGCAACGGTGCCATCGTCGGAGAAGATAGCACGACTGTTGAGATCTCAAATATAGAAGAAGCATTGGGATTATGAAAATAGAAAGGTGCGAAGGTGTATACGATCCTGATGACGATTCCTATCTTCTAGCAAATATTAAGGAGATCAGGGGAAGGGTTCTAGAGATAGGATGCGGTTCAGGCATCGTAGGGCTGAGCTATGCATCCAGGGGGGCAAATGTTGTGATGACGGATATATCGAGGAAGGCCGTAATGTGTGCAAAAGGGAATGCGAAAAGGAACTCAATAAATGTAGAACTACTGCTTTCAGACCTCTTCGAGTCAATAAAGGGGAGATTCGATTTCTGCCTCTTTAACCCTCCTTACATACCGTCAGGAGAACCGGATGACACCTCCTGGACCGGGGGAATTAACGGGAATGAAATAACAATACGCTTCATTAGGAAATTTAAGGAGCATTGCAACGTGGCCTTCTTCATCGAGAGCAGTCTTTCCAGGTTGGACAGGGCCATGTTTCCAAATATCGACTTCAGGGTTGTTGAATCAATCACCTACGATTTCGAAGAAATATCCTTGGTCAGAGTTGAATAGTATGCCCGACATTGACCGGGAGATAGCGGAGCTGGAAAGGGAGATCAAAAACACCCAGTACAACAAAGCCACAGAGCATCACATTGGTCGCCTCAAGGCCAAGATAGCAAGGCTGGAGAGGATCCGCGAGGAGAGGAGAGGCAAGGGGGGAGGGGCAGGCTTCTTCATAAAAAAGAGCATATACCCCACCGTCGGGCTCATAGGTCCGCCGTCCGTCGGAAAAAGCAGCATACTGAACTCAGTCACGAATGCTGAAAGCAGGGTGGGGGATTTTGACTTCACCACGCTCTCAATAGTTCCGGGTATAATGGAATACAACGGTCTAAAATATAGGATTTTAGACCTCCCCGGCGTGATTGAGGGAGCCCACCAGGGAAAGGGGAGGGGAAGGGAGGTGATCTCCGTGCTGAGGAATGTGGATCTGGTTATCATAGTTCTGGATCCTTTCAAGTGGGATCCGAGTTACATAATCTACGAACTTAGAAAGAACGGGATCAGGCTCAACGAATCACCTCCAAAGGTTTCGATTGTGAAGAAGGACAGAGGCGGCCTTAACGTATTGACTACGGGTAAGGTCGAGGCAGACGTCGAGATGATCGAATCAGTCTGCAAGGAGTTCGGCATCGTTAACGCGGACATTATTCTCAGGGAAAATGTTACCGTGGAATCGTTCATTGATATAATACTAGGTAACAGGTCTTATTTGCGAGGCTTTATCGTCATGAACAAGGCAGATGTGCCGGGGTTTGAGGGAGCTTTCTCGGCTTTATTAAATAAGGGCTACGATGCTATTCCTGTTTCCGTGAGCACCAATTTAAACCTGAATCTCATAAAAGAGAGGATATCCAAGGAAATAAGGATGATAAAAATATATCTTAGGTCACCAGCTGGTGAGGGAGATGGGGAGCCTCTAGTGGTGAGAGAGGGAAGTACGGTCGAAGACGTCTGCTTCTCAGTGCATTCCGAATTTGTAGAAAAGTTCAAATTTGCAACCATAGTAGGCCCCTCCGTAAGGTTCCCGAACCAGAGAGTAGGGCTGGATCACAGGTTGGCTGACGGGGACAGGCTGATCATTTTCATAAAAAAGGGATAAATTGCCCCTATGAAGAATTTAATTTGGCATCCCATCAACATTTTTATATAAAGATGCTATAAAGTCGGAAACTGAGGGTAGTGAAAACTTGTCCGATAGGGTATTGGCATTCGTGGACTTATTCGTTGAAGCGCCTCTGATGGACGATGTTATAGCGTCCCTCAAAGAGATAAAGAATGCTGTCCAGATTTACGAGGTCACGGGCGAATTCGATATTATAATTTTAGTGAATGTTTCAGATATAGAGGAATTCAGAGACCTTCTTAAGAACAGGATTATGAAAATTAAAGGTATAAAGAGCACCGTAACTTCAATTGTCCTAAAGTCCCACAGGAATCATACACTTGAAGCACCGCTGTGAATGCAGATTTTGGAAAAAGATTAGAATAGGGCGCTTATTTATCTCCTTGCTGGTAGCTCGAGATGAACAGGTGAAAGAATGATAACTCTTCAGGGCCTGTTTGTAGTCTTCATCACTTGGGTATTCGTACTGCCCATTTCTTGGCTTTTATCCAAGTATCTCAATGAAGTCTATGCAGGCTCTGGGAGTAAACTTGATGTTTTTCTACTGCCTATTGAAAATTTCATATACAGGATAATAGGCGTTAATCCGTTGGAAGGTATGGGCTGGAAAGAATATTTTAAGGCCCTCATTTACCTGAATTCTATTGAAGCTGCTATAGGCTTCATTCTCCTCCTCTTCCAGGGAAGCCTTCCCTTAAATCCGATGCACTACTCATCCCTGTCATGGTCCCTTTCGTTCAATACTGCCCTTTCTTTTGCATCTAACACGGATCTCCAGCATTATGCTGGAGAAACATCGCTTTCCTACCTTAGCCAGATGATAGTTATACAGTTTCTCCAGTTTGCATCGGCCGCTACTGGTTTATCAGTTGGCGTATCCGTGATAAGAGGATTCTCCGGAAGGACGAAGAATCTAGGCAACTTCTATTACGATTACATTCGCTCGCTGACCAGGGTTCTTATTCCCCTTTCACTGATTTCAACGGTGATCCTGATATGGCTTGGGGTACCACAATCACTCTCTGGATATCAGCTCGTAAACGGTCTCCAGCCTGGGATCCGCGAAATTATCTATAGGGGACCGATAGCATCTCTAGTATCGATCATGCAACTTGGAACTAACGGAGGCGGATACTTTGGGATTAACTCGGCCTATCCGCTGCAGAACCCATCTCAGGTAAGTGATATTTTTGAAATTTCTCTGATGATGCTCATACCGACATCCCTCCTCTTCCTGTTTGGCAGGGTAATAGGGAACAGAAAAGAGGCAAGAACTCTTATCATAGCTGCGTATACCATATACGCTATAAATATTATAATAGCGTTCCTGCCATCTATTCAGTCCATAGGAACTGAGGTGAGGCTGGGGAACGCAGCATCTGTTTTCTGGACCGTCACCACAACCTCATTCACCACGGGTTCCCTGAACGCCCCGCTATCTTCATTTAGCCCTGTGGTGATAATATCCGCGCTCAATGGTATGCTTGTGCAGGGTGCCCCTGGGGGGGCTGGTATTGGAATTATGTACCTCCTCATGTACGTCATTGTGACAATATTCTTGGTTGGGCTCATGGCCGGAAGGACGCCTGAGTACCTAGGAATGAAGATTGAAGGGCGAGATATAAAAAATGCAGTAGCCGCGTTCATAACTCATCCTTTGCTCATCCTTGTTCCCGTAGCCCTTGCCTTCGGACTCGGGGCCGAAAGGGCTGTGGGTGTTATACCTAGCGCGGCTGGATTCACTAAGATATTCTATGAATATGTTTCGGCCGCTGCAAACAACGGTTCAGACTTTCTAGGACCGTCGGGGAACACCGTTTTCCTCAATGTTTCAACAGGTATAACAATGTGGCTCGGAAGGTTCATCCCCATGATTTTCATGCTCTCACTGGCGGATGGAATATCGAAAAGGAAGAGATCCCCTGTTCAGGGTCTCAGGACAGATTCCATAAGCTTCCCCATAGTTCTCGTCGTGAGCATTCTTATTTTAACTGTTCTCACATTCTTCCCCTTCCTAGTTATTGGGCCCGTACTACAATTTCTTGAGAGTCATTTCTTGGTGGTGAATTATGTATGAATGAGGAATATGAGCATGGTCTCAAATGGCAGTCAGTCCTGATGGATTCCATTAAGAGACTTAGTCCCACGATGCTTGTAGAAAATTTCGTGATGTTCTTGACAGAAATTGCCTTCTTCATCGTTCTTATTATGGCAATATTCCCTTCTCTGATACCGGTGGTTTCATCACCTCGTGATAGGGAATTCTATGTCATTGTTGCAATTCTCTTGATAGTAACAGTCTGGTTCAGCACACTCTCTGATTCTATCGCTGAGGCGCAGGTAAGGAATACCGCTTCTAGCCTGAGAAAGATCAGGGAAAAGGTAAAGGCAAAGAGATTAATAAATGGAGAAAGGAAATACGAAATAGTCCTATCCGAGGAACTGAAGAAGGGTGACCTGATTCTCGTTGAGAAGGGGGATAAGGTTCCAATAGATTGCGAGGTTGTTGAAGGTATAGCGATGGTAGATGAGTCACTCCTCACGGGGGAATCCGTAAATGTAAGAAAGTCAATGGGTTCCACACTGCTTGGCGGCTCTGTCGTTATCTCGGATTCACTTGTTGCAAGGGTTTCGGTAGATCCCAGCGAGACGTACGTGAGCAAGCTCATAGAACTCGTTGAATCATCGTCGAGGCCAAAAACTCCGAACGAGGTATCGCTTTCAATACTTCTCGCTGGGTTCACTGTCATATTTTCCATAATCATAATATCTCTACTTGCCCTGGGAATAGAGCTGCATCTCGGTATCGATCTCGCGGTCATAATTGCGCTGTACGTCTGTCTCCTCCCCACCACCATAGGGGCCTTGCTTCCCGCAATTGGAATTTCGGGTATAAACAGAATGTCACACAACAGGATAATCGTGAAATCAGGTAAGGCCATCGAGGCGTCTGGAGACGTTGACACCCTCCTCCTGGACAAGACAGGTACCATAACGAGGGGGATGAGGAAGGCCGTGAGCTTCATACCTCTGGGAAACCACACCGAAAGGGAGGTCGGGGAAGCCGCTTTCCTGTCATCCTGGGAAGATGATACGCCTGAGGGGAAAAGCATAGTGGAGCTGGCATACAGCCAGGGTTATATCCCCCAGGAGATCATAAATATATACAAATCTGAATTCGAGGAGTTCAGCGCGGCAACGAGGAGAAGCGCGGTGAAGATATCAGACACTCGGGAGTTCGTTCTTCCAAAAGGGGGGAGAGATCTCCTGCAGAGGAAGCGGCTGAGGAGAAAATTTGAACCGGAGTCACAGAAACCGGAACTTGAGATAGTTAAGGGTGCCCCGGATGCGGTGCTGGAATATGTCAAGAGAAAGCCGGAAGGGTTCGATGAGCTCCTGAATAAGATATCAGAGGACGGGGCAACTGTTATGGCCGTAGCGGAATCTGGGGAGATCCTGGGTTTCATAAAACTTAAAGACGAGATCAAGCCAGGAATCAGGGAGAAGATAAAGGCGCTCAGGGATATGAACATCGAAGTGGTCATGGTGACGGGAGACCAGCCCGCAGCCGCGGGGGTGATATCAAAGGACGTCGGAATCGATGAATTCATAGCGAGAGCGAGGCCAGAAACTAAGTACGAAATGGTCAAAAAGGTCCAGAAGGACGGGAGGCTCACCGCTATGATAGGTGACGGCACGAATGATGCGCCCGCTCTGTCTGTCGCGGACGTCGGTCTCGCGATGGCCACTGGTACGGAACCTGCGAAGGAGGCCGCCAATATGGTGGACCTTGAATCGAACCCCTCAAAGATAATAGACGTGGTTGTCCTGGGTAAGCAGATTCTCGTAACAAGGGGCACCGTCACGACATTCAGCATAGCGAACGATATCGCTAAATATTTTGTAATAGTCCCGATAATGTTCTCAAGGCTTCCACACCTCAGGGAGATAAATTTCATGCACCTGACACCGCACGTTGCAGTCCTGTCAGCGCTTATATACAACGCGCTCATCATTCCAGCGCTTATACCACTTGCTATAAAGGGTAACCAGGTTAGACCCCTCAACACAATGAAGATGTTCCTGAGGAATATCATGATTTACGGGTTGGGTGGGGTGGTTCTGCCATTCATAGCTATAAAGCTGATCTCTATAATCGTCATAGCACTGGGGGGATAATGTGAGGAACTTTAAAGATCTGAGCACTCTTGTAAGACTTGCCCTGATTACCCTGGTCATATGCGGCCTTATATTTCCGGTCTTGATGACAGGAATTGGGGAGCTTGCATTCCCATATCAGTCACAGGGTTCCCAGGTTTACTATAATGGAAGCTCCGTAGGGTCTCTGCTCGTTTATCAAAATTTCTCTCTTCCAGTTTTTTTCCACCCTCTTAACAGCTCGGTCGCCGGTGGGGATCCGGACATTCCCTTCAGCTATGCTCTTGCGCAGATCCCCAGGGTACATGCTTCAACCGGAATACCATATTCGACCCTTGAAACCGTTCTTGAGAAATTCAAGCAGTACACGCTTTTCTTTTTCGGTTCCCCGTTCGTGAATGTTTTTGAGGTCAATTTATACCTGGTGGAAAAATTTCCCTTGATATATGGGAAGTATGTACACAAGTAGTAAAGTTTTTCATTGCAGTTATAAGGAAAATTAACTCCACACAATAAGAAAAAATTAAATTTGTTGAAATTTTCCTTGAGACATGCCAGCTGTAGTATTAACTGCAGATCGTGGCTCATTTACGGACTATGGGGGTATATCAACCCTCGGTTATGTTGCCTGCATGCCAGCCAGAATTGTTCCCAGACCTCTCATGAATCTTCTATTCACACCGGAGATGAAGTACTACAGATCCGGAGAGGCAGTTTTTGCACCCTACGCTCTAAGGAAAGTGGAGGCTACGCTGATAGAAAAGGGGATAGATGACGTGGCTGTTGTTCCGCCGGATAGAATAGAAAAGGTCATAGATGAAAGAACGAAGGTGCTAGGCATTACGGTTCACGATCCACACGGCCTCAGCCCGGTATCTATGAAGCTCACGATGCTTTTCGGGGGTGGGCCAGCGTGGAATGCAGTTTATTTTGATGAGCTTTCAAGAAAAATATCAGCACTGAAGAAAAAGTTTGGATTCAAGGTTGTGGCTGGCGGCCCGGCCACATGGCAACTAGCACTTGAAAGACCTGACTGGCTGGATACAATATTCAACGGAGAGGCCGACGTTGATCTTTCCCATTTGATAAGCGAAGCTATCTCCGGTAATCCCATACCAAGGGAAGTGAAGGGTAGAGATCCCAAGATTGAGGAGATACCTACAATTAAAAAGCCTGCGCGTCTCGGGGAGGTACAGGTAACTAGGGGCTGTCCGAGGGGCTGTCAGTTCTGCACGATCACGCCAGAAACATTTCGTTCGATACCATTGAAGGATATAATTGAGGAAGTGAAACTGAACATTTCCTCAGGGCAGAAGATTATAGAGCTGCTCACTGACGATATACTTCTTTACGGCTCGACCAGACTCAGCACGAATCACCAGGCTGTTGTCGAACTTTTCAGATCCGTAAAAGAAGCCGGGGCGGAACAGATATATTTCCCGCACATTTCCGCACCTCCAGTCGTCACTGATCCAGAAACGGTTCTGGAGATTTCAGAGATAGCGGAGTACAGGAAGTACAACGCTGAAGCCCCCGTCGTCGGGCTCGAGAGCGGAAGCGTGAGAATCATTTCCAAATACATGAGGGGAAAACCCTTTCCGTTCAAGCCAGAAGAGTGGGGGGACGTTATACTCAAGGCAACACAGATACTAAACAAGGCATCTATAACGCCCTGTTACACTATGACCATTGGATTCCCGGACGAGAGCGATGAAGATGTTGACGAGAGCATAGAGTTCGTTAACAACCTCTTCAGCAGCGGAGTCAGGGCGTGGGTATTCCCTCTACCTGTAATACCCATGGGTTCAACCAAGATCAGCAAGAATCCTTTCCCAGCTTTGAAGACACTCCCCTCTAAATACTGGGACCTCCTCTATCTTAGCTGGAAGAATGATCTCCGCATAACAAGGGAGGTATTTCCGTACATGACAGGCAGGATGTTCAGCAAGACACTGAGGGGGATAGTGGACCTCCTCATGGACAGAACGCTAGCCCACGTGGAACAGGTGTTCAAAGATCTCATGGAAACTAAGGGGGAAAAATCTTACGAATTCAGCGCTATAGATTTGAATAGCATCGGAGGCATATTCAGATCAATGTACTGGCTCTTCAGGGCACAGATCTCTCACGGACCCCAGATTCCCGTGCCAACTGTAAAGAACGCGACCTGACACAATCCAGTTTTGAGCAGGGAAGATGGCTGATATCCATTTTTCCCTTTGAAAACGCAATTTATTCTCCATTTAACAGCGCGGAGAATATATCGTGTGTAGATATAAAAAAAAGCTGAGCAGATATCTATAATGTATGAAGAAAGCGTGTTCAGCCCCCCATTAAAAAAAGTAGGAAGAATTATTTTCGCCTGGGCTAACAAGAACAGTGTTATTGAGCTATCGATAATCAGAAAATCTCTACCCTGGTGCGTGATTAAGATTAAGACAGTGCGGAAAAACGCTATTGGACTTACCAAAGATTTACTAAATGCTGTGCTCCAATGCTCCCCCTTTTTCTACTTTCCACTTGCAGTAAGCGTACAGGGCATCGTATAGAGGGAATTGCAGTTTCATGTTTTCATAATCGGAGGATGATATAAGCCTGAATCCTATTGCAGCTGCCTCGAGTCCGGCGCCTTCTGGTTCTGGATCTGGGAATGTTGCGTCTGCGCTCCTCACTATCTTCGCAAGCTCAAGGAGTGCTGGATCTTTTAGCCCGTATTTCTTGATGATCGCGTCAAAGCTCACATATTCACGGTCGTTTTCCTTGAAATGATGGAGTTCCGCTCCCGGTGTGTCGAAGGGGATGGCATTTTGTTCCTTCGCGACCTTCAGAACCTGGTCCTTCGGAACGAATATAAATTCCGGATTCTTATCAATAAACCTGGATATCAGCCAGGGGCAAGCAATCCTATCCACCTTTGCCTTCTCCCTTGTGACCCATTTCATATATATCGTACTAAGATGCTCTTTACCATTTAATCATTTACTCTGAGTTTTTCCGGAGCAGTGTGCTATTATTCTATTCCAGCAAAAATGAGATCGCTGTACAGCAACGCTACCAAGAGTAAAGGTGAAGAAGATCTCTTATCCTTGAATACCTTAAACGGAGTCCAATGAAGGCCTTTGCAATATGTGGAAAATAAAAAACTATTGACTCAATGGCACTTTGATATCTATCTAGTCAACATTTACAGTCGCTATTTTTGATGTTTTCGAGCCTTTCCAAACTGAGTAGATAATCCCAAGAAGAATCCAAATGCCTGCAATTATAGCATAAGTTGCTGCCGGAAAAGTGGGAAATGGCACTAGGGAGTAATATATTGCAAGAATCAAAAGCACAGATCCAACTAGAGGCATAAGTAAATGCGTTAGAACATTAAGTTTCTTTTTGTTTATTCGAATGAATCTTATCAGGGCGAAGTTGTCTATTAAGTGAGTTAGGATTAGCATCAATCCAATCATCACAAATGGATATACGCCGCCTTCGAATGGGCCGAAAACGAGACCGTTGATTATCGCGAAGATGAATGCAAATCCTGTGATCAGGATTATCACCTTCGATGGACTTCCATACCTAGGGTGTGTTTTCGCGAAAACATTTTTTGGGAATATTATACTGTCCCTAGCCATTGCATATATAGTCCTTGAAAGCGAGTTATTTATAGCTAAGCCAAACATAAAGTAGCTATTGTATATTATTGCGGCGAATACCATTGCAACTATCTTGCCAAGGTAACGCGTGAAGACCAATATCCCGGGATCGGGGGATGTTGCGAAGGAAGACATCTTAGATAAACCCCACCCAACGGTGAGAGCATATGTGACCAGTACTACAGATAAATCAATAAGCATAACGTAAATGAGTGATTTTGGAATAGTTTTTTTAGGGAGCTTAGTTTCTTCTGAAATAGCCACTACTGATCCAGAACCAGCAAGGGTCGTTATTCCTATTATGAATGCTAAGAATACGGGATGAAAATCACCGTTAACAGGAGAAAGCGTGAAAACTGAAAGGGTGTTACGGGGCCCAACGAGGAATATTATAATAACGCTAGTGATTACAAGGAACGCGACTTCGATGCTGCCAGCTATCCATGCATAATTTAGAGAAGGTCTTATCCCTAGATATTCAATAATAAATACAAATGTCATGAACGGCAATATGAACGCAATCCATAGGTATGGAATTGAAGATATAGAAGGTTCGAGCAAATAAATCAAAGATGCGGCTCCTAGGAAACCGAAGGCAGGATAAGCGAGCATTTCATTCCCAATGAAAAGCCATCCAGTAAGTATCCCAAACTTATTCCCTAATCCGTTAGCCGCGAATCCATAATACCCTGCTGCGCTTGATATATATTTTGAAAATTGATAATTTGTATTCATTAGGAGAAAATAACCAATCCAAGCTAGCAGTATAACCAAGGGGGTAGCACCTAAAGCTATGGCTGCCGTCCCAGTTATGAGAAGAGCTACATCTGCAGCGGGCGCAACGTGAGATTGGGATTGAAAAATAGCATGGATGATCCCTACCGTATTCCTCTTTAGTCGCTTCTCTGTCTTAACATGTTTTCCCACAATTTTTTCTTCAGCCATTTTGATACCCTAATCTACAAAAGAAATAAGACATGATCATTTCATCCGTTGCACGAAGGTCCGCCCGAGGAAATGTTTGTAGAAGGTAAATCGAAAAATACTGAAAGTACATAGATTCCAAATGCTAATTAAAAACTCTTTGCGCCTTCAGTGTTAAGGATATCCCATGGTTGTGACCGATATTGGGAACGTGTTGCCAGCGTAATCCTTTTTCCCCTTTCTTAATTTTACGCTAAGAATCATAAGCTATCATAATGGAGGCCTGATTATTTGGATTTATTGATTGTTTAGGGTGATACAGGAAATTGCGCGATCAAATACTTTCATGCTTAGGAAACACCCTCCTGTCAAGTTATATTAAAAATCATAAGAGACAGAGCACCTACTCCCAAGGTTCCACAATAAATTTTCTTGTGTGCTTATCTAAGAATTATCGATTCCTTCTTCCTCACTTCGAGTATCTTGCTACTTCTGGTATTAGCTTTATCACCTCTGATACGAATTTGTATTCGATGTCTCTTCCATTTTTACCTTAATTGTGGGCACATTAGGTTTTGGAATTAAGTTTTAAGTAATATTCATGATTAGTTGCTTTCCTTTTTTTATTTATTGTATTTTTCAGATTCTCTCTTTATAATTATTAATATCCAAATTGAAAATATTGGCCCGTTTCCTATTTCTATTTTTTAAATCTGCGATTCTATTTCTTTGAGGCACCGTTATATACTAATTATCGCTGAGATCTTGAACAAAACTAGCCTTGATGATGAGATCTGTTTCCAGGTGCTAAATAATCTTTTAAATTTTACCTACGAATAATCGAATCGCAAGAAATTAATGAGAAAAAAGGTACTGTTTGAAGCCTTTAAAGATCGAGAGGAGCATGAAGAATTAAGGTTTCATTGATATGCGAGCGCCGGGATTTGAACCCGAGGCATGAGCTTGGCAAGCTCACGTGTTACCAGGCTACACCACGCTCGCTAACACTCTATCATTATAAAAATAAAAACCTAACTATTCTTGATTGAGGTAG
>JAVYSX010000012.1:0-29138 GCA_038728965.1 Thermoplasmatales archaeon | reverse complement strand
CCCCTACCACTGGCTATGAGGGAGCACTCCAGTCACAGCATATACTCGTTTTCAAAATCTTGAGGCGTTCTAACTCTTTCCCTCAGAAAAGCGAAGTCCTTAGTGTTATTAGTGACAACAATCCAAGGTGGTAAGTATGCATGGGAAGCAATCATGTAATCCCTGAAATTACTTGAGAAGTCGCCAGCTTCATATCCAAATTCCGCAGTATGCATAGCGTGCTCTTTTCTGTACCATTCTACTTCAATGTTGACTTCCCTGAGCAAATTATCAAAATGTGATGGGTCTCTATTTTTAATGTAAATGAGAAATATTTGCATCTCAGAATAAGTAATGGGCGAAATAACTTTGCGTCCATGATACGACCTTAATCTTTTGATAAACCCAATGTCTCTGAATGATGACGTGTCGATGACAATGGGTACAGTAGACATAAAGGTTTCAACTCAGTTATCTTTCTTTTTTTCTCCAAAATGCTTCGGAATATACTTTACTTTATTCGATTTTAAAAACTCATCTAGGCCCTCAAATACTCCTTCGAACTTTTGAATAGTTGATTTGAATTCGATTTCCTCTCGTTTTGCTTCGATAAGGTACTGACTTAAAGTCGCATCGCTTTCAATCGTCGAATTTATTTGATATAATTGTAGTATATAATCATGAAAATTCTTGACGAAGACCTCATCTTCCCTTATCTTAACTTCTTCCCAGAATGTTAAGGTTTCTGGGGGTATGTTTTCGTAAGCGAGAGGATATGTTCTAAGATAATAAAAAATTCCTGTATCTTCTTCTTCGTCTCTTCCGGTATATTGGAATTCCTCAGTCTTTCACACTCCGATCTCAGATTCCTTTTCAACTGTTCTTCGATTGTCACAGGTAGTAATAAGAAGGAAACGTGTTAAATTTCTTGTTACATCACACTTCTGCGCATTCTTATGGACCCCGACTGTCTAGGAAAGCATAAATTAAGTCACCAGGCGAATGTCAATTTCCCGCTGCTCCAAATTGCAGCTCGTTGATCTCACAAGATCACTTCCAGTATCCCGGATCAAACGGATTCTTGTCTCTAACAACGGGTTTACACAGAGTAGTGCGGGTTATTTTAAATCTCGTTCCAATTGAACTCGGATCAAACACGGAGACAAATTGATTTTTTCGATTGTGCACCTATAGACGTCCTTAAGGCAAAGCATCTATTAAGTAAAATAAAAAAAGGCACGTTGCCTATTTTAAATAAAAGGTCTGATTAGGAGACAGGTTCTATTCCTCGCTTTCCTTTTTTATAAGCTGCGGGTGTATTGATAGGTATAAAATGGGTGCTTGAAAACTACCTGGTTCGAAAACGGGCTGAGTCTAGCGCGCCTTTTCGCCTAATGCCGCCGCTTTTGTTTATTTTGTTTTGTGTCGTGTGTATCCAGCACTGAAAAAACCTTGTATGTGACTGGTCGAACAAAATAGGCGTTTGAAATCAAATTTGGGAGATGAACAACGGTCAAATTTCAATTTAAATTCATGAGTTATTCCATGTTAGATATCTGACTGGCCAATGAAACTAGTACGGACCTAACTAGGTGATTTAAATTTTCTATCAAATCCGGGGCTGAAACTCAGATGCGGATAGGCTGATGTATCAACTTGAGCTTTACGCATAATACATCTTCGCAGGTAATTACTGCGGAAATCAACTCTGGAGACACGAAAATTTTTAGCTTAAAATTATTTACTGTTTACCAATGATATCAAGGGATAGGTATATCCTTGTCGCACTTGTTGTGTTCATCATACTCGCGAGCTCTTTATCTTTAGGCATTGGTGATGGGCACAATGCGGTATCCCCCTTTCATAAATCACAAGCAGCTGGCGGAAAAAAATTTGAACTAATATCGCGGGGGAGTCAGGTTGTTTTCCCCCATTTTAGCTATCAAGCCGAACCTGCACCGATGGGGATAGTAGATTACGGGTTGGGGAAGCCATCCACTTTTGGTTACTACAGCTATAACTACAGCACTACGAAATTCCTAGGGATTGTTAGAGTCACATCGATAAGCACGTACAACTCATCATCCGAAGTCACGTACAACCTGAGCATCCAGCTGAACCTGAATCTCGTATTTTACAACAACAATTCGCTATTCGTGTACTGGGTACAAAATGTTGCATTTCTTAACTCAAACAATAACTCAATACAGTTCATCGATAACGTTTGGAATTTTTCGTCACCGAGTTCGTCAATGCTCAACTCCACAATAGGGGGCAACGGTACCATCGCCAGATCCGGTCACTCACTGTTCTACTACGATGTCGCAAACAGCTCTCTCCCAGGAAACAATATGTCTCTGAAAAAACCTTATGCAGTAGAGCTTCTCTCGGTTTCAACGTTGCGCAACGGATCGCCTGCCGTTATATTTGAATACAATGATGGTTACGGTTGGGTAACATACGATCTAGTGACATTCAAATTTGCTAGGAATACAGACCCAGACGGGAATTTTTACGTGGACGGTTCCACTACAAATCCAATAGGTACGAACTACGATGCCGAGCTAATACTGGGCGGTCCCGGGAACGGTAGCAGTACAGAGGACCTCAATTCCACTTTATACCTGTCGCTAGAGTACTGGAACGGCCACAATTTCCAGGAGGTTCCTAACGCCTTCAACTTTGGTTCGGATACAGCTGAGACCATATGGAATGCTTTTTCAATGGCATACTACAATGAGACCACAGGAATGATTTTCACTAATGTGACGGCTGGGCCAGGCAGCCTCCTCGAATTGTACCAGTCCAGCGAACTTTCTAGCATAGACCTCAGGACCGGTTTACCGGCAGGTAATCTATCTGTCGGGGGATTAAATTACACATTCCAGAACAACTGGGTCAACATAACCATAGGGCCTGGAAATTATTCACTCAAGCTTTACGATTCAGAGGGCCTCCTGATATGGTACAGGAACATATCTGCGAAGGCAGGCGAGGTTCTTTCTCTTATTGCAAGGGCGCTATACAACGTCACTTTCTTCGAAAACAATCTCCCCTACGGAAGCTCCTGGGGGGTGAACATAAGCGGGATCGGGTCATTGGGTCCTTTCAGCAATTCCACGATAACAATTCAGCTCCCCAACGGAACTTATAATCTTTCTGTATATACAGAAAACAAGAATTACAGATCCCCGCCGCCTCTGGAATTTATAGTTTTGGGGTCTCACATTACGATATACCTCAATTTTACTCTGATAACTTTTCCCGTGAAATTCGTTGAAGTAGGGTTGCCCCCGGGCACCTGGTGGTCTGTGATGATAAAAGGTAAGAGCTTCAATTCCAGCGAGAGCTCAATTGTGGTATACGAATCTAACGGCTCTTACCTGTTCCAGATAGGCAATGCCTCTGGCTACACCCCAAACATCACAAATGGCCCCCTGGTTGTCCGGGGAAAGCCTGTCACGATAGATCTGTCATTCTATTATTACGTATATCTAATTGGAAACATAACACCGAAAAGTGCCACACTCTACATAAATGGAAAGGCCGTGAATGTGCACTCGGGTCATTTTAACATAACTCTGAAGGCCGGAAGCTACAGCTTGAAGGCTGCGTCTTTCGGTTATTCAACGTACACAGCCAGCATCAATCTAAGCAACACGAGCAAGGTGCATTTTATCAATATAACACTCAATAGCGTGAACTACGATGAATATTACTTCCTCGTTATTGCGCTGGCTGCGATCCTGATAGCCATATTAGTATACAGGAAAAAACGCTGAATTGCCCAAATCTTTCACTACAGTATGAGATTATGCCGGTTCGTGTTCCTGCGAATTTGCATAATGAATTTAAGTTTTCTTTCTCTAGTTACCCATTTAACTGGTTTAAAGGGCAGTTAATAATTTTACCCAGATTCTAATCACCAGAAGTGAGGAAGCCGGCGGAGCACGGCAATGTTGCGACATCAATAGTCCTAGGTGTATTTTCGATAGTATATGCAATTGTATCTAGGAGGTACTACGAATCAGTTATTTTCTGGCTCCCTATTTTCCTGGGGCTGTTTGAATACGACGTCCCTTTCCGCACTGCCATAAGAAAAAAGGAAGATGCCACGATGATTGCCGTTATATTTCTTCTCTCCGTTATTTCCCTTTACTATGAATACTATCTCATAATACCATACACGCTGTTCTTTGCGGTATACTCACTAAGGCTCCGCATCGTGAAAAACAAGCTCAACCGGTACGCTAATGCAATGGGTTTGATAGCATTCTCACTGATGTTCTCGTTAACTGCAGTCAGGCAGGTCAATGCCTCCCTTATTTTAGCCTCAACACTTTCAGTTTACTTTATCGGATCAGAATTTGCAGTAAGGGGGAAGGTAAGGAGAAAGAATGTTCTCGTTTTATATAATCTGATTCCACCATTCATGGGGCTAATTAACCCTTACTTTTTCATATACTCTCTCTCGCTTGCCAGGATACCTGTATCACTTTTCTCTAAGAGCGTACGGCAGGTAGGCGTGGCCGAGACATCTTCTATGATAATTCTAGTTGTATTCCTCATTCTTTCAATCCATTTCGGTCTTCTGCCTCCCAAGAAAGTATGGCTTTTCTGAATGATCATGCAACGCTCTTTGAGTATAGATCTGCAACGTATTCCCCAATAGCTGGCGAGGCAGTTAGGCCCGGGGATTCAATCCCTATAAGATTTATGAAATTCTCGTATCCAAGTTCCGAGCATTCCTCTATAACGAAGTCCCTGAAACCCGTGCCGTCGTCTTCGAGTTTCGGTCTTATCCCAGCATAGTCAGGTACGAGCGTGTATTTTCCGATAGATGGAATGTATCTCCCCACATCTTTAATAAAAACACTCACGTCAGTTTCCACGCTGTAATCTATCTTATCAACGTAGTATGCATTCGGCCCGAGCCTAACGGTACCAGATATATCGGGCGTCAAATGGATACCGAGACCGTCCCTCCCGGGAAGGGGGTAAACTAGCGTGGATACAGGTCCCCTGCCCTCGATCCTGTAGTAGTCGCCCTTGCAGTATCTTATCTTATATCCCATTGATCCAACATCTATCCCGACCCCTTCCGCTATCTTGTCACCGTACAATCCTGCACTATTTATAACAGCTTTTGAATTGAATGAGAATTTTCCCCCCTTCCTCGTGCCAGAAACCTCGTAAGAACCATCACGCTTGGTAACTTTACTAACGAGGCTATCGGTTATCAGCATTCCTCCGTTGTTGACGAATTTAGAGTAGAAATAATTTATAAGTGCATCCTGATCGACTATCCCGCTGCTGGGGGTGAAAAGCGCGAAATCCGCCTTCAAGAGCGGTTCGATTTCGGAGATCTCTTCACTGTCCAAAATTTTCATCCCCTTTACCCCGTTGCTCTGACCCTGTCTCCTCAGTTCATCGAGCTTTGAGAAATCATCCCAGGAGGAGACTGTCATCTTGCCTGTCCTCCTGCACGCTATTCCATTTTTCTCACATATACCGTATATCAAGCTGTTTCCCCGCACACATAACTTTGCCTTTAGGGAGCCAGGTGGGTAGTGTATGCCCGAATGGATGACTCCGCTGTTGTGGCTACTCGATTCAAGTCCAACATTCCAGTTTTTCTCGAGTATGTATATGTCGCCGTACTTCTCTGAAAGGGCCGCACCGACGGCAAGGCCAACAATACCTCCCCCTATGATCGTGACATTTACTCCGCCCACGCAACCAAATTTTGAACTGTGATTTATCTTTATTCCGAACCGAGGCTCCTGCTGTAGAGCTCTGAGAATACCCCGGGCTGCTTGGAGAGAGAATCCAGAGTACCCTCCTGGACAACCTTGCCCTTATCGAGGACAACTATCCTGTCAGCGAGGGTTATGAGGGAAAACCTGTGTGATATGAGAATAAGAGTCCCTTCGCTTGAGTAACGCTTCAGGGCGTCCATTATCTCCTTCTCAGAAGGCGGATCTATCTGGGCTGTTGCCTCATCCAGTATAACTATCTCTGGATTCCTCACGAACGCTCTTATGATTGAAACAGCCTGCCTCTGCCCCTCCGACATGTTCCTACCCATCTCCCCGACCTGCGAATCAAGGCCTTCCGGAAGTGAATTGAAAATGTACTGCATGCCGTACCTCCTTATCAACTCCTCGACCTCTTCTCTGGATACGTCTTCCCTGGCGTATCTAATGTTTTCAAAGACTGTGCCGTTGAATAGAAAAGGCTCCTGCAGCACAGGCGAAATAATGTTTCTGTACATCCCCGTATTTATATTTCTCAGATCTCTCAGGTCAATGGTAATTTGCCCTGAGTCCGGCTTCTTGAGCTTGAGGATGACGTTTGTAAGTGTTGTTTTTCCGGCACCAGTCCTTCCAACAATGGCAACCCTCTCACCCTTTCTGATCTCTATGCTTACTCCCTCCAAAGCGGCTGATTCCTCGTACCTTACCTGTATCCCTTTCCCAGCTATGGACCTGGAGAAATGTTCTATGCCTTCCTTACCTTCGTCCCCTTCTTCCTGAGAATCTATTATGGAGTATATCCTTGATGCCCCAACTAGAGAATTCTGGTACGTATTGTACAGCTGAGAAAGTTGGATTATCGGATTAAAGAACTGCTGAATGTAGGTGATGAAAGCAACGAGGATTCCGAGTGAGATGACCCCAGACCGGAGGGAGAGGGAACCCTCGTATATCACGATCATTATCCCGGCTGCCTCTATGACCCTTATCACTGCGCTGTAGGAAGAAGAGAGTTTCGAGGCATTCATGTTTGCTTCAAAATTGTCGTAGTTAAGCCCGTCGAATCTTTTCGCTGCCTGATTTTCGGCGTTGAATGCCTTCACAGTTCTCATGGCAGCGATGGTTTCCGCAAGGTTTCCAGTTATTGAAGCTATGGTCCTCCTCGTCCTGAGGTAATTCATCCTAACCTTTCCCTGAAGGGAGAGCGTGAATATGCCCAGGATCGGTAAGACGGCTAGGCTGAATGCCGCCAGCCTCGCGTTGAGGTAGAACATGATGCCAGCGGATATGAGAATTGTCGTAATCCCGGAGATTACCTGAGGGAGCTGGTAAGTGAGAAAATCAGCTATTGATTCTGAATCGTTCTCAATCCTGCTGATAAGGTATCCTGTCCTGACCTTTGAGAAAAAGTCGATAGGAACCCGCTGAAGTTTTGAGAAAGCGTTGTCCCGCATCCCCTTGATGACCTTCTGCGCAACGACTGTTGAACTCACAGTCTGGAATCTCGAACTTACGAACTGTATGAGGTAGAGGAAAAAGAAGAGCATTGAATAGAGAATTAGAAGATCCACGTTCCTCCTAAGGATTTCGTTAACAGCATAACCCAGCGCTAAGGGGTAGAGGACGCCGGTTACAGCTGTTACAACAACGGATATTATAAAAATAGCGGAGTACCTCTTGAACATGAATATATCCCTGATCATCCTCAGCATTGTTCTGATGCCTTTCTGCGGCTTCAGGTATCTATCCTCGGTAGCATCGTAACCGCCAGTCATCAGCTCCCCTCCCTCATCTCGCCGCTATCAAGGATCAGAACCTTATCCGCAAACGACAGTGCAGAATCGCGGAGACTTATCATCAGGATCATCGAATCCTTGAGCTTCTCCTTGAGATTTCTAAATATCCTCACCTCTGTATCCGGGTCCACGCTTGAGGTCGCATCGTCCAGAATGAGAACTGATGGCTTCCTTATCACTGCCCTCGCAATGGCAATCCTCTGCCTCTGCCCCCCGGATAGGGTAATACCCCTCTCACCGACCAATGTATTATATTTCTGGGGGAGGGAGGAGATGAAGTCCGATATCTCCGCAATTTTCGCCGCCTCTTCTACCTCAAGGTCAGGGGCCTCCATCCCAAAGAGAATGTTCTCTTTTACCGTGCCGGAAAGGAGGTTTATTTCTTGGGGAACCACGGCAATAATTCTTCTCAGTAAACTGATTGGTATATCCTCAATTGAAATACCCGATATTGTTATCTTGCCGGAAGTCGGATCGTAGTACCTCATGATCAGATTTACGAGGGAGCTCTTGCCTGCCCCTGTCCTGCCCGTTATGCCAACGAAATCCCCCGGCGATATCCTGAACGAAATATTTCTGAGTATCAGCCTCCCTCCCCTGGAAAAACTTACACCACTGAGCTCGAGTGGGCCCTGGGGAAGGTGGAAATCCTTAACATCGACATCCTCCTCGTTCCCGGTGGAAATTACCTCGTTTATCCTCTGGATTGCAGCCCTTGAATTCTCGGAAAAAACAACCATTCTCCCAAGAAATGAAACCGGATTTGTGAGCATGGCAAATATTGTGACAGCAGCGACAAGACCGCCAACGCTGCTCCTGCTTATCATATCGAAATACCCGCCTACACCTATAGCGGTGCTTGATATCGCCGCCACAGTCAAAGGCATCAGATTGTTGTAGAGGCCCCTTATTTTCCCGACTTCATAATTTTCATCAAGATACTCCTGTGTTTCAGACGAGTACTTTCTAATCTCCTTCTCCTCTGCAGAAATACCCCTTATAACCCTCTGCCCAACGATGTTCTCCTGCAGGATCTCCCCAAGCCTCCCGTAGGTCTTCCTTATCATCCTCCACAGGGGCCTCTGCTTCCTCGATGATTTCATTCCAAGGAATATAAGAACTGGAGTGGCGAGGAGGAGAAGAACTGAGAAAAATGGGGACTCAAGGTAGAGGAGGACCAGTCCCTCGCCAATGAGAAATATCGTCGGAATTAAGCTTGTAAATGTGTTCAGAATAAAGTTCCTCGTGGCCTCTATGTCCATGGTTCCGCGTGACAGGAGGTCGCCGGATGTCTGAGATTCGAAGAATAAAAATTTCTTCCTGACAAGATGATTCATAAAGTCAGTTCTCAGCTTCATGGCATAGTATTGCGATATATACTGTGAATTGTAATTCAGAGAGAAGCTAACAACTGCCGATATCGCGTATGCCACGAATATTAAAAGGGTATACCTCAAAATAAGAGCGTATTTCCCAGCCTCGAGGGCAGAAATGGAATCGCCTATGAAAACAGGAACGAAGAGTAGGGACAGATTTGATACCAGACCGGAGATTATCACCACTAGGATCATCAGCTTTTTATCTTTGATGAATCGAAAAGAGAATATCAGGGGTTCGAATAGACCTGTAAGGGAATTCTTCAGTCCCTTCTGTAATCTGCCCATTTCCTGCATGCCATAAATCTCCTCATTGGTCCTCTATTTCCCTTCCTAATATTATCTTTTGTGAGCCTTCTATGCTATTTCTTATATCCTTCAATTCAATGGATAAAGTGTTGATAGAAGCTGAAACAGTGAAAGGATCGTCCAGAGAAAACAATGAGGATTCATTTGCAATCATTCAAATGTGTAACGATGAGGAAAAAGCGCTCATTTCAGTAGCAGATGGAATGGGTGGGGGCGATTACGGGGAAATTGCAAGCTCTATTGCGGTTCATTCCATGGTTTCTGGTTTTTCCGAGGGGGCAAAGCGTGACTTTGATTTCGAAAGACTTTGTGACATAGTTCTGGAAAGTTTTTCCTCCGCAAATCAAAAAATTAGGCAGGTTACGTTTGACTTGAATGCGAGATGGATGGGTACCACAATGACATCCATGATGGTCATCGGCCGTAGGGCATTCATAGGGAACATCGGCGATTCTAGAACCTATGTTTTTGATCGCCAAGGAAATATAATTTTCAGGACTAAGGACCACACCTACGCTCAAAACCTAGTAGATTCAGGTTACAGCATTTACAGAGATGTTCGGGGAGACTACAGGAGGAATGAATTGACAAGGGCCATAGGTATATCGGAGAATATAGAGCCGGACTACAGCGTTTTTGAGCTATGGCCAGGATATAGCGCAGTTCTCTGCACAGATGGTTTCTGGGCTTACCTAGAGGACGACGAGATCGCAGGCCTTGCTCTTAACCGAGGTACAAGTGCTTCAGATATGGTAAAGGTTGCCCGCGATAGTGGTTCTCAGGATGACATCACGGTTGTTTTTCTTTCATTCTGATAGGGTTTCAGCAGCCTAAGAAAGATTTAATAAACTTAACTTCATTAGCACCCCAATGAACCTAGACAAGAGGGTCAGGAGCATAATTTTTATATTTGTCGAGGGTGTCATAGTCTATCTAATTTCGCAATACTTGATCATAGGACCCGTGTTCAGGAAATTCTACGTCGGTGAACCGGCCGTAGGCCTGCTTCCTTATTTCATATCCTATATTTCCCTCGGTATCGCTGTCGGATTCACAGTTATTGCCCTTACCATATACCCTGCGCTGAAGTTCAGGGAGGGTGGTGATGCAAGTGAACAGTAAAACCAAAACGGAAGTAATATGGATTGTGATAGTCATCGCCATTCTGGCGTGGGGGGCGGTGTCAAGTACGGCATACCTGTACTCGCACCCCCAGACTATAGCGAATCCTGAAGGAGGAGACCCAGAAGGTATTGTTATAAACGTAACAGGGTACCAGTGGGCCTGGCAGTTCACATACCCCAATGGCACAGTAACGACCGATAAGCTATTCCTGACCGTGAATACAACTTACACTTTGATAGTTACAAGCAAGGACGTAATACACGACCTCTATATCCCCCAGTTCGGTGTTCAAGTATACGCTGTTTACGGCCATCCAAACCAGGTTACCATTGAACCCAAGCAGGCCGGAACGTTTATAATGGAATGCGTTGAGTACTGTGGGGAGTACCACTACGAGATGAGGGGAACAGTGGTGGTGACATAATGGGATTCTCATTCGAATTGGCCGTTTTCGGAACAACCATAGCTGTCTTTATCATCATGGGTTTTCTTCTTTACTATTTTGCCCAGGACTACAGGCGCGGTCTCCTCGGAAAGGAGGGAGAATCAATGGAAAAGGCGCAGTCCAATACCGTCCTTTCCAGAATGAGCCGGGAACTAAGTTTTGCCGCTTTCTTTATGGACGACAGTAAATCCATAGGGATCAGGTTCCTGGTAACCAGTCTTGCCCTCTTCTTCATAGGAGGGCTTGCGGGCATAGGGATGAGGTTGTCCCTATGGTTCCCGAATCCCACTTTTCTATCACCCATACAGTACAACATCCTTCTCACGGCACACGGTACCATAATGCTGTACGGCTGGGCTCTGGGGAGCATTCTGGGAATAAGTTACTACCTCCTTCCCTCCATCCTGAAAATCAGGAATGATTCCCTTGGTATATTGAAATCAACATTTTACTGGATGTTCCTTGCAGGGGCCATCCTAATAATATTTTCAAAGAGTACGGCATCATGGTATTTCTATTACCCGCTGGTTGACCAGCTCACCGAGGCAGGCGGCGGTTCATTCTCGTACGCAACTCTAATAGGCGTCATGCTAACTATGGTCGCAGCTGTCGGATCGAGCATAATATTCCTGAAGATGATATTCACGGAAAGGGACAGGAGCATAAAGCTGTCTTCAATTCCGCTCTTCGCGTGGTCTGTCGTCTCAACCGCAGTTCTCATAATATCGTCTGCGCCAGTATCTATGGCTGCAGACGGAATGCTGATATACGATCTAATAAACCCTATATTCTTCCAGGGCTCTAACAGCACGGCTCTTGGTTATGCGATCCTTTTCTGGTTCTGGGGCCACCCAATAGTGTACGTTGCCGTAATACCAGCATTCGGACTAATATACGAGATTCTGCCGAAATTCACCGGAACAAAAATTTACAGCTACGGAACCGGCGTCCTTTCCCTGCTCCTTCTCATGGTGCTTAGCGCCACGGTGTGGGGACACCACCTTTTCAACAGCGGGCTCGGGACTGTATGGGATATAATATTTTCAGCGACCTCATTCATAGTAGCGATTCCATCTGCTATGTCTGTTTTCAACTGGATAGCAACTCTCTGGACAGGGAAAGTTAGGTTTACAGTTCCTATGCTCTTCGTGATAAACGGGATAATAGATTTCATAATAGGCGGAATCGTGGGTGTATACCTAGCTGATCCGTCAGTTGATGAGCTGATCCACGGAACTTATGCAGTTACATCGCACTTCCATTTCATCTTCCTCGGCCTGACAACAGGAATTGCATTTGCTGCACTCTATGTTCTATTCCCAACATTAACCGCTGGCAGAACATACAACGTTCCCCTCGCCAAGGTCCACTTCTATCTTACGACGATAGGCACATACGTTATGTCCGGCTTCTGGCTCGTAGGCGGATTTGCCGGGATGCCCAGGAGGGTGGCGGGTTATTTCGGGATATTCCAAACGTACCAGGACGCTGCTGCCGTTGGGGGTGTCATTCTGGGTATAGGTTATCTGGTATTCCTGATCAATTTCCTGTACTCCGCTTACAGGCCCGTGGAAACAGGTACTGGTAACATGCTAGAGGAGGAGGTGGCGGCGTGAGGAAGGCAACCCCCATCGCGGTCTTCGTCATCGTGCTGGTTGCAACCGGAGCCTCATTCATATGGTTCACAGAGAGTACCAGCACAACTACAAGTCAGATCTCCGCGAGCTACAATTCAACGCAGCTCATTGTTTTATATGCGAATGCTGAAGGTTGGAATTATAATTCCTCCCACCCAGACCCCACACTCTACTCAAAGACGCACGTTTTACTCGAGTTCAAGGTGATAGAGCAGGACGGTCTCCCCCACACCCTCACGATAAATCCCGGACCAAATGAAAGCGCATCGAGTGCGATAGTAAACGTGGTTATACCGACCACCATCGGCTCCGTGACTTGGGTGAACTGGTCGTTCTCCAATCCGGGGGTTTACACATACTGGTGCGAAGTCCACCCAGAAACAATGGTCGGTTCCTTGATAATAAATGCAACTTCATCGAATTCCACAAACTCTTCCCTTCCGGTCGCGCCGGAATCCATGACAGGTAGTCTGACATTGAGCCCCCAGCCATTCGACATTAATTTAGAAATGATGAGTGAAATGAATGAGCATCTCTAAAGCTTTCAGCCTAACGAAACCCGGCATAGCAGTTCTCCTTGATCTCGTTGCTCTGACAACATTTATTCTGGGCCTTAAGGATGCATCTCTGGCCTGGAAGGTTGTCCCGCTACTAGCGGCTGGAACGCTCGCCTCTTTTTCCTCCTCGCTCGCTAACAACTTCATTGACGCGGATATAGATGGGAAGATGTCAAGAACCAGGTGGAGGGCTTCATTCAGGAACCGCGGGCTGTACATCTCCTCAATACTGATCCTCCTAACTTCATCCTTGCTTATTTCCTTGATGTTCCTCAATGTAGCCACCACCGTATGGATACTGTGCGGTTTCCTGAGTTATTCCGTCCTTTATACCGTGGCGCTGAAGAGGAGGACACCGTGGAATATCGTGATCGGAGGGATTGCCGGCTCCTTCCCGGCCCTAGCCGGATGGTCTTCAGTCAATTCTCCGTACTCCCTTGTCTCAATATTTGTTGCCACGATTGTGTTCCTCTGGACCCCAACTCATTTCTGGACACTGGCCATAAAGTACAGGGATGATTACTCTTCTGCTAATATACCGATGCTCCCGTCCGTCAGGGATGAAAGTTTTACGGTGAGAGCAATTCTGCTAAACACCGTGATCCTGATAGCATTCTCTTTCTCCCCCTTAATACTGGGAATACAGTTTCCCCCCTTCTACTACTTCCTTTTGATACCTATCAGCGCTTATCTTATCGCGAGGGTTACCGTACTCGAATTCAGGAGGAGGGAGATAAAGGAAGTTTCATTCAAGGCATTCCTTGCAAGCAACTACTACCTTTCCATCTTCCTCTTCATATTGATGCTTACGGCAGTAAGGTTCTAGATGTTTGCAAAGAAATTTATAACCGTATTGGTGACGTTCCTCCTCTGGAATGTTCCCCTGTTACTAAGGTCTGTCATTTTCGACGCTGATGCGCTCCTGGAGCTTGTAGTAATTGAAATTGCTCTATTCCTAATTTTTGCGACTGTGACGGAGAGAATTGGTATATTTTCGAGATTTATCCTCATCCTCTCCTTTTTATCACTCTCTCTTTGTGTATTTGCATTTATTTCCGGTATGCCTTACCTGGCCCCCTTCTACCTTCTTGCTGGTATAGTAGGGTTTAGGTACGGCCTGAGTAAAGGCAAAAGGGACGACCTAATTGTTTCTTCTCTTTCTTTCGCTATACTAATAACTCTCCTATTCATATCTTCCTCACTCAGGATATTGCTTCACAGCGGTTTCCAGGATCACATATTCCTCTTTTCCATATACAACAATGCACAGCCCGCGGGGATTCCAATTACGTACTCGTTTGGCATAATCTTATCCTCCGGGAGGGTAACGCTCACGATCTCCCCCATGATATTGGTATTCTTTCCTGCAGTCGCGTATCTCGCATCTGCCAACACTATTCTCATTGTAAGGTCAACAACGCCAGGAACATCTATCGTCCCGGCTGCAGTGACGGCTTTGGCATGCCAGTGCGAAAACACCGTAGGTATCCTCTCCGGAACCGCGTCTTACCTTGCTCTAGCCATCGTTCCCTACCTGGTATTCCTTTCTGTCGCGATGCTTCTCGCTACGAATTTTTTCCTTCACAGGCCAAGGAAGTTGCCTGGAATTAACATTGGGCGTGGACCATTTCTTTTCCTTTTTCTCGCGTCTATGATCGCTGAATCGTTCCTGGTATTCTCTGGCTTAGTTTTCAATCTCTGGATCTTCGGCCTCAACTCGATACTTACCCTATTCTCCGGATTTTTCCTTGGGCAGGTTATACCTTTTAGGAGGAGGGAGCCGGCCTCTCTAATAGCACTAGCGTTCCTCATCCAGCTTTCGCTTCTCATTCCGCCTGTGGTCGGTATGGCTCTGATCTCTCCCCTATACTTCGAGATGTATGCCTTCGCCGGAATCATCTCCGGTCTCCTGATCTCGCTCGCCTTGAGAAATAGGGGGAGAGTATCAAGGATAAGTATAATAGAACTCGTCTTCTCGATGGAGGCCATGCTGTCCGTTATATTCCTTTACCTGAGTTTAAACTCAGTCGCATTCTTCCCCAGGTACTCCCAGGTTGCTGTCCTCAGTTTCTCGTTATTCCTCCTGCTTGTCAGCATTCCTGTTATGTGGTTCTCAAACATATTTCTGTTGAGCGCTAGATTTTTTGGCACTTAGCCTTTCCCTCACAGCGTTTCTCACATCGTAGAAGTAGATATTTTTGTATGGGCAGGCCATTATGCATGAGCCCGCCCCAACACACTTTTCGCTTTTGAAATAACCTCTCTTCATGATCTGAGAAGGTATATCACCTAGCCCCACCTCACACGCAGTCACGCACGCCTTCGTCTCGCACCTGAAGCAAACATTTGGGTCGATGCCCTTTATCTTGAAGAAACCGATCTTGCTGAAGAAGCCAACAAATGTTCCAGTAGTGCAGAACCCGTACCTCCTGCAGGGGCTCATTCCTACGAAGGGTATCGAGATGAAAAATATGTACCAGAGGAAGTTCCACACGAGAAAGGAAAATAGTACCGCAGCATCCAGTTTAATCCTTAATATGCCGTAATATGCTGCGAAGCTCAGGACCGAGGAGACCACCATGAAAATCCAGGTCGCGGATGCGATATCCAACGCGAGAGCGCTGTACCTGCTCCCGATGTTTTTCTTGCTGAGCTTTGTTTTGTAATTCATGGATATCATCTCCTGCCCGAGTGTACCGCCATACATCACAGCGGACGGGCACAGAGTACTGCAGTAAGACCTCCTTCCGAACAGGATCGCCAAGACCGCATATATGAGGTACGAGACTATCATTGGAAGGATAAGTGCCCCTCCTACTGGACCAAGGGCGCCAACGTTCGCCCACAGCGGTAGCCTGTCCCACCCGTTCATGTAGTTTGGGCCAAGGACGGTATACGTGGCATATGCGAGCAAGGCAAACGAGAGGTTTACCCTTTTTTCAAACCATTTTATCCTCCTGATCCTTATTATTACCAGGGAACCCATTTCTAGACCCATTAGTATCAGGAACATGGGGGCATTCGCCACAGCCGCTATGAAAGGTATAAGAGATACGATAGGTGAAGCGTGCATGAATGAGGAAACGGCGTGAGTCTCAAGATAAAAGAATGCCTTAATTCCCGATCCATATACGGCGAACACACCTGTGTATATATCGAGAGGAACGCTCATAATTAACTCTGACAAAAAAGAAATCGAAAGTATATAGAAAAGCCATCCCTTTCTCTCAGACCACCCTCCTGTGACCCTTGAGCTTCTTCCGGAGAGGACTAGGAAGAAATAGATAGACATTCCTGCCATTACTGAGAGTGAATAGAAGAGCCAGTCGCCCTCAGTCCTTATGCCCTGGTAATAGTAGAGGAAGAAACCTACGGAATTGAGGAGGTAAATGAGCAGTGAGAAATTTATTATCCTCTCCCTCTCGATTGATATCCCATTCTTCGCTTTGGAAACATCCTCCAGTGCCACGATCATTCCAAGGACCATTATCAAGGCATTTGTGAAGAGAAGGATTTCAGCCAGCTGGGGAAATATAGCGGGGGAGACGAGGTCCATAAGTGCGAGCACGATCAAGAGAGTCCTGCCCGCTCCCTTGATCCCGAAGAAAATGATGGAGAAAAGCATCTCAACCTCCATCGGAACAACGAAATAGGTGGTATTAACAACGGTCGGTATAGCTGAAAATCCAGCGCTGGTACCTTTTCCGGTGAGCTGCAGGACAAAGAGGGCCATGAGGAATTCGTCGATCACGAATATGAGCGGTATCGCGATCTTATGTAAATTCTGACCATTTCTGAACTCCATGGAGTAAAGATAGACAAGGATAACTATAGCAGAAATCATTGGAACCATTACTATATTTATCGCGACGACAGTATCCAGAAAGTTTCTAGGTGAACGAAGATAATACGTCAGCCCTATGAACATGGAAGACATCATGGTCAGAACGAAATAGATCAGGTATGTGGCCTTCCTCGATGCCCTCTCAGGTACAAGGTAGTATTCCGAAGTTACGATCACTGCAAGCATGGAAGCAATGGTTATCGATGCCAGTATAGGGTAGGTCATCCTTCACTTCAATAGAAGCATAATACTTACAGTTAACGTAGCTTCAAGTTGGTACCAGAACAGACGCAAGAGCTGGATAATGAGCGAGTAGTGGAAACATCGCCCAGATTAAAAAGTGGAGAGATGTTGAGGCCAGAAAGCTCCTCGTCCTCATCGCAAGAAGGCCGTACACGATGCCCATGCTGAAGACGGATGAAAGCATAAGTAGATTATAAGGAAACGGGAAGCCGGCCCCGTGATCCGCCGTCACATACCTTGAATAGTAGGCTATATAGGCGACGGCCTGTAAAATTAGTGCATAGTACCTCCTGATGCCCCTCAGGAGGATTCTCTGAAGAACATATCTGAAGTTGAATTCTTCAAGCAGGACAGGCGTGACCAAGAGCTCGGGGAGTGTAACAGCCCAGCCCCTGTCAAATACCGAGAAGAATAGTACCACCAGGGAAAATGCGGTTATCAGCACAGCGATCGCGGGCACTGATGACCTCATATCTTCCCTCATTTCGTCTCTTGACGAGAAGAATGAGGCTGGGATCGATAGGAGGCCAGCTATTACCCCGATATAATAGAGAAATGTAATATTTAAAAATATGAATAGGTACTCCATCGCAAAGAATACCGAAAACGGGATGAGGAGTGAGTATCTTTTCATCTTCACGTCAGTTAATCTATCTTAAAGATTATAGGTTTACTAAAAAACTTAAAATAGTATCTTTGATTATTTGCCCCAATGAACCGCGAGGTTGATGAGAACAGAAGAAATTTTTTGAAGGTTCTGGTCACCGCATCAGTTGTCGCCGGTGCGGGTCTCTCACTGGGCGTGGTTGTGAGGGCCCTTGCGCCTCCACCGCTTGGAATTTCAAGCTTCCCCACGCTCCAGATCGTGGATTCATCAGGGAATCCGGTTAAGGGATCGTCCCTTGCCGTAAACAACCCATCTGCACTTCAGTTCAATTATCCCCTTCAGAACACGCCGAATTTTCTTATTAACCTTGGAGACTCTAGCGGGAATCCCATCCAGGTTCCTGCGGCCCAAGTCACTATCCCCGCAACAGGGCAGACATACACCTCGTATCCTGGCGTTGGAAAGAATGGTTCAATAGTTGCGTTCAGCGGGATATGCCAGCATCTGGGCTGCATATTCCCGGAACTGAGGTTCTACCCTGCGGGTGTGGAATCAATCACGCTAAAGGGGCAGACTTACACAGGCGTGATCCACTGTCTATGTCACGGTAGCACGTACGATCCTGGCAAGGGGGCATCAGTCATAACGGGGCCGACGACTCACCCCTTACCGATGGTGAAGCTGGTCTGGGATTCAGCAACTGACGAACTGTACGTATCGAACATGGTTGGTCCAACGATATACGGTCGGCCATCGGACCTTACCGGTGAATCCCCGATATCTGGAAATACGACAGAGCTTGTCAACGTGGGAAACCCATTTACGTCGTGAGGTAATGAGATGACATCGATTAGAGAGAGATTGAGAAATACGGGACAGAGGAGGGAAAGCCTAGGGGAATGGCTATCTTCTAGGGCAGGACTCAAGAACATACCCATGCGAAAAACGCCCGACTACATGAGGAAATGGGGCGGAAAGTGGTACTGGACAGGTGCCCTGATAACTGTCGCGTTTATGTATGAGGTAATAACTGGACTTGTGCTCCTCCTGTACTACAATCCGGCGGATCCGTACACTGCGACCCAGTACGTACTTAACTCAGTTCCTTACGGTAAGCTACTCCTTGCAACGCACCTTTACGGGGCGTACGCCATGATCATCCTGGTATATGTTCACCTCTTCAGAAATTACTTCGTAGGGGCTTATAAGAAACCTAGGGAGCTCCAGTGGGTCATAGGTGTGGTGCTCCTTGCTCTCACGCTCGGTGTGGGTTATTTCGGTTATTCACTGACGGGGGACGTCCTTTCTTACGACGCCCAGGACGTTGGCAGGGGTATAGCGGCTCTCGTACCAGTTATAGGGAAATGGCTTGTGAGCGTCGGGTTCGGCAATGGAACCCCGACCAGCCTGTTCTCCAAGTTCCTAGGCTTCCATATAATTTTTGCCGCGCTCATAGCCTTGCTGTTTGGCTACCATTTCTACCTTGCTGAGGCGAATACTATGCTTCCCTCATCGAAGGTCAGCAATTTCAAATCACCGGCAGTCACCCCGGAGACGGATGATATGAAGCCGTGGTATCCGTCGAACCTTCTCTACATCCTCGAGCTTGGCCTCTTCACGATAGGCTTTATTATATTGATACCGAGTTTCGTGGGTCTTTTCCCGTCTATGCCGATCCTTATCTCCCCATTCCCCGGGCCGGCGCCGACAAGTGCAGCAGCAGCCCTGATACCCCCATACCCGCCGTGGTTCCTCCTATTTGCCTACAAGGCCGTCGATTTCAAGGTGTTTTCAAGCGCTGCTGGTCCCCTGGAGGCAATGGTAGTGTTCGCGCTCATACCCCTAATCTACTTCCTGATCATACCTTTCCTGGATAGGGGGGAATCCCTGCATCCCCTCGACAGACCGTTGACTACGTCCATAGGTATACTGAGCATAGTTTATCTCGTCGTTCTAAGCGTCTGGGGTGCCTTCACGCCCGGGATAGCAATACCGACATCTCAGGTTTTGCTGGTCATGCTGCCTCCTGCGGTTATAACTTTCGGTAGCATAATTATGATATCCAGAATGTGGAAATCAGGTAAACTGAAGTCAGGAATGAGGACTCTGACGTCCTCGTTTTTCATCTTTATTGCTGGCCTTATTGTATCTGTAATCCTGGCCGGGTATTCATTCTCGCTGCTTATATCGCACTTCACTCCGTTCGTGGCCGGAAAGTTCTCACTTTCCCTCTTTTCGGTAGTTTTTCTGGCATTTGGAACGGCCAGAACATCTAGCAACCTGCCCGACAGGAAGCTGAGCAAGAGCCCGACCGCCGCCTACGCTGCGATGGGAATCATAACGCTGCTCTGCTGGGTCTTGCTTGCGCTTAGCATAAGGCTCAATCCAGTAAGTCAGGCAATGCTTGTGGGCATGATCCTAGGCACTGTATTCATATTCGCCGGGATAACTATGGCAATATACAGAAGGCTGGTCTATGGTGAATGAACAAATTTTTTCGCTGGGAGGGGATCTCTGAGCATGGACTATTTCAGACAGGCATTCGATGGAAAGATAGGAATTATTTCGGGTGCAGGGAGCGGACAGGGAACAGCTGTTCTTAAACTTCTACTCGAGAACGGAGCAAAGGTCGTGGCGTTCAACAGATCTGGAAACAAGCCCAGGATATCCCATGAAAATCTCAAAATGATCAGGGCTGACTCCACGGACATATCTTCACTTGAAAATGTGGCCAGGACTGTTGAAAGCGAGTACGGGAAGATTGATTTCCTCTACAACAACCACGGGATCTTCTCGCCGAACAGTGATTTTATCGACGGGGGGAAGGCGTCAGAGTTTTTCAAAGTTAATGTAGTTGCCTCCATCAATACAACAAACGCATTTCTCCCCCTATTCGGGGGGAAAGGTGCCATAGTTAACGTCGGCGCGTCACCGTCAATATTCCGTCACAGCTCCCTCGAGTACGCAATATCTAAGAGAGCAGTGGAAGAGATGACGAGGAAGCTGGCGTCGATTCTTAGACCAAAGAATATAAGGGTCAACGCTCTCATGCCGGGTGGAGTGGATTCGTCGAAGGAGATAGACGATATAAGGCCTTTCTCGTTCCAGCCCCTTCCTGAGAAAAGTTCGGTGAGCACCCTTGAAATTGCGTACGTCTCGCTCTTCCTCCTGAGTGATCTCTCTTACGGGATCAACGGGCAGTCAATTTACGTCGATGCGGGTATAGGTCTCTGACTGTTACGGGAAAGATTTAAATTTAGTTTACCTATAGGTTTTTTATGGCACTTAATGAAACAGAAAGCTCCTTTTATAAGGAGATTTACGAAATGGTTAAGCGCCACCCTGCAACAAACAACAGTTTCATAAACAGGTTCTCAAGGGGGGACGTGAGCTACGAGGAATTTGTGAATTTTTCAGTGGAGTTCTACCACTTCACGAGGGAGTGGGTCTCAATACTATCGATCCTCCTAGTGAACACAATAAATGAGGTGGATGCCGAGTCTCTAACAAGGATACTTGTTTCAGAGCTTGGAGATGACGATCCGAAAAAGAGGCACGAGCTCCTCTACAGGAAGTACCTCAGGAGCATAGGGATAAATCCTGAAGATTTGATATTCAGGAAGCAGCTCCCGACGACAAAACAGTGGCTGGACAAGATGAGGGAATATTTTTCAACGGATCACTTCACGGCCCTCGGCGCAGAGTACGGCCTTGAGAACATGGCTATACCAATGTGGGACAAGCTGATCCCCGGTCTCCAGAGGGCGAGGGAAAAATTCGGGAATCTTAAGAACATGGATGTTGAGTATTTTACGTTCCACAGGCAGCTTGAGGAGCATCACGAGGAGGAGATGGCAAATGTTCTAGGAGTTCATATAAATGATCCTGTTGCAAGGGAGAAGTTCCTTGAGGGAGCTAGGGGAATGCTGGATTCGGAAACTATATTCTGGGAGGGCCTGTCGCTCAGGGGTAAGCGGTAAAGTATTGATTATATAGTTTTCTTGCCTTACCCTCCAATGAAAGATATAGTTATAGATGTAAACAATTTAGTGAAGGAGTACGGTGCCTTTCGTGCTGTAGGTGGCATAAGCTTCTCTATAGATAGGGGTGAGGTATTTAGCCTCCTCGGCCCAAACGGGGCCGGAAAGACAACCACTGTTGAAATACTTGAGGGCGTCAGGGAAAGGACATCAGGTGATGTTAGGGTACTAGGAAAGGACCCGGAGAAGGATTCAGCTCTCATTTACAGGCTGGGGATCCTACCTCAGGATTTTTCATTCATATACAACAGCACACCTGCGGAGGCCCTGTCCTTCTATAAGAGAACGTTAGGTTCATCTGCAGATATCATGGAGATCCTTAAAGCGGTAGAGCTTTCCGAAAAGCGAGACACTCCGTTTCAGAAGCTTTCTGGCGGGCAGAAGCAGAAATTGGGTCTTGCAATCTCGCTCGTTAACGATCCGGAAATTCTCTTTCTCGATGAACCAACCGCCGGTCTTGATCCGCAGGCCAGGAGAAATATCTGGAACGTGATAAGATCACTAAAGGGTCAGGGCAAGAGCATTCTACTGACTACTCATTATCTCGAGGAAGCAGAGCTACTCGCGGACAGGGTTGCTATAATGAACAAGGGGAGAATTATAGATATAGGTGCACCGATGGAGATAGTTGAGAGGCATCATGAGAAGGATAGGCTCGTAATTAGGGGAGACGACGGTATTGAAACCGCAATCAGGGAATCAGGTTACGAATATGTGAGGGACGGTCCGTACGTGAGCATCGTCCTAGATGGTGTGAAGGATGCTACTATGATAATCAACACGCTTTATGAGAGGAAGGTAAAATTTGAGGATTTCACTCTCCATAGGGACAGCCTAGAAGACGTATTCATAAGGATCGTGGGGAGGGAGGAAGATGAATCTTAAAAGGGTAAGCGCTTACTTCTCCCTCCACGCTAGGTCTTATCTAAGATCCAGATCTGCTCTCTTCTTTCAGATAGCATTTCCAGTTATCCTAATCCTTCTGTTCGGCGCAATATTCTCCAGTAGCGGATACAGTCCGACAACACTCCAGATTCAGAACGAGAGCCCCTCACCGCTCTCGTGGGATGTGGTGAACGCGATAAATGAATCCGGACTCTTCAAGGTACACATCATAAGCGAAAGCAAAAACCTGAGCAAATACATACAGGGAAATTCTGTTTCCGCGGTGCTTCTCATCCCTTCAAACTTCACATCTAATTTCTACGACGGAAAGTCCGTTTTGATCCTGGAGGGCCACGAAGACCCTACCACGGCCAGCGCGGTCTACCAAACACTGTCGGGAGTGCTGACGCAGATCAACTTCAAGATAGATAACTCCACGGAGAGGATTGTTCTAGATTCGAGGGTAGCGATAGGGAATTCTGGGAAGGCTATAGATTACTACGTCCCGGGCCTCATAGGATTCACAGTTCTGAGTACGATGTTCAACATGGTTTATACAGTTCCAAATTACAGGAAGGAGAAGATATTCAGGCAGCTTTCATTCAGCGGGCTGACGAAGTCTGAGTGGATAATGTCGAACATGCTCTTCTCGTTTCTGCTCCTCATTGTTTCAGATATAGTACTGGTCGTCATCGGGATCTACGTTTTCAAAGCCTCGCTGGTTATCAACCTTGATACTGTGGTGATAACTGCAGTAATTCTCTTCGGCGGTTTGATGTTCTTCACGAGCTTAGGAATACTTGCCGGAATGGTCTCCGATAACGAAGAGACCGTATCTGTGGTTGGGAATCTCATAATGTTTCCGATGATGTTTCTCTCCGGTGTTTTCTTCCCGCTCACGTTTGCACCTGCCTACCTGACGACGATTTCAAAATTCCTGCCGCTGACATACTTCATAAATTCCCTGATTTACGTTCTGGATTACGGTCAGGTCAGCTCCTCACTGATCGAGGTCTTATTCCTTCTTGTTGGATCGGTGATCCTCTTTGCCATTTCCGTGGCGCTTTTCAGCTGGAAGCAGAGGTAGGCTACTTTGCCGTCGGCCCAACAAGCTCAACATTTTGAATTTCTGACGAGGTGCTGGTCGAATACCTTCTTGATATGAGCGAGTAAAATACTGAGCCGAACAGTATAGTGAATATTACAACGTAGAATACTGTGTTTCCGTACGAACTGAACAGAGAAGGGCTTTCGGACAGAACTATGCCTATCAGAACTATGACCGTCGAACCCCTGTGAACAAACGAGGATATGAGGGCAGTATCTCTTCCGAACCATTTTGTGGCTCCGTTCACTGCATAAATTTCCGCGAACCTGGAGACAATCAGCACCAGTGTTATCAGCAGCGCTACAATCAGCGCCTTGAAGTCAAGGACGTTTACGAGTATGCCTATGTAAACGTAGAAGAAAGTCAGAACTATGAACGTTATCTCCTGGTTGAAAGATATGAGCTGCTCCGTGTTCACCTTGCCCGAAATCTTCATCATATTAGACAGCGGTACTGAATTCGCTATTATTACCGAAAATATGAAAACAGATAGAATTGCTGACGCATTTAGATAGTCGGAAATACCCCACAGACCCAGGAGGACAGCGATTGTTGCCACATAGTAGTGCGGTGTGGAGGCCTGTTTCAGAACAATCAACCAGACGATTCCTACCACGCCACCAAGAATTATTGCCTCGGATATGCTGGAGAAAAGGTAACCTGTGAGTGCCAGGAAGCTCTCCTGCTGATTCAGGATGTTGAGGACCAGGAGGGTTATTATCACGTTCAGAACCGAATTGAAAATGGTTTCAACCTCAACTGTGCGCTTGATTTTTTCATCTGCAGAGACCCTTGAGACAAGCGGTATAACGAACGTTGCTGATGTCTCGCTCAGCATCGCGGAGAGGAAGAGGGAAATCAGGAGCGTTATCTTCATCACGAAGTAGAAGAATACGGTTCCTATTGCCATAACGAACACTATATCCATGGCTGCCACGAATATCCCCCTCGGGATAGCGCCCCCAAATTTCTCTATATCAAGCCTCAATACTCCACCGAAGACAATAAGAGTCAGCGCAATTGTTCCAACGAACGAAAGCAAATTCCTTAGCGTTATCATGAACGAGAACGGTATAATTCCTGCATAATGTATCAGGATACCTATCAGAAGGAGGAGAAGCATATCAGGGATTCTCTTCTTTCTAAACCCTATCTCTCCTATGAAACCCAGAAGCATGATTGCAGCAAGAATTAGGAGCAGTTCATTTGTGCTTATCAACACGCTTAAACGGCAAATCCTATTATAACCTTTTCCAGTTTTTAAGGCCTACCTGAAGATCCTGCCACTGTTCTTCAGCAGGATGAAGAGATTCAGTAGAACTACCACAGAGCCAGCAAGGTTAAGCATCTGGAAGGAGGGAATCATTGATGCCAGCTTCTGAACCGATGGCATGTATATGCCGAAGACAGAAAAGGAGAGTATGAAGAAGAGAATTAAACTCAGAACACCGTCATTTTTTCCATCGTTAGATTTTTCCCTCCCGAGAAGCTTTCCAGCGAAAAGTATTGCGAGCGGTAAATATAGGATGAATGCCATTATGAAAACGGATTCCGGTAAAGAGAGGGCAGCCATGGTTTTAAGATTGTATGCTACAAAGGCAGTAACAGACGGGACTATCACGCAAAGGTCTACGAGGGTAACCAGCCTTATAAGGCCTCCTGACGGGGTTCGGCCGGTAAACTCAGATGAAATATTTTGGTTCCCGTCTGACAACGAATTTGCCATCCTATATGTTTATAATATGCTGGTATATTAATTTGTCTGAAATATGTCATACTTCCGTCATCTATTACCGAGAGGATAAATTTTATCTAAACGTAGCTATAAAGAAGGTATGAGGATAGAGAAGCGGAAACCGGGTGAGGAGGGGATAGACGCATTTGTTCTGCCTTTTTTTGAAGACAAGATTTCTGATGAAGCAAGGAAAGTGATTGGTGAAGGGCTTTCCTTCATTCGTTCTCAGGGGTTTTCCGGGAAGAAGGGTGAAACGATAGACTTCCTCGATGGTAGGGGGAAATCCAGGATCATAATCGTGGGCCTGGGAAAGGAAAAGGACCTGACTCCAGAAACGTTGCGTAGGTCGTATTCGAAGTCATTTTCCATATTCAAGCGAATCGATCGGGGTACCGTTGAGATTTACCTTCCAAACCTAAATCCTAGGGTAGAAGCGAAGGAAGTCACATTCTCGATAATTCTAGCTTCATACGATTTTGATCTGTTTAAACAGGAGAAGAATGAAGTTAAGGTCGAAAGGATCCTGCTTAATACAGCGGCAGATGAATCCGTAATCACGGAAGCTGTAACGCTGGCCAATGCAGTTAACTACACGCGGGATATAGCAAACCTCCCGCCTTCCTTGGGAACGCCCTCAAGATTTGAGGAGGAGGCGAGGAAGATAAGGGGGGTTAACGTGAAGGTCCTGACCCGAGAAGACTTTGCGAAGCTCGGAATGGGTGGGCTGGAAGGGGTTTCTAGGGCTGCAAGGGAACCAGGCAAGCTTGTCATAATGGAGTACGGCCCGAAGGATATGCAACCAATTTTGCTCGTCGGGAAGGGGATCACGTTCGACAGTGGTGGCATATCCCTGAAACCCGCCGAAGGAATGGACGAGATGAAGTTCGATAAGTGCGGAGCTGCGGCAGTTCTGGGGCTGATGAAGCTCGCTTCAGATCTAGACCTTAGGAAGCACATAGTGGGGATGATGCCCCTGACCGAAAATCTGCCCGGTGGGAATGCGTACAAGCCTGGCGACATCCTGAAGCATTACAACGGTGTTACGTCGGAAATACTCTCTACAGATGCCGAGGGGAGGCTTGTTCTTGGGGATGCTCTGGCGTACGGCGTCAAGAACTACAAACCATCAGAAGTAGTAGATCTGGCAACCCTGACGGGCGCTTGCGTTGTTGCGCTTGGAAACAACTACGCTGGGATGTTTGGTAACAGCAAAGGTCTCAAGGAAAAAATAATAAAAGCTTCCTCCTCAAGCTGGGAGAAGGTGTGGGAGATGCCCCTCGACGATGACTTCCAGGAACAGATAAAGAGCAAGGTCGCGGATATAAAGAACACCGGTGGTAGAGAGGGCGGTGCTGAAACAGCGGCAGCCTTCTTGAGCAGGTTCGTGGGCGACACGCCGTGGGTTCATCTGGATATCGCGGGCACGGCCTGGAAAGGAAAGAATACGGCAAAAACGAACTACATACCTGATGGCGCGACGGGCTTTGGTGTAAGGCTCCTGTACGAATATCTCACTGTATAGGTTATTCCTTAATACGAGGCATGGATTCCTCATGCATGGTGAGTGCGTTTAGCGGGTATTATATAAGGGAGATCAGGAAGAGATTCCCAAGGATAGACAGGGATTACGCGGGAACCAGGAGGATATTTGTAGACAATGGTGCAGGGAGTCTAGTCCTCAGGGAGGCTGCAGAGGCCGAGATGAGGGCGAGATTGGATTTCAGTGCAAACACGAGCGCTGTCTATCCGGAATCAAAGGGAAATGAGGCCATTATAGAAGATGGGAGGAAGGCGATCTCGGACCTCCTAGATGCGCCCTCGCACAAGCTTATATTCCAGGGTGAGAGCGCATCCGAGCTCTTCTTCAGGGTATCATATTCCCTGAGATCACAGTTCACCGATGGATCAAATGTCGTTTCAACGTACGCGGAGCACTTCGCGAATGTCGCGCCGTACGTGGAGATGAAAAGGAACGGGGCTCTATCTGACCTGAGGCTAGCCAAAATATCCCCGGAAGACGGGAGCATAGACATGAACGATCTCGGTTCCCTTGTGAATTCAAGGACAAGAGTGATAGCGGTAACTGCAGAGAGCAACCTTTTAGGAAACAAGACGGACCTGGTGGAGGTGTCGAAGATAGCGAGGGAAAACGACTCAATCCTAATCGTGGACGGGGTTCACTACGTCCCCCAGGCGTACTCAAGCGTTGGTAGATACTGCTGCGACTTCTTCGTTTTTTCATCCTATAAGGTATTCGGTCCCCGCGGCAGCTTCATGTATGTTAGCAAGAATGCACTTAGCAAAATGAAGCCTTACTTCGTGGACAGAGAGGCAACGACAGATACAGGGTCATATCTCGAGCCAGGTACAAGGGATCAGAGCATATTTGCAGCTATGAGTTCGGTTGTAGATTACATATCGAGCCTCTCACTAGATATAAGAAAATTCAGGGTGGGGAAGGCCCCGAAGGACAGGAGGATGGGGGTGAGAAAGGGGATGAGAAGGGTAGAGAGCTACCAGCAGGAACTGAACAGAGCCGTCCTTGAAGGCATTGACGATCTAGAGGGGCTGAATAATATAAAGAATGTGAAGCTTTACGGATCAAGGGAGATACGAGAGAATAGGGGGAGTACATTCTCCTTCAATTTCACGAACATGAATGATCGCCTGGCAGAAGACCTTTACTGGAAAAGGTTCAGGATAACTGTCGTCGGCGGAAGCCATTGGAATCTCACTCACGACTTTCTTTCCGTTCCGTCCATGCTCAGGGCAACGTTCCTTCACTATAACACGAAGGAAGAGGTTAAGGAATTCCTTTCAGCTACCAAGTGGATCGCCTCGAGAAGTTGAGCGGGGTAGACAACAGTTATAAGCCAGGTTTCCATATTTCTTCAATGACGATCATAAGCGGAAATTACGTAAGATCCAAAGACGCACTTTCCATCTCATTCACTTCCGGTGTGGACAGCATCTCTACGGATATACACTGCAGCTGGTCTTGGCGCAATGAGCTCAACGGCATCGTTTCATGGAATTTCGTGAATGATGCGGATTTTCAGGAGACAGCGGTTCTTTTCAGGAACGGTTATTACTTCGGTAATTCGTACTGGCCTGTTTATTTGGAGAATAGCATAACATCCTGGGCTACGAAGCTTTCACCCCTCGTTCAGAAATCACAAGAAAGAAATTATGCCCCACTTGGTATCGTGGATTTTGGAAACGGCCGTAGAATAGTTGCATTTCTTTTCACGCTATCCCCTGGTCAGGAGTGGAGTATTCTAGAGGGGGGATTCTCAAGATCATTTCCACCTATGAACCCGGTGGTCTACGGAACTAAATTCCAAAAGGTAGGGAAGTTCTGCATTGGCTACGATGAGAGGCAGGTCGAGGATTGGGATAGGCAGCTGTCAACGAATGAAAAGGGGTATTCTCCCAACCCATCTGAGGTGGAAACAGTGGAGGTACGGGTATCGGCCTACGCCTCTTATGTTCAATTATTCAGCGACGATCTCATCTCGGATGAACCGTGTTCCTCTGTGCAGAAAAAAGTTGTGACGAACAGGGGTAGTGGGGATGACATAGAGGACATAATAGGTAATTTAGTAAGGATAATAAGATCAATATAACAAGTGGTAACATTGCTTAAGATCTGTGATGAAGGGAATAGATAAATTCCTACTAATTAAATCAATCCCT
>JAVYSX010000011.1:23877-30074 GCA_038728965.1 Thermoplasmatales archaeon | reverse complement strand
GGCCGTAGGAATTCGACGATCTCGATGCCCATGCTATCGATCTTGCTATCAAAAGTATAACCAAAATAAAAACAAAAAGGAAGATCAATCCAATAATTACTCCTACTAAGCTCCACACAATCCCTAGGGAACCTGCAAGGGAGTATTGATTTGAGTGTACATTAAAAATAACACCTAAAACTGCAGCAATACCTACTAGAATGAAGAGAGCTGCTATACCGTACCAGAAGACCCTGCGCGAATCGTGTGAATAGCCCATAGCCGTAACGCTCCTGTCTCATAATCATTAATAAGATTAAATATGTTTATGTTTAATTAAACCTGAATATGGAACAGTCATAGGGGATTTTTAAATTTATAATCCTCTGACATGGACCCTCTATAAAATATCCTTACCTATGGTAATCTCGTATTCCACCTATTTCCAAAAAACACAAAGACTGGGACTTGATTCATACATTGGATGACGATTCTCGCTTTTAGAAGTCTAAGGTTATCAATTTCTAGGGAGAAATATTGTATCCGCAAAGGTATCCTTGTCCTGCAGATGGCAAATTATTATCGTTAAGCAGAGATTCCCCTCATTTATGAAGGAAATTGAACTTAGCTCAAGAACCGATGAGAGTGTTTCCAGACTGCGTGACTACTTCTTTTACCTGGTCATATTTATGGCAATAATATCAATAATTTCGGTAAGAAGAAGCTATGTTCTAGCCCCTCCGTATGCAGTATCTGCCTATCTCATAGTATTTCAGAGGAAAACCAGGTATTCTAAAAGGTGGAGCATAGCTTTTAGCTACCTCTTTGTGATCCTTTCATCGTATGCAATCCACATTCTCCTGGCCCAGAGTCTTGCAGGTATGTTGGTAAACGTTGTACTCATCTCAGCCTTTATAACATTCTCTGGATTCGCTCACCCCCCTGCCATTGCGCTGACTATATTCTCCTATATTGAAGGAAGCATAACAGATTTCGCAATATCAACTCTCCTGGCTCTTGCCATACTTATCTCTTCATCTCTTCTCATTGATTTTCTCAGGCATCTTGTAATTACGGTGAACCTACCAAACAAACTTATCCAACTTCTCAATCTCCAGTAAGCTGTACCCGTATGACTGTATCGTGGAAGATGAGAGATGGAATCATAGGTTTCGCTGATAACCTTGGAAGGGTCCTTTCTCTCGATTACGAGGGTAGGCTGTTGTTCTTTACCTTGAACTCCACCACGTACAGGAGAACACTCCTGAATAAATTCATAGAGCTCAGAATAGAAAATGGGGAAAGGATTGTGAGGGAGGTCCCGGCTGAATTTGCCAGATCCTTGGTTTCAGATGCCAGAGGTTCATTCGATCAGGCGATCAGGAGTAATCTACCAAAAGAACTTAAAGACAGAATCTCCAGACTCAAAGAAAGGATAGATTATGACTGGCTGGAGAGAGATGCTAATGCCTTCAACCGGATTTACGATGGAGGGATTCCCATAATACCGCCAGATCAGTACTTTTCCATATATATCAGGTTTACCGAGGGCTGCCCGTGGAACAGATGCTCCTTCTGTGCTCTTTATCCCGGCTTCAGATACAGAGTAAAGAGCGTTGATGAGGTCTCCACGCAGATGAACTCGCTCTTATTACTCCTTGGCGGGGGAATAGAATCCCGCAGATCAGTCTTTCTTGGTGACGCAAATGCAATAAACGTCGATACGGACCTACTGGTAGAGGTGTTACGATTGATAAAAAGACAAATAGGGCTCCCTATTTACGCATTTACCGATGCATTCACTACTGCCAAGAATAAGGGGTTCAAGGATTTCCTCATCACCAAGGAGAATGGACTCAAACGCTTATACATAGGTATAGAATCGGGGGATGAAAGGGTCTTAAAGTTGCTCAATAAACCTGTGGATATCTCCGTTGCAAAGCAAGAGATCGAGGATATAAAAAGGGCAGGCATTGAGCTAGGAGTGATAGTGATGTCGGGAGCTGGGGGGAGGGTACTGGCAAGACGGCATGTGGAGCAGACCGTCGAATTCCTATTAACAGTCCCCCTTGGGAAGGGGGATGTTGTTTACGTGTCCCCTATCAAGGAATATGAAGGAAGCGATTATCTTAAAATCGCAAGGGAAAATAACCTCGGAATAATGAACATTAACGAGAAGTTAGAACAGGCAGAGACCATAAAGTCAGAGTTAAGAAGCCGCTGGATCGGAAAATTCTCTTCTCCTCCGGAGTTCCAGATAGCTCCATACCTCCTCGAGGAGGCCGTCTACTGATCTGCTCCCTTGAGTTTTTAGTCCATTCGCTCTAAAAATCAATCTGTTCTTAGTTAATAAATATAAAAAAGTGTTTAAATAGCAAATGGAAATTATAAAATAATTTATAAATAAAAAATTATACAAAAATCATTCTTTTTTCATGCCGAACCTCTTCCTCAGATCCCTTAGTCCTGCGAAGCTAGCAGCGGCAATTCCCAGCGTAACTGCAATGATTACAACTATTACAGCGTCTATTATAAGCCCGTAATTGGCTATAATACCAGTCTTGTTCTGCAGGGAGTTCACGGATTTCTGCGTTGAGTTCAACTCTATTTGCAATGAGCCTAGAGATGTTTGTATTGTAGCAATGTTCCCCTTAATGGATGTAATATTCCCGGTAAGGGATCCGACAGAAGTTTCGACGGTAGCCACATTTCCATAGATTGTCTTCAAGGTTGCATTTAAAGAAGCAAGGGATGTCCTAACAGTGCCAACTGTTGTTTCGAGAGTCGCAACAGTTCCGTTCAACGCTACAATGGAAGCGTTAAGTGCAGTGACGGAAGATCTCATATTCCCGAACGACGTGTTAAGGTATACAACGGTATCGTTTATCGAAGATACCTTCGCGTTAAGTTCGCTCAGCGGAATACTGAGCGAGGTTGCTATCGATGAGTTCACTGAGGCCGTTATTTCAGCCACCTGGCTCTGCGAAATACCTGTTACAAGGGCACCGCTGCCGCTTACAAGACCGAGGAACTGGGCTCCTCCTTCCATTGCGTAATTAGTACTAACAACTTCTGTTGTTATAGAACTACTGCTAGACTGATACACATATTCGTATTGCTGCCACGCCAAGGTGACACCCCAGAAGTTACCAGGAATGCCGTTCGGCATCTGGAAGGAACCGTTTAGGTATGTGAAGGTAGATGTTTTCACAAAGGAACTGGGCGCTGTATAAACTGCGGAGTTGTTGAAGTAGACCGTGACGAGAACGTTGCTGTAATACGGTCCGCCGGAGGTACCACCGGGTGATGAGGGGGATGAAGACGGCTTCCAGGAGTAGTTGATTAATTCTCCCGGGAAGGCGTAATACCCGTTCAGGATTGTCAGGGAGCTGCTAGGGGTCACGTTGAATTCCGTTGATGAGATCACATTCATGTTCGATGCCTGTACTACGGTTACATTGTAATTCCCAGGTTTCGTAACTGGTACGGTAAAGCTACCTGAAGACGAGCCCGTGTTAGTCGTTGTCATAGAGGATACTTCGTAAGAAGAGAGATATAAGTAATAATTAGTGTTCGCAGAAAAACCAGTCATCGTAAATTGAACCGATGCACCTATGGTACCTTTAGATTCAGAAATTGCGAATGACGGATATACTGTGTAGGAAGAATAGGTTGTGTAGGTTGAGCCCTGGTACGTGGCCTGCGCAACTACCTCATAAGTACCCGAAGGCTCTGGGTACGAAGAAAGTAACACGCTGAACGAGAAACCACCGTATGTCAAGCTCTCGCTCTGTGACTCTAGTGCGGAAACTGTGTAATAATACACCTTGACAGTTGCCTGCGGATAGAATGAATATCCAACTATGTAATAACCCGTCACAGTACCTGAAGTCATGATCGGGATTGTCTGAACATACCCGGAATTAAGTGAAGTTCCTCCGGTAGAAACAACAATTGGCGTGGAGTATATAGCGGAGGATACGGGCTGGTTCTGGTACGTTATGGCAAGCGAATATAGGCCACTCGATGATGGGGCGATAAATGAGATTGAGGCGGATGTCGTTGTAGACGAGAGAATATCGGTAGCGAGGGTACTTGACCCTACGGTAAACGAAACCTCGGCGGATCCAATATATATGTTGTAAGAGGTACTCAGCCCCGGATACACCAGCGAACCTGACGGTATTAATCCCGATACTGTAATTGTTTCTGACGTACCCTGCTCAATAACGCTAACTGTGCCGTAGGATACGCTGAAATGCGGTGGCTGAACTGCCGTGTAACCATAGGTTTCGCCTGATAATCCTACCACTGAACCGCCGGAGTAAGAGAGAGTTATACTTGAGGTTGTTGCTGAGGGTGAAAAGCCAGGATAGAAAGAGAACATAAGAGTTCCGTTCTGCGCTGGAAGAAATTCAAATGTTCCAGCGCTGCTCGGCACTATTTTCCCCACCTGAACAGTAAGCACCTTCGCGTTTGAGGACGCAGAATCAGAAAATGTATACACATCCCCGGGAGTAAGACCGAATGCATGCACGTAGTAGTGTCCATATGATGGAAAATACTCAGTGGTGGAGATCATCGGGATGCCATCTGGGTCCAAGACCTGGAAGTAGCTCGTAACTGTCACAGAGATGCTGTCGTAAAGACCTGAGGACGATGCGACAGCATAGTAGCTCCCAGCTGGGGTTGCGGGGATATTACCCGAGAGTTCAGCGAATCCATTGGAATCAGCTGTTATTTGACCAAGCATCTGGGAACCAAGTGTGATCGAAACCTGGGAACCCGACGGAAAATTGTAAACCATAGCGGTGAACGGCGAACCAGGTGATACGGATGTCGGCGTGAATATAAAACCAAGCGATACCGGATTCGGTATAGAAACAAGGATCGCGTTTGACTGCGAGTATGTCGTTGAGTTGTATTTTACTGAAACGGTGTAGAGACCTGCCGAAGTGATAGCAGAAGATAGGGTAGCTGGGATGGAAAACGTGCCTGATGCAGAAGCTGTAGTAGCTGAGTTTGTAGCTGAAACTGTACCAACTGATATACCATCCGATAAAATATCGGCTAGTGACGGGAATCCGTATCCGTTTACGGTAAACTGTGATCCAGAAATACCGCTGATGTCAAAAGGCGTTACCGATATAATCGGTTGAATCGTGAGAGATGAATCGGAAGTAATTCCGGCATTTGGGGATGAAGCTGATGTCTCCTGTGCAACAACGGTATACGAACCACCAGCGACTTCGGGAAGAACTAACGAGGACCCGGCAGGGATACTGCCAGAAGTCGTTGCTGTGAATGCCCCCAGAAACGTTGAGTATATGGAAGAACCCTGAGGACCCGCGAGGTAGATTGAAACGGTAGAGGATGGATCCCACCCGGATCCTGAGACGGTGGCTGATGTTGTCGGCTGCGTCCCAGAAATAGATATCGAAGGTTTAAGACTGGTTATTGTTACCTGGTATGCAGCTGTGAACTGTGCACCAGATGAAGTCGGAGAGGAAGAGTCGCTCGCGATTATGTAGTATACGCCCGTCGATAAAGATGGTATCGTGAATTTTACCTGCGTGTTACTTAGCGTTGTAGCGCCGCCGGGCAAGGTAGTTGAGCCTATGTAGCTTCCCGTAATGCCGGAAGATGATTCTGACGTGCTCAGATAGAAGTAAACGGTGGAACCCGATCCGAAGCTTCCACCACTGGCTTCCGCCAGAACAGTCGTCCCCACAGAGAATATCACTGGGGAATAAGTTACCGTACCCGAGGCCTGGGCGAAAGAAGGTGATGTCAACAGAACAACGGACGCAAGCATCACTACGACCACTAACACGATCCTGATCCTGGAATTCATTCCAATTAACACCATTTCAACAACGCATAGGCAAATATAAAAATATTGCTTTAAAAACGGGAGTTTCATTACACATTCCATCTTTTAAACTAATGTGAAATAGTACAAGAAAAATCCACGGGAACATCGGCAAGGCGATATGAAAACCGCTTTCACCTTTAATCTTTCATATTTTTATGGAATGAAAAAATTTAGGAAGAAACTACTTTTGCAATACCCTAAGTGCTGCTCTCTCCCTAATCTCTTAAGAATGTAGCTATTAACTCAGAAAATATAAAGCGGGAGGTGAAGCGTGAGTTCCAGTTGTAACAGAGATCGGCAAACAAATTATTAATATCCGAGGGAGTTACATGCGAGAAGGATG
>JAVYSX010000011.1:0-23777 GCA_038728965.1 Thermoplasmatales archaeon | reverse complement strand
TAATCTCTTAAGAATGTAGCTATTAACTCAGAAAATATAAAGCGGGAGGTGAAGCGTGAGTTCCAGTTGTAACAGAGATCGGCAAACAAATTATTAATATCCGAGGGAGTTACATGCGAGAAGGATGGGGTTCCTTAACGTCTTAACAGACTGATAACTCCTATTAACGAAGTAGTAAAGGTGCATTTCAATGGTTTATGAAAGTCTGTTGTATGTTAAGGAGCAAGGACCCAGTGAATTAAGCGATAAGGAACCAGATTTTTTTAAAGATTTAAACCTCGACCAGATCGTTAATGAAATTTCTGAGAGATTCAGCGGGTATAGCTTACGAGCATTGTTTATAAACCTACCAAAGAGTGTCGAGAATGTAAAGTACAGGCAGGAGATTTTTTCAGATCTAGAGCAAAGGGGAACCCTGAATGCGTTGATAGCTTTCTCTGAAGAGATGAAGACAATAGTTTCAAAGCTTTCTAACCTCGCTGATCTGTACGATATACAGCGGGAGGGAAGGATCCTAGATTCTGCTTATTACTACACACTATCTCTAAAGAAGCTGCTAGATTTCTTAAAGGAAGGCCACGTGAAGTCAACCGGGCTAAAAGGGTTAGCCAATTACCTTGGAGAATATCTGTCTTCGGAACGGTTTACAATATTTGAAAAGGATCTGAGGGATGCTGAAATATCCATCTCATCTATATCATATTTCCTGATAGTTGAATCAGATAGAATCAGCGTAAGGAAGGGAGACCCCTCATTGCAGGATTTCAGCACCGAGATACAGAATCTATTTTCGGTTTTCAAGGAAGGTGCGAATAGGAATGAAAAGCAAATATTTAGAGTGAATTATGGATTCGACCACGTACAGGCAGAGATTTTGAAACTTTTGGAAAAGATTTACCCGGATGAAATCAGAAAGCTGAGGAACTTCTCGTCACAACACGACGAATTTTTGGACAAGATCGTGCTAAGAACCTTTTACGATCTTCAGTTCTATTTATCATATCTTGATTACATAGAAGGTCCTAAAAAATTGGGCCTTCCATTCTGCGTTCCTGATTTGACGGATGAAAACATCCTCGACCTTGATTCTTTCTACGATATCGCGCTTGCTTCAAAGCTGTCAAAGGAGAATAAAAATGTGATAACCAACGATATTCACCTAAAACCTAACGAGAGAATTGTTATTATAACTGGACCCAACAGCGGTGGAAAGACAACTTTTTCCAGATCAATAGGGCAGATATTGTATCTTGCATCCCTGGGCCTCCCAATCCCAGCTCGTAGGGCAGCCCTAAGTCTCCCTGACGGAATTTTCACTCATTTTGAGAAATCTGAGAATGTTGAAAGTCTAAGGGGTGAGCTCGAGGACGACCTCTTGAGGATAAAGGGGATTATCGATAACTGCTCGGGGAAAAGTCTCCTGATAGTGAATGAAATGCTAAGTTCGACAACGGTAAAGGATGCGCTGTCGATCGGGAAGAAAATCCTTAGAATCTTGGAAAGCAAGGGATGCCTCTGTTTTTTCGTGACCTTCCTTGGCGAACTATCAAGTTTCGATAATGTTGTAAGCATAGTCGGGCAGATTAATGAAGAAAACCCCGAAATAAGGACGTATAAGTTTGACAAAGCGGCTTGGAATGGCCTTGCACACGCGATTGCCTTGGCCCATAAACACAGGGTATCTTACAGTGATATAATTGGGAGAATCGGAAATGGTAATGAATAAAGATGATGTCGAGCTAAGCCCTCACCTCCTCTACCGCTCCTCGGATCTTGAATTAGATCAAAAGTTGACGCAGGAGTGGGTTAACATTTTCTCAGACACAGGCGTGAACTTGATAATAGAAAGAATGGCTAAAGGAGATGAGCGGGTTAGGGACGTTTGTGAGGAGATTTTGGCTATTGGTCTATCAAACTTAGATGATATAAAGTACAGGCAGGATGTGATCAGGGACGGAATAAAGAATAAGGATACTATTAGAAAATTATATACTAAGCTCAATGATACTATCGATAGAGCCAGGAAACAGTTATTCTGGCTTGGTAGCTCAACTCCGGAATATTCCCTTCACGAATCTATTTCAATCTTAAAGTTCTATGTTTCTTTTCTCAGTGATCTGAGAGGTATAGCGGAAGCTAATTACAAGGAATTCAATTCAGAAGGATTCCTAACACTTTTCACTAACATAATTAACAAATTCAATGAGAATTACCTCAATGAAGTTGTTGAAAATCTGAACAGGCTCGAATTTCCAAATGGGGTTAAGGTTTCTGGCAAATTGGGAAGAGACTGTGAATTGGTTGAGCTGAAGCTCGTGAAGCCTGAACCCAGGCGCCCTTGGGTTCTAAACATATCCAGGTTGAGTGAGAGAAAGCTAACGTACGTTCTTCCTGAGCGTGATGAATCTGGGTATCAGGAACTCGCCGGTGTAAAGAACAAGAGTCTATTGCCCGTGACTATAGCACTCAAGTATTCCTCAGACAATCTTCTAAACTTCATAAATAACCTGATATCTGAACTTTCCTTTATAGTAGGGTGCATAAACCTGTACGAGGATATAGGTATGAGGGGCGGCGAAACTGTTTTCCCAGAACCGAGACCAGCAAAAGAATGTTCTCTAGGATTTGAGGGCCTGTACGATATTTCTCTGTCTATAAAGATCAACGGTAAGGTCGTTTCGAACAGCTTAAATCTGGGCCACCAGAAACTTATTATGATCACGGGTGCAAATAGGGGGGAAAATCCACATTCCTAAGAACTATAGGTCAGTCGCTCATCATGATGAAAGCGGGGATGTTCGTTGCTGCCAAAAAGTTCGTTGGGTCAGTTTTTAACAGCATTCACACCCATTTCAAAAGAGAGGAGGAAAGGGAGATGACCATCGGCAAGCTGGATGAGGAGCTGGAGAGAATGAATCATATCTTGGATGGAGCATCAAAAGGCAGTATAGTACTCTTCAATGAGTCTTTTGCATCTACGAACGCAATAGAGCAGTCCCGGATTGCTGGGGGGATAATATCAGGTCTCGTGGAGAACGGAGTACGCGTGATATTTGTTACCCATATATATGAACTGGCATCACAATTCCTGGACCGATATTCAGGGGATGTTCGGTTTTTAGTTGCGGAGAGACTCGATACAGGGGAAAGAACGTTCAGAATAGTTGAGGGTGTTCCCACGGCTACCAGTTACGCGGACGATCTTTTCGGGAAAATCTTCGAATCGGGTAGCAAGAAAGTAACAACACTTAGTAAACCCGGTGACCCTGATTAGTTATGAACAACCTACCTTACTTCCTGTCAATGGATCAGCGTTCTCCATCCGATTTATCAGTACATTTATCATACAGTTTTATGAGGACAGGATTGCAGAAAATATATACTGCCACTATTTTATCCAAATGGATACAGGAGTGGGTGTGATCTGAAGAAGGCCCCAACTGAATATGATAGATCTGAGGCAAGGAAGATTGCAACTGTATTCGTTATAAGCCTTGGGATAATGGCTATATTCGCTGATTTTACATACGAAAGCGCGTGGAGCATTTTAGGTCCATGGCTTAGTTTGCTAGGACTCAGCGCAACTGCTATCTCAATTGTCTCGGGGGCGGGAGCACTTATCGGATATGGGTTCAGAATATTTTCAGGTAAACTGGCCGACAGCAGCAAAAGACTGTGGCCAGTTGCTATTTTCGGGTATACAGTTCAGATGATAGCGGTTCCTCTTATGGCTCTTGCAGGCAACTGGGGTGTTGCCGTCTGGCTTGTTGTTCAAGAAAGATTTGGAAAAGCAATTAGGAATCCTCCACGCGACATGATGCTGTCTCATGCGGGCAGGAAGATCGGATACGGCTGGGCATTTGGCCTCCATGAGGCGCTGGATCAGTTAGGTGCCGTTCTAGGCCCGCTCGCGGTATCTGCGATCCTCGTACTCGAACACGCCAATGTAACACCTATACTTCGAGACTACAGGTCAGCCTTTGCTTTCCTGACCATACCCGCAATAATAACGCTCGGAGTACTCGCTTACAACAGAAAGATCTATCCACATCCCGAACGTTTTGATGATAGCCTTGTGGATTTGAGACCGCAGGGATTACCATCGGTATTCTGGTTATACCTTGCAGGCGCGGTCTTAGTGGGGATCGGTATAGGTGGATTTCCATTAATTTCTGTTCATCTCCTTAAATCACGTACTGTCTCTGGGGTATGGATTCCCATATTCTATGCGATAGCTATGGGCCTGGGTGGAGGGGGCTCTATGATATTTGGTCGTGCGATGGACCGCACTGGGATGAAGATCATTGCACCTCTCATACTCTCCTCTGCTATAGGAATACCCTTGGTATGGTTTGGAAGCTTCGGCCTGGCACTACTCGGAATAGCACTTTGGGGGTTGGGAACCGGCGTGCAGGAGTCGCTTATCCCTGCCGTTCTGAGTAGGATGGTACCTATCGGGAAAAGGGCTTCGGCAATTGGAATTCTTACCGCAGGCTACGGCATTTCTCTTTTTTTAGGTGGCGCTGTTCTGGGTATTTTGTACGAAGTCGGGATAAGGGAGCTAGTGATTTTCGGTATGGTAGCAGAGCTAGTTGCTATTCCTATTTTTCTTTTTGTTTCCAAACGAAGTAAGATATGAGCTTATGGAGGCCGTACGCGCTTATCTTAATAAAGGAACAATTTTATCCGCTCATTTAGTGTGTTATTTTCCAATTTATACGAACTACAAATTTATTTTTCTTTATGTTAAACAACCCTCTTTAAATTTTGATGATTACAGATTGCCACTAATTTGCCTACAGGATGAACAACAAGGGCGCCTATTTTTATCCTTCACCCTGGTTTGATCTGACTGCATTTTACCTGCGTCTTACTTAATTTGAACAATGGGACATTGGAAAACCTGGTGTATTAGTCAGCTTTACCAAAACAATGCTTTAGCATGTTTTGTGCTCTTGTTTGTAAGCCACCGACGGGATTTGGACCCGCGACCTCGTGCTTACCAAGCACGCGCTCATACCAGGCTGAGCTACGGTGGCATGAGCTTTGTTATCGATACAACCTTAAAACTCTTTTTATTTTCGGAGAATCGAAAACGTAAATAATTCAATACAAATATACTTGTGATGCCGGATTATGATGCCATTGTTGTTGGTGCAGGCAATGCTGGTTCCGCAGCGGCGATTTCTATGGCCAGCAAAGGTCTGAGCGTACTTCTCGTAGATCGTTCGGATCCCCCGGGTGCAAAGAACCTATCTGGTGGGGTCCTCTGGGGAAATGACCTCTCAAGAATTCTACCCAAATGGCAGAGCGAAGCTCCCCTGGAGCGCTATATCCTGAACAAGAAGATCGGCTTCCTCACTGAGAAGTCTTCTATAGTAATAGATTTCAAAACCCAGATATTTGAAGAAAACAAGGTAGGTTACACCGTTCTGAGATCAAAGTTTGACCCCTGGCTTGCAAAGAAAGCCAAAGAGGCCGGTGCCCTGGTCATTCCGGGAATAACGGTCGAGTCTCTAGCCATTAAGGACGGAAAAGCTGTAGGAATACAGGAGTCTGGAGACACCATTACGTCCAGCGTCGTAATACTGGCCGAAGGGGTAAACCCGAGACTTTCAATAGAGGCGGGGTTAAGACCTCCACTAAGTGACTGGGAGGTTTCAGTTGGCGTGAAAGAAATTATAAAACTCAGCCCCCAGAAGATTGAGGATCGCTTCAACCTTAGCCAAACATCGGGAATGGCTTCAGAATACATAGTCGGATTTTTAGAGGATCTGAATATTGGTGGTTTCCTTTACACAAACAAGGAAACTATATCGCTAGGTATTGTCTCTCCAATGGAACAGTTAAGAGAGAATGGGATGACCCACACTTATGATATTATCGAGAGATTTAAAGAGCATCCATCAATAGCACCCCTTATAGAGGGGGGAAATGTGGTGGAATACGGCGCACACCTTATCCCAGAGGGAGGAATACAGATGGTGCCTAGGTTGTATGGAGATGGATACATGATCACGGGTGATGCGGCTGGGTTCGCATTCAGCAATGGGTTGGTCCTTCAAGGGATGAATTATGCAATCCTGTCCGGAATACTCGCGGGAGAGACGGCTGTAGAAGCAAAGAAAAGAAATGATTTTAGTGCCTCGTCGCTCTCACTTTACAGGGCAAAATTGGAGGAGACGTATGTCCTCAAGGACCTCAGGACATTCAAAGATATAAGAAAGGTTACGGGGAACAGAAATATGTATACTGTATACCCAAAAATGCTCGAGGGCTTACTGTTGGAGATGTTATGGGAAAGGGGACAGCCGAAGAAGAAGATCAGGGAAATACTTTCTTCCTGCGCTGCCGACCTCAAGATGAGCAGGCTGAAGACTGTGACAGATTTTTATTACATGTACAGGAGGATGTGAACATGGACATCAAGGAAAGGTTGGGGAGAACCAAGTATGATGTTGATAAGAATTACCCCCACATAACCGTGAATGAAAGCATATGCGAGAAGTGCCCCCACCACTTCTGTGTTATGGCATGCCCAGCGCAGTGTTACACTCTCCAAGATGGAAAGCTCGTATTCCAGTATGAGGACTGCGTAGAGTGTGGTACTTGTTCAATAGCGTGCGATCAGGGCTCTGTCACATGGCATTACCCTAAGGCAGCCAAGGGCGTGATATATAAATACGGGTGAACTGAGATGCTGAATATCGCAGTTATGATAAAACAGGTCCCGGATAGCCAGGACATAACCATAGATCCAGTCACAAAGACGCTGAACAGGAGCATGGCAAGGAATGTCGTTAACCCCCCGGACATAAATGCATTGGAAGCAGCACTGCAACTGAAGGAAAAGCACGGTGGAATTATAACTGTAATAACGATGGGACCACCGATGGCTGATGTAGCACTCCTGGAGTGCATGGGAAGAGGAGCGGACAGGGGTATCCTAGTTACTGATAGAGTATTTGCGGGTGCAGATACGTGGCCAACGTCACTTACGTTGGCATCTACTGCGGATTATCTCGGGGGTTTTGATGTCATCCTGTGCGGGGAAGAAACAACAGACTCATCCACAGGCCACGTAGGGCCCGGTATAGCCGAATTCCTTGGGTATGAACAGGCAACGTACGTGCATCATATCGAATACCAGGATGATCACTTCATAGTTTCAAGGGATATAGAGGGGGCCGTTGAAACGCTGATGATAAGTAAGCCCGCTGTAATAACGGTAACACTTAATTCAAACAATCCGAGGAACCCCACGTTAAAGAAAAAAATTGAGGCATACAAGAAGGGTGTCCAGATCATAAGCAACAAGGAGCTCCAACTGGATCCCTCCTGCATAGGTCTCAAAGGTTCTCCGACAATTGTGAAGGACATGAAGACAGTTCCAGATCCCATAAAGAATCCAGCAAAGCCTGGAATAGAGGAGCTTGACAAGGTTGTTTCCGTACTGATAGAGAGGGGGGTGATTAAATGATCCAAAATAGGTGTGCTACACCTCCAGCGGACGTGTCGGTATACAAGGACTTCTGGATATGGTTGGAGCAAAACGATGGAAAGCTGTCTAAGGTTGCATTAGAGATGGCAGGGATAAGCAGAAAATTGTGCGACAAGTACGGAGAAAGGCTTGTAGGTATTCTAGTTGCAGGTGAGCACGCAAATGATATGGCTAAAGAGGCTATAGAATATGGGGTTGATAAAGTAATACTCATAAAGGGAGATCCACTTACTCACTACAGGACCAGGCCCTATGCTGATGCTATCTCAAAGCTGATCCTTGAGAGAAAGCCAAATTACTTCATTATTGGGGCAACACACAACGGCAGGGACCTCGCATCGAGACTGGCAGTAAAGGTTAACACAGGCATTACGGCAGACTGCACAGAAATAGACATAGACCAGACTAAAAAACTTCTAGAGGCCAGAAGACCTGCTTTTGGTGGCGCTATACTGGCGAATATTCTGTGCGCAAAACACAGACCGCAGATGGCTAGCGCCAGGCCTGGAATATTTAAACCGGTTGATAGAAAGTACGGAAGGAATGGGGAGATAGAGGTTATAGAAAGCGGGATTAGGGAAGAAGATATACTAACCAAGGTTCTCCAGGTAGTTTCGAGAGATGAGGTGGATATTACAACATCTGATGTAGTGGTTGCAGGTGGCATGGGGCTGGGGAGAAAGGAGGGGTTCAAGATGCTGGAAGAGCTCGCGAATGAACTGGGAGGCATAGTGGCAGCCTCAAGGCCTACCGTTGATTCGGGCTGGATCACGAGGGACAGGCAGGTGGGTCAGACCGGAAAAACAGTGCATCCAAAATTATACATAGCGGTAGGTATCTCTGGTGCGATTCAGCATATAGCGGGTATGAAGACATCTGAGTTTGTCATATCTATCAACAAGGATTCTTCGGCACCCATTGTGAAGTACTCAGACATAGCACTGATCGGGGATGCGTACGAAATTGTCCCAAAGCTCATAGAGGCTATCAGGAAAGGTAAGGAAATGATTAGGAATGGGACTATTACGACGGGAAAGAAAGGTTCCTGACACCTTAAAATAAGAGCTGGAAATTGATATATAATCATCAATTCAGATCAGTGTTCAATTTACTGCGTGATATTTACGGGTTCAGATACTGGTGGCCTGCGCGGCACCCATTGGAAGTTTTAGAGGGTGCTATTCTTGCACAAAACACGAACTGGAACAACGTAGAGCGCGCTCTAAGACCTATCAGAGGAATGGAACCACGTGAACTGCTAAACTCACCTGATATTCCGACAAAAATCAAGCCAGCGGGATTTTACAGACAGAAATCAAACTATCTCAAAACTGCGATTAAATATTATGTTGAAAAAATAGATAACTGCTCTCTCCCGTCATCTCCAAGGGAAGAATTGCTAAAACTGAAGGGTATTGGAAGGGAGACTGCAGACAGCATCGCTCTGTACGCTTTTCACGAGAGAACTATACCTATTGATTCTTATACACTGAGGTTTCTCAACCGTTTCTTTCTTGAAGAGTTGAACCTTAAGGACTACGAATTCCTGAGAGTTCAGCTTTCTATTTCCTTCCTTACGGAAGAACTGATGGAATTTCACGCCCTTGTTGACGAGCACTCAAAACAGATATGCAGGAGGAAGCCCCTATGCGATTCATGCCCAATAAGGGACAGGTGCCTTTCGGGAATCAGGAAACTGTTCCGCTCCCTATGAGACGCCACCTGTTCTGTATCTTTCTGCTGATGGCAACTCTCTGACTCGGAAGCGATATCACAGGGTATTTAAGCTCCACTTCTATCAGGTCCCCCTTTGACTGGGTAACTGTGCCAACAGTAACGGCAGTTGCAACGTTTAAAAGGAGCGCTTCGCCCTTTATTATCTTGTCAACGTTCAGCTCTTCGGTCGTCCCAACAACCTTGTTAAGAATGTTAGTCTTCATCTGAAGCTTGAACACTGGCTTCGGGAGCGTGCCTTGCAGGCCAACGACCATTCCAACAAGATTGTCCGCCTTCGTGAGGAATGGATCCAACTCTGTCCCGATACCCACAAGTCCGCCGGGACCTTTCTCTTTGAGAGATATATTCCCTGACACTATTGAAGTTATTACGGTCTGTATAGGAGTCCAACTCTTCTTACCCCCCTTTGTTACGACCAATCCCGGCGATATTTCTATTTCATCACCGACCCTGAATTTTCCAGACAAAATTGTTCCACCTATTACTCCACCTTTAAGTTCTTGTGGAGGTGTCCCAGGTTTGTTCACGTCAAAGCTTCTCGCTATATACATCATTGGGTTCCCGCTGTCATTCATTTTACTTGTTGGAATTCTCTGCTCTATAGCTTCCAGTAGGGCATCCAGGTTGGCATTATCCAGCGCGCTCATAGGGATCACCGGTGCATCCTCTGCGACGGTTCCCTTGACAAATTCCTTTATCTCTGCATAGCTTTCCATGGCCCTCTTTTCGCTTACCAGATCGATTTTATTCTGCACTATTACTAGATTCTTTATTCCGAGGAAGTTAAGTGCTGTCAAATGCTCCCTCGTCTGGGGTTTCGGACATTTTTCGTTCGCTGCGATAACCATTAGAGCCCCATCCATTATAGCTGCACCAGACAGCATTGTTGCCATCAGACTCTCGTGACCAGGGGAATCTACAAAGCTTACAACTCTCTCCAGCGCTGCTCCCCCTTCGCAGTCGGATGGCCTAGTTGAATACTTCACCGAAGAACCGTCAAAGCATCTGTATATGGGGGCATCAGCATAACCAAGCTTTATGGAGATCCCTCTCTTTATCTCTTCGGAGAAGTAGTCAGTCCTGGTGCCTGTTATAAGCTTGGTTAAAGTACTTTTACCATGGTCAACGTGACCGACCATTCCGATATTTACTTCAGGAGGTTTTGGCAGCTTCATTACCTTCTCCTTTTTCCGATTCTATTCTCCCTTCAACAACGACCATGTTGACGAGAGATATATCGTCAGAGATTGTGTTCCCCCTGATATTTTTCTTCTTCCTGAGACCAGCCCTTTGCGGGTGGAAACCCACGCCCCCCGTAAGGAGCACACGTTTCCTCCTCATCCCCGGAAAATCTGCCCTCATAGGAAAACCGTCCTTATCGCTACCTCCTGTTATCTTTAATTTCACGTTTTCTAACCCAATGAAAGAACCATCTATAAGATCCCCTATCTTTTTTCCGAAAAGTGCATTCTGCTTCTCTTCTGGTACTTCAATCTGCCTTGATTTACCGTCACGGGTAGAAACCACAGCCCTCATTGTGACCATTGATGACATCACCGATTGCCACTGTATTTTGACTCCTTATATATACGTTCTTGGTGGTTATGTTGTGTTTAACGGAAAGCCTTTTTTGGCGGCCCCTTTTAATTCACATCCAAGAGGGCTCTCATTACTTGTAACGCGATTTCCGAGCAGTTGGGATCTTCTCTTTGATGCTTCCTTGTTTCTGAGCGTACCAACAACACTCTTCTGCGTCTATGCCAGGAGTCCATTTTTTAATCTTAAAACTGCACTATCCGAAAGTTGTCCCAGCTTAAGAAAGGGATATGTTGAATGGGCGGTCTAATACGCCCCTTTTTCTAATCCTGTATTGTCTTCTCCCTTTATTTAAATAACTCTTCGTGCAAATAAATTCGGGGCCTTTCTTATAACGCGGGTCAATATACGCTTAGCGAATATTATCTTTCAGTGTAATAGGATCAAGCGCTTTGCTGCCATGGAACTTTTTTTAACTCCATTCCATTTAGCGCAATAGCGGAAATGCATCTCGCGACAACTTAGGCTTCCGCGAAACTTTAACTCCTTCTCCTGTACTTCAAAGGCAGATAAGCTTCTTTCCGCCTAAGCTGCATTGAATTCTAGAATTTGGGTAGATAAAGTCCTCATATTCATAAGTGGTAATCCGTTACTAGGTGATTTTAACCTTTCCCCGATAAAATCTCCACCGCGGCACCGGTGAAGTTATAAGGGCGACCCTTACCCCTTATTCATGGAAAATTCGTATATTTTGTGATGAGACCTAAGGGTAGTATTTTCATCAACGCAATTTCAGACGCATTGCGCTCCTGGAACTCAACTTCGGTTGCGGATGACCCTTTAATCAAGCTTGGAAACAAGATCTTGCCCCATAAGCTGCCAGGTCATGCCGAGTACCCACCTGGGTTCTCCCCAAAATTTAAATCCGGAGGCGTTACATCTCAACTTTTTCTGCGTTGTATTACCCATTCTATCATGCTATTCTTCCTACATTAAAAAAAGCAATTGTGATTTTGGGAACCAACAAATTCATTGAGCCTGCCATTAAAAGCAGCATTCTTATATCGTTATATTTGAATTTTACGAAGAAATAGCTGTATAGAGGGTGCAATACTGATACATCCCATCGGGAAATAACTGAGACCATAGATATATCTCCAGCACACTAGCAGATGCACAAGCTACTAAAACTGAACTTCAAAATCAGTTAAAAAGAAAAGAAGAGAGAATACAGGATAATTAGAGGGCAAGCATATACGGGATAGAAAGGCCGAAGGCAAAATGATTTTTCATAAAACTGAGCACGGTATCCTGTTCGAGATTTTAATTCGCCTAAAAGCTCCGGATATGCAAAAATTAGACACGCCCGGGAATTATTAGAGGATACTACAGGTTCAAGGAAATTACATTTAAAAAATCGGTGAAATTTTCCGGACCCCGATTGAATTACCTATACTAAAAAAATCATATATTAAGTATGCTCTTAGCGACAAAAGGTGGCGCCTTAAAGCCTTGGCTTCCTACCCTTATCCTGAAGTCTACGGCCCTGCACCCCGACCCTTTCTCCAGGACGATCACGGGGTTCAAATCAAGCTCCAAAATCTCTGGATTTTCGCTGACTAACCTAGAAACATTGACAAGAACCTCCTTGTATGCCTCCTCATCAGCAACCCTTGTACCCCTGTAGCCTCTGAGCACGTCTGCTGTCTTAAGTTCTGATATCATTTCGGCAGCATCTTCCACGTCTATGGGTGCTAGCCTTGTTGACACATCCTTAAGCAACTCAACAAGTTTTCCCCCCATGCCCGCCACCACCAGAGGACCGAAAAGAGGATCACTACTTGAACCTGCTATCATCTCTATGCCTTCCGGTACCATCTCCTGTGCGACCATGTAGTCTACCTGGAAGCCCCTGCCCTTTAGATTTGATAGCATGGCGTCAGCCGCATCCTTGATCTTTGAGACAGGTATATTTAGTTCAACCGCTCCAACATCGCTCTTGTGCACGATCTTTGGGCCGTAACCCTTCAGCGCAACTTTCCCCTGCCATCCAGCCGTTTTTACCTCTGCGTCCTTCGGATCCCTGAACGTCGCTGTTTTGACTGTTGAAATGTTGTAGATCCCAAGTATTGTTGAGCATTCCTCATAAGTAAGCCATTCCCTCCCTTCCCTCATGGCTCCTGATATTATGGCCTTGACCTTCTCCAAGTCAACGGATCCCCTCCTGTGGATCTCCTTCGGTGGTGAATATTTCCACTTGCCGTACTCAGTGGCCCTTGCGAGCGCAATAGCGGCATCCTCTGGAAAGGGGAACGAAGGAACCTTTATCCCGTCCTGTCTCAGGATCTCTGCCATACCCTTTGTTGCCATGAACACTGAAACCACTGTCTTTGAATTGTTAAACTTCTTTACGCCTCGCAAGATGCTTCTCGCTACATCGTTTGGATCAAGAACTACAGGCAATATGAATATCACAATTATTGAATCGATAGAATCATCGCGTCCCAGGATCTCCAATGATCTTTCGTACATTTCTGCCTGAACGCCAGCTGTCATATCAACTGGATTTTTAACCGATGCTATGTCCGGTAGTATCTTTCTCAGCTCTTCCCTGGTACTTTCCTTCAGATCGGGAACCTCAAGCCCGTGCGCTTCGCAGGCATCCGCGGCCAGGATACCGGCACCCCCCGCGTTTGTGAGTATAGCTACTCTGTTTCCTTTCGGTACCGGCTGATTCGCAAGAAGCACTGCGACATCAAACATCTCGTCCAGCGTATCCGTTCTTATTATTCCGCTTTGCTTGAAAAGAGCATCTACCGTGATATCTGAAGTAGCCAAGAGAGCCCCAGTGTGCGATTGCGTTGCCCTGAACCCGGCCTTGTACCTTCCACTTTTAACAGCGACGATGGGCTTTTTCTTCGTTATCCGTCTGGCAATCCTTGAGAATTTTACGGGATTACCGAATGATTCCAGGTAGAGGAGAATAACATCCGTTCCCTCATCATTTTCCCAGTACTGGATAAGGTCGTTTCCGGAAATGTCTTCTTTGTTGCCCACCGAAACGAATGAGCTCAGGCCGAGACCTAATTTCGTGGTGATGTCGAACACAGCTATACCAAGCGCACCAGACTGTGAGAGGAACGAGATACGCCCCTTCATGGACTTAAAGGGGGAGAACTGACCATTGAGTCTCACGCGATCAGAGTTGTTAACTATGCCCATACAGTTTGGACCTATGACACGCATCCCATACCTTGCACAAATGCGCGAGAGCTGTTCCTGCCTCTTCTTGCCAACATCTCCAATCTCCGAGAAACCGGATGTTATTATAACGAGGCCCTTAACACCCTTTTGTCCGCATTCCTCTGCCATTTGAATAGCTATGTCTGCAGGCACGGCAATGAATGCTACATCCACCTGATATCCTACATCCTTCACGGATTTGTACGCCCTTACACCCTGAACAAATTCGTGATTCGGATTTACTGGAAAGATTTGCCCGTTGAAATTACTTTCAAGGAGGTTGAAGAAGAGCTGTCCACCTATAGAAGTTCTGTCCGATGACGCACCTATGACAGCAATACTTTTAGGCTCCAGGAAGAATTTCACCGCATTTATAGCTGAAACAGCATCCCTGTTGTCGAAATTTCTTATTGCCTCTGGTAAAGAGGAAGGTGAAAATCTTACCATCACTATACCGGGCTTTGCCTCTGACTCCACTGCAAAACCCATGCTCTTGAGTGCGGAGATCATCTTGTAATTTTCTGGAGAGACAAATGACCTGATCTCCTTTACGCCACTCCTAACTGCCTCCTCTGCAAGTAGCCCAAGCATAGCGGTGCCAAGACCCAGGGATTGGAAGTCGTCGCTGACGATTATTCCTATTTCTGCAAAACCCTCATTTCCTTTATATAGGGCCCCGTGAGCGATAATTTTATCATTTCTAAGCGCTATTATAGTCTTCCATTCATTCTTTGTCAGCGCGCGGAGAACTGCTTCTCTAGGTGTCACCTGCATAAATCTGCCCTGAATAGTTGCATCAGAAAGTGAAGCGACGAAATCTTTGATCTTGTCAAGGTCAGAATCCACGTAATCCCTAACAACTACAAGTGATCCATTTCTCAGAATAATGCTTGAACCTGTCATCACTTCCCGTTATCTGAGGCAAGGTATTGAATGTTATTCACCATTTCCCTGAAATCAGGGGGTGAGATTGTTTCGAATGGACGGAATTTTATAGAGAACGATTCCAAAACGTTCTTTTTCAGGGCTGACCTACTGACATCAACGAACCCTATTGTCCCCGGATCCAAACCGCAGGGTCTTATCTTTGAAAACCAGGGTATAACATCTGGGGATATGTTTACCGCAACACCGTGGAACGATATACCGTTTTTTATTGCGAGGCCTATGGATGCCACCTTCTTCCCTTCAACCCATATGCCGGGTTCACTGCCCAGAGAACCACTGTAACCTAACGATTCCAGTGATAAAATAAATACATCCTCCAGTTTGAGAACGAACTTTCTTACGTCCATCAAACCTAGTCTTTTAAGATTAATTATCGGATAGAATAGTAGCTGCCCGGGGCCATGATAGGTAACATCTCCCCCCCTCTCCGTCTCAATAACTTTTATTCCCACGTAATTTTCCGGTTTCTTCCCTCTACCAACGGTATAAACGGGAGGATGTTCCAGGATGAGGAGAACGTCCCCTATCAATCCCCTTTCCACAAGGTTCACCAGCTCCCTCTGGAGCTTGAGCGCTTCGCTGTACTCGACCGTTCCAAGATCAACGGCTAGACTTGAAGTGGAGAGATCTCCCATATGTAGCCTCTGCCGCGTCCTTTAGTCCCTCTGACAGGGTTGGGTGGGGATGGATTGTGAGACCTACATCCATAGCACTTAGCCCTGATTCAACAGCGAGCGAGATCTCTGATATGAGTTCAGAAGACCTGGGCGAGACTATTGCCGCACCTCTAACTGTACCATTTCGATCGACATATATCCTGAAAATTCCCTGGCCTGAGTTCATTCCTAGCGCTCTCCCGTTTGAGGCTAATGGGACGTTCGAAAAATTATCAGTTATGGAACCTGTCACCGAAATCTCAGGGTCCGAATATATGACAAACGGCATGGCCTTATAATCAACCACTCTGTTCTTTCCAGCGATGTTATCAGCCGCAACTTCGGCATCATAGAACGCTTTGTGAGCAAGCATCGGTTGTCCCGAGATATCACCGACAGCGTACACATTTTCTACACTAGTCCTCTTCCTTTCATCTGTCTTTATAAACCTGCCATCCATCTCCACATTCAACCTTTCAAGTCCGAAACCCTGTGTGTTTGGCTGCCTTCCCACTGTCATGAGGACCATCTCCGCCGAGATCTCAGAGCCGTTTTCGAGGAATACGTGATATACCTCGTCTCTTGTCACGTTAAGAACTTTTGTTGCGGTGAGTACTTTTATCCCTAATGAGGAAAGCCGTCTCTCCACATATCTAACTAGGTCAGGGCCTGTCCCGGGCAATATTGAAGGCATCATCTCCACTATTGTTACTAAACTTCCTAGTTTCGCGAACGCTGTCCCTAGCTCGATCCCGATGTATCCTCCGCCTATTATGAGAAGAGATGACGGGATGTGGTCAACATCGAGAATTTCCCTGTTGTAGTAAACATCATTTATGCCCTTTATCTTCACTGGGACTGAGCCTGTGGCTATGACGATATTTTTCCCTTCGAAAGTCTCCCCGTTAACACTTATCTGGGAGGAATTCTCGATCATGCCGTGACCCTTTACTACCTCTCCTCCCCATGATTTCACGAGCTTCTCCACACCTGAGGTTAACTTTACTATCATCCCCCATTTCCATTCCTGCCACTTTTTCATATCTATGGACCATTTTAAAGAGAATCCAGGCATTTCCTTCAGGTATGAAATTGCATCAGCCATCTCTATCAGAGCCTTGCTGGGGATACAACCATAGTTTAGACATTCTCCCCCTATCTTATCCTCCTCAATCAGCAGTGCCCTCTTACCATTCTGGCCCAGCCTTATCGCGGTGGAATATCCCCCCGGACCTCCACCCAGTATGATGGCATCGTATTCCATTTCTTACACCAGCATATAAGATGGTTCTTCTAGATATCTTTTAACCTGCACGATGAACCTCGCAGCCATAGCACCGTCTATGAGCCTATGGTCTGCAGAGAGAGTTATGAACATGCTCTTCCCCGAAGGTGTATCCATAATCCTGTGGACCCCCAGTATTGCAACTTCCGGGTAATTTATTATCGGCGTAGAAAATATGCCGCCTATACTACCGACGTTTGTCACGGTAAATGTGGAGTCCTTGACTTCGTCCAGCCTCAGCTTACCTTCCCTTGCCCTGCTGGCGAGGTCCTCTATTTCCCTGTATATTTCCCTAACTGATTTTTTATCAGCATCCTTTACGACAGCCACTGTAAGACCTTCTGGGGTGTCTATCGCAATTCCAATGTTATAATAATTCAGTATCTCAAACTTCCCATCTTCGGTGGAGCGAGCGTTCAAGTACGGATATTCCATAAGTGCCAAGACCGAAGCTCTGACAAAGAATGGCGTGTAGCTTAAATTTACCCCCAATTCTTTCAGTTTATCCCTGAGCGAATAGAGCGCGTCCATCCTTACTTCCTCCGCAACAGCGTAATGAGGAATGATCTGCTTTGACTTTGTCATTTTCTCCGATATTAAGCGCCTCAGACCCTTAAGCTCCATCACGTTCCCGGTAGGGAATTTGGCTTCAACTGCGGTCTTCTGTTTGCCGTGACCCTCTAGATCCTGAAGCGATATCCTGCCACCGGGACCGGACCCTTTTACCGTTGTAAGGTCAATTCCCATCTCACGCGCCTTTTTCCTCACTGCCGGCGGTGCCAGGACCTGGGTGGCTTCCTCTTCCTGAGGTATATTTTTGCTCGCGGGTGTAGCTTCGATAGTTTCAGAGGGGCCGGTACCTATGTCAATCAGCGGCGACCCAACCTTCGCAACCTCGCCCTGCTTCACGTATATCTTGGAAACCTTCCCTTCGTAGGGCGATGGAATCTGAACAGTCACCTTATCCGTCATCACCTCTACTATTATCTCATCTTTGTGAACCTCGTCCCCCTCCTTTACATTCCACTTTACAATTTCACCTTCCTGAACCCCTTCCCCTATATCCGGAAGCTTAAACGTTACCATCTTAACTCGCCTCAGTATGACATTATCTTATTTATTGCATTCATTATTCTTTTTTCATTTGGAAGATAGACATCCTCATTCGAATACGGAAACGGCGTATCGAAACCTGTCACCCTTGCTATGGGGGAGAGAAGAGAATCCACTGCCCTTTCGGCAATTAGTGCTGCAATCTCAGCACCAAGGCCCAAGGTCCGCGGGGCCTCATGTACTATGACTGCCCTCCCTGTCTTCCTAACTGTTCTCAAAATGGAATCGATATCCAATGGAAGCAAGGTTCTCAGATCAATGACATCTGCGTTGACAGAGTTCCTGTCGACGGCACTCAGGACTGCAGGAACTGAGCTACCGTATGTTATAATCGATATGTCATCTCCCTCCCTCAGAAGCGACGCCCGGCCTATCTCCACTTCGTACATCCCGTCTGGAACCTCACTTTTAGCCCATCTGTAAAGTCTCTTTGGCTCAAGAAAGATAACGGGATCGCTCAGCTTATAGGCAGAGATGAGGAGACCCTTTGCGTCGTATGGGTTTGATGGAGATACGACAGTAAGTCCTGGTGTGTGAACAAAGTAAGACTCACCGCTCTGAGAATGGTAGAGACCGCCTTTTATTCCCCCTCCGTAAGGAGCCCTGACTATCATGGGAACTGAAAAACGGCCACCGGTGCGGTATCTGATCTTTGCCATATTGTTTACAATCTGATCAAAGGCAGTAAATATGAAATCCTGGAATTGTATTTCAGCTATTGGCTTCAAGCCATGGAGGCTCATTCCTATACTCATCCCTATTATACCAAGTTCATTTAGGGGCGTATCTATTACCCTCTCTCCCCCGTACTTCTTGAGGAGATTGTCCGTTACCCTAAAGACGCCACCATCTCGCCCTATGTCCTCTCCGAGCAGTACAACTCTATCATCTTTTTCCATCAGAGCATCAAGTGTTGAGTTCAGTGCTTGAACCATATTAATCTCGCTCATTCGATCTCCCTCCTCTCATCCTCCTGCATCCAGTAGGGTTTCTCGTACACATCATCAAATATGCTCTTCGGATCGACCGGGGGTATCGAAGCCCTCTGTTCCAGTACCGAATCAACCTCACTCTTTGCCTCCTCCCTGGTCCTCTTAATAAAGCCCTGATCCACTACGCCCATACTTAGGAGAAGATTCTCGAGCCTAGTTATGGGGTCCTTCTCGCTGCCATCTGTAATTTCATCAACCCTGTATTTCTTAGGATCATCCGACGTAGAGTGTGGCCCGATTCTGTACGTAGTGGCCTCGATCAGATACGGACCCGAACCGGACCTAACGTAGCTCAAAGCCTCCGAAAGTCCTGAGAGTGATGAGATAATATCATTACCGTCTACTCTCTTTCCTGGAATACCGTACGCACTTGCCTTCTTGTATATTTCCACCTTTGTCTGCCTCTCAACTGGAAGAGATATCGCCCACCCATTGTTCTCACATACAAAAAGTACTGGCACATTAAATACAGAGGCGAAATTTAGTGCAGCATGGAAATCTGAGGTTGATGTAGCACCGTCTCCGAACGTCGCTATAACTGCCCCCTTCTTTTTCTGATATTTGAGGGCGTAAGCAGCTCCAACCGCCATAGGTAGATGAGTTCCAACAGGGCTCTGGATTGTGGAAAAATTAAACTCTTTAAATGAGAAATGATCAGGCATCTGCCTACCCTTCTGCAGATCTTCGCTATTCCCGAGGAGCTGATCGTATATCATGGATACCGCGACCCCCCTCTGAAGCAACAACGCCAGGTCCCTGTAGTAACTGTATATTATATCATCCTTTTCAGCCAGCATTCCTATAGTAACCTGAATTATCTCCTGCCCCTCCGCTGGAACATGAAATCCAATTATCCCTTGCCTCTGGGCACTTGTTATCCTGAGATCGAGCGTTCTTGCCTTCACCGCGGTCTTATATGCGGATATCAGGGCCTCGTTTGAAACATTACCGATGGCAGGCAAATCAGTCACCCACCGCCTCCCACGCTTCTGCTGCGTGGTACGAAGTCCTTACCAGAGGGCCCGAGGCAACGTAGCTGAAACCCAATTCATATGCGGCTTGCTCCAGGCGCTTGAACCTCGAAGGAGCTGAATATTCAACAACGGGAACCTGTTCCCTGGAGGGCCTTAGATACTGCCCTATCGTTAGGATACTCACCCCTGCCTCCCTAAGAGATTTCATGGCATCAAATACTTCAAGGTCGCTTTCACCGAGCCCAAGCATGATGGAGGATTTTGCAACAAAGCCCTTGGAAGATATATGTTTTAGGACGGCCAACGATTGTGAATAGCTTGCTCTGGGATCCCTTATGAACGGGGATAACCTGCTAACGGTCTCAATGTTGTGTGCCACTACTGACGGGCCCTCTTTAAGTATTATATCCACAAGGTCAAAATTGCCTCTAAAATCTGGTATAAGAACCTCAACCCTTGCACCCGTCGACTTGACTTCTTTAACAACAGATGCGAAATGTCCTGCCCCCTGATCAGGCAGATCATCCCTGTCAACAGACGTAACAACTACAAATTTCAGACCCATTTCCCTAACAGCTATGGCAATATTCCTTGGTTCCATCGGATCGAGGGGCTCCACGAACCCATGCGTTACGGAGCAGAACCTACAATTTCTCGAGCAATTTTTCCCTAGGACCATAAAAGTAGCAGTCCCATTAGACCAGCATTCCGCCCTGTTTGGGCACCTTGCTTCCTCACAAACAGTGTGGAGGTTCAGTTTTTTGACCTCACCTCTTGTACTGAAGAATTTTTCTTCAGTTGGAAGCTTCACCTTGGCATATTCAGGGTGCATTGCGTGGAAGTGGATCAAGGTTTTAAACGTTTTCGGTTCGCTTAAATAATGATAGAAGGCAAAGCGTTTATTCAGGGTTTCTATACTAGCTGGATGAAGAGGAGCCTGAAAATAGGAATAATTGCGGCAGTTGGTGCGGTAATAGTGGTTATGGCTACCGTGTTTGCTTATACTGTTGTAACAAACGAGCAGGCTAGCACATCACCATTTTCATACATTCCTTCAAATTCGTCCCTTGTTTTATATCTGAACTACAACAACACAAAGGCATTCTTGTTTCACGAAACCAATTATACCGCCGTAATGATAACATCGGTAAACGTAAAAGGTTCAAACGTGACTATACCATATGGCAACAAAACTTATGATATTAACACAACACTTTACCAAACTTATAAGGGATTTCAGATCTATGCACTGAATGTGTCATCCATTTTCCTGGATGCTCAGAGTTTCTCTAATTTCTCGAGATATGTTAACGTGAGTGGGCTTAATGAAACTATATTTGCGTATGTACCATACGGTTCCACGATCGTTTTCGGTTCCCTGCAAGCTCTTCATATCTCAATAAACGCGTATCTAGGGGATCTTAATTTCCAGAAAAACAGTGGCTTTCTGAATCTGAATAACAATATCTCTTTCTATGTATCAGTTAAGAATGCCTCATCGCCTGTGGTTAAAGCGTGGGGAGGTCTGAACCAGACTGCTGCCTATTCGTTTCTTCAGCTGAAAAATGGAACATCGCTAAACCTGTCCTACCTACAAGATATACCAGGTGTGAAGGTCATAACGGTTGGGCAAGACGAAATAGAGGTAATAGTGCCTCTATCGTACCTCTCATCGCTCCTTAGCAATGAAAAAATAGCGTGATCTCATTGCCAGGAAAAGGCACAGGTTTTTCAACTGTTTTTTACTATTACCTTAGAAACTACTATAGATCCAGAAGCTTCTATCTGATCTTTATCCTTATGCTTACCGTATCTGCCCTCATGGTCTATCTCTCGGTACATTACCTGACAGAGATTAGGAATATAATTCCAGTGGGCACAAATATTAAGCCTGAGGGAAAGGAAAGAATACTTCTTTATATCTGGGCATACGTGCTTTCTGACATACCTGTTTTCGCAGCAGTTTTCTTCTCTTCGCCCGCAGTTTCTAGTGAAATAGAGAATAGGACTGCATTCCACATCTTTAGCTTGCCTATAGATCGGTCTGTCCTCCTAATAGGCAAGTACGCCGCCGCCGTCGCTGCATCAATAATCTCAATGAGTCCTTATATGGTCGCTGAGATCGGAACAGCGTTGTACATATTCGGATTTCTTGTCTCTACCCCATTTTTCATATCAACAGGTATGTTGCTGATCTTTATCACGTCTGTCAGCGCGTTTTCATTCCTTATCAGTTCCCTCTTCAACAAGAACCTATACGCGTACATCACCACTTTTATCATCTATTTCATAGTATTTTCTTCTCTAAACCTCGTTTTAGAGCTCATTTACAACTACAACGCATTCTTCCTGCTTGATAATGCGGCATCAATAATAAGCAGGTCATTCATAGACATATCGCCGGGTGTTTTCACATCTAAATTCAGCCTGAACGGGGCAAGTTATGGGGACGTCATGACTTCCCTCCTTGTCATGGTGTTGTACGCCGTTGTATCTATAGTTCTATCTCTGTTGATTTTCGAGAGGAAGGAGGTCAGATGATCACAATATCCTCTCTTTCCAAGAATTTCGGGCAGATAAAGGCTCTGAACAACATATCTCTGAGCGTGGATGAGCCTGGTCTTACGTGCTTTCTCGGCGAGAACGGAGCAGGCAAGACAACACTTTTTAAGATAATCACAGGAATCTTGAGACCAAGCAGCGGTTCTCTAAAAATAAATGGTATAGATATTCAATCGCAACCCAAGGAAGCACTCTCCTTGATAGGGGCACTAGTTGAGCAACCAGAGTTCTATCCATATCTGACTGGTAAAGAACTGCTAGAATTCACTGGGAAGATCAGAGGACTAAAGGGAAGAGACCTAGAGGATAATGTGGAGAGGGTCACAACGATGATGAACTTGGGAGAGTACCTGCACAGGAAAAGTGGTACATACTCACGCGGGATGAAACAGAGACTTGGGGTAGCTGTGGCCATGGTTGGGGACCCAATGATCCTGGTTCTCGACGAACCGACTTTCGGAATGGATCCCAGGGGAATAATTGAAATGAGGAGGATTCTGCTGAGTATGAAGAATGGAGGTGATAAATTTATCTTGATGAGCACGCACCTACTTGATGAGGCAAGAGAACTCTCTAACAGGATTGTAATCCTCAAGCACGGCGAACTAAAATCTGATCTTAGAGCCCCTTTCGGTAAAGGACTTCTCAGAGTTGTTGGTGATATCAACGTTCCAACCGCTCTGAATAACAGGCTTATTGAGAGAGGAGATGGCTACATCGTCATTGATGCCGGGGAAGATGATGCAACACTTTTAATATCGAACCTGATAAAAGGTGGCTCCAGAATTCGCTACGTCCTGCCTTATGACAAGCTGGAAGAGCATTTCCTCAGGGAATGACTCACGTCTGATTTCAACTTTCATTTAGGTTATTTTCGTTGATCTTTCTTCCTCTGAGGGCAGATGGTATTATTGCAACCAGAAGGATCGCAGTTGAGAAATAGAAAAGGTCATCGATAGATCTTAGGAATGAGTTTGCGAGGAACTTATCGCTTATCGCTGAGTAGGAGCCGATGAATATTCTCGCAAGATCGGGCATCGAAACTGTCATGGACATCATGTAAAATGCAATTCCCATACTCAATATATTTCCCACATTTACGAGTGTTGAACTCATTCCGGACGCAATCCCTCTATCACTGGGGGGACACGAATTCATTATTGAAGCCCTGTTCGGTGAGGCAAATATGCCCATTCCACTTCCTATTAAAATCAAAGGTATTAAAAGGCC
>JAVYSX010000010.1:0-38959 GCA_038728965.1 Thermoplasmatales archaeon | reverse complement strand
TCTGAAACACATAGTATAAGCCCTATTCTACATATTCTAGTCAACACTCTCATTCGCAAAATCGTGGATAAACAAATTCCTAGGTGAAGAGTTCATAAAGTGTAATAAGTTATGTACTTAACTATAATTACGTAAAATGTGCGGTTAAATTTTAAGGAATATGGCATATTAGGAGAGCAGTTGTTCTCCAGCATTAAAACGGGGGATCAGCGGAAAGGGTAAAATACATTGAAAATTTTTCCTATATTCGCCACCGTAGCTCAGCCGGAAGAGCAGCTGATTTGTAATCAGCAGGTCGGGGGTTCGATTCCCTCCGGTGGCTTCGAGATTTAAATTTTTTCCCGATTCAAAAGTCATTATTCGCTAGGTTTACAATTGTCATTTTTCAAATTCATTTATTACTGCGGCTCCATTACAATAGCCCTAGAATTTACAGAGGCTGAATGAATAGAAATTTATATTGAATGCACATAACGGATGAATGCCATTTAAGGAAGCTGTGGACAGACTATTCAACAAAAAGATATGCATGAACTGCTATGCGTCGAATCCCGTCAGGGCGACCACATGCAGGAAATGCGGAAGTCACGAACTAAGGTTTAAGGCCAAGGAAAAGAGAGGGGGACAGTAGTCTAGATAACCTTCTGAATTACCATCTCCACTGCCTTTATCATTAACTCCATATCCATAGTTGGATATTTTCCATCAAGGGAAGCATCTGGGGTGAAGGGGAGGTGGATAAATCCCGCTGGGACATCAGTTCTGTACAATGTTGTAAAGAATATTTTATTGCAAAGAAAAGTTCCAGCAAAATAGGAGATTTCAGAGGGTATTCCTCCAGATCTGAGTGAGTGAATGATTTTCTCAACGTCTATCCTGGCAAATATTGCATCTGGAGCCTTCTCTTCTATCCTACCTGTGCTCGGCGATACCCCTTCTTCGTCCTTTATGTCGGTCTGCCAGTTAATAGCAATCTTCTCTAGGCTGATCGATCTGCTGGAGGGAGCCAGGCCTGTATTCACTATTAGGGAGTATTTCTCCTTGAGCTGATCTAGGTACCTTCCCTCTATCTCGGAGTACTTCACTTCTAGTTTTATCCCTTTCAGCTCTTCCCCCTTGAAATATGAGCCATCGAGGAGTTCAGCAATTTCGCCCGATGGATTTCTCTTAAAGTTTGAGTAAGGTGCAAATCCAGTGATCAGGATAATTCGTACCACCCCAGTTGGCGGATAACATAGTCCCTTGTCCCCTCAATATCCTCCCTGTATGAAACATTGCCTCCTTCTATGATCTTCACCATAATATTATCCATCTCTTTTCCATCTCTGGGACATTTCTCCCTTTGATTGACACTCACAAGGAATGAATGACACTGCGAGCAACGGAACACGTTTTTATTCCCAGAGAACTTGCCCTTTTTTGTCTTATCAGACCCCTCAATTTGCACTATATCCATCGCAAAATCAATGGAAGGGGCACTGGATATCGCGGTCCCGATCCCAAAACCAGTGGCGCCTGCCTCTATCAGTTTCTCTACGTCCTCTTCCTTAATTCCGCCGGATACTATTATTCCTGTGTGCTTGAATCCTCTCAGATCAAGCTCCCATCTGACCTCCCTCACTATATCTGCAAAGTTTCCCCTCCTCGAGGAAGGGGTATCCAGTCTCACTGCGTCCAAATCCTCTATCGTTTCGGCAGCCCGAAGCGAGGCCTCCTTTTCGTCCCCGTATGTATCAACTAGTGCAACCTTTTTAATACCTTCCTCCACCACCTCATCGTACATCTTCCACCCCTTTTCCTCGCCAAGTAGTAAAAGCAGGGAATGCGGCATAGTGCCTTCGGGTTTCTTACCAATCCTCTCCGCCCCTATTATACTCGAAACCCTGTCACACCCACCTATGTACGCATTTCTGTCCACTAGGGGGGCCAGTGCTGGATGCATCCTTCTGACCCCGAATGAAATAAGTGGAAGATCCCCTATTCTCTTTTTGAAATACGATGCCTTCGTTGCGATACCTGAAGCCTGTGATAGTGATCCGAGAACAGGAGTTTCGTACATACCGAAATCGAGATATTTGCCGGCTATCTTGAGTACTGGTATGGGTGTATTCCTTATATCCTTTGGTGGGAGCACTGTACCTTCAGGGAGGGAGTAAACATCAACCTTTTTACCGGCCAGGATTGAAACTACGTCGTCGAGGCCCGAGAACGTTATCCAGGGTATATCCCTTGAAGAAGATGTAACTTCCATAATTACGTTAGGGTTTACGCCTGCAGCCTCAAGCGCCTTTTTTGCCCGAATGAAATAGATGTCAGTAGTTTTAAGATCTAGGATATCTTCAGGTGATGCTATATTTTTCATTTTCCAATGATATCGCCTACGGATATTATTTTTGCTCCGTAGTTCTTCTCCATATACCTGAGAGTCCTTTCCTTGACCTCATCTGAATAGGTGTCTGTGCACTCCCTGGGGACCACAGGACGGAATCCCCTGAAGAATGCAGAAGCTACCGTGTGCGCCACACATATATCGGTAACTACACCACAGAATGCTATTTGCTTGAAACCCCGTTCCTTCAATGTTGCCTCGAGTTCTGTGCCATAGAATGCGTCGTAAGTCCTTTTTCTTATAATGGGGCCATATCCTATCAATTCAGGCACCGTCTCGGCTTCGGATGATCCCTCCATGGCGTGTGGACCCCATATATGGATTTCCGGGTCCTCAGGTCTATGGGAATCCTGAACTAGAATTGTGAATTTTTTCGAGCTCTCGATGAGCGATTTTGTTGCAGAAACTGTGCTCTGGAATTTCTGAGATCCCATTCTCCCGCTCACGAACACCTCTATGAAGTCTACGGCAACTATTGCGTCTATAGTCACCACCATGCGTAGCTTCCCTCCGCGGTGTCCTCAACCCTAATACCGCAGGATTTCAGTGCATCCCTGATCTCATCTGCGCCTTTAAAGTTGCTCCTTTCCCTCAGGTCTTCCCTCATCTTCAGCACTACGTCAAGGGATTTTGCGGGCAGTTGGGCTGATCTGACAATCCCGGTAACTTTTTCTATTTCAGACATGATATACTTTGCTTCCCCTCGCTCCTTCGAACTGATGGTACCAGTGCCCAGGAACTCTTTCACATAAGAAATTATCTCTCTCATCATCTCCGGCGTGTTCATATCCACCTCTAACTTCGAAAATATCCCATCCAGAACATCATCAGCCCTATCCGTTCTTGTCTCGTCCTCATTAAGCACGCGGTGAGCAGCCATCGAGATTCTTTCAGCATTGGCCTGAGCATCCATGGCTGCCTTGACATCAAAATTTACCGCTGCGCTGTAATGCATAGAAAGCATCATTATCCTTATTGCTTCCGGCCAGTAATCCTTAAGGGCATCTTCCACCGTTATGAAATTCCTCAGGCTCTTACTCATCTTTATATTCTCAACATTAAGGTGCCCAGTATGTATCCAATACCTGACCATTGGCTCCTTACCTGAGATTGACTCCATTTGAGCGATCTCAGATTCATGGTGAGGGAATATCAGATCCTTAGCACCCCCATGTATATCGTAATTCACCCCGAATATAGATTCTGTTATTGCGGTATCCTCTATATGCCATCCCGGCCTGCCTTCACCCCAGGGGCTGGGCCAGGACGGTTCACCTTCCTTCTTCTTTTTCCACAATGCGAAATCCAGAGGATCGTCCTTGTGTTCGTTTACTTCCACCCTCGCACCTGCTTTAAGAGCGTCTATATTTTGGTGTGAAAGTTTCCCATAGCCTTTGAATTTGCTTATTCTGAAGTATACGCCGTCGTCAGCCTCGTACGCATACTCCTTTTCTATCAACCTAGAAATCTGGGATTTAATCTCATCTATGAAATCTGTTGCGAATGCGTAGTAATTAACTGAATCGTTCTTTAAATTACTCATTATTCTGAAGAATTCTTGGGAATAGGTTGAAGTGATCTCGCTCCAGGGAAGGCCTGTTTCGTTTGACTTCCTTATTATGTGATCTTCCATATCTGTGATATTCATAAGGTAGAACAGTCTGAATCCTTTATGCCTTAGGTATCTGGCCAGGACATCGTAGAATATGTAAGTCCTGGCGTGACCCATGTGTGGCTTGTCATATACTGTCGGGCCGCAGACGAACATGTTCAGCCTTCTACCTCTAACTGATTCTATATCTCTAGGCGACGAGGTTAGAGTGTCGAAAATTTTCATATTTTCGGAAAACAACCATGATTAAATTATTTATCGTAAAGAATATGTAGATCGGTGCAAGAAAAACTTCGGGACGTCAGGGAGAAGACAGCTTTTCTAAAGGGAAAAAGGGTCATCCTTGGTGTTACTGGCTCCATCTCTGCTGTAGAAACAGTAAAGCTTATTCACGAATTGAGGCGGCATGGAGCGGACGTCTCAACAGTTATGACCGATTCTGCTAAATCGATCATAGGCCCGTTTGCCCTCCAATACGCATCGGGAAACAGTGTTGTTGAGAAGTTAACCGGTGCCATAGAGCACGTGAGTCTTGTAGACCAATCTGATATTCTTCTGGTGGCGCCGGCGACAGCGAATACAATTGCTAAGATGGCCCACGGAATAGATGATACACCTGTGACTTCTGTCTTTTCAAATTCATTGGGGTCGATTCCGATTCTTATCGCACCTGCAATGCACCAGAATATGTACAAAAATCCGATAATTTCAAAGAATATAGATATTCTTAAGGGGTATGGAGTTTCGTTCATAGATCCAGTAGTGGAAGAGGGGAAGGCAAAGATAGCAGATACAGAAACAATAGTGGCAGAAGTTATAAGGAAGGTTGATAGAAAACTAGCCGGGAGGAAGGTCTGTGTTGTTGGCGGGTCAAGCTATGAGCCGATAGACGATGTGAGAATTATAACAAATAATTCGTCTGGTGAAACTTCGATAGCTCTGGCCACAGTACTTTACTACATGGGTGCGGAACTATCATTGTTCTTTGGTATTACGAGAACTAGAATTCCGCAATTCCTTAAATATAAAAGGTTCTCAAGCGTGGAATCGCTAGTCTCAATGTTAGATGAAATTTCATCCAACGATATAGTTTTCGTCCCCGCGGCCCTCTCAGATTTTACTGTTGAAAAGACCAGCGGAAAAATACCGTCAGATTCCCGCCTTGAGCTTGAACTTGAACCTGCTCCGAAATTCCTAAAAATTTTAAGGAGAAAATTCAACGGCAAGATAGTGGGATTCAAAGCGGAGTACAACGTTTCAAAGAAAGAACTCAAGTCGCGTGCGAGAAGAAGGATGATCGAATATGGTCTAGATTTCGTAGTTGCAAACGACCTTAAGGACGTTAGAGAAGGGAGCACTAAGGTTATTGTCATTGGGAAGGAAAGGGAAATTGAAATTGAAGGTGATAAACTTGAAGCCGCAAGGAGAATCGTCGAGCTCGTTTCGTAGCGCATTTTCACCGGGCAGCGCAACCCTCTTCTTTATTCCAAATAGAGAAAGGGATGTATTGAAAAAGGGATCCAAAGGGGTTGCAATTTGCGTAGAAGCAGGAATGACGACAAAGGCGCAGGAAGGGGATTCAATTGACATAAGGTTTAACGGAATACCAATTGATAATTCCGTTCAAGAAGAGGTTGCTCGTAAACTTGGATTCACGGGAAAGATACTGTCGTCATCTCCTCTCCCCCCATCGAGCGGCTTCGGGTTGAGCGCTGCCGCGGCACTAACTTCTGCTGCTGTAATCCTTGGAAATAATACGAGGATTGGTGACATATACAGCATAGCTCATCAGATAGAGCTTGCCAGGGGAACAGGGCTCGGAGATGTTCAGTCCCAGATCTCCGGAGGCTTCCATATCAGGGAGAAAGGCGGAACCTTCCCGTACTCGGTCACGGAAAGGATACTTCATTCCCAAACTGATCTTGTTATACTTCCATTCAAGAAGAAGGTTCCAACGGGAGAGGTCATAAGGTCACAGTCAAGCGTTGACGAGATAATTAAGAATGGGAATAGGGCAATGGCTGCCTTCCTAAAGAAGCCAACTATGGAAAACGCCTTCGTGATTGGCAGGAAATTTTCGGAAGAGTCGGGTCTCGTATCACCCAGGGCGGAGATGATACTTGAAAACCTGGAAGGCAAATTTGCCTCTGTATCTCTGATAGGTGACAGCATAATTGCTATCTACGATGAGGACACGTTCGATATCCTCAAAAAATATGGGGATCCCATCAAGACGAGAATATCACTCGCAGGTCTTAATTTAGGATAGCTGAAATAGAAGGGTACCGTTAGCATTTTCAATGCTTATCCCGAACACCTCTTTCATCTTCTCCGTTAAATTGCTATCTCCTTTGTAGCCAGCATACCTTAGCTTCCCGTCCTTCATAAGAACAAGTGTTCCGTTTATTTTGTTAAGTGCACTTATGTCGTGCGAAACAATAATTAAGCCTTTTTCATCAAGTGCGTCCACTATCTCTAGAACCTCCTTTGTGGATTTTATGTCCAGATGTGCGGTAGGTTCATCCATCATTATGTACTTTGAGTCTTGGACCAGAGCCCTCGCTATGACAGCCTTCTGCAGCTCTCCGCCCGAAATATTGCTTATATTCCTATCCCTTAGTTCCCACAATCCAACCCTATTTATTGCCTCAGATACCCTCTCGTCATCGGAACTCCATTCCTTTGTCAGGCTATATAAACCCATTGAAATGAATTCCCTAACAGAGAACGCATAGAGAGTTGAAAATATCTGGGGCACGTATGCAACCTTCCGCGCAAGCTCTCGCCTACTCAGGTTTGAAACATCCCTTCCGTCGATCCTGATCTCCCCCCTGTGCGGAACAAGACCAAGGATCGCCTTCAGAACTGTTGTCTTTCCCGATCCATTTGGACCCATGAGTATTATGTGGTCTCCTTCATTGATCCTTAAGTTAAATCCCTGCACTGCAACCTTTTTTCCATACGTAACTGTCAGGTCTGATAAATCTATCACAGTTTTCTCCTCCTGAACAGAAGGTATATTAGGACCGGGGAGCCTATGAATGCAGTAACTATCCCAACAGGTATTTCCCCCTCCGGCGTACTCCGTGCAATTGTATCGCTGACCAGAAGCAGGTTCGCACCTATTAGTGGCGCAGCCACGGTCAGAAGGCGATGCGATTCTCCAACTATTTTTCTTCCTATATGGGGCGATACAAGACCAATAAAGCCTATGATACCAACTATTGAAACTGCGAGACCGGTTATAAGACTTGAAAGAAGGATTGCAATTGTCTTTATCTTCGCCGTATTCACCCCCATTGTCTTCGCCTGCTCGTCCCCCATAAGCATTATGTCCATCTCCCTCCACATATACAGGAATATTGGCATGGAGACTGCAAGAACTATAAACAGGTAGTAGTCATCCTGCCACGTAGCTCCGTAAAGACCCCCCAGCAGCCAGAAAAGTACACCCCTAAGATCGTATATTTTCACGTATATAAGATAAGAGGCTACAGCAGAAAATAGGAAACTCACAGAGACTCCGGCAAGAATGAGGATCTCAGCCTTTACTTCTCCACCGGACCTAGATATCGAGAACGATATTCCGACAGCCAGCATCGCGAAGAAGAACGCGAGGACGGGCACAAGATATGGAGAAACTAGGAAACCAATAGCGGCCCCAACTGCAGCCCCGCTAGACACTCCCGTTAAATATGGATCGCCCAAGGGATTCCTGAAGACAGTCTGGGTAACTAACCCCGATATCCCGAGAATCATGCCTATTATTACCGCGAGAATGATTCGCGGAAGCCGCACGTAGAAAATTATGGTTGTAATTGTCTGGTCTGGGTCACTGTGAATTAAGAACCGGAATATATTTTCCATTATAGTGAAGATGGGAATGTGCACTGGTCCTATATAGGTCGAGAATATTATGTTTAGAATAGTTACAAAAATGAGAAAAATTATGAAAACAGGATACTTAGATTTCATCAGAAGGCCTGTGGATAGAGGAATTCGGCAACGGTCTTGACAGCATAGACAGTGAGCGGACCTGGTTCATCCATCCAGTTCGACTCGGTCACGTTGAAGAATAAAACCTTCCCTGTCTTTATTGCTGTAACGTTCTTCCATATAACTGCCTGAGAACCCGTGGTAAAGTAAGAGATGTTCGTCACGGGGGTGTCGTTATCCACTATTATCGCCTGGGGATTGTCGTAGATAACCTGTTCCACGTTTATAGTTGGGTACGGGGATGAAAGATTATTTGCAATGTTAACAGCGCCCGCTGCCTGAAGTATATTATTGATAAAGCTTCCTGGTCCCGCTGTATATATCGGGTCTACCCACATCATGTAGAGCAAGCTCATCTTCCCATATCCTGATATTCTCGCCTCAATGTTCTGTATCTGCTGCTTCATTGAATTTACTTCCTTCACGGCACCACTTTCATGACCCGTAACGTTGCCCAGCACTAACATGTCCTGGTAAATCTGCTGTATGTTCTGCGGCTGGAATACGAGAACAGGGATTGATAGATTCTCGAGCTGATCTATTATTTGGGGTGGCTGTATTCCGCCATACGCCAGAACGAGATCCGGTTCCATTGCTACAACCTCTTCTACCGACGCTGTTCCATTGTCCATCTCCACCTTCGGAAGCTTAGTTGCATTGGAAGGCCACCAATCATAACTGGTGTCTGCGACAACGAGGTTCCCGGCACCGATCGCAAACATCATCTGCGTGTTTGACGGATCCATAGAAACGATCCTCTTTACCGGTACAGGGACATTCACCGTCACATTTTTTCCGTCAAGATCGTACGTCACTTCTACATAATTCGCTTTGGGTGAGGAAGTATGGGCAGTGAGCACATATGCAGTTGTGGATATCGCCACTACGATGACTACCGCGACTATAGTCGCTATCTGCCTCTTTTTCATAAATTAAAATGTATTTGAAATATTTAAAATTTTTTTTACATGATCGCATTAATTATTTTAACAACGGACCAATACCGAAGAAATGCAGTGCAACGTGAGATTTTACGGCATAGTTCAGGGGGTAGGCTTCAGGGAGAGGACGAGAAGAATGGCCAGGTCGTTGAAAGTTAAGGGGTGGGTCAGGAACCTGGATGACGGGTCAGTTGAAGCAATGATGCAAGGAAGCCCGGAAAACGTTGAAGCACTCATTAACTACTGCACTTCTCAGATACCAAATGCCCTAGTAACGGACATGGAAAAAAAATATCTGGAAGAAGAAGAATTCAAAGATTTTGAAATATTGAAATGAATTAAACCTTTAAGGTAGCCTCGCCGGGTTCCCAGTCAACTGGGCAAAGACCTCCAGACTGCAGTGCAGAGAGAATTCTGAATGTTTCATCTGTGCTCCTGCCCACGTTATCATCTGTGACTACCGTATACTTTATGATCCCTTCGGGGTTGATTATGAAAAGACCTCTAAAGGAGTTGCCTGTATTTTCATTGAGAACTCCATAGTCTCTTGATATTTCCCCTTTCCTGTCCTCAACCATGGGATACCTTGCCTTTGAGACGCGCTTGTCGTGCTCTACCCACGCCTGATGAACGTAAACTGTATCCCTGCTAACAGCGACTATCTCCGCCCCTGCCTTTTTAAACTGGTCGTATTTCTCGGCGAAGCCTTCTATCTCTGTTGGGCAGACGAATGTAAAATCTGCCGGATAGAAGAACAAGATCACCCACTTTCCCCTTAGCTTGGAAAGTTTAAAATCCTCAATTTTTCCGTTCACGAATGCCCTTGCCTGAAAATCTGGTGCATACTTTCCTATCATTTCATCACCCTTTAATTCATTTAGGTTAGTGAATGCGGCCATATAAATATTAGCAAATCTTGATTTAATCGTAATTTGCGCGCCGTAATACACTCTCACGTTGTCGGGGAATTTTTAAAATAATTCATGGTCAGTGTGTAAAAAAATTGCATTCCGCCACATTAATCCAGCAAGCTCTAAAATTTAGAGAGATTTAAATGACGGGAATCGAGATTCTATTGCATTGCAATTTTGCTTCTGCGGGGTTCGTGGTATTGCACATCCTGAAACGTATAATTAGTCACAATTCTAATTTGCTGACTTAATAATATCCCCTGTACACTAAATTGAAATTGCTTACCTCTACCCCATCTCCTCTACTCACCTCTCCAACAACCGCTGGATTTAGATCTTCTAGCCGATCCAGCGCATCTCTTTCTACCTCTTTTGGTAGAATTATGAACATACCTATTCCCATGTTGAAAGTCTGGAATGCTTCCCTAATAGGTATATTTCCATCCTCCATCACCTTTTTAAATATGTAGGGTATTTCCGGGAAATTAAGCCTGTATCTCATTCTCTTGAGTCTGGACAGATTTCTCACACCCCCACCGGTCACGTGCGAAATACCGTGAATTTCAAGATCGTCAAGGAGTGAGAGTACCTGTCTGGAATATACCTTCGTTCCGGCAAGTAGCCGCTTCCAGAGTGGCAACCCATCTACGGTGGAATTCAGAATGTCGTCTTTCCCCTCGTATACCTTTCTCAAAAGTGAAAAACCGTTTGAATGAAATCCGCTAGATGGAATACCGATTATCTCATCACCAGGGCTGATCTTCATCCCGCTCAAGATCTTGCCCTTGTTAACAAAACCTACGACCGTTCCTGACAGGTCTATTCCTTTTATGAGATCCGGTACCGAAGCAGTTTCTCCACCTATAACCGCTACCCCGGCCTCCCTACTGGCCCTGTCAATACTTTTACCTATTCGAGACCCAACCCTCCTGTCAGTAACGGAACCAGCGATGTAATCGACCATTGCTATGGGTTCTGCTCCAATACATACCACGTCGTTCACATTCATACCTATTAGGTCGTATCCTATATCCTCGAAGTAATTGTATTTCAGCGCGAGAATTGTCTTAGTTCCAACATTGTCCGTGTGGAGAGCTATGTAACCATCTCCGAATGAAACCAGACCAGAGTAGTGACCTATCTTAATCACCCTCCTATATTTCTCGCCCATATACTTAAGATTCCTAATAATTGAATCACGGAATGCCCCTACGGTGTCAAAGTCCACCCCGCTCTCCCTATACGTTGCCATCTAACGGGCATTGCACTTAAAGTTAATAAAGGTGACCTGTTAAATAATAACAAATATTCGGGTTGGGAGTGAGGGTACTTTCAGAATTTCTGGGGATGATGAAGAGTTTCGCGCTGTTTGAAATTCAGGGCCTTCTGGCTACCTATGGTGGTAGAATAGAGAGGGTTGATGAGCATTATGCTATCATCCAGACAGATTCCGTTAAAGATATAGCTAGAAGAATAACACTTTCAAGAAGGTTAGGAAGAATTGTGGAAGAGGATGAAATAGATATGGGAAACAGAACATTTGCTGTGAGGCCCGCAAAACATTGTGGATCACAAATTAACCTGAGAGGTATTGTGGGGAGAATTAATGGAAGGGTCGATCTCGATCATCCTGACACAACTTTTTATGCATACGATGAAGGCGAGATTATAACTGAAAACATATTCGAAAGACGGGAAAGCTCCCTACTGGATTACAGGTTCAAGAATAGACCGTTCAACCACCCATCATCCATCTCTCCAATGATCGCGAGGGCAATGATAAATGTGGGATCACTGAAGCAGGGCGACCTTTTTGTAGATCCGTTCGCAGGGACTGGTACTTTCCTTACTGAAGGGTACAGAATGGATATCAAAGGAATAGGCATAGACAGGGATAGAAAAATGGTAGAAGGATGCAGGAAAAACCTCATTTTTTTCGGGTTTCCTGATACTGTGATGCTCGGTGATTTTTCTTTGATAAGGGACTTCGAAGGCCTATCTGCAATAGTTACTGACCCTCCTTATGGAAGGGGGGCAAGGGTGTTTTCAGACTCCCGGGAATCTCTATACTCTAGAATGTTCTCAACCTTTTCTGATATCCGTGTTCCAAAGGTATTTGTGCTCCCGTCAGCTGAGCTCCTCAATTTGGCAAAACAGTACATGGAATTGGAGATAGTGGAGACCGTTAGGGTTCATTCTTCCCTTACTCGCATAATAGTCAAGGCCTGAAGTTGCCAATACAGGTTAGCGAGAAAAATAATTTCAAATTCTGGATCCAATAAAAATGTATTTTCCGAACCTTTCCTGCATTGGAAAATTTTTTCATTCTACAGCTCTGCTAGGCTCATTTTCCACAACTGGGAGCAGGATAAAACTAAATAAGATATAGTGATTAACTGCCATGGTCAAGAGAACTTACCTCTCTATAATCTTCAACACCGAGGGTGAGAGACCATCGGAGATCATCGCAAGGCTTCAGTCTCTTGGCTTCAGTCCGATTACTGGAACCAGGGATCTTGTGTATGAATGGGGAGATCATGCCACGGTGGCTGATGCGATATCTCTGATCGACAGGGTTCACGCTACCCTTGGAGGGTATAACGTCCTGTTCACGGCCGAGACCATCGACGAGAGATAGGGAAACGTCTGACGTAGCCGCAGTAGCCGCAGGATACTTTGAGATAAGATTTGTTCAACCGAATACGTCCACCATTTTCATATATCCCCCTCTTGCATTTTCGGCAGATCCAAACTTTAGCCTGGGGAATCAATGGCACCTTGTATTTTGATGAATAGAGGAAAATAAGTTCATATTTACGCGACGCACTCTCATTGTTCCCGGCCTTTTCGTCCTCTATTGCCAGATTTATTAATTCATTTATCCTCTCAGTTACAACTTTGATTTCACTTTGTCTTGCCATCCAAGAAAACACCTTTCCTAGAATTTACTATTTCACCCTCCTGCACTATCAACTCGCCCCTGAGGTAAACCTGATTTGGGAAGATGGCTTCGTACCCCTCAAAAGGTGTCCACGCCGACTTGGAATGTAGGTCTTCTCCTCTTATCCTCTCTGTTTTTTCGAAATTAATAGATATGAAATCTGCATCATATCCCGGTGCAATGTAACCTTTGTTCACTCTGCAGAGCTTCGCTGGTTTCTCCATCAGCAGTGAGACGAGTAAATTCAGAGAGGGTATGATGCCCTTTCTGTAAAGACTCAGAGCCAACGGGACACGCGTCTCAACACCCGGAATTCCAGATGGTGATTCGCCAAAATCTAGCTTTTCTTCAGATGTGTGAGGCGCATGATCCGATGAAATTACATCAATCAGACCCGATCCAATACTGCCGAGAAGTTCTTCCTGCACAGCCCTTTTACGAAGCGGTGGATTCACCTTACCGAAGGCGCCGAGGTTCATGCCATTGTTCAGGAGCAAATGATGTGGTGTAACCTCGGTGCTGAAACCAAGATGCCTGGCCAGATAGAGAGACCTCGTCGCTGTTACGTGGGCTATGTGCACATTTCTTTCCAGGAAATTTGCAATTAGCTCTATCCCCCCAATCTCGCACTCAATAGGTCTTGCCACATCGTGCTCAACAAGGCTTGTAGGCTTAGATTTATTCTTATCTAGGCATTCTTGAAGTTCGGCGTGTACCACTTTCACCTTCTGTGACCAGACACATCTGTCAAGCTCTGTTACCAATCCTCCAGTTGATCTGCCTAAGAATATCTTCTCGCCGATCGCAGAATCAACTATAGTACCAGAAGCCAGCTGGTAGAGTCCAAAATCCGCATAACTCCTCCCCAGTATAGCCAGCCTCTTGTTCTCGAATGTCTGACTGTTATCGACTGGAATCTTATTGTTCGGCATATCGAATACTGTGGTTGTTCCTCCGATCACAGCAGCAACCGATCCTGTCACAAAATCTTCCTTGTATTCCTCCCCTGGATCCCTGAAATGAACGTGCATATCCACGCCCCCAGGTAAAATATATCCAGGGATAGGTGTAACATCATTTCCCTCTCTATCAAGTGAAACGCTCTTAATTACCCCGTTCTCTACTGTTACGTACCTTTCCCCGAATTCACCATTCACAAAGAAATTTCCACGAAAGACTTCCATTCATTTCTCCTGTTTGAGAATCTTTCTGAATACGGGACCCCTTGGTTCAACTTCGTAGAAGATCTCTGCCCCAAAGGTATAAATCGATGTTTCAAGATCCTTCCAGCACTCAGGCTCCATACCGGCTTTCCAGCACGCATTATTGAGAAATTCGATTTCACTCATTTTCTCCTCTACTGCAACCTGAGGAAGGAGGAGACCTGAGTAACTACCCCTTTCAACGATGAGACCGTCCCTACCTATGACGATTGCACTTGGTGCTATGCTCCTGTCATCTATCTTAAGAATGGTCGGCTTGGTGAGCAGGGATACCTCCACGACTATTTCGTCCATTTCCCCCTTGGCTACAGGTGGGAATCTAGGGTCGTTCACAGCTGCAGATATTGCGCTTTTGATTATGGCTTCTCCAAGAGGATAGACAGGTTCTGGGAAACCAATGCATCCTCTGAGCTCGCCCGCTACAGTATTCAGAGTTGTGAAAACGCCCCTTTTTTCAACGAACTTTCCGCCATAACTGTTCTTAATCACGAGTTTGATATCTAAGTACTCTTCTATTGCTCTCCTAGCCATCTTGGTCGCAATCTCGCCATCTTCGTCCGTATATTCCTGCGCGATCATACTCCCCGCTTATCCCCCCATATAAATTTGTGAAGTTGGGGCAATACCCTGATATTTAATCTTTCCTTTAATACTTTTTCTGCGAGCTCTTTAAGATTCCTACCACCTTCGGGCTGGAAAATTATCTCACCTTCGAAAGGATACTTCTCAATTATAGACTTAGAAAATTGGAAATCTCTATCATCTGCTATCACGAACTTCAGATAATCCTTTTTACCGAGAAGTTCTATGTTTTCATATAGATTGTGTTCTACCATTTTTGATGACGGTGTTTTAATGTCCATAGAAATTATCATGTTGTCCTCTGTCGGTACATCCTCTATCGATATGGAACCGCTGGTTTCCAATATGACTGTGTACTCATTATCGAGAAGCCTATGCATCAGGGGATAAACATCGGATTGAAGGAGAGGCTCACCACCTGTTACGGAAACGAATTTTGTCCCGTACCGGCTAGCTTCTTCCACTAAGCTCTCCACGCTTCTCTTTTCGCCACCTGAATATGAATATTTAGTGTCGCAATTGTGAGATAAAAATGAAGCTGAAACATAATTGTGCGTCTCAGTTTCGAAATGATTTATAGTTTTAACACCTGAATATTCTATCTTAACTATTCGTTCCTTCTGAGTGGCGATCTTCCCCCCTATGGCAACCGACCTCTCGTTTACAACGCTGATCTCCCTTCCTATCGACCTGTCAGCCCTAATCGTTCTGGCACCAGACAGATAAAATGGATGCTCAGGCGTAACCACTATGCTCTTCCCTGATCCTGTAGTTATCCTTATGGTATCAGATCTGGTTTTAATAGTGTTCGTGACCTTAGCTAGCTTGAACTTACCGGATGAAAATCCAATTACACTGTCCCCCATTCTGATCTCGCCAGCCTTCTTCCATTTCATACCCGCTGTAAGTATAGGGACATCGTATGCTGGGGTCCAGGTGCATCTGAGGTTACACCCAGAAAGCCTAATAAAGAAAGTGGGTTTCCCTATGTACGGCCCTTCCCCCTCTAGAGAGTAAAAAGTTTCAATAACTGTAAGCATTTAAACTGTATAAACAATCCAGAATAAATCTTTACTGTGACTTGGATAGCACCATCTCGCAGTCGAACTTCTCGGGTGATACTGTGTCTTTCTTTATCAGTCTATATGAGGGCAGCATAGATTTTATGAGCGCGTCCTCAAACGTACTGCAAAGTAGTTTTTCCTTGTCAAGGGCGAGAGAGTAATAAACGCAATTGTTCCTTCTGATCACAAGCGCACCGTCCTTTTCAAACGCTGTCGCCATGCAGCCTAAACTATTGTAGAAGTTTATAAGTGCGGAAACGCCATCCTTACTTCCTGGATTGTTGCCAGCTATCTTCTGGCCTGCCCTTTTAAGGAACTCTTTAACCCACTCAATGCCATTTTCTTTCGTTAACTCGTCCAGGACAATCTTCAGGAGAAAATCGTATCTCTTCGGAAAGAGGTTCATGCCTTCTGCGGAGATGTAATATTTCTTCTTAGGCCTACCCACGCCCGTTCTTATGAATCGCGATTCGACGTAGCCTCTCCCTTCAAGCACGCTCAGGTGTTCCCGCACGGCATTGTTCCTAATGTTGAGCTTCTTTGATAACTCGTAGATACCCTTCGGACTATCAAGCAATTCTTCCAGAATTCGTTGTTTACTAAACCCAAGCGAACTGATCTCTTCCATTCGGAGATAGGATAATTTTGTCTTATATAATTTTTATCAATTTAGACAGTAAAAAATGTTTAAATACGATGCCCTTATTAGTGATATAATGCCGTCGGATATCCTGGAAATAAAGAATCTCAGTGTTTCCATAAATCAAAAGGAGATAATTAAAGACGTAAGTATGACCGTCAGATCTGGAGAAATACACGCCCTGATGGGCCCAAACGGTACTGGCAAGAGTACGCTGGCACAAACCGTGATCGGCAATCCGAAGTACAAAGTTAATAGCGGCTCGATTACCCTTAATGGCAAAGATCTGACAAACCTTCAAATTTACGAGAGGGCAAGGGAAGGCATCTTCGTAGCGTTTCAGGAGCCTGTGGCGGTTCAGGGCCTAAGGTTCATTAATTACCTCAGAACAGCCTATACCTCGCTTCACCCTGAAGAGAAGCTCGAATACAAAAAATTCCTTGATGAGGTGAAAGAGCTGCTGTCATACTTTGGACTCGACAACGCTTTCCTTGATAGGGGGCTGAACGATGGTCTCTCTGGCGGTGAAAAGAAGAGGATGGAAGCTCTCCAGATGTTAATGCTGAAACCAAAAATCATAATACTGGATGAGATAGATTCTGGCCTAGATGTTGATGCTCTGCGTATTGTCTCCAAGGCAATAGGAAAGGCCAAAGATAGAGGTGCCGCAGTTATAATAATAACGCACTACCAGAGAATTCTTGAGCACATAAAGCCTGATTTTGTGCACGTGCTCATAAACGGGAGGATCGCAGAAAGTGGCAAAGGAGAACTCGCAAGGGAGATAGAGGAGAGAGGTTACGACTACTATAAAGGTGGTGAGATAGATGCCAAAATTGGATAAAAGTGCAGTAGAAGATGTGAAGAAGGTGAACGAGATTAAGTACGATTTCGTCACAAATGTTAAGCCCGCTTTCCAAACAGAGAGAGGCCTAAGTAGGAAGATCGTTGAAGATATTTCGAGGGAGAAGAAGGAACCGGAGTGGATGCGAAACATCCGCTTGAGGGCGCTCGAAATTTTTCTTTCCAAACCTGTTCCTACCTGGGGGCCAGATCTATCTGAACTGAATTTCGATGAAATCACTTACTATATAAAACCTGAAGATAGAAAGGCTAGCAATTGGGAAGAGGTGCCAGAGGAGATAAAGAACACATTTGAGAAACTTGGCGTACCTGAAATGGAAAGGAAGTATTTATCCGGAAGTGTTGCTCAGCTCCAGTCTCAGGGGGTCTACTCCAGACTTAAAAAGCAGTGGGAGGAGAAAGGTGTTATTTTCATGGATATGGACAGTGCTCTCCAGCTGTACCCAGGTATAGTGAGGGAACACTTCGGAAGGATTGTACCTCCGTCTGATAACAAGTTCGCAGCGCTTAACACTGCAGTGTGGTCAGGGGGATCCTTCCTTTACGTCCCCAGGGGAGTACAGCTTGACCTTCCAGTTCAGGCATACTTCAGAATGAATGGGGCTCTGGAGGGACAATTTGAGAGAACTCTCATAATCGCCGAGCCGGGGGCTTCTGTCCATTACATAGAGGGGTGCACGGCACCAACTTACAGCCAGTACTCCTTACACGCTGCCATCGTTGAGGTCTATGTCAAGGAAAATGCAAAAGTCAGGTATACCTCGGTTCAAAACTGGTCAGATAACATAATAAATGGCCCGACCAAGAGAGCCTGGGTAGAACGGAATGGCCGGATGGAATGGGTTCAGGGATCTCTGGGATCGAAGATAACCATGACATATCCGTCGTCGATCCTCAGGGGGGAGTATGCCAGTACATCCAACCTGAATGTGGCCCTTGCGATAGGACCCGTATGGAAAGATAACGGTGCCAAGGTCATACACGCAGCCCCGAATACTAGCTCAAAGGTTGTTGCGAAGAGCATATCTGGAAAAGGCGGGATGTCCATATACAGGGGGCAGCTAAGAATAAACAATGGCGCCTACAATGCCAAGGCTTCCGTTCAATGCGATGCTCTGATACTCGATGATGCGTCAAAGAGCAACACATACCCACACAACGAGATCCTGGAAAACAGTGCAGCGTTCTCGCACGAGGCTTCCGTTGGCAAGATATCTGAGGAGCAGGTAGACTACCTTATGAGCAGGGGCATACGGGAGGAGGATGCCAGATCCCTGATAGTTTTGGGCTTCCTCGACGACGTCCTCAAAGAAATACCATTGGAATACTCCATAGAGTTTAACAAACTTGTAAAGCTTGAAATGGGAAAGTACGGTGCTGTGGGTTGAGCTTCGAAGAGATCCTTGTTGCTAAGAGGAAGAGAGCGGAACAGATTCCTCTCCTAGCGCAACACGACTCTCCGTCGGTGAAGAGTTACACACCCCTAAGGGAGGATGAGGTAGAGCCTCTCTTAAGGACGAAGAGACTTGGCTGTGCGGGAATGCAGAGAAATGTGACTACAAGCAATGGTTCTCCCTGCAGATTATTTGGCGGAGGGCCATTCAAATTCCTTCCCATTAACGAGGCCATAAAAAATAAGCTGGCCAGCAGCGAGGAGCTATTCAATGAGGAATACGACAAGCTCAGCGCCATAAATCAAGGCTATTTCAATGACGGATTCTTCATAGACATTCCAGAAAAGTTTAATGAGGATAAGATGCTGAATATACTCCACACCGGCGACACAGATTTTAACGCTAGAAATTTAATAAGGATAGGAGCTAATTCCTCTGTTAAGATCCTTGAGAACTTCGTTATGACAGCCAGAACAAGAGCCTCTCACGGAACAGTGATCAGACTTGGAGAGAATTCATCACTGGATTTGTACCTGCTTGAAGATAGTGCAGCCACAGAGCTCAACTACATTGAGAAGACTGTAGTGATGCAGAGGTATTCTAGAGTAAAAATACACCATCTTGCCCTACCCGGTAAGAAGAGCATCAGCAGGATGCGCATCATCCAGGAAGGGGAATACGCGGAATCTAGTTACTATGGAGTTGCGACTGGTAGGGACAGCGAACATCTCGATTTGGAGGTTTACTCCGATCACAGGACCCAGCATGGGAGAAACGATACCGCGTTCAAAGGTATTCTCGGTGACAAGTCATCCCTGATATTTAGAGGATTCATCAGAATTGGTGAGAAGGCTGAAAATGTTGAATCGTTCCTCTTGGCAAATCTCCTTATCCTCTCGGATGAGGCAGCAGGGAATGCATTGCCAGTTCTTGAAATTTACAACGGCCAGGTAAGGGCAAAACACGGGGAGACTGTTTCTAATATTTCAGAGGATGAGATGTTTTATCTCATGAGCAGGGGGCTTGATCCTGTACAGGCCAAGAAGGCCATAATAGAAGGATTTATAAGTCCAGTGATCTATCCTCTTCCAGAGGACATTTCGAGGAAATACCTTGAAATTGTCGAAGAAGTGGTAAACAGTGATCAGCGTAGGGAGAATACGTGATGATTTCCCGATTTTGAAGAGAGAGGTTAATGGCAAGAGGATTGTATACCTAGATTCGACCGCTACCACTCAGAAACCTAGGCAGGTGATTGGTGCAATCGTAAACTATTATGAAAACATAAATGCAAATGTCCACAGATCCGTATACTTCCTTGGAGACCAGGCTACTGAAGCATACGAAGGCTCCAGGAAAAAGGTCGCAGATTTTATCGGAGCCAAAAGCGAAGAAATCGTTTTCACAAGGAACACTACTGAAAGTCTGAACCTGTTATCCTATTCGCTGGAGAGTGATCTGAAGAGGGGAGATAGGATTCTTATAACTTCGATGGAACACCACAGCAATATACTCCCTTGGATGAGGCTGGAGAGAAAAGGGATAGCCCTGGATTATGTTGATTTCACCAAGGACGGTCTGCTAGATCAGGATGATTTCCAGAGAAAATTGAAAAAGGAGACGAGGGTTGTATCCGTAACTCATGAATCGAACGTCCTTGGTACCATTAATCCTGTTGAGGAGTTGGGGAAGATGGCAAAGGAAAACGGTTCGGTCTTCATCGTAGATGCGGCACAGTCAATACCGCACATGCCATTCAGGATGAAGGAATACTACGACTTCGTGGCTTTCTCGGGACATAAAATGCTTGGTCCAATGGGTATAGGCGTCCTCTACGGTAAGTACGAAAATTTAGAGAAAATGGAGCCATTCAACAGGGGTGGCGAGATGATCAAGGATGTTGACTTCCACAGTGTCGTTTTTGAGGATCCGCCTATAAAATTTGAGGCTGGAACGCCCAATGTTGAAGGCGCAGTTGGACTTGCGGCGGCCATTGACTACCTGAATTCAATAGGAATGGAAAATGTCAGGCAACACGAAAAGAATCTCACAACGATTGCACTCAGCGGAATCAAGGAGATGAAGGACGTGGTTTATTATGGCCCGGATGACCCGGAGAAAAGAGGAGGGATCATCGCATTCAACGTGAAGGGAGCCAGGGGTGGAGTAAAAAGAGATCTTGAGGGAAAGAACGTTAAGGTTGAAGGGCTCTATCATTCACACGACATAGCCACTTACTTGGATGGTGCAAACATTTACGTCAGATCCGGTCACCACTGTGCAGAGCCGCTCACGCGTTCCCTCGGTTTGACGGGAACTGCAAGGGCATCGTTCTATATATACAACGACGAAGATGACGTCACGGAACTGTTAAATGCCCTCGGTGAAATAGATGTACAACGATGAAGTGATGGATAGATACGAGAACCCGGTAAAAAGGGGGGAAATAGAGAACTTTGACATCAAGATAGACGAGGCATCATCAACGTGCGGAGACAGAATAATTCTCTATATCAAGCTGGACAAAGAGAGGATATCTGATATGCGCTGGGAAGGCGATGGATGCATACTATCCGTTGTTTCAGCAGATATGTTCTGTGAAAATTCAATAGGGAAGGAACTAAAGGACGTTGCGGGACAAGATGAGATGAGGTATGTGGATGATTTCCCTGTCAAGATAACAGCAGGAAGGCTGAATTGTGTTCTCTTACCACTTAGGGCCTTCAAAAGAGGTACTAAAGAAAAATAGATTATTGGTGAATTGATTTCATCAAGATGCAGGATGTAATGCAGCTAATCTCTTCAGCTAGAAATGGAAGCAGAAGGGATATAGGTCGCCTTATAACAATAGTGGAGAACAGGGGTCCCGGGTACAATCAAATCCTAGATGCGATAAAGGGTAGGAGGGACGCTTTTGTGGTAGGTGTAACAGGCCCACCTGGCGTTGGAAAGAGCACCCTCATATCACGCCTTGCTTCAAGGCTCTCCCTGGAAGGAAGGATAGCAATTATAATGATCGACGCCTCGAGCCCATTCAGCGGGGGCTCGCTCCTGGGAAACAGGCTTAGATTGGAGGAGAATGAAAACATATACGTCAGAAGCATGGCAACTAGAGGGTCGACCGGAGGCCTCAACTTCGCCATAGGCGATTCCTTGGATCTGCTGTCGTACCTTGGATTCAAGACTATAATGATTGAGTCTGTAGGAACAGGACAGGATGAAACAGACATCCTCTATTATTCTGACCTAATAGCGATGGTCCTCTCTCCAGGGCTGGGTGATGAGATTCAGGCGATCAAGGCAGGACAGATGGAGATCGGAGACTTTATAGTTCTCAATAAGGCCGATAAGCCCGAGGCGTTTGTCGCAGAAAAAGAGCTCATGGAGATGATAAGCATACCTGATTTAGCCAAAAGGCACGAGCTTTTTAGGGTTTCCTGTGTAACGGGGGAAGGTATAGATGCCCTTGCTGAAGCCATAAAACACGCAATAGAAATGGGAAGGAAGGAAGGGAATATTCTCGAAAGGGAAAAAGAAAGGATGAGAAGGGATATGGAGTCTCTTTTAAGGAAAAACGAAAAACTCCTGGAAGATCTGGCAAAGAGGGTTGTATTGGGCGATATTTCTAGGGATAGGGCAATAAAGGAATTCCTAAATTCCCTGACGTAATCTATTCTACGGGATATGATCCAGAACGATTCACGCGATTTATTTAATGGATTAATTTCAGAAACTATTTGTAAGGGTACAACGATATAGTTGCGCTAAGGTGATCGGTTAATGAAGGTTACACTGAGCTTGATTAAGGCCGACGTCGGAGGTCTTGCGGGTCATTCAAGGGTTCATCCACAGCTCAAGGACGAGGCTAGGATAGTCCTCGAGCAGGCAAAGAATGAGGGGCTTATAATCGATTATCACGTTACTTCCGTTGGAGATGATCTCCAGCTGGTGATGACTCACCAGCACGGGATTGATAATGAGCGGATCCATAAGCTAGCCTGGGACACATTTCTAAAGGCGACAGAGGTGGCTAAGAAACTTAAACTGTATGGAGCCGGTCAAGACCTGCTAAAGGATTCATTTTCAGGAAATCTAAAAGGTATGGGTCCAGGTGTTGCTGAAATGGAATTTGAAGAGAGGAAGAGCGAGCCTGTAGCAGCCTTTATGATGGACAAGACTGAGCCCGGCGCATTCAACCTCCCGATCTTCAAGATGTTTGCCGACCCCTTTAACACACCTGGCCTAATAATAGATCCAGCGATGCACGATGGATTCGTGTTCGAGGTATGGGATGTCATAGAGCACAAGAAGATGATGCTCAGGACGCCCGCTGAGATGTACGATCTGCTAGCCCTAATAGGTTCTAAGAGCAGGTATATAATTAAGAGGGTTTTCCCGGCAAAGAGCGAAAAGGAAACAGTCGCCGTCGTTAGCACTGATATCCTCCATGATATAGCTGGAAAATATGTTGGGAAGGATGATCCTGTTGCACTTGTCAGGGCACAGGCTGGCCTACCAGCAATGGGCGAAATACTTGAGGCATTCTCATTCCCGCATCTTGTTTCAGGATGGATGAGGGGAAGCCACAACGGTCCGCTGATGCCCGTTTCAATACAGGACGCTACCCCCTCCAGGTTTGATGGCCCTCCAAGAGTCATAGGCCTTGGCTTTCAGCTTGCCGAAGGGAGGCTCATTGGCCCAGCAGATCTTCTTGGCGATAAGGCATTCGATGGGGCAAGACAGCTGGCAGGGCAAATTGCGGATTACATGAGAAGAAACGGTCCATTTGAGCCGCACAGGCTGCCTGAAACGGAGATGGAATACACATCACTCCCGGGAATACAGAAGAAGCTTCAGTCTAGAATGGTCGACCTTTGATGTCACCTAACAACTTTAAGGGAATGGTACTAAAGGACAGGATCCTCGATATCCTGGGCGGTGACGGTAAGTCGATATCACAGATATACAAGGAAATCAATATGGATGAGGAGACAAAGATCCACAGGCTCGCCCTGACCGGGTATCTGTGGGCTCTGGCAGATCTGAACATACTGAGGGAAAAGTACGTGAAACCGTCAAAGATCTACTACCCCATAAAGAAGGATGAGAGGTCTATATATCAGATTGTGGCTGAACAGCTGGCATCAGATCCCGCTGACAAGAGAGGGGAAGAGATCCTTTACGTATTGCACACGCTGTTTGATCGGCCAATATTCGGTACAGAACTTGAGAAGGCCGGAGTCGCCGGCAATATAAAGGCCAAGAGGTTGGATAAGAAAGAGAGGAAGAAGCTTCTTAACAGGGCAGATATCAAAGGGCTAAAAATTCCACCTGATGACGACGCATATATCCCTATGAACAATTACCACGCACTAGCCCTGAAGATCTTAAGCAAGATAATCTCCGAAGCCTTCGATATTAAAAGGGAAAACAACGGAATACAGAAGGAACTGGATAATCTCGTTTGATCAAAGGTTGAGCACTCTTCTTTCCTTGAGGAACGAAAGATCATTACGGTAGATGTCCCTTATGTCATCCAGGTCTAAAACTACCATGAGGAGACGTTCCAGCCCGAGGCCCCAAGCGGCTACATTGTATTTTATACCCCACGGCCTGAGAACTTCGGGCCTGAACATGCCGGCCCCACCGAGCTCCATTTCTCTCCCTTTGAATCTCCCGTAAACTTCCAGTGATGGCTCGGTGTACGGGAAGTAGCTCGGTTTTACCCTGACTTCCTTGACCCCAATCCTCTCGTAGAAGTCCTTCAGGGTATCAATGAGCAGGCCAAATGTTACTCTCCTCCCTGATATAACCCCCTCTACCTGGGAGAATTCAGATAAGTGTTTTGAATCTGTGGCTTCCCTCCTGAATATCTTTTCCACAGAGAATATCCTGCACTCCTCTGATGGGTGTTGCACTATATACCTTATGGTATTCACTGTCGTATGCGTTCTGAGTAAGAGCCTGGACGCTTCCTCTTCGGACCACGGATATTGCCAGCCCTTTGAACCCCTTATGCCCCTTTCGTGAACCCTCTTAACTTTATCTGTAATCTTTGGGTCGATTATCTTGCTCCCCTCAAGGTAAAATGTATCCTGCATATCCCTCGCAGGGTGGTCCTGTGGAATGAAGAGTATATCCATATTCCAGAACGCTGTTTCTATTATATTACCCTTCAGCTCTTTGAAACCCATGTTGAGCATGATTTTTCGAACTTCTGAGATGAATTCTGAAAGAGGGTGAATTTTAGCCGGGAGATAGCGAGGAGCGTATAATGTTGGATCATAAGGTCTGAATTGAATTGAATCGCTGTATCTGCCTATGATCTCTGGGGTTACCTGGGAAACCTCCTCAGTTTCCACTAGCTTGCTCGCGGGTAGCTGATCGGCCAGCGCAGTCAGTTTAACGTATCTTTCCATTCTTACCTTTTCTCCCACGAAACCCTTCCTCTGTTTCAACAATGATATGTCCTCCTCCGTATAACTTCCAGATGCAACGTGCTTCAGTGCTTCGTTGATCCCATGAATTCTTGATTCCAACAGATCAACATCGACGAAAGCGATCACTCCGTTCTCGATCCTGGCCCCGCTCCTTAAAAATTCAGCTATGGCGTATCTCAGATCACCGTCCATCTCCTCCTCAAGTTTTTTTAGATCCCTGATTCCTGATTTGTAGAGAAGGAGGAGCTTCTCCTCAGGAAGGCCGTGAACAAGTGCATCCTTTCCCTCAGGACCGAGGAAGTAAGAAGACTTGGGCCTTTCCATCACTGTAACGAGCTTCTTCTCCTTAAGCCAAGAAACAGAGCTAGCAAGCTCGTTCCTGCTGAACTCTGGAAAGAGTGAGTCCACATCAACATATCCCTTGCCGGCCAGGTACTTTATAAGCTTCTTTTCAGAGTTCGTTAGCTCCATATCCTGGTATTTAAGATACGATAAAATGTTTATTCCTCTATCAATAAAAAAAATTGATCTTTTGGTGCCTCCAGGGCAGTATTTAATAATAGGGAGCAATGACCTGCAGATGGAAGGAGAGTTCGAGGATGACTTCTCGGTTTGGTACAACAACATAATAGAGAAAGTTGGGCTAACCGATAAACGTTATCCAGTTAAGGGTCTTAATGTTTGGCCTCCGTACGGCTGGGCTTTGATGCTGAACATAGATAAAGTTATTCGGGAAAAGTTTCAGGAGAAAAACTACAAGGAGGTAAATTTCCCGACACTCATACCGAAGAGCCAGTTCGACAAGGAGGAGGAACACATCAAGGGATTTTCAAACGAGGTTTACTGGGTCACTAGGGGAGGATCTTCTGAACTGGAAGAAAAACTTGTATTGAGGCCAACAAGCGAAACTGCAATGTATCCCGTATTCTCCCTGTGGATAAGGAGCCATTCAGACCTTCCTCTGCGAATTTTCCAGATTGTAAACACGTTTCGTTATGAAACCAAGCAGACGAGGACGTTCATACGTGTCCGGGAAATACACTTTATCGAGGGGCATACCTGTCATGCGGATTTTGAGGACTCTGAAAAGCAGATAGCGGATAATGTGGAAATATGGAAGGGCATCGCGGATAGTATTTCGATACCTTACACAATTGTTAGGAGGCCGGACTGGGACAAATTCCCGGGGGCTTACTATACCCTCGGTGTTGATACATTTCTCCCATCAGGAAGGAGCCTCCAGATCGCGACAATACATCAATACAGGGATAATTTCTCTAGGGCGTACAACATAATGTATGCAGATCAAAATGGCGAGAGAAGGTATGTTCACCAGACAACCTTCGGTATTTCAGAAAGACTTATCGCGGCAATAGTTGGGATACACGGAGACGGAAAGGGCCTTATACTGCCCCCGTCCGTGGCACCAGTTCAGGTTGTAATAGTACCGATTCCGGGGGAGGGTGTGCTGGAATACGCAATGGAGGTACTTGCTCTCCTGAGGTCCAAAGGGATCAGAGCGGAACTGGATGACAGAGAGCAGTACACCCCCGGATGGAAATTCAATGATTGGGAGGAGAAAGGAGTTCCAATTCGACTGGACATCGGAAAAAAGGAACTGGCTTCCAGGTCTGTGACAATTAGTCTCAGAACCGGGGGAAAGAAGAATGTTCGCCTCTCCTCTCTAACAATGTCTCTGAGGCGCTCGTTCTCAGAAGTGAATCAAACCCTATACAGAAGGGCGGAGGAGAAAATGAGAAATTACCTCCAGGAGATCAATGATCTCGGGAAAGGATCTGGATCTGGCCCTAACTTGGTTTACTGGTGTGGCAAGAAGGGGTGCGCTGACCAGATAGAGAAAACTGGAAAATCAATACTTGGATCCCTAGATGATGTTGGGAACTGCATTGTCTGCGGTTCAAAAGGCAAGAAAACAATAATATCGAGAAAATACTGAATTTAGCTAAACTGTTTCTTCCCTTATCCTGAGCCTAGAGAGTGCTACCCCAAGCACACCAAAGAGGATAAGAACTACGGATATTGAGTAAAGACCTATATCATTCCAGTCACCGTATGCTATGGACCAGGAGAGATAGAATACCACGGCCCCGATAAGGAGTAACAGCGAGAGGTACTCTATCACCCTGTTGCCTGTTATTTTCATTTAATTCACGTATATCGCTTACATAAATTAATTTATCCTTCCCAATTAAATATCTCATTTGGGACTCCTCTGCCCGTTACGGAGCCTATTACCTTTTTAAGTGGAAGTTCCAGTGTGCTAGAAATTATATTGGGACTGAATTTATTGTATTCTTAACACATTCCTGTCATCTAAATAATGAAGATGGCAGGCATGAAGCCGCGATCCTCAATTCGCTTGACAAAGAGGCTCACGCGTTACCTCCACTTTATTATATGCTAATACCAAACTTTGAATTTTAAAGGGAAATTATGGAAGATCGGTGATATCTCCATTTCCTCTTAGGGTTTATTTCCTCCCGAATTTTCAAAATAGATCTCCCTTAGATCTTCATACCAATATAGTTGACAAGGAATACTAAATCCGCTTAACTTCCGGTATGAGTTCGTCCCTGAGCATATTCCCGTTGCTGTTAGCGAGAAGCTGACCCCTCACAATTAAGGTGACGCAATCTTTGTAAGAGCTGAATGGGGGCGGGAGATCAATTAAATTCAGGGAAATGGGATCTCCCGGGACCTGTACCCTAGTGAGTGTGTATAAGAGGATCGCATATTAATAATGGAATACACGGAACGGAGTCATTCCGTGGTGAACGATATCCTCTGAGTGACAATCGGATATCCGACACGGTTTCTGACGGGCCGCTGGTATTCTAGGAAAGCCTCAAGATGGGCCCGGCCGGATTCGAACCGGCGGTCTCCGCCTTGTAAGGGCGACGTCATAACCTCTAGACCACGAGCCCTAACACCGGATGTTCCCTACGTAAATAACACTTATCAATGACTTCAGAGTATTGGAAGTAGATTGTTTATCTCCCAGTCAGTAACGAAGGATCTGAAATCGTCCCACTCCTTTTGCTTTATAAACAGGAAATTCTTGTATATGTGTTCCCCAAGGATATCCATCATAAGAGTGCTGTTCCTCAGGTGGTGTAGCGCCTCTCCGAGGGATTCAGGAAGCTGATCTATTTGCATTTCCTCCCTCTCCTTTGGCGTTAGCTTGAATATGTCCTGCTCTACGGGTTCCGGGCATTTTAATTTTTTGTCCACGCCGTCAAGTCCAGCGCCGAGGATAACAGCAAATTGAAGGTACGGATTCCCGGATGAGTCTGGCGCCCTGAATTCTAATCTCTTCTTTACCCCGTCTCCAGCCGGTAGCCTTATCATGGCCGATCTGTTTCTTCTTCCCCACGCTATGTAAACCGGAGCCTCATAACCCGGAACCAGCCTCTTATAAGAATTCACCCAGGACGCAATTATTGAAGATATCTCCACGCTGTGCTTCAAAACCCCTGCGAGATAATGGTAGGCAAAATCAGAAAGACCGTTTTTGTCGTTTTGATCCCAGAAGAAATTCCTATCCTCAGATGGGGTCATAATGCTTTGGTGTATGTGCATTCCAGTGCCGTTAATTCCGTAGAACGGCTTCGGCATGAATGTTGCGTATAGACCAAATTTTGCTGCTACGGTCTTTATTGCAGTCCTCATCGTAATTATTCTATCGGCCATCGCCAGAGCAGGTGCGTACCTAAGGTCAATTTCGTGCTGACCGGGCGAGACCTCGTGATGGGCAGCTTCAGGTTGATATCCAAGTATTTCTAGGTAATTCAGGATCTCCTTTTTAACTAGTTCCCCCTTATCCAGAGGGCCGAATGTGAAATAACCGCCTGAATCGTGGGGTACATATTTCCCGTCCTTCTGCTCCAGGAGAAAGAATTCGAATTCGGGCCCAACGAAAAATTCCATATCCCTGCTGTGAAGCTTTTCAAGCTGCTTCTGCAATATATACCTCGGATCCCCCATGAAAGGCTTTCCCTCTGGTGTCACGATTGAGCAGACTAACCTAGCGGCCTTTCCGCCATCAATTGCCCACGGGAGGATTTCAAATGAGTCGTAGTCGGGGAAAGCCCTCATATCGCTTTCTTCTATAGTTGCGTAACCCAGAACAGAGGAACCGTCAAACAGAACTCCTTCCTCGAGAACCCTTTGGAGCCTGTTTCTGGGAATCATCACCGATTTGGGCGTTCCCCTTATATCGGTGAACTGGAAATAGAAGTACCTTATCTCATTCTGGTCCACTATCTTTAAAATCTCCACGGGATTCAGTTCCATAATTAGCTAAGTATACCAAGTTTTAATCTTTTCCCTTCCGGATCAGGGGATAATCTTTGCATCCACTATCACATAGGAACTTCTGTAGAGGAATATTGGATTGAGGTCTACCTGGCTGAACTGTATATCTGGAGCCAGTTTCGATACCTTCAGTAGGAGAGAAGTGATCATACCTCTGTCTGCAGAAAGCCCTCTATAACCTTTGAAAATGCCTGAGAACCTCACCTCGTCTATCAGGTCTTCTGCGTCAAAATAGCTAAGTGGGAGCCTCTTAAATGATACATCCTTAAAGAGTTCCGCATAGAATCCCCCAAGGCCAAAGAGTATAATCTTCCCAAATAAGGGATCATTCAGGAGACCTATCATTACCTCTATTCCCTTTGGCGCCATCTCTTCCGCATATATTTTTTCGCCGGGGAAATTTGACGAGAGCTTCGAAAATGCAGATCTGAGTTCCTCTCTGTTTCTGATATCCGTAATGACGGCGCCCGCCTCGGTCTTGTGCAATACCGATTCAGAACTCACCTTGACTACAGCGGGGAAATTGCCTGCGTAATCTTCCGGTGAGTTCAGCAGGAATCTCCTTGGGAGTGAAAACCCCTCATTTTCAAGCTTCATCTTGAAATCCAACTCAGTCGCCATTATTTGAACCTCCTGAGATATCTCCCCCTTTCAGCCAGGGCTGCGAGGGCGGACACACTCCTTTGAATAGTCGGATAGGTTGGCACTCCAGTCGCAAGAAGTCTTCTCGTCATTTCCCTCGAATACTTCCCCCCTATCGTCCCCACTACCATAGGTACCTTCCCCTCTTTTACGTACTTTGAAAGAAAGTCGATTATCCTTTCGGTGACGCCGAACGTCTGAAAGAGGACGAAAGCCAAAATTCCGTCGTATTCATTTGAATTTCCTATAGAGGATATCACGGCCTCATATTCATCATCTGTTGCCTCAGCGGTCATATCTATAGGATTAAACGGAGAACCTATTTGGGATATATTTCTCTTTATTTCCCTGGCCAGCTCCTCTGAAGGTTTGTTTACCGTGAATCCATATTTTTCTAGGAGATCCGAAGCTATAACACCAACCCCACCGGCTGATGTGACAACAGCTATCCTCTTTCCCCTGACTGGCCTGGAAAGTGCCAGAGCTGAGGCAATATCCAGAAGTTCTACTTCGTTGTTAGCCTCAATAATTCCGTACTGGCGAAATATGCCGGTAATGGAAAAACCAGTCTTCATTATTGAGCCCGTGTGTAGTGATGTGGCCCTGTTGCCTGCCTCTGTCCTTCCACCCTTGATTGCTACTATTCCCTTGATTCTCGATACTTCCCTGCATCTCTCAAGAAAGGATTTAACATTTGATATCCTCTCCAGGTATATTGCTATTGATCTCGTTTCAGCATCAGATCCTAGAGCCTCGATCATCTCTGCTTCTCCCACGTCAGCTTCGTTTCCCAACGAGAAGAAAGCGGAAACCCCGATGCCGAGATCCGTAAACTCATCCATAGTCAATAAGCCCAGTGCCCCGCTCTGTGAAATGAATCCTATGTTCCCCCTCTTCGGAAACTCGCTCTTTTCTTCCGACGTCAGTGCGGTGTTCAGCCCTATTCTAGGTATTATAATGCCGACGGTATTCGGGCCAATTATTCTCATCCCGGACTTTGAAGCTATGCTCTTCATATACTCCTCCATCCTTTTCCCAGGTTCTCCCTGCTCTCCAAAGCCTCCTGCAACCGGTATGCAGAATTTGCACCCTTTAATGGAGAGGGCATTTATCGCATCCAAAGTTTTGGCCGAAGGAAGCGCTATAACAGCGACATCCACGCTCCCAGGGATGGAATCCACACTTGGGTAGCATTTTACACCTTCTATTTCTTCAGCACTGGGATTAACAGCTATGAGGTCACCTTTGAAACTCTTCTTAAGGTTATTGAGTATTACGTTACCCACTTTGCCCTTTTCCCTTGAGGCGCCTACGACGCAGGCACTCTTTACCTCGAATATTTCAGACATATTCATATCTTTGACACCATCTTCTTCCTTTCTTTGGCAGAGTAACCAGTCACCTCTTCAACAAATCTGTTGTACAGTTTAACCAGCATCTCCTGATCGGGTGAAGGCGATGTTTTAGTCTCAACCATAAGTTCCCTCGATCCGGTGACTGAGGCCCTGACAGTTAGCGTTGATAAGGATGAAACATAACTCTTCCCGTCCCTCACCACATTTCCGAAAATTTCCCTCATTTTCTCCTGTACTAGTTCTCCGCTTATCTCCCGCCTGCATGGATATTTTCTCATTCAAGCTTGAGTTCTTCAGGATATTAAACACTAGTGGAATCATTTAAAATGTGAGATTGACGGGGGACTAGAATATTTAATATTTATATAGAAGGACGAATTACCGTTTTAGGGTGAATTCAAATGCTTTCAGGACAGATCCCAATCTTAGTTTTGAAGGAGGGTTCAACTAGAGAATCTGGTAAGGATGCGCAAAGGAATAATATAGAAGCCGCTAAGGCCATCGCTGATACTGTTAAATCTGCACTAGGACCCAAGGGAATGGACAAGATGCTTGTTGACTCCCTCGGGGACATAACAATCTCAAATGATGGTGCAACAATAATGAAGCAGATGGATGTCGATCATCCTACAGCTAAAATGATCGTTGAGATAGCTAAGGGTCAGGATCAGGAAGTTGGTGACGGTACGACAACAGCCGTTGTTCTTGCTGGGGAACTTCTAAAGCAGGCGGAAGTTCTTCTGGACCAGAATGTCCATCCAACAATTATAGCGAATGGCTACAAGATGGCTGCTAACAAATCTATAGAGATTCTTTCAAGCATCTCAGAAAAGAAAATTGATGACGAAATGCTAAAAAACATAGCGAAGACGGCGATGACAGGTAAAAACGTAGGTGGCGTTACAGATTTCCTAGCAGGTATCGCTGTTAAGGCCGTGAAGAGCATAGTGGAGGAGAGGGATGGAAAGAGGGTTGTAGATGTAGATAATATCCTGGTTCAGAAGAAAATTGGTGGAGGGATCACGGATACTGAACTCATAGACGGCATAGTCATAGACAAGGAAAAAGTTCACCCCAGAATGCCGGTCGAGGTTAAGGGCTGCAAGATTGCGCTCCTGGACTCTGGACTCGAAATTAAGAAGACAGAGATAGATGCCAAGGTGCAGATTACAGATCCCAGCAAGATTCAGGCGTTCCTAGACCAGGAAGAAGATACGTTCAGATCAATGGTTGAGAAGGTTAAGAAGTCAGGCGCAAACGTTTTGATAAGCCAGAAGGGCATAGACGATCTGGCCCAGCACTTCCTCCAGAAGGAAGGTATATACGCGGTCAGAAGGGTAAAGAAGAGCGATATGGAAAAATTGGCGAGGGCAACAGCAGGACGGATAGTAACGAGCCTTGACGACCTATCACCAAATGACCTTGGCACAGCTGAAAAGACCGAGGAAAGGAAGATCGGTGATGATAGGCTGACATTTATAACAGGCTGCAAGTATCCGAAATCTGTTTCCATCCTTATAAGGGGGGGCACACAGCATACAATTGACGAGGTTGAGAGAGCTCTCCACGATGCGCTAAAAGTCGTCGGAGTTGCAATTGAAGATCAGTCCTTCGTGATTGGAGGTGGAGCTGTGGAGGCCGAACTTGCATATCAGCTAAGAAAATACGCACCGAGTGTGGGGGGGAGGGAACAGCTGGCAATAGAGATGTTCGCTAACGCTCTGGAAATCGTACCGAGGACCCTTGCAGAAAATGCTGGTATGGATCCCATCGATTCCCTGCTCAAGTTAAGATCTGAGCATCAGAAGGGAAGCAGGGGAATAGGTGTTGACGCTATCTCTGGAACAGTCTCCGATCTACTGAAAAAGAACGTGATTGAACCAACAAGGGTAAAGTCACACGCCATAGAAAGCGCTACGGAAGTTGCAACAATGATACTAAGAATAGATGATGTGATATCATCCAAAAAGTCAAAGGGCGAGACCCCGCCTGGCGGAGGATCGCCAGGGATGGGTGGCGGGCCTGAGGGCATGGGCGGAATGCCGCCTATGTGACGGGGCGATTCAGTGCAATTCGTAATGGGAGAGGAAGAACAGCAGATAGATAAACGCGATTTCGACCTAATAGTAATAGGTGCGGGGGCTGCCGGACTATCTGCGGCTATTTATGCCTCGAGGGCCGGGGTCTCCAATATAGTAATAGACGGCTCCGTTGCGGGAGGTCTTACTCTGGAGGCCCCCCTCGTGGAAAATTACCTAGGGTTTACAGCTATACGGGGCACGGACCTTGCAAAATCTTTCGTAGAGCATGCTAAAAACTATACCAAGGTAATTGAAAACACAAAGGTTAATTCAATAAGGAAAGGAGAAAAATTCCACGTTAGTACGGAGAAAGGTGAGTTTACTTCCAGGGCGATCGTGTTTGCAACTGGCACAAAGCATAAGCATCTCGGCGTTCCTGGTGAAGATAAATTCTACGGTCACGGAGTATCTTACTGCAGTACCTGCGATGGCTGGCTCTATAAAGACAGGAAGGTTCTTGTCATAGGGGGAGGTAATTCAGGGGCAATTGCAGCTATTTCTCTGAAGAACATAGTGTCAGAGGTAAAAATATTCGAATTCATGCCAAAATACATGTGCGAGGATGCGTATGTTAAGCAGATAGAATCGATGGGTATAGTGTACAGGAAAAATGTACAGGTTACAGAGATATCGGGAGACGATAAATTATCTAAAATCGTAAAGTTCAAGGATAGGACCACGGGAGTGGAATACAAGGAGGAATTTGACGGTATATTCATATACGTTGGCCTTTCACCACAGTCAGAGCTTGCAAAATCTATAGGTGTTGAGTTAAACGAGCGTGGTTTCATAAAGGTTGACAGAAATATGAGGACTAACGTAGAGAGGGTATATGCGGCTGGCGATGTCGCAGGGTCATTCGCGCAGATTATTGTTGCAGCATCGGATGGCGCCATAGCAGCAGATTCCTGTTACAAGGATCTTTATATGAAATGATCATAAAGAATGTGAATATAGCTACCCCGCCAGAGAGAGAGTACGTAGTTGGCAATGAGCTGGACTCGTTGGATATATTGACCAATCAGGATATAGAGATTCACAATGGAACAATTACCGGTATTCAACCCAGTTCTGAGGAGGGTAACTCGAACGACTGGGCCATACCTGCCTTCACTGACCCGCATACTCACCTTGTCTTTTGTGGTTCAAGAGAGAACGAGGTGGATCTGAAAAAGAGCCTAGGCTATGACGGAATTCTCAAAGCCGGTGGGGGAATATACAGCACTGTATCTTCCACAAGATCCTGCGATATCGATAGTCTATATCTCTATACAAAAGAGAGGATCATTGGCATGATGATGAACGGTACATCCGCTCTGGAGTGCAAAACAGGGTACGGTCTGGACCTAGAAACTGAAGATAAAAGCCTCAAGGTTTTGGAGAGGCTCGAGCGTGACCTCAATATAACGATAAAGAAAACCCTCCTCGCCCACGTTCCGCCTCGCGGTTCAAGCGAGGGAACCTTCATTAGGGATTTTATAGATATGATTGATGAATTCAGAAAGAGGATAGACTACGTGGATGTTTTCGTAGACGACGGCGCATTTACTCCAGATTTTGCCCTCAAGGCAATAGAGTTTGCTAATTCCATTGGGATAACTGGGAGAGTTCACCTAAACGAGATTAGGAACTTGGGTGGTGTATCCAAATTGAGGGGCCTGAGAATCGCGTCAATGGATCACATGGTTGAAACCTCTGAGGGCGAAATAAGCGAAATCGAAAGCGCTGTCACGCTACTCCCATTTACAGCGCTAACTATGGGAAAGAGCGTGAGCATATTCAATTCCCTCAAGGATGGGGGAATTATTATTTCAATTGGATCAGATTCGTCCCCAAATACCTATCTGACCTCATTCCTTTTCGTCATTTCCATCGCTAGACAGATGACAAAAATGACGCTCGAGAACCTGCTGAACATGGCGACTTTAAACTCAAGCTATTCTCTCTCCATTTCCAGAAATACCGGCAGTATCCACACAGGTAAGGAGGCGAACATAATTCTGACTAGGGGGAACTTCAGAAATATAGGGTACAAGTTTGGAGAGGATCTGATAAGGGCTGTTTTCATAAAGGGTAAAAAATATATGCCGTCAGAAACTGATTTAAGCAACTAGAAAATCAGGTGTTATGAGCATTCTCCCATTCTTCACTATCGGCGACTTCAATCTGAATGGCAAGACTGTCCTCCTGAGGCTTGATATCAACTCTCCTATAGATCCCAGGACTGGAAGCATCCTAGACGACGCAAGATTCAGGGCCCACATCACTACTATTGATTCCTTAGCTAATTCCAAGGTTGTTATACTCGCACACCAAAGCAGGCCAGGGAAGGATGATTTTATAAGTCTGAAGGCACATGCTTCACACCTTTCCAACATCACCGGGAAGAAAGTCAAATTCGTTCCTGGACTTTTCGAGGAGAATGTTCTCGACGCTATAGACTCCTCCAGAACTGGCGAAATTATCATGCTGGAAAATACCAGGTTCTATTCTGAGGAGGTTGTGCTGGCGGATGAAAATTTAGATGTGATAGAGAAAACGCATATAGTTAGGAATCTATCAAGTCACGCTGATTATTTCGTCAACGATGCTTTTGCAGCAGCTCACAGGAGCAATGTCACACTCGTCGGGTTCAGCAGACTCATACCGAACATCGCCGGAAAGCTGATGGAGGCCGAGGTAGCGGGAATAGAGAGATTCTATTCCATCGAGGAAGGTAAAAGGATCGGTATTTTCGGCGGCTCAAAGGCGGACGACTCAATCAAAATAATAGATAGGATGCTTAGAGAAGGTAAAGTTGATATGGTGGCCACCGGGGGCCTGGTTGGTCACATATTCCTCATGGCAAGTGGCCTAGATATGGGGAAGAAAAATGAAGAGGTTCTTAAAAAAGAGGTGGGAAACTACGAGATCTCAGTTAGAAAGGCACAGGAAATACTTGAGCGCCACGGGGAGAAGGTAATGATGCCCGTTGACTTTGTAGGTAACGATAACGGAAAGCCAAGGCATTACACCGTTTCAGACTTCAGGAGGGATATTCCGGCGATGGATATAGGCGTAGACACAATAGCAAATTACGTCACTGCCATAAAGGAGTCGAGTGCCATAATGTTAAACGGCCCCATGGGTGTTTTTGAGCTTGGTGATTATGCCTCCGGTACAGAGGAAATTTTCATGGCTGTTGCAAAGTCAGGAGGGTACAAGGTTGCCGGGGGAGGGCATACCATTGCTGCTCTGGAGCGCCTGGGTGTAACTGATAAGAACATACAGCACATATCCACGGGTGGTGGGGCCCTGATAAGTTTTCTAGCTGGGGAGAAGATGCCCGGGATTGAGTCTCTGACTATATCAAAGAAAAAATTCGGGGGTAATTGAGATGTCGCAGGATTCAAGAATTAATGAGATAGCGTACAGCATGGAGGTAATAAGGGAACAAATGGAGGAGATAGAGGAGAGGAACAAGTCACTGACACAGCTTCTTCAGGATCTCCTGGTCACGGTGGAATTCCTGAAGAATATAGATAAGGTTGAGGGGATATCTATGATACCGATCGGAAGGGGGCTGTACGTGGAGGCCGAAATAAAGAATAGGGAGAGGGTCCTAGTGAGCCTGGGATCGAACGCCTACGAGAAGGCTACAGTGGGCGATGCCCTGAAAATAATAGAAGAAAGAAGGAATGATGTTACTAACGCGATTGAGAAGAATAGCAACCTTGAGGCGGATCTGCAGAGAAGATACGCCCAGTTGGAGGGATATCTGAACAATCTGCCTAAGAAGTGAGGAGATGTTTGAAAAACTAAAGGAGCTGCTCGGAATAGGACCCAAGGAGGTTTCTAACGAGGGGGATTTCATTTCAGGCGCAGCTTCCATGAGGGATCCCGACGATATTTCTTCCAATATCAAGATATCTCTAATTCAGGCGGATGTTGTGCTTCCAGTTGCTGATTTAATATCAGATAAAATCCGCGGTAAGATAAGGGAGGGGAAGGTCAAATTGAGGGGGAACAGATCCGCCGTTCTGAGAGATGCCATTAGGGAAACGATAAATGAGGTTGCTTCCGTTCCTGGCACGGATATTTTTGCGCTGGCAGAAAGGAAATCGCCGTTCGTGATCCTTTTCGTCGGGATGAATGGGACCGGGAAGACAACCACCATAGCAAAGCTTGCTGACTTATTCAAGTCAAGGGGAAAGTATGTTGTGATAGCTGCATCTGATACCTTTCGGGCCGGGGCTATCGAACAGATCGCAATACACGGGGAAAAGGTTGGGGTGAAAGTAATGAAACACCAGGCAAAGGGCGACCCGGCCGCAGTTGCATTTGATGCGGTCAAACACGCATCAAAATTCCGGAATTCAGTTGTCCTCATAGACACTGCAGGCAGAATGCAAACAAACAAGAATCTGCTGGAAGAAATGAAGAAGATAAAGAGGGTTTCGTCACCGGATTTCACAATTCTCACTGTGGATTCGCTGGCCGGGGCTGACGTATTGAACCAAGCTAAACTCTTCGATGAGGCTGTTGGGATTGATGGTTATATAGTTACAAAGATAGATTCGGATGCAAAGGGAGGCAGCATTATTTCTCTGCTTGCAGAAACGAAGAAACCCATACTTTTCATTGGAACCGGGCAATCCTATTCGGATCTTATTCCCTTCACCCTGGACTGGTATCTGAACAAACTCCTCACCTAAATCTCCTTGAGCTTCTCTTTTATTTCCTGGGCGGAGATATCCGTGGTTATCAAGGGTATCCTTTCTATCTCGGCCAGTTTCACAGCGAGCGGGTCCACTCTCTTGGGTTGTATGTAGACTACGACAGCAGGCTTGATAGGGTGCACCCTGACGGCTATCATGGGTGACCGCCCGAACTCTACATTCGTGAAGAAAAGAGCCCTCTCTGTGGTCCATCCGTATACCTTGAAATAGTCAAAGGATGTCAGTTTCAAAATAGCATTGACTGAATCAAGAATGGTGTACCCCCTGATGCTCCTTTCCACATCAATCTTGCTTACAAGGGTTCCGTGTATCAACCTTATGAATTTTCCAAGTTCCACATCATAGAAAAATTCCTTAATATCAAGAATGACAGCGCTATCTGTGCCGAGGGAGTATTTCAACCTCACAGGGCTCCCCCTTTCTTCATCTATCTCAAGCATTGCACGAACAAGACTTCTGATGAACTGAGAGCCTGGAGACTTCCGTCTTCCTGTTTCGTAGTCGCTGATCACAGATGTGTTCACATGCATTTTGCTTGAAAGCTCCTTCTGAGTGATGTTGAACTCCTCTCTCCACTTTTTTATTGTCTTGCCAGGATCATTCGACATCACTATTTCTCCAGAGATGTTGAACATTATCGATTCTGAAATTTCGTCCACGGTATTGTTCACCTGAAAGTTATTAAGTAAATGTTTTTAAATGCTTTGAAATAAAGAGATCTAGGGCTTGTGGGGTAGATTGGTCAATCCTTTCGGCTTCGGGAGTCGAAGACTCCGGTTCAAATCCGGACAAGCCCATATCTATAGAGGGGATATATATAAGACCAAAAAA
>JAVYSX010000009.1:0-41383 GCA_038728965.1 Thermoplasmatales archaeon | reverse complement strand
ACGGGCCCGAGGGGATTTGAACCCCTGGCCTACTGGTTAAGAGCCGGTCGCTCTACCTGGCTAAGCTACGGGCCCAGTGATGGTTATTCTTTTCAGGACATAAATATTTGGCTTTTTTAAAGCATTGTGACAAAAAGGAGATTCTGGTACCAGAGACAAAAGCATTTCGCGTTTATGCATGGGCCAGGGAACTCAGGGAAGTGAACTCCCTCCTGTATTCGAGACCGTAGTTCTTCACCTTCGATATGTTAACACCGCGCTTCTTTGCTATGTCTTCTACAACTTTCATCATCAAATAACCGCCGAAATGTATTATCGCTCCAGTCCCTGCCCTGATTGCTATGTTCCCGGAGGCTTCCCCGCTCCTCCTCGAGGCCATCTTTGCAAGATGCCTGTAAGACGCGTAGTAAACTGCTAGCTCAGCTTCGTTCAGCATATCCGCGTTTAGTTTGTTCGACGATATCCTCCCCATAGGAACGTTCTGCAACGGGGTCACAGTGAACTCGAAATCCCTACCATCGTCGAGCTTCGAATTGCTGAGCCTATTGACCATCGCAACGGTATCCCACAGATCTTCCTCGGTCTCATCCGGTTGTCCTACCTGCAATGTGAATGCGGACCTCCAGTAGTATTTAGTTTCGTTGTAGACTCCCTGCCAGACTATCTCCTCCCAGCTACCATCGACGCCTATTCTTAGCGGCATGGTCTTGTTCGGCATGTGCTTCTTTGCCAGGATCTCGCTTCCTGTTTCGAGACCGGTCTGTATACCTATCCAGTTATCCGGGCCAGCTTTCATAATCTTAGAGAGTTTGTCCATCATTTCAGGATATCCAGAAGGTATGGATATCCTACCGTGCGTTGGATTAGTACCCGAAACACCGGGCGTATTAATTATGTTCGAAAATAATTCTATAAGGGCATCCTCGTTGGGTCTGAAGAAATTGTCGTGCTTGTAGCCCCAGATATCGTCAGAGTGGACCCAGACGTGACTGTTCTTGCCCTTTTTCAAATTCACTTCAATCTCGCTATCGATCATTTCCTTCGTGTAGTACCTTAAAGGTCGCAATGTCACCTCGCAGAAGTCGCATCCTATGCCGCAGCCCCTCATGACTTCTATCATTCCCTTAACAGAGGGATTCACAATAGTTGGAATTTCTTCCAGCTTCGGGTAAAGCTTGCCGGTCATAGCCCTTGAAAGTATTTTGTCGTCACTCTTGTAATTCCTCTTGAATTTGTCGTCATATTCCGTGTATCCATGGTAGAACATTCTCCCGTCGATGTTGCCTGTAGCTACCTGCTCGAAAAGCTCGGGGAGAATGTCGTCCGCCTCGCCGCTGAAAGCGTAGTCAATCCCCTCCCTGTCCAGTTCCTCCCTCATCTGGAAGAACTCCAGGACACCGGGGCCACCGACGAGGAGTTTTGCCTTCTTCCCCCTTCTGGCAGCATTTATCCTCGAGATCAGGAGCTCCCACTCTTTCCTCACCCAGGCGTAAGGGTTGCCACCGAAGAGCACATAGTAAGACATTGTTGTCGGCCCGAGGCCAAGAGGGTCCATGGTGCTGACCCCTATGACCTCCGTGTCGTCCTTTATCGCGCTCTCCAGGTTTTCGTTGCTTGCAACGTAAACATCCTCCCTCCTGTTCTGCCTGAGTAGCGATGCCTCGACCTTTCTCACAGCGTATGTGCTGTAAAGGGGCTGCCCGTCTGGTAAACTCGGGTAGGGAGGGCCCTTAAGGAAGTTGAACACAGGCGCGGGTACCTTGGACACAGGTGCGCACGGGAGAAAATCGAGAAGAGGAAAATCCCTGTAACCGTACATAAGCGTGTTATCTGATACCAATACGTACTTAGCCAACCTATCTACCCCTTGATATCAATGGGATGACTGGGTAATTTATAAATTTTTTCTAGTTCCAGTCGTTGAAAATGAGCCATCAGTCCTCTCTTCCCCTCTCCTCCATAACTATTGAGAAGTCCCACTGGATGCTTGATTCTGGGTCTGGCCTCAGCTTCACTGTATCGCCAGAGCGGAAACCGAGGACAACACGGCCCTCCTTCTCAAAGGATTCGTAGAATTCCCTGCACTTCTTCCCCTTCATATTCATTTCAACGGGATATTCTCGAATTCTGTAACCGTCCTCACCCCTGAGAAGCTCGTAAAATACCCTGCTGACCCCCGGGGATGAGACTGCGCTCGCAAGCATCAGTGTGGACATGGAACCCTTAATAACAACTTCATCAGCGCCAGCCATCCTCGCATGTTCAGCGTTTTCCCCTTTCAAAAGCTCCACTATAACATAAGAATCGTTCCTGGCCTTCTTCGCTATCATTGATGTCAGGATTACCTTTGCGTCAATTGAGTTAGGGTCACCGTTCCCCCCGGGCAGAATTATTATCTTTGAGGCTGAATCTATGCCAGCCTTCCTGAGATCTTCTTCAGATGTGCAGCTACCGTGGACGTATGCGTATTTCCCCTTTGAAATCTTCGGGTCCGCATCTGCCAGTATTGCTATATCCAGTTCTTCCCTGTTTAAATTTAATACGAGGTCGTCGAGCCCCTCCGCCAGGTTGCATATTATCACATGATCCCTCATCCTTATCCTCACCTCACCGAGTCTCTTCCTTATGCTCACGTCCACGAGGTTTGCTCCTATAGATGCAAGCAGCACGCCAAGGCTTCCGATGCCTAGGAGCATGACCGCGACAGCGTTGATCCTCCCCCAGAAGCTCACTATGGGCGTGTCTCCGTAACCAACTGTTGTCACGGTCTGCATCACCCACCAGAAGCTGTCGAAGAGCGAATGAACTCCTGTGCCCTCAGCTCCCTTTTCAATAAAATATTCGGAAAATGTGCCGTAGATCACTATTATCGTCGTGGAGATAATTGAGGAGAACATCGCACCTTTCAGCTTCTCCCTGATCCTCGCTAGTAGAGCAAACAGCGGGAACACTCCTTGTTATTTCATTCGGATATTTAATGCAAATCTTTATACGACGATTGAATCGTCACATATGAAGGTACTGATATTCAGCGATATCCACGCGAACATATACGCGCTCAAAACTCTGCTGGCGGGGGAGAATTTTGATCAGGCCATATTCCTCGGTGATATAGTAGACTACGGGACCGCCCCGGCAGAAACTATAGATATTGTCAGGAACGTTTCAAAGCACGTGATTTCCGGGAACCACGACTATGCGGCCGCGTTCGGCAAGGACTGCCTCTGCTCACAGGAAAATCACGATATCTCCGTATATACAAGGGAAAACATAACGATGAGGATGATAGGAAAGGAGGATGTAGAGTATCTTAAATCTCTGCCTGTAAGCCTTGACATAGATATTGATGGGAGGGAATTCCACCTCTGCCACGGCTCCCCATCAGATCCCCTCTACGGATACCTGTTTCCGTGGAACCTGAGCGAGAGGTCTTTGATCCAGCCCGGAAGGTTTTCACCTGACTCCGGTTACTTCATCGTTGGCCACACGCACTACCAGTTTTTCATTAACTATAAGGGGAACGCAGTGATAAACCCAGGATCGGCAGGGCAGCCAAGGGACGGGAACTCGCTGCCTTCCTACGCTATATACGATTCTTCCAAAGATTCATTCGAGTTTAAAAGGTTCTCTTATCCCAAGGAGAAGCTTAAAAAGGATTTAAAAAGAGAAGTGAAGGACGAGAGCTACCTGGGCAGACTCATAAATCTATTCTCACTCTAAAAGTATGAAACATCCCTTATCCCAAGACCTTTCTTTTCCACTTTTAGATCTAAGGATGCTATCTCAGATATCCCTCTGCCGACAACGCTGCCCTCGGATACAAGGACGACATCCATCCCCGGTCTTACATCTTCTGACATACTCTTTATACCGGGGATGAAAACGTTGTCCCCCCTGAATACCCCTTCTACATCCACTACCCTTAAACCCCTGGATTTAAGGAATTCGGCGAGGCCAGGCATCATCTTCACCCCGTTGTCCGTGATTTTAGCGAATTTTTCGCCCCTGTAATTTACTATTTTTCTATTCCCCTCGTCTCTAGTTTCAATTTCCACGTGATCTAGTTGCACGGAGTATAGAAATTTCACAATGTTCGAAATTCCCCTCCTCTGCTTCTCTTTCCCATTCCCTTTTATTCCCCTCTCCTCGAGGATCTCCCTGAGCTTTTCCGCGTTCTCCAGGTTCAGGTTTCCCTCTATCCCCTCCGCCTCACCTAATATGTTCTTTATCTCTGATTCCCCCCTCGGGAGGATGAAGAACACGTTTCTGTACTTCTTCCCAGAAAAGAAATCCTTTCCTATGTTTAATAGAATCTCCCTCTCCTCGCCGTACCAGTGACCCGTGACCGGTATATCATAATACGCGGCAGGGAATAGGAATTCTATCTCCCTCGGCACGAGACCTAGGGGGCTAGTCACTATGACCTCCTGAATTCCGGGCAAAAATTCCTTTATAAGGGAGTGGAGAATTCTGTGCGTCTTCGATCTTGAATACGGCTTCACCGCTGAGCAAGGTATGAGAAGGAGGTTTTCAGCTGTCTGCCCCAGGGTCTTGACCCTCTCCCTGAAATTCACGACCTCCGGCCTGCGGATTGATTCCACTGAGTTCGCATATATCTTCCTCTCCCTAAGGTCCATGAATTTATCCATGATGTTGTAGTAATCCATGTCCGCTATTCTCAAGATTTCCTTTGAAAAGCTAGTTATGGAATAATTTTCAACTAGTTCCCTGAACCTCCCATTTTCAAGGGAGATTTTAACGAGATCCATAATTCTATCCTTTTCAGCCATATTTTTTCGTTTGCATCCCTCGGATTCGTAAACCCCGAACTCGCTAATGCATCTAGAATCACCCAGGAGCGTAATCCTGGAATCATCAAGAATGTCAACGCCTATGTAAAAGAGGGCAGGGTAATCGTACGGGAGACCGAGGGCAGGGAGGTAAATTAAACTCTCAGGATTAGAAACCCTTACTTTCATGACTGTATCAACGATATCCCTGGAATTTAGCCTGTTGACTCTGTTGAGAGTGATCACGTTACCTTTTGAATACGCTATCTCCCTCCTGCTCGATATATCCTGTTTCCCTATCCTCATATCACCGGGGGAAATTACCGCCGGTATGTCGAAACCGTAATAGTGGCCGAACCTCCTTGCGAGGTACCTCATTCCCCTAGCATAAAACGAGAATATTTAACGTTAAGCGCCGAACACGAGAATGATCAGTCCGAAACCCTCTTTAGCATGAATAAAACCCTGCCTGAAGTCTATGAGGCCGAGCCTGTTCTTGACCCTCCTCGTGAATGCTATCAGGTCCCCGGAATCGACCTCCTCCCCTATCTCCAAAAACATGTAAACTCTTTTTATGCGATCCCTCTGAATCTGGCTCAGGACCTGGAAGATGTCCCTCTCCGCAATGCTGAAATTCACGTAACTGTAATTGAACGTGAAGAGTTTAAGCGGGCCGTAGAGGGCTGTGTACATCTTTATATCGTGAATCGATATCCCGAGGGCGGTGGAGTTCTCGGATATAGCGGATATACCTGAAATTCTATCTTTTATATATTTATAGAGAATGCTATTCATATCAGCGACCCTGCCTCCCGCTATCTGTGCGAGGATCAGCTCGGAATCCACAGTTTCAAACATATCTATGTCCTGGAGGACAGCTTTAATTCTAGCTGCGCCACTCCTCCCGTCACTCCCCATCGGTGCAACGAGGAAGAGGGCTACGAATGCCCCCGTGCTCCTCTCAACATCGGTCAGAGGCTTAAGAATAGATTCCTGAAATCTCCCCTCCTGCTGTGTTATTATGAATACGAGCCTTCCCGATATGTACTCCAGGATATTATCCCTCTCTCTACTCAACGTCTCATCCATGTTTTGGGAATAACCGTTGAAAGATTTTAGCTGAAGTATTGCATCAACCTTGTACTGATCTAAAAAATTTTCGTCGTATATGAAACCTACAGTATTCATGCTACCGGAAAAATGCGATGCGATTGCAGTTCCGAGGTGACCAACCCCGATCACCGTTCCATCTTTCCGACCGGACTTAACCATTGCTGGTAGCCTTTGTCATCTGCTCCTTCTGGAGCTCCTTTATTTTCTCCCTGATGTAATCCCTAACTGCAGTCCTTATGAGGTCCTCCCCGTCGACCGCCATGCCCCTGTTAACGATCTGGTCTATATTCTCCACCTCGTTCCTCGGAAGCCTGAGTGTCATCTTCTTGGAGGGACCGGTGCTCGTCAATTCCTCAAGGTGAGATTCTATGGCCTCCCTTATGAATTCAGATATATTTTTGTACTTCCCCTGGGATATAAGTTCGTCTATCTTCTCCAGGGAGGAAGCGGAGAGCCTAACAGTGATTCTCGCCTGGTCAGGTAAATCTGACATAAAACATCTTTCTCCTGTATTGGCGTCGGACATATATCATTTTCTTAATATTTAATCTTTAATTAATGAATATAAATTATTAAAATATATAAATAATAAAAATATGGGCAAAGGTATTATCTTTCAGATAAATCATTGAGGCAATGTTGGGCGGAAGGGTCAACGAGAGGCAGCTCAGAAGGATGATGCAGCAGGCTGGCATAAAATCGAGTGAAATGTCAGGCGTAAGACAGGTAGATTTCATATTCGATGACAGGAAAATTTCCGTGAAGAATCCGCAGGTCACTATTCTGGAAATACAGGGAACGAAAACTTACCAGGTAGTGGGTGGGGAGGAGCAGGAGGGAAAGGTAGAGGCACAGCCTCTAGGCTTTAACGAGGAGGATGTTAACCTCGTTGTTCAGAAAACAGGGGTTTCTAGGGAAAAGGCCATCGAAGCTCTCAGGAAGAGCGGTAACAAGCCTGCAGAGGCAATAATTTCAATCATCTCGGGAAAATGACTGACATAGATGCGCTGAAGATCAGGATCATTGAGAGCATTACGGAGAGTGATGAAGATAGGAAGTTAAAGGTTAGGGAGATTGAGAAGATTAGGACAAAGCTCGAGTTCCTGGCTAGGAAGGAAAATATCGATTTCGAGGTTTTCGTGGGGGGGTCCATAGCCAAGGGCACAGATATAAAGGGATCGGATGCAGATATATTCCTTCTATTCAAAGAGCCTTTCGATCCTGGTAAAATACTCTCATTACTCAGGAGAGAATTCCCGGACGGTGTTGAGGAATACACCCAGCATCCTTATATTACGGTGCCAGTGAACAATTTCAAGATCGACCTGGTTCCAGGGTACAAGGCATCTTCCTCTAAAGATCTTAAGACTGCAGTTGACAGGACCCCGATGCACGTAGAATTTGTTAAGAAGAATTTTGATGAGAAAATGAAAAACGAGGCCAGGATACTTAAGCAATTCATGAAGGGTATAGGCGTATACGGTGCAGAATCCTCTGTAAGGGGTATGTCTGGATACATCGCGGAGCTCCTTATATATCATTTTGCCACCTTTGAAAATGTTATTCTCGAGTCGAGGAAATGGAGAATTCCGGTACGCGTCGGCAAAAGTTCAGAAAAGTTTGACGGCGCGAGTATGGTTGTTATAGATCCTGTTGATCCGGAGAGGAACGCTGCTGCGAACGTTTCGATTGAGAACGTGGCAACATTCATCTTGGCTTCAAAATGCTTCGCCTGGGACAGGTGGAGTGATTTCCTATTCCCCGAGGTGAGGAGGTTTTCAATCCCGGAGGAGGCCGTGGCGATAAGCTTCGGATGCGGCAAGTGCAACCCCGAGGTGATCCTGCCAAACCTGAGGAGATTTTCTGAAATTCTTTCCCGCGAGCTCGAGGCGGCGGGTTTCAAAATACTGTATTCCTCAGTTTTCCTTGAAAAGGAAGGTTACGTTGTTGTGATCCCCGAGGCATCGGTGCTTGGGGAGAGCATGTTGCACGAGGGCCCCCCAGTTACTAACAGGAACGTTTTATCATTTCTGGAGAGGTGGGGTTCCGGGACGAAATTTGGAATGCCGTTCATAAGGGGCGACAGGGTTATGGTTCTCAAGGAAAGGAAAGTCAGGGATATAAGGGAGGCAATGGCCGAAATAATTCCCAAGATAAAGTTATCTAAGGATATCCGTAACAAAATAATAATAATTTCGGGTGATGATTTAAAGAAAATTCCGGAGGTCGTCAGGGAAAGGGTAGTCACACCCTCCCTAGGTTCGTGGATCCCTTGCGGCTCAGGGGGGAATATTGAGAGCGATGATCCAGAACCCAATGAAGGATAGGAACGCCACGAAGAATGCAATCAGGTAATCGGAATTCCTCTTCGTTTCGTGGGGAGATCTGTAAACTATGTAAATAGCCACAATAAGAACAACGAACAGCATGATCCAGCCGATGAACCCGGCCCCGGGCTGGATTGACTGGAGAAGTCCTGACATGAAACCCAGGAACGCGGCGACAACAAAAGCTGCTATCATCGCTATTCCCCTCTTTATATCTGAAACAGCGTATTTCTTTCTGTCGAATGTATCCATCTGTTATACCTCTCTTAACAGTTCTTCTATAACCTTTATTGGCTCCTTGGATTTAACTACTCCTGATGCAACCAGGACGCCATCTGCCCCGAGCTCCCTGCTCATCCTTACGTCTTTTCCTTCCTTTATCCCCGCCCCGACGATCAGTTTTATACCCTTCCCTTCGAGGATGCGGGAGGCCTGCCTTATGATCTCTGGTTTCGCGGTAGAAACAGATATATTCCCGCCTATAAGCTCCGGCGGTTCGTAAGCTACCATATCTGGCCTGAATTCTGAGATCTTCTCCAGTTCCTGTATATCAGCTGCGCAGACTAGCGTTCTCATTCCGTAGCTTTTGCTCATGCTTACCGCTTTTCCTATGCTTTCTAGCGGTAACTTGAATTCCGAATGGTTGAGCATAACACCTGAATAACCGTATTTTTTCAACAGGGGTACGGGTATGTGGCCGGTCATGGGTCCCGGTTCGACTGCTTCAGCGTTCTGAATGTATTTCTTTATACTAGTATCTATCAGGGAATCCAAGGGATTCGTGACGACAGCTATATCATCCCTGTATCCGATCTTTTCCTCTATTTCCCTTATGAGGAGCATAGCTTCTCTGCCAGTTGCCTCCGGGTAGGATTTGAAATTGACGAAAAGTAGCATTTTCCATCACCCATGTTCCCTGCGAAGAATCCCGATATGAACCATGCATTCGCATCCCTCTCATATAAAATAACTTTTCTGGTTATCAAGATGCATTGTCTCTGAATCTTTAAGGATGCCACGAAATACCTTTCGATTACGGCATCAAATTTCAAAATATTCCGTAAAATGGAAATAAGGATAGTTAGAAAGCCAGCTTAACTTGTTTTGATATTTTTCATTAAAAATATTCTTCAAGCCTTTGGTCTCTTGTATATTGCTTCCTTTGCCATCTTCAACCTCTGTTTCCTCTCTTCGTATCTCTTAAGCCCCTCGTTGAAGAGCTTCCTGTCCTCATCGTTCTCCAACTTGAGCCTTGGAACAGGTACCGGTTTACCGCTGTCGTCCAGGGCCACGAGTGTCACCAGCGCCCTGCCTGTAAAATTTATATCCCCCGTCTCCAGGTTCTCAGCGAAGACCTCGACGCCAACCTCCATGGAACTGTTCCCGACGAAGTTAAGCCTTCCCCTGAGTTCTAGAAGATCGCCCATATGCACCGGGTATACGAAATCTATGTGGTCTATGTTAGCTGTTACGCAGTTCCTCCTGCAGTGCTTGGTCGCAACTATCCCCGAGATCTCATCTATCATCTTCAAAATTGTCCCGCCGAACACATTCCCCGCGACATTGGCATCTGGAGGTAACATGACCCTAGATATTGTTGATTCGCTCTCCTTAGGACTCTTCTCCTCTTCCATTTCAAAACTCATTGAAGAAGGGCATAAAGATTTTGCTTAGGCTAAAGAGCGATATATTTATTAATTGATGATTCAATACTTATCCAATGCAGCAGATGCCAGAAGAGAGAATTTGGTTGAAATCATACGACAAGGGTGTTCCGTACGAGATAGAGTGCACTGAGACCAGGCCATACGATTTCCTCAAGAATTCTGCTGAAAAAATACCTGATAGGGATGCATTAATATTCTTCAACTTTAAGCTCAGGTACAGGGATCTGAAGAGAGATGTTGATTCCTTCGCCTCATTCCTGAGGTCACTGGGCGTGGGGAAGGGGGACAGGGTAGCCATAGATCTACCCAACTGCCCGCAGTACGTAATCGCGTTCTACGCAATAAACAAGATAGGCGCCGTTGTTGTTCAGATATCACCAACGTACTTCGAGGTTGAGATAAATAATATACTGGGCAACTCGGAATCCAAGGTGCTCATAATACTTGACGATCTTATCCCGAGGATCGCGCAATTAAAGAATAGATTTCCAGGTCTAACAGTAGTGGCAACGAGGATAGAGGATTACCTTTCATTCCCTCTCAATTTTCTATACAACGTTCAGAGGAGGTTCAAGGGGAAATTCGTGAAGATACCGGGAGGTATGAAAAAATTCACAGAATTTAAGAGCTACGCTCCAGGGGAGAGCGAGGATGTGGGCGATGATGATATTGCCGTTCTCCAGTATACTGGCGGAACCACGGGCGTACCTAAGGGTGCGATGCTGACGAACAGGAACCTCGTCTGCAACACTACGCAGGCCATTTCCGTACTACCGGGAATGGAATTCGGGAAGGACAACATGCTGAGTGTCATACCCTTCTTCCATGTTTTTGGGATGACAGTGGCAATGAATTTCCCGGTTAAGATGGGCGGGACCATGATATTGCAGCCGAAGCCAGATGTTGAAGGTATAATAAAGCTCATAGGGAAGTATAGGCCAACGTTCTTCCCCGGGGTCCCGACGCTTTACGCGAATATCCTGCTCAACAAGAACGTGAATAAGGTTGATATGAAATCAGTTAAGTTCTGCATATCCGGTTCTGCCCCCCTCCCCGTAGAAATAATAGAGAAGTGGCAGAGGGTCACTGGAGGGCACATAGTGGAAGGTTACGGCCTCACCGAGGCCTCTCCCGTGACGCACGTGAATCCCCTGTTCGGAAAGATAAAGCCGGGGTCCATAGGCCTTCCTGTACCGTCTACCTTGGCAAAGATCGTTGATGTAACCACCGGGGAAAAAGAGCTTGGTATAGGTGAGGAAGGCGAGCTCGTTGTCAAGGGACCTCAGGTCATGAAGGGTTATTACAAGAACGAGGAAGAGACTAGAGGCGTATTGAGGGACGACTGGCTCTACACGGGTGACATCGCGAAGATGGACGAGGAGGGTTATTTCTACATAGTTGACAGGAAGAAGGACGTTATCATAGTGGGCGGGTTCAACGTCTATCCCAGGGAGGTGGAGGAGATCCTCTACCAAAATCCAAAGGTTAAGGAGGCTGCTGCTGTTGGTGTTAGGGATGAAATACACGGAGAGGTAGTGAAGGCGTTCGTAGTTCTGAAGGACGGGGAAACAGCCACCGAACAGGAGATAAAGGACTTCTTCCAGGGAAAAATAGCAAAGTTCAAGATACCGAGGTTCGTGGAGTTCAGGAAGGATCTTCCCAAGACTATGGTGGGGAAGGTGCTGAGGAGGGAGCTGAGGGAAAAGGCCTCAGACGAACCCGGCCCTGTCCCCGAAGACCTCAGATGAGAGCCTTCTCATATCTTTTTCCTCGTTGTGCAGGAGAACAGAAAGTGCCATGGAATCCCTGTAGAACTTCTCTATACCGAAGTCCTCCAGGTATCCGTAGCCACCGTGCACCTGGAGTGAGCTCCTGCTCGCGTCCTTTGCAAGCTTGAGTGACAGCTCCTTCGCGAAGAGGATTTCCCTCAGAGATGGCTTTGATTTTAATAGAGAGGACAGATACGAGGAAATCAGGCCCATCTGGGCCGATAGTTCAGAGATGTCGAAGGCTATCGGTTGGAAATCTTTAAGATGGTGATCGAAAGCCTCCCTCACCTTTGCGTATTCTACGGCCTTGCCCAGGGCAGCCTCCGTCATGCCGAGAGCTATGGATGCCACCGGTATCGAGAGATCGTAGTACGCCTTCTCCATCATATCGAAACCATTCTTTTCAAGGACCTCGAAATTCTCCGTTGAGAATTTTACTGTTGAGAACGGTATGCTCCTGAACCCTAGCTTCCTGAGCTCCTTTACCCTGGAGAAGCCGGACTTTACGAGAACAAGCTCACCGGAGTCAACCGGCGTTATTATGTAATCAGAGTCGCTTCCTAAGACGAATGTCCTCTCCCCCGTGATCTTCCCACCCTCCATCTTCAGGGAGCCGTTCTGCCCCCTGGGGAGGATCACGTCTGAAAATGTTACAGTTCCCATTTTGCTGCCCTTCGAAACATCATCTGCGGCCGAATTTCCTGTGCAGAGAGAGATGAAGGCGTTGTTAAGGAGGAGTTTCACTGAGATGGAGGGCGACGACCTCGCTATGGTCCTGAGCACGAGTGAGTATGCCCTCATATCAGTTTCTCCCCCGTCGGGAGGGACAAGGGAGAAGTAACCCTGCTCGGCCAAGGCCTCTATAATTTCCTTCGGGATATTCTCGTTCTCTATCTTGAGAGAAGCGTTTTCAACGTACTTCGCGACGAAGTCCCTGAGAACGCCTTCCAATATGCTATATTCTTCCTCCATCAGGATGCACCCCCCTTGAGCATCATTCTCGTTATTATTAACTTTTCAACCTCGGATGTTCCCTCCCATATGTCCAGGATCTTCGCGTCCCTGAAGAACCTCTCCATGTCTGAGGTCAGGCCCCGATATGACAGGATCTCCATGGCCTTCCTGGTTGCAAAAACAGCGGTGTCTGCAGCGTAGTATTTCGCCATGCTCGTGACAACAGGGTTGGGGTTGAATTTGAACAGGTAGGATGCGGCCTTGTACGTTATGTTCCTTGTTGCCTCTATGCGGGTTGCTATCTCCGCAATTGCAGTCTGGATCCCCTCGCTCATCTCACCGTCTCCGCTTGCCTTGGCGAATTCTATGAGCCTGTCCAGCGCACCTGACGCTATCCCTATACCCTGGGCCGCGACGTATATCCTGCTTATGTTGAAGAACGTCATAATGTAGTAGAAGCCCTTCCCTTCTTCCCCTATTAAGTTATCTTTAGGAATGACAACGTTGTTGAATATCAGCTCCGCTGTGTTTGTCGCCCTCACACCGAGCTTGCCGTGCAGCTTGTTCACGACGAAACCAGGGCTCTTGGAATCAACTACGAAAACGCTCATCCCCCGGTGTTTCTTCTCCTCGGAGGGAGGGGGAGATGTTCTGGCTAGCACTATGAAATAGTCCGCTATCTGACCGTTGCTTATGAACATCTTGCCCCCGTTCAGAACGTAGTGGTCGCCCTCTAGCCTGGCCTCTGTTTTTATGTTTGCAACATCCGACCCGCCGCCGGCCTCCGTCACGGCGAGGCCTAGTGTGATATCGCCGTTGAATACGCTCTTCAGGTATTTCTCCTTCTGCTCGTCGTTTCCGAAGAGGAGGAAAACCTCTGAGCCGAAGGCGGATATTGTGACTGAAATACCCAAGCCCGGGTCCTTCCTGACAAGCTCCTCTATAGATACCAATACCTTCCAGGGATTCGCGTAATCCAGGATCTTCTCCCTCTTGGATAGATTGACAAGCTCTGTCGGAAATTCTTCATTCCTATCAGCGCGTTCCGCTAGCTCTTCTGTGAAGTATTTGTTTGCGAATTCCCTGGCCCTTGCTGCAGCCTGTTTTACGTCATCATCAAGTTCAAAATCCATGTTCACACCCTCTCTAAAACCATTGAGTAGCCCTGCCCCCCGCCCACGCAAAGCGTCGCTACACCCCTGTCCTTGCCCTTCTGCTTGAGAATCCTGGAAAGGGTGCCAGCCAGCCTTGCGCCGGATGCGCCCAGCGGATGACCTATCGCTATGGCACCGCCCTTCGCGTTCACCTTATCCCTTTCTATTCCAAGTTCCTTCATCGCGTTGAGAACGACGACGGCGAACGCTTCGTTGATCTCCCAAAGATCTATATCATCCACATCCAGATCCGCCTTCCTGAGAGCTGATCTCGAGGCGGGTACAGGCCCCTCACCCATTATTGAAGGATCCACCGCAGCCCACCCAAACGAAAGGATCTTCGAGAGCGGAGTGAGACCCAGCTCCCTCACCTTCTGACCGGAAGCGAGCATCACGAGGGATGCGCCAGCATTCAGGGGCGATGAATTCCCTGCAGTTATCAGGCCCCCCTCCTTGAATGCCGGCGGGAGCTTCCTCATCTGTTCAATGGTAGTATCAGTCCTTATGCTCTGGTCCCTGTCGATCACCTTCGTCTCCCCCTGCGTCTCTACCTCGAGGGGGAGTATTTCATCCTTGAAGTATCCCTCTTCCAGGGCCCTTGAGGCGAGCCTGTGGCTCTCCAGGGAGAAGAGATCCATCTCCTCCCTGCCTATACCCTTCACTGCGGCAAGCTTCTCAGCGGTAAGGCCCATGTAGAAGCCTGTCTTCATATCATACTTCATGTACTCTGGCCTCAGCAGGAGCTTGAGGTTGGGTTGGACGTAAGGATTGTCGCCTAATGGAACATGGGTCATGTGCTCGAATCCGCCCGCCAGAACTAGATCGGAGTTGCCTGTCATTATCTCCATTGCGCCTATTGATATCGCGTTCAGCGAGGAAGAACACGCCCTGTCAAGTGCCATTGCTGGAACATCAACAGGGAAACCCGCCAGAAGAACAGGCTGCCTGCCACCGTACATCCAGTTTTCCCCGACCTGCAGGGCAGAACCCAGGATAACATCGTTCACCAGGCTTGGATTTATCCCCGTGGCCTTGACGGAATCCTTCAGGAGATATGCGATCGCCTCGTCCATCCTTATGCTGTTGAAAACGTCCTTCGTCGGGTCGGTCGGTTTAGATCTGGAAAAAGCTGTCCTCTTGTAATAAACAATGTAAACATCTCTAGGAGGGCTACTCATAGGTATCATAATATCAATGAGCTTCACCTATTTAATTGATGCTTTTTTTCCTTTAGGCAGGCTAAAATTTCCTCGCGGAATATAGCAGAAAGGGTAATATTCAATCAGCGAATCACCGCGGGGGATTGAAGATGCCCTACAATATTGTCGTTCTGATTAAGCAGATACCGGATCTAGAGTTGGTAAAGGTGAATCAATCGACCGGTGAACCTATTCTGGAAGGCGTTCCCTACAGGTTCGAGAATCTCAGCAAGAACGCCGTTGAGGAGGCTGTTCGTTTGAAAGAGAAGAATGGTGGGAAGGTTACTGCTGTGCTTTTCGGCAACGAAAAGGGTACCCAGGTCATGAAGGAGGCCTACGCCATGGGTGTTGACGAGGGTTACGTTATAACTGGTTACCAGGAGGGGAACTATTCCCTCACTTCCAAAGTTCTCGCTTCAAAGATATCCCAGATACCTCACGACATCGTAATACTGGGGAACCAGTCTGCCGATTCCATGTCAGGTCTTATCGGCGGGAAGATATCCGCAATCCTGAACATCCCGTACATTTCAAACGCGCTTAAGGTAGAACTTTCCGGGCAGAAGGTCAGGGTCATGAGTTCTGGCGAAGCTGAGAACGTTGAGATGGAGGCAGATCTACCTGCTGTGGTGAGCGTTACGCAGGAGATAAACGAACCGAGGTTCCCGCCTGTGATGCAGATAATACAGGCTGGAAGGAAGAAAATCAATATTGAGCAGAGCCAGGTAAGGGAGGAATCCGGGATAAGGGTTATATCAAGAATAGCCCCGAAGAGCGAGAGGAAGCGGATCATTTTCGAAGATCTCGACAAGGGTGCGCAGGAAGTAGCGAAGGTTATAAGGGAGGTGGCAAAATGAACTTCCTTGTTTTTAGCGACAATATAGATATCTCGAAGCAAATTCTCTCGTTCCTGAACGGGAAGGGGAGCACAACAATCGTAACTACGGTTAAAGATGAATCCGTAAAGAATTACGGTGCTTCTAGGGTCATATTCCTGAAAGGAAAGGCAAATTTGGAAGGGTTATCCGCGATTTTGGAGCAGCAGTTCAAGAACATTTTTGATTACCTCCTTGTTTCTTCAACCTCTCTGGGTAGGGACATAGCATCATTCATCTCCGTTAAGCTAAATGCTGCGATAATTCCCGAGGTCTTTTCAATAGACTTCACGGGTTCAGGTATCAGGACGAAGAGGTTCGGCCTCGGCGGGAAGGTCGTTATAGAGGAGGAGAGCAGCGCCAGGATCCTGACTGTCCTCCCCGGAATATCAGAGGAGAAACCCTCCGGGTCCGCTTCCAGCTCCGAGGAAATAGAGATAGGTGAGGGGAAGGTTAAAGTAATATCTGTGCAGCAGAAGAAGGCGAAGGAGGTTGACCTCGAGAAAGCTAACATAATAGTTTCGGTTGGGAGGGGCCTGGGCAAGAAGGAGGGCCTCCAGCAGATAGAGCCGTTCGCGAAGAAGATCGGTGCTGAGATCGCAGGCTCGAGGCCCGTGTGCCTGGATTACCAGTGGCTTAGCGAGGACAGGCAGGTCGGGTATTCCGGAAGGAAGGTCAGGCCGAAGATCTACATAGCGCTGGGTATATCTGGACAGATACAGCATATAGCGGGAATGAGGGACTCGAAGATAGTGATATCTGTGAACAAAGATAAAAATGCACCAATATTCCAGGAATCTGACTACGGTATAGTTGGGGACCTTTACGCAGCTGTTCAGAAGATCACGGGTTACCTCTAGGTTCAGAGGAATCTATTGAGGATGCTACTACTTCCGCAAGGTCAAGGACATTCATATCTTCCCTGTTCGTAACCTTCCTTGCATCGTCAAGCATGGACATGCAGTACGGGCACGCCGTCACCACTGTTTTAGCGTTTACCTTACTGGCCTGATCAATCCTCATGTGTGAGATCTTTGTCCCAACGTTCTCCTCCATCCACATCCTGGCACCGCCGGCGCCGCAGCAGAGTCCCTTCTTCCCATTCATCTCCATCTCAACGAAATCATCAGAAATGTTCTTTATAACGAACCTAGGTGCATCAGTCACGCTGTTATACCTGGCTAGGTAGCAGGAATCGTGGTAAGTTACCCTCCCAAGGTCCTTCTTTTCCAGCTTGATTTTCCCTTCCCTTATGAGATTCTCTATGAATTCCGTGTGGTGTATCACTTCCATCTTGTAGTAGGGGGAATAATCGTTCTTGAACGTGTTGAAGCAGTGCGGGCATATCGTTATAACCTTCTTCACCCCGAACTTTTTGAATGTCTCCACGTTCTGGCTGGTCAGGGTCTGGGCCAGGTATTCGTTCCCGGACCTCCTTGCTGGGTCACCGGTGCACCTCTCCTCAGATCCGAGGATAGCGAATGAAATTCCCGCCTCCTTCAAAATTTTTACAAGAGATCTGGATATGTTCTGGTTTCTGGGATCGTAGCTGCCGGAACACCCGACCCAGAAGAGGTATTCGAACTTCGCATCCGGAGTCTTGGAAAGATCTACCACCTCCAGCCCCCCTGCCCAGGCCGCCCTTGTAGACGGATCGTTCGTCCACGGGCTCCCGTAAGCTTCCAGATTTCCGTAAACATCCAGGATACCCTTCGGGGCGCTTCCCTTGTTAAGAACTAGGGATCTCCTCATATCCACGATCTTATCCACGTGGTTTATCATTACAGGGCACTCCTCGACGCACGCGCTGCAGGTTGTGCAGGACCATAGATCCTCCTCCCTGATAGTTGAGCCTATGACAGGCTGAAGGGCCTCACCATTCCCCGTCCTCCTGAATTCCTCACCCTGATTCAGCAGAGCCTTCCTCAGGTCCCATATCACGTCCCTCGGCGAGAGTGTTTTCCCGGTCAGGTTCGCGGGGCAGGCTGCCGTGCACCTCCCGCACTCCGTGCAAGAATAGAAATCCAGGTAATCCTTCCAGGTGAAATCCCTGAGATCAGTGGCACCGAACCTTGTCTCCTTCTCAAAATCAATTTGGGGGAGCATACCCCTCGGTTTGTCCTCGGTGAGGAGGACGTTGAATGGGGCCGCGAGGAGGTGGAGGTGCTTCGACATCGGTATGTAGGCCAGGAATGTTAGAAATATTATAGCGTGGAACGTGTAGAGGGACCAGTAGATATTTACTGCCAAGCTGCGGGAAATATGGGGTATGAGCTTCGAGAGCGCAAGGCTGACCGGTGTGACAGATGGTGGTAAGTTTTCCATTATAGCGCCGGGGAGGCCATGAGTGTACCCTTCTATCCTTAGGGCCGAGAGGAATAGATAGCTTATCATCAGTGCCTCAACGAGGAAGAGGATGAATGCAGCCTCGAAGCCACTGTAGCCGCGGTACCTCTTTATTTTCAGAACCCACCGCCTTATAACTGCATAAACCACATCTGCAGCAACCACGAGGGCAAAAATATCCACGGTGAAGAATATTATATCCTCCAAAATTCCCGAAAAGAAGAAGTGAAAAGATGGATCTATTCCCGTCGCGAAGAAGTCTATGGAGTAAGAGGCGAAAGCGAGGAAACCCCAGAACATGAGGGCGTGCATTATGCCCCCGCTTATGTCCTTGAAGAGCTTGCCCTGCAGAAGGATATTCCTTATTCCTAGCCATATCCTCAGCAATATCTTCGGCCTCACCCTCCCAGCTTCGAGCTTCCCTGGTATTTTAATCATATACCAGAGAAGCTTGAATACTGACCAGAAGAACAGGCCAGCGGATATTACTATACCAAATAGAAGGAGAGCTGACGATAGGTACATCTTCTCTTACTTACCCTGGAACGAAGGCTTCCTCTTCTGTAGCATCGCTGATATGCCCTCCTTAAGGTCCTCCGTTCCGTAGAGGACGCCGGCTGCCATAGACTCCATTTCTAGGCCAGAATCGTACGGAACGTCAGATCCCCTGTTTATGAGCCTCTTGGCGAGCGCCGCGGCTATCGGCGATGATCCCAGGGAAATAGATTCCGCGAGCTTCAGGGTTTCATCGTCTATCTTTTCCCCCGGTAAGACTTCTGAAACTATACCCATGTTCATTGCTTCCTGGCCAGTTATCCTCTTTCCGGTCAGTATGAGGTAGGAGGCCTTCGACATTCCGGCGACCTTGGCGAGCCTCTGGCTCCCGGACCACGCCGGTATCAGGCCCAGCGTGACCTCCGGGAATCCTATCTGGGCATCTGGCGTTGATACCCTGATGTCGCAGGAGAGGGCGAGCTCAAACCCGCCGCCCAGAGCATATCCCTTGATCTCCGCTATCACAACCTTGGGGATCTCCTGGATCATCTTGAACACCCTCTCCCCCTTTCTCGAATACTCCACGAAATCGAACGTCCCAGGTATGAACTGGGTCAGTTCCGCACCCGCTGAAAATGTAGTTCCGCTCCCCTTTACTACGATGACCCTGACATCCCTGTCGTCCCAGAGAGATTTGAGTGCGTTCTCCAGATCAGAGAGGAGGTCAGAATTTATCAGGTTGTGTCTTGGCCTGTTAATGATGATTTCTGCGACAAAATTTCCCCTCTTTTCAACGAGGATCGTGCCGTATTTCTCCTCCTTCCCCTTTTCCTCAATCTTCACCGCCTCAGCTTTGGTTTCCCTCTTCGGGAAGGATTTTATTGATATCACATCTTTTAGTTTACCTTCGGCTATGGACCTTGCTGGTTCGAATATCTTAACGTCGTAGGTCTTGCTGAGGTTTTCCAGGGCCCTCTTAACTTCCGCATTTGTCATGCTCTTCGCCACAGATATCGGCCCGAACGGCCTGTTCATCCCTAACTTGACGCCCGTTTCTATCTCGTCCGGAAGCGCTACCTCCTCCTCTATCAGTTTAACGGCCTCGTTTATCTCAATTGCAAACAAATCCATGATCGTGACCTTTTCGGAGGGCTGCGCCTTCGGAATGTTCGCGCGGCCCGATGACCAGTCGTAGAATCCGTACCCGCTCTTCTTCCCCAGTTTCCCGTCCTTGACCATCTTCCTGAGAATCGTGCATTTGTTGTAGTCCGGGGATAGCGTTTTTCCGTAGTAGTCCAGCGAGTGAACAACAGTATCGAGGCCCACGAAATCCATGAGCTCGTAAGGGCCCATAGGGAGTCCCTGGGATTTTGCGTAGCCATCCAGCTCCTCAGGCCTCTCTATCCCCTTATCCAGGATCAGGCAGAAGAAGAGCATGTCTGGCGCATTGATCCTGTTTACCACGAAGCCAGGTGAATCCTTAAGCACCTTAACCGGCACCTTCCCTATGCTCTCCGCAACTGTCACGGCCCTCTGGAAAACCCCGTCATCAGTGAACTCAGATCTTATCACTTCCACTAGCTTCATCCTGTTCGCCGGGTTGAAGAAGTGCATGCCTACGACCCTTTCCTTCCTCGTTACGCTCTTACAGATCTCTGATATCTTTATGTTCGAGGTGTTTGTTGCAAGTATCGTGCTTGCAGGGCATAAGCTGTCAAGCTTCGCGAATATTTCCTGCTTCAGTTCTACGATCTCAGGCACGGCTTCAACCACTATCTCCGCACCCTTGACGCTGTCCTCGAGAGATGAGGAGAAACTCAGCCTGCTCCTGATTGCCTCGCTCTCCTCCTTTTTTATGATACCCTTCTCCACCATCTTGGCCAGGTTCTCTTCTATGTATTTTGATGCTTTATCCAGCTGCTCCTTGTACGCATCTTCTAGGGTAACATCGCTGCCGTACTGTGCGAAAACTAAAGCGATACCCCTCCCCATCTCCCCAGCGCCGACAACAGTGGCTTTCACGGATTCACTTCCTTGCCTTCAGGATGCTCGATGAAAGTTTCTGCACAGAAAATATGTCGCCGCTTATCTTCAGCTTCCCCTGCATGAACGCCTGTACACCGTCCAGCTTCCCGGAAAAGACATCCGAGAGGACCTGGTCTGTGGACGATATCGTGGCCGAGGCCGGTTGCTTTGTGCCCTCTTCTACAACTATATCACCGCCAGATGCGGTCACGTAAAATGGTTTTCCGTCCGAAACGTTGAACTGAAACGTTTTGTTCATCGATGTTATCTCTTTCTTTAGATCAGGGAGCTGTTCGAGTGATTTAACAACGTTTTTCAACAACTCTATAGAAGTCATAGTGAAATATAGTTCATTTCCTAAAAAACTTTTCCAAGTACCGACCTCAGGGTCAAATTTCTGTCCTAATGCCCGGATCCTGGGTGGGACGGCCACCAGTTGTATTTTTTCATGACGAGCATGAGCGCCGGTATCAGGAACAGCCAGGAGATCAGGGTATCTATCAGTACACCCACAGTTATAGAGAATCCGACCTCCCTGATGATCCCTATGGGGCTGAATATGAGGGAACCGAAAACGCCTGACAGTATGAAACCAAGGACTAGGACAACGCTGGCATTCTCGTCTATCGCTTCCTCTATCGCCTCCTCGTCGCTCTTACCCTTCATCACAGCCTCCCTCGCCCTCGTAACCAAGAATATATCGTAGTCAAGACCGACGCCGAAAAGGGTCACGATCACGAACAGGGGGCCGAAGACTATTATGGGGAGGTGATCCACGTAGTAGAATACAATATAGAAGAGCGTTACTGCAACAAGTGCTGATGTCCCAACATTGAACAGGAGCCTGAGAGGTGTGAAGATTGACGTCAGCTGCAGGGCGAGAACAACAAATATTATGGAGCCCAGGATCTCCACTATCTTATACGTGGAGGATGTTATACTCTGGGAGCTGTCTATAAGGTCCTGGGCAGGCCCTCCTATATAGTAGGAAACGCCCCTGGGGACAACATTTTTCATAATCTGGTCTATCTTTCCCACAGAGTTTATACCCTGCTGCGTGTAGGAAACGTACTTTCCATATACGTATATGAGCACTGTGCTCCTGTCCTTACCTATAAATGTCAGAGACCTGTTAATCATGGCATTCACTGCCGCACTGCTCCCGGCTAAGGACTGGATGTTGACTTTATAACCGAAGGGATAAGTTACGGTCTGGATCTGAGAGACTGAGGGATCGTTAGTCAGATTTTTCGATACATTGTTCAGTATGCCCAGGTCAGAGCTGTTGAAAGAGTTGTTATAGTAGAAGGGAGAGGTGAAATTTAATATGACGAATGCCGGCGATAGCTCGTCGGCGCCGTAAGAGTTAACTATGCCGTAATACCCCGCCTTTCCCTGATTATTCGGAACGAGGCTAAAGAGGTCGAATGATGTGGGTGTTACCTCGTATACAACGATTGCTGCTATGAAAAGAAGAATTAGGACAGCAACAAGTATTTTCCTGTGATCTCTGCTCACCCTCGCTATTTTCCTGAAATTTAAGGTCCTCCTCCTCTCCCTGATTCTCGGGCCGAAGAGGTATACGAATGACGGGAGGAGAGTGAGTGCGACCCCCAGGGATACGGCAATACCGAGGGCATTCACAAAACCACCGTCACCTATTATAGGTACGTTGAACAGGGCTAGGACCGTGTAAGAAATTATAACAGTGAGACCGGAGGTGAAGACAGCGTGACCCGCCCATTCCATAGTGCTCCCCAGTTTATCCTCAGATCTCTCCTTCAGGTACCTGTTAAGCATGTAGACAGAATAATCCGTGCTGAGCCCGAGGATGAGTATTGAGCTCAGAGTTGTAACTATGAACGACAGGCTCGATTTCAAAATTATTCCGAATACGAGGTACGTGATTCCGAGTGTTATTCCGAACGAGACTGCAAAAAATAGAAACGGGACCAGGGCTAGCAGAGGGGACCTAAAGTATATCCCAACGATAAATATGGATACAATGATACCTATAACAAGAGAAAACAATAAACCGGAATAGGCTGTCTTCTCTATGCCGTGTGCTATCTCGTCCGCGCTGGTGAAATATATTGGAACGTTGCTGAAACTGTTTTCAAGGTTCGAGATATAGGAATTCGCTATCTGGAGCTGAGAGCTGTTGAGGGAGGGTGAATTGAATGATATTAGGACCATAAATCCCGATAGATTCCCAGGAACAAGGGGGGAGAATAAGGAGGAGTTGAAACTGATTCCTGAGGCGGTGTAGTTACCCTGTATAGAGGGAGCAACGTTGCCCCCAGTTGCATTAGCTATCTCCACGAACTTCCCGGGGTTCACGAAGTTGAAATATGGATACCCCCTGAACTGATTTTCGAGGAAGAGAATAGAAAAGTGAGAAGAGGAGTTGTAGGGAGTGCTGGATATGAAATAGTTTACCATACTCTCTGAACTTGTGTTCACCAACGATGATACGGGATCAATTTTCTGGGCCGCGAAGTTAATAAAATATGGTCTCAGTGAGGAAATAGAATTGTTTAGGAGAGATGAATAAAGCGATGTCGAAGAAATATTGAAGGTTCTGGATAGGGATGATAGAGATTCATTGAGCCTGGAGGAGGAGATCTGATTTATGAGAAAGGTGTTATTGACCACAGTGAGATTAGTGAAACTGTGGGCGAATTGCAGGCCTGTCTCGTTGAAGAGGTACTGTGTAAAAGTTGAAATTGATGGAGAATGGCCCTCCACTATTTCTCCTGTAATATTCTGCGCTAGAGACAGTACGTTCCCGTTGGATAGGAAATTGTAGTATGTTGCGTTGAATATTGCCTCGTTAGCTGTTCCGTACTGCTCAGTTACGTTGTAGAGGACCTTATCTAGGATATCCCTTCTCGCGGTGGAGTTGCTGTATGAAGTTACGTTTAAGGAATCGTAAACGCTTCCTAAGATCTCCTTCTCCGAAGCGTTCATATACGTGGAGAATGCGGTAAATGCGTATGCAACGGATGAATTCAGCCTCGCCAGAGGGGTTATCTCAGGCTGAGACGACGTGGACGAGTTCCAGGCGTAGTAAAATGAATTGAAGTATGACAACGAAGTACTGCTGTTACCTAGATAGCCGGTCTCGTTCATGAATAACCTATAGGAAATGGGATTCCACTCCTCCGGCGTGAGGTTTCTGTATTCGCCTGAAACCTGCACGTATACTGAGAGAAATTCAAGGGGTATGCCGTAAATTAGATTTGAAGCGTTTTCAAGAGAATTAAGATAAACTTTAAACAGGGTGGAGAAACCTGTTACCGCTATCGTAACGTTCTTAATTGTGGCCACGTAAGCGTAATCAGCGCCCCTAAGCTCTTGCGTAACGTTCTCCAAATTGTTAAGGGAACTGTTGAATTCTAGGAAAGAATTCCTGGTAGAGTTCGAGGCCTTATATACCTCCTTTAAGATCAAGAATGTGGTATTTCCCAGCGAGTTCAGGACATTATTTGCAATTGGGTATGCGGATGTTGCGTTCTTGACAGCAGCACCGCTCAATTGTTCCGAATACGTGGAATTTATGTAATTCCAGATACGGTAGGACTCCGGGGAACCGAACGGAGAGGCAAAGTAAAGGACGAGGACAGTTCCGTTTCCCGTGGCATTACTTTTGCTGAACTCCTTATTCATTATGCTCTGTGCTTCTGTTGCCATGCTGTTCTTGCTTACACCAGTGAGCTCAACATTGTAGTTTGTCACGCTTGCCGATTTTGCCGCGAATGGCAGGAAAATCATAAGTGCTATGAGCCACAGCGCTATTATTATCTTGTACTTCTTTTTTATTATTTTACCGAGTGACCCAAACTGCCTCTCCAGCACGTCACGATATCAAAAACGCTTATTTCTATTTTGCATGTTATGTCAGCTAACTTTTCTTGAATATAAAGATGTATTCGTGCTTGAAAACGTAATACCCACCTTGTAGGGCCCTGTACCTCCAAAGCTCCTGCTGGCTCCTCTTGCCCCTTGTGTAATCGAAGTTCTTCACAACTATGCTCTTCAGCTTGAGTCCGAGATTCAGGATCTCCTGCATAGAGTAAAATCCAAGCGGAATCCACTGCCCCGATTCGTACTTATCCCCTATGACGAGGGCTAGATATCTGTCTTTTTCCAGTATATCCGCGCACTTCCCCGCTATCTTTCCGAGTTCTCTGATGAAAAGGTCTACAGAGGGGGTGTTAGATAGGTCTTTATCATTCCCGCTGAATTTAATGATGTTGTGGTATGGGGGGTGCATTATAACCAAATTCACATTCTCAATCCCTTCCTTGGAAATCAGTGATTTGAAATCCAGACCGGTGCTATCACCGGTCACCAGATCCGTGGTAACATTTCTCTCGTTCCTTTCCATTTCTATCCGTTCTCTTGCTTTTATTGCAACATCCCCATTCAGTTCTATCCCGATGCCGTTTCTACCGAGTCTCCTGCACTCGATTAACGTAGTTCCGCTGCCTGCAAACGGATCAAACACCCAATCCCCGCTCTTGGAATACCTGAGGATCAGCTGGTTCGGGATCTGGGGTATGAAATTCCCCCAGTACCAGCCCAGGTGCTCTCCAGATGAATCCCTCTTATCGAATATCCAAAGGCTATCCGTCAGAATATCTTCGTAGTCCTTCCAGCGATTGAGGTTGATATCGTTGATCCTGCCCGGCCTTACCTCATCGAGCGATCTGATCAACCTCCTTATGTAATACTTCATCCTCTCTGCTGTGTAGGAATCCGCTATCTGGTCAAGGTCCCTTATCAGATTCCTTAGTTCCAGCTTTCCATTTTCAATATTCACACTCTCTGCATGGAGATCTCCGGATTGAAAGGAAAGGTTGAGCCTCAATTCAAGGATTCGTTGGCGTATTTCCTCAGAATTTTCAAGATGGAGAGCGGAGTTCAGGTATTCTATTATCTTATTTCTGTCAGTTCTAAGGCTTTCGCCGGTATTTTTCCCAGAAAATTCGGATAGCGTTTTCCACTGCCCCTTCCCCATGCAGGTATCAGCGTTGTGTAAAATATATACATTTCTAACTCAGGCGGGATGTTTCCTGAGCCCCTCCCTTTTACTCTCTATTTCCGGTAGATCCCGCATTTCTGTGATTTACGATCGGAAAAAGAATTACTTGTCCTAACCTACGTGTGCAGAGGTTTAACGATCTAGGCGGTGAATTCCTGACTTCTTTTTGTTTAAAAAGGCGCTTACGTAATGATAGTAAGCGGAACCAACGCTGATATATGGAAATCAGTATGAATTCCCAAGTCAAATAAGCGTTTGTGAGTGGATTCTCAGAGCGCGATTTTCTTGTGTATAGGGGTTTCGGGATCTTTTTATTTTCTATTCGCACTTGATCTCTGACTAGTAACCATGATTGCCATGAAGGAATGGGGTGGAGAGCCAGAACGCTTAGTCATAGAGAATATGGCATTTTAAAATTGGAGGCTAAATCCCTCTTTTGATAGTGCAGTACAACCTAGGATTAAATTTGAAACTATATTATCGTAGCATCTCTGGTTTGAAAACAGCGCAATTAATCCTTCATTCAGGGAGTAGAATGAAATAAACTAAAAAAAGGATAATTTCATATTCACATTCTCTCTACGAATGCGTGGACATATTCGACAACCACGTTCACGTTAAACCGGGCTCCGTTCAGTACTTCTCAAAGGTATTTAAAAAGGCGGGAGGAACCGGGCTCAACCTCGTTAATCTCACCGAGGGTTGCGTGAGCGCCGAGCAGTTCGAGGAAAAGTACGTAGAAACTGAGAATATAGCTGGGGCGCTGCGCTTAGAAGGACTGGATGTCGTTGTTTCCATAGGACCGTACCCTGTTAACTACATTGCCCTGAGGGAGAGACTGGGTGCCGCTAAGGCAAAGGAGATCTACGTGAAAGCTGTTGACATAGCCGTGAGGCACATAGACCAGGGGAAGGCAAATGCCATAGGTGAAGTGGGAAGGCCGCATTTCGAGGTATCTGGTGAAATATTGGAGGAGAGCAACAGTATAATGCAATATATTTTTCAAATTTCAGCAGACAGGGATATTCCTGTGATTCTACATACAGAATCTCTCGATTCCAGAAAAATGTGCGATATTATGGAGATGGCACGTAATAGCGGAAAGAATTCCCTCGTAGTCAAACACTTCAGCGCACCGATATTCTCCGGTAATTGCGGCATAATCCCGTCCGTCCCAGCAGGGAGGAGGAACGCGAGGTCCGCACCGTGGGGGAAAGAGGGATTCTTCCTCGAGACAGATTTTGCGGGCGACGAAGGTAACCCTAACTTTGTTCTTCCCGCAGACTCGGTACCCAGGAGGGTCGCTATGCTCCTTCAGGAGGGGATCGAGGAGGATAAGATCGAGAGATCTATGAGCTTCTACAAACGTTTTTACAAAGTTGTATGAATCACCTGCCCCCGACCAAGTCTAAAGACGCTCCTTTTGCCTCCTTCGATTCCTGTTTTTCTGTTCTAAGAATGTGGATAGCCTCGCCGAGCAGCATCCCTGTTGTGAACGAGAGGATTGCGTTGAAAACTATAATGGCAGCTAGAGAATCGAGAGAAAGTATTTCAATAGAAGCCCTCGCGATGAGGGCAAATGCCCACAGAACGAGGATGAAGGGTGATCTCCTGTAATAAATTTCACCGTTCTTAGAGAAGAATTTCACATCTCTCCCGAAGCTGCTGCCGATTGGAAAACCTAATGGAAGAAGGAGTATCACAAGCTGAGCGTATATATTAGGCCTTGTTGTCACGAATACCGCGGCCAGGGTGAAGACCAAGTAAATCAATGGTGTTCTGAGAACCCTCAGTTTCGTGTATCTCCTGCCTTTTATCCCCCTTGCGATACCAACCAGTACGATTATTGCTATCACAAGCTCTAGCGAGTAACCGGCACTGGGTGAATAGGAAACAGCTGCCGGGAATACCTGATCCATCTTCCGGAAATTTGCAATATTATTTACATCTTCCCGTGAAGCAGAAGAAATATTGGCCCCTAGAACCCTGCGCTTATGCTGTAAGGGTTTTATAGGTTGTCACACTATCGATTTCGACATATGCCCTCAACGAACCGTATAATGATACTCTTCACACTTTCCCAGGGGAGGAAGAGCTTGTACGAGCTTTCGAAGCTTCTTTCATCCAACGGAAGGAAGAAGTCCAGCGGCACCCTTGTTCCCATAATGAGGAAACTCGAGGCGGAGGGATATGTTTCTAAGGAAAGATCGGGGAGGGTAAGGTATTACTCCCTGACAGAGACGGGAAGAAAACACGTTGGTAAGCTGAAAAAACTTAGAGGGGAGATAAGGAGAGGTTTCTTAGCTTCGTTTTTGAGGCAGGAGATCCTCGTCTCTGAAACAAGAAAAAAAGAACTGCTCCTTTCGCCCGATTTTGTCAAGCAGATTGAGATCGTATACGAACAGCTCGGGGACGAGATCATAGAATTGATCTCCGGAGCATTGAATATGGCGATTGAAGGCAATTACTACGGGTTAAGCGAGACAAAGATGAAACTCAGAGGGATCCTGGGGGAGATCAACAATGCCGTTCAGTGAGAGGGCCCAGTCAACGATAGTCATAATGGCCCTCATGGGTACGCTGGTAAATTACGTTGAGACCATGGTGGTTCCTGCACTCCCGGTTCTGTCAAAATTCTTCGATTCTTCTTACAGTTCCCTATCCTGGGTTCTCACAGTGTACCTCATATCCGGAACTGTTTCCGCAGCCATATTCGGGAAGCTGGCGGATGTTGTGGGGAAGAAGAAGGTATTCGTTATACTTGCTCTTGTTTATTCAGTTGCAGTCTCGTTTGGAGGCTTCGCTACAAGCCTGTCTGAGTTCATAGCGATCAGGGCCATACAGGGCCTGGGGATGGGGATGTTCCCGGTTGCATTTGCTCTGCTCAACGATGAACTTCCGCCCAGGGAGCTCCCCCTTGCCCAGGGTATAATTTCTGCTACATTCATAGTCGGGGCATCTGTGGGTCTCGTAGTTGGAGCGTGGATCACGCAGAATTTTGACTGGCAGTGGTCGTACCACTCCGCAATTCCCATCGCATTTGGACTTCTTATTGCATCCTTTTTGATCCTAAGGGAGAGCAACGTCAGGAAGAAGGAGAGAATAGATTTCGGAGGTGTCGCGCTTGTCGTAGTTGGCATAGTCTCCCTCCTCCTTCTTTTATCCCAGGGGGAATACTGGGGCTGGGTTTCATCGCCAGTTCTAGCTCTTGCATTCCTCTCAATATCCTCTTTTGTTCTCTTTTACTTCTACGAGAGGGGGGAGAGTGAGCCATTCATCGATCTGAAGCTCCTTTCCGTGAGGAACATATTCCTTGCAAATTTCGCTGGGCTATTCGTTTCCGGCGGAATGTTCTACCTTTTCTATACAATCCCAACACTGCTGGAAGACCCGTACCCATTAGGATTTGGAAAGGATGTTTTCACGGCGGGTCTTACGGTTGTTCCCGGTGCAATACTCGGCATGGTTGTTGCCCCAATTGCTGCAGCTATAATCAGGAGAAGGGGGCCGAAACTTGCAATACTAATAGGAACGTTCATAATGCTCCTCGCCTTCCTCCTTCTGTATTTCAACAGATCAACACCAGTAGCGATAACAGAGGATGCCGGGTTCATCGGTGCTGGTACCGCGTTCGTATTTGTGGGAATGATAAATATGATAATAATATCAACACCTAAGGAATCTGCAGGCATGTCTACGGGAATGAACACGGTGTTCAGGAACATAGGCTCAAGCCTTGCGCCTGCGATCTCGGGTTCAATAGAGTCGCAGATGGTTGCACCTGCGCTTATCTCCGCGATCCCGCTGCCAATGGGGTCCCTACCGTATGTTCCTGTTTTCGAGAACTTCCCGTCCCAGCAATCATTTAATTTTATATACATAATAGGCTTTGTCACGCTCCTCGTGTCTTTATTTTTCAGTCTCTCGATGAAAAGTGTAATTGTGAATGAAAGAAATGAGGTGGTCTAAATGAAGGAATTCATATCTATTATAATGGCTGCCATGATCCTGATCACGGCAGTTCCGGCGGCGTCGGCATCGCAGTCCCCTATAGCTGTTGAGGGGGCGTCCTGGTTTTCTGCAAATAGCACTGAACTAGTTTCACCGGGATATTCATACGTACCGTTAATAGTTACCTTTGTGTCGCTTGAAAACGTCTTCAACCTGAACATTTCCCTGAACTACAGCTCTCTCAATGGCGAATTCTCGTATAGTTACATCCACGGCCCTGACAGGGATGTCAGGGACTATTTTAACTTCCCGGAGGCCTCTGCCGGAGTCAGGTATTCTATATATCAACTCACCAACATAAGCTCAAACATAACGGACGGGATGTACCAGGTTCCGGTGGATTACGCGTTCCAGGTTGGGAATATTACGGTTATGGGCGAAGTGAACGTCACAGTTCCGGTTCTCGGAACAGTAAGACTCGTTTCCCCAGATTCATTTTTTGGTTCTCAGAACGCGCCTGTAGCCGCCACGTCCTTCATGAATAATGTTCCAGTAACCGTATACCTAGAGGAAGACGGTAACTCTCCTGTGACGAATGTTACTGTCTCCTACAAACCGCAGTACCCGTTCACCGGCCCGGTGCAGGAGGAGATAGTTTCCGCAATACAGCCATACTCATACGTACCGCTGACTTTCTTCGTAAATACTGGCCCTTCGGGTCTTGTTGTTAAACAGTTTATTAACGTGTCGTTTCTTGGAACGAGCACCGTCGTCCCATTCACTGTAAGGCTTTCAGGGTTTCCTTACGTGGTGCCCGCAGGCTCGCAGCTCGGGACAGCCCAGCTACTCCCGTCCCAGGGTATGAGGAACGTTCCTATAACATTCTTTATTGAGGAAGATTCCCCTGTCCCTGTTCAGAACATCACAGTGAATTTTTCACCTAATTATCCTCTCTCTGGCCCTGAACAGTTTTCCGTTATCTCCGCGCTGCCGTCCTACTCCCCCGTTGGTATAACATTCCTCGTAAACGTTACTGGGGGGCAGAGCGTGTTCCAGGAGAATTTGACCCTGCACTACAACGGCAGCCTTCACGTGATTCAGTACAGGGTCATACTCCCCGGGTACAGCAATATTAGCCTTCTAACATATTTCACAAACCCCCCGATATTGTACCAGGGGGAGGAGTTCGTTCAGCTAGAAGTCGTCCTGGTAAACGGCGGAAACTCTTTCTCCCCTCCGCTCAACGTATCTCTGAGCTCGGACGGATTTGTGGTCCTCACGGCGCCTTATTCTTTCCCCCCTGTTCCAGCCGGAAGGGTCCTGAACCTTACATTCTTAATCAACGCTGAAAACATTACAGGGAATGAGACGCTCTTACTCCATGTGAACGGCAAAACATTTTTCCTTCGCGAGAGGGTTTACAGCAGGGGTTCAGTTAGCGTGCAGAGTTCTAATATATCAGTTGTTTCTGGTTCCAGTTCAAACCTCTTCTCCTTCGTTGTCAGGAACACGGGAAACGTTACACTCGTTGACCTAGAGTTCCACATCCTGACGCCGGACATATTTTCCGTTCACATCCCGTCAAGCAACCCGCTGGGAGGTCTAACTGCAAACAATGTTACGTTTTCTCAGCTCTCCCCTGGAACGGAGATCGTTGTCACGTTCGTGATAGATGTTTCTTCCGCAGCCAGGGCAGGTTCATACCCCTCAGAGCTTTTCCTGACGTACAGGACAAACAACTCATCCGTCGAATTCCTGAAAACGTTCACATTCAATGTAACGGTTGAGGAGACAGCGCTGCAGGAGATATCTTCGCTCTCCGGTGTAACGTATGCCGCGATAGCTATAGCTATCATACTTATAGTCCTATTCTCCGCGATAATGATCAGGAGGAAGAAGCGTTAGATTTTGTTCAGCGTGTAGTTCAAAATATTTCCATGCCTGCAGTACTCTACCTCGGCCTCTGTATCCAGCCTCACCTTCCCCGTAATCCTTCTTTCTTCGGCACCTTTTATAGTTATCTCTATCGTGCTCCCCTCTTTCACATTTGAGAGGTCAAGGGAAACAAGTTCATCCCCCCTGAGGTGGAGGTTTGATGTATTAGCCTCTATCGGAATCACGCCCATCGACGCAAGGTTGGACCTGTGTATCCTTTCGAAGCTTTCTGCTATAACAACCTTCACGTTTAGGAGGTAGGCTGCCTTGGCCGCCCAGTCTCTGCTGCTCCCAGCACCGTACATTTTCCCCGCGAATATTACGAGGGGGATACCCTCTTTCATATATTCCTGCGCAGCGTCGAAGAATGACATTTTCCTCCCGTCTGGGTAGTGAATTGTGAAACCGCCGCTCTCATTTACCATATTGTTCCTGATCCTCGGATTGGAGAAACCTCCCCTGACCATGACCTCATGGTTTCCCCTCCTTGCACCGAAGGAGTTGAAATCATCTGGAGATACACCGTTCTCCATCAGGTACCTTGCTGCGGGAGAATCTGCCTCATCCAGGGCTTTCCTGTCTCCGTTCTTAAATCTTTCCCATATGTCTCTATACCTGTCGAGATCCTGAACAATCGCACCCGCAGGCGAGATGTGGTCGGTTGTGATCCTATCGCCGAAGATGGCAAATATCCTGGCGTTCTCAATCTTGGTGAGCGAGGATTTCGCCTCGAACCAGGGAGGTTCCTTGACGTACGTGGATGAAGGGTCGAAGATATACCGCTTACCCTCGGGAACCTGGAGCTCCTTCCATTCTTTCACCCCCTCGAATATCTTCTCCTTTCTATCTAGGTACATCTTTCTTTTGAGGTATTGCTTTTCGTATTTCCTTATCAACGAAAAGTCAGGCCAGATGTCCCTGAGAAATACTCCCTTACCGTTAGGATCGTAGCCAATGGGCTCGGACGAAAAATCTATATCTATCCTGCCTGCAAGCGAGTAAGCAACCACGAGGAGGGGCGATGCTAGGAATGAGGCGCCTGTTAGCGGATTAATCCTCCCCTCAAAATTCCTGTTTCCGCTAAGAACAGAAACTGTGAAGAGCTTTTCTTTCTTAACTGCATCCTCTACTTCCCTTACGAGGGGGCCGGAGTTCCCTATGCACGTAGTGCATCCGAATCCAACAATGTGGAATCCTAGCGAATCAAGGTAGGGCTGCAATCCTGCCTTCTTAAGATACTCCTGAACCACGGGGCTGCCTGGGGCGAAGCTCGTTTTCACGTAAGGTCTCCGCGAAAGACCCATCTCCACGGCATTCTTAGCGAGCAGCGCCGCGCCTATCAGGACCTCCGGGTTCGATGTATTCGTGCAGCTCGTGATTGCCGCAATAGCGACTGAGCCGTCCCTTATCGCGGCTTCCCTGTCCCCTATATTCAGCTGGATTTTCCTGAATTCCCGTTCTCCTCTCATCTTTGATACTCCATCTTCCACTATCTTTTTAATCTGGGATACGTTGGATATCGATATCCTCTCCTCTGGATTAGAAGGCCCGGATATTGAGGTCTCAACGGCAGAAAGATCGAATTCCAAGTTCCTGTCGTAGCTCTTCCTCTTCCCGTCGTAGAAAAGACCCTGTGCCTTCAGGTATTTTTCGACCATACCTATGTGCTCCCTTGTCCTCCCAGTGAGCGCCAGGTATGACGAAGTGCTCTTGGTATACGGGAAAAAGGCAGCCGTCGCCCCATACTCCGGTGACATGTTCGATATCGTTGTCTTATCCTGTGCGCTCAGGTATCTTAGTCCTTCCCCGTAAAATTCTACGATCCTGCCAACCACATTTTCCTTTCTCAGAAACTCAGTCACAGAAAGGACTATGTCTGTCGCAGTGACCCCCTCCCTTGGTTTTCCCCTCAGCTCAACGCCGACTACCTCGGGAACAACGATGTAGGATGGCTCCCCTACTATCACCGCCTCCGCCTCAAGGCCCCCAACACCCCAGCCCAGAACAGAGATGCCGTTGACCATGGTTGTGTGGGAATCCGTGCCTATCAGGGTGTCTAGGTAGAGGAGACCGTTATTCTCCATTACGACACTTGCCAGGAATTCCAGGTTCACCTGGTGAACTATTCCGTTCCCGGGCGGCACTATCTTCATGTTCTTGAAATTGTTCTGCGCCCACTTCAGTGCGGCGTACCTTTCTCTATTTCTCTTGTACTCAATCTCCCTATTTTCAAGGAGCGCGTAGCTGGTCCCGAACCTGTCAACCTGAATCGAGTGATCAGCAACCAGCTGGACTGGTATCACGGGGTTAACCTTATCTGGGTCTGTTCCCTTCTTCGAGGCCGCGTTCCTCACCGCTATGAGGTCTACGATCACCGGGACCCCGGTATAATCCTGGAGTATCACCCTTGACGGGAAAAAGGGGATCTCCTCCCTCTTCCTCTCCAGAACGTTTTTTATATGCTCATCCCTCACAACCTTCCCGTCAAACTTTCTCAAAAGATTTTCCAGGAGAATCTTCGTAACATACGGAAGCGAGTCTATTTCATACCCCCGTTCCCTCAGGTCAGAAAGTGGAAAATACGAATATTCCTTCCCGCCAATATTTAGATTTGAAGACATAAAAACAGGAATTTAGAATGAGTATTAACTTTTATTCCAGTAAGCTTAGCAAAGTATTTTTTTGAGAATATCAATAAGGTAAAGGATGCTCGGTTACGGGAAAGTCAGCGATATAGGAGACAGAAGGGAAAGAACGAACAGCTCCGGCTTCAGTTTAAAGGAGTGCTATTACCCGGAGGATGTTAAAGGTGAATACGATAAAAAGCTCGGCAAACCGGGGGAATACCCATTCACGAGGGGTATCCACAAGGATATGTACCGGGGGAAGCTGTGGACCATGAGGATGTTTTCAGGTTTCGGCTCACCTGAGGACACGAACCAGAGGCTTAAGCTGCTCCTCTCCCACGGTGAAACGGGTCTCAGCATCGCATTCGACATGCCTACACTTTACGGCATAGATGCAAGTTCCAAGAGGGCGCACGGAGAAGTTGGGAAATGCGGCGTGAATGTTTCAAGCCTCAAGGACATGGAGATAATATTCAGCGGGATACCCCTGGGAAAGGTTTCCACATCCATGACGATAAATGCACCCGCAAATATACTGACCGCAATGTACATAGCGGTCGCAGAGAAGCAGGGCGTACCTCAGGCAGATCTTTCGGGTACAGTTCAGGCTGACATACTTAAGGAATACATAGCACAGAAGGAGTGGCTATACCCTCCGGAAGCCCACATGAGGATAATAAGGGATATGATGATCTACTGCACAAGGAATGTGCCAAAGTGGAACTATATCTCAATATCCGGCTACCACATAAGGGAAGCCGGTGCGTCAGCCGTCCAGGAGCTTGCTTTCACCCTGGCAGACGGGTTAGAGTACGTCAGGCTCGGGATGAACAGCGGGCTAGATGTTGATTCATTTGCCCCGCGACTCAGCTTCTTCTTCAACAGCTCAATAAACTTCTTCGAAGAGATAGCGAAGTTCAGGGCAGCCAGGAGGATATGGGCGAGGGAGATGAAGGAGACCTTCGGCGCGAAGAATCCCAGGTCCATGATGCTCAGGTTCCACACTCAAACTTCGGGCTACACTCTCACCTGGCAGCAGCCGCTGAACAACGTTGTCAGAACAACTGTCGAAGCGATTGCCGCCATCCTCGGAGGTACCCAGAGTCTGCATACCAATTCGTACGACGAGGCCTGGGCCCTTCCATCAGAACAGGCGGTCGAGCTTGCGCTCAGAACGCAGCAGATCCTTGCCCACGAGACTGGAATTCCTGACGTAGTTGATCCCCTCGGTGGTTCCTACTACGTGGAAAACCTCACAGACAGGATGGAAGAGGAGGCATACAAATACTTCAAGAAGATAGATGCGATGGGTGGCGTCGTCAACGCGATAAAGAACGGCTACATCCAGAGGGAGATTGCGGCCACTTCCTACTCACACCAGAAGAAGGTTGAGAGCGGGGAAGTGAAGGTTGTTGGCGTTAATATCTTCCAGAAGGAGGATGAAAGGCCAATAAATGTCCTCAAGGTGGATCTGAAGGCTGAGAGGATCCAGAGGGCCAGGCTGAAGGAGGTCAGGAGTTCTAGAGACGAGAGGGATGTCGCCAGGACCCTGGAGAGGCTGAGGAATTCATACCTGAGCGATGAGAATTCCATGCCGTACGTGATCGAGGCTGTAAAGGCATACGCGACTCTCGAGGAGATCGCCAATGTGGGTAAGGAGGTGTTCGGTGGATGGAAGGAACCAACAATTCTGTGAGGAGAATTAAGGTTCTCGTAGCGAAACCGGCACTGGACGGTCACGACAGGGGCGTTCTCGTCCTGGCCAAGGCGTTCAGGGACGCCGGCATGGAGGTTCTCTACGCGGGTCTCCTTCCGACGCCTGAAAAGGTAGCCAGGATAGCGGTGGATGAGGATGTGGATGTCGTTGCCCTCAGTCTTCACAACAGTGCCCACCTAACTGCATTCCCCGAGGTCAAGAGGTGGCTGGAGAAGTTGGGTGCACCGGACATACAGGTCGTGGGTGGAGGTATAATACCACCCGAAGACAGGAAGAAGCTAGAAAGTATGGGAATCACAGGTAATTTCGGACCTGGTACACCCCTGGATGTTGTAATAGAGCACGTGAAAAACGCAGCAAAAAAGAAGTGGGAACTGGAATCATCAGATAGATGAAGCCTTCTTCTGAAGAATCTCCAGCTTCCCCATGATTGTGTAGAGAAGTGTTCTGGCGTGCGGAGGCGTGTTCGGGTCATTCACTATCTCGTCAAGAGTGGATATAGAGGATGCGGCCCTGACATCTAGCGGTCCCTTGTCCTGCGTCAGCTTCACCTTCGCCGCCTGGATGTTCTTCCTTATGTTCCTAGGTATAGAGTAGTCCGATATGAGATCGTCAAACATCTTCGCAGTTTCTCCCAAAATCGCATTCATGTCGTCCATATCCATCACTCACTGAAACTTTACCCCCCTGTCCTTGAATATGGTGATCACCATGGAAGTATATGAATCCTTTACACCTTCCACATTCCTGAGATCTTTGATGATGAAGTTCCTCATCTGCCCTATGTCAGGAAAGCGTACCTTGAGAATCATGTCCCACGCACCCGTAACAAGATATATATCTTCCACGTATGAGTGCTGTGCGAGGGACGAGCTTATCTGCTCTATCTTGGATGTGTCTGCCTTTATGTGGACCATAGCGGTTACCACAGGTCCCGCTGCGTTCTCCACGATCTTGCCCTCATTTATCATAATAGTCCCCCAGATATAAACAAACTCATGAAATACTTTTCCGTGATTCCGAGCTACCTTATAACGAATAACGGGAATTAAGCTAAAATAGGAAAATCACAGCCTAAGGCCGTAGCTCTTCTCCATTAGTTTGCTGAACCTGCTGTACTGCTCGAGGAATTCTTTACCCTTTTCTAGAATCTGGATTACTTTTTTCCCCTCATCCGAACTGACCTTTATCATCTCGCGCTCCTGGAGGAGGGCAAGGAGTTCCTCATACTTGTTGTACGGTATATTAACCTTCCTCAGGATAGAGGATATTTGCGTGTTCCCGTTTCCTATCTGTAGAAGGAGTTCGTAGATTATCTGAACCTCGTTCCTGTTCTTCCTCATCCCTCCAGTTTCCCTCCTAGTCATTTTTAGAAAATCCTCCTAGTAGAAAAGGAAGAAGGAAAAGTATCACGGAAACAACGAAAAGCGAGACACCGAGCTGCATGAAAGCCCTGTCCAGCTCGAGAATGTAGAAGGCCTGCAGAAGGAGCGAAATATCCATGAGGAGGAAGGAAGCGGTAACTAGGAAGCTCCCCTTCCTCTCCTGCGATTTAGCCTGGAGGATGGAGCCTGTAATGTACAGGGAGAAATATATGGAAAGTATGACCATTACATCCTCGAAATACGGAGATATTGCGAAGACGGACAGGAAATATATGTTAGATCTGAGGTAACTGTAGAAAAGTGTCAGCATCAGAAGGAATTCGGAAGTCACAAGTGCGAGGAAGATATAGGATCTAAACGTTAATAGGGCAACGAGGATCATAGTTAAAAGGGAAAAGGCAAAGAACGGCGCAGTTTTCTTCAGGAATTGCTCCCTCACGTCGTTGAAATTCATCACTGAAATTATAAGAACGGCTAGAACGTAAATTGCGCCAATTATGCCGAGCAATGTCAGGGCAGAGAACACGGATTATCATTTCCTAACGCTATTTATAGCTTGTCAAAATGATATCACATCCAGTCTTAACAGCGTTAAACATCCCGTATAGGGAGGTTGAGCAGGGTAACGCGGGATTTAGGATGTTTATACAATTGATAAATCGATAAAGCGTTTTGCAGAAAGCCACCTATGGGACGGAATAGGAGCTTTCCCACAGCACCTGACCTGTAGGAGCGTATTCAATGATGCTCTCCACCGATGAAATTTGTTCCCCTGCAAGGGAATAGGAGAAGTGAATTGTATCGCCGGGCTCAAGATAACTCGACTGATGTGGCGTGACGCTGAGCTCATCCAGCGGGAATCTCAGCACATCTTTTCCTATCAGGAGAACAAGGGTCAGGCTGCTCAACTGAACGATGCTTCCCCCCTCATCAGTTATGTTCTCATACATAATATCCGAAGCAGAATAACTTACTTCTGAGGAAAAGTAAACCTGCACCGGCAGTGTTGGCCTCGGTATTTGCTCCACGTAAACGAATATGCTGGAGAACAGGATCACAGTGATCGCTATTATCAGTATAGTCCCCACAACTTCAGATACACCATTTTCAGGGCGTATTGACTTCAACATTCCCTTTAAAGCGAGCGAGAACTTTACCCTTTCCATATGCCAATGGCCAGGCCGACGAGTAGGAGAACAAGGGACAGCGAAACAGAGAGCGTGGAGAACTGTACCTGCTTAATGTACTCATCAAAGATCCTGACTGCTTTTATGATCTCATACCTGACGGAAACCTTAGGGATGAAGGAAAGACCGACGTACCCGGCTATCACGAACCCAACAAGAGCGAGTACGAAGGCTACCGCACCCTTCTTTATCGCCAGACCAAAGAGCAGGCCTACGATGAACGTCAATATCCAATCCAGGACCACGATGGCTGTGATCATCTGAACCCTCCGCATTCCATGCTACTCACAGTGATTATGATATTTACTATACATATAATTTGGTACAAAATTTAGGAGCCTATCTTTCAGAATATGCGCGAATATCTATTACCACCGTCTCCCCCTTTTTGACATCCCTGAAAACAAAATTCACATCTTTCAACCCGCCTGTCAAGGGACCCGCATGCCTTACATCAGGTTCCACAGTTTTCACACCGTCAAGGAGCCACTTCCTTGCACTCACGTTCACCCCCGATCTTACCGCTATCCTCATCTCCTCAGTGTCGTACATGCTTACTATCTTGATCGTATTGCCGACGTTATGAATGGTATACGTGAGGAGAATGAAGTCCTCCTCATGTCTCTTCAGAGGATTCGGGAGCACGACCGAAACCCCTGTCTGCCCGGGATAACTGTAGCCTCTGACAACGTTGTTCCCATCTATCAATCCGAATCTCCCGAAGATCCTCAGGTTCAGGGTATCGAGGGTATCCATGGGTCCGGAGGGAATAACGGCCAGAACATTCCCTATTATGTCATTGGAATTGTTTCTGAAGACTAAGAGGTCCGTTATTTCAGCGCGATCATTGAATAATTTTGCGCTTAAGTGGTTCCTTTCCACGAATTTACTTGCTTCAGGCTGGCCTTTATCTAAACCGTAGAAGATTCTATCTCCCTCATTTCTTCTGTATATCAGGCCGAACCTTATCGCTTTCTTTATGTTCCTCGATATTAGGGAATCACCCGCATCGGAACCGTAAACTTCACTAAACATATTCTTGATCTCTGTGAACGTAAATTCTCCACGCGTCATTCTCTCTGAAACCATGCTCTCGAATATATCGAATGCAGATACGCTATGTTCAGGTACCTCCACATCGTGATTCAGGCTGTTCTCGTGCTTGAATCTCTCGAAGCAGTGTCTCCTCCCGTCCTCACCTAAAGAGCAGTACACGAAAAGATAACCATTCCTACCGCACACCTTGCACGGTACCTGGCTTCCTATACGCTCCATCGCGATCCAAAAATTCGTGTGGCATATGAACCTTGTGGACTTTTCCGTTAAAGATGGTTCCAGTTAAGCTGAACTACTGCAAATGGAAGGAGGGATCTCAGCCTGAGAGTATATACGTGGGAAAACTGCCTGCTCTCTGAGGCCGTCAGGAGATCTGTGATATTCCTTATTCTCCCCGATGTCTGGTCGGTGAGTGACGCACTGTACGCTATTCTCTTATTACCCTCGAGCCGGAGCGTCAGAGACTTCAGAAAAGTACCTGCAGAATATACGAACGAATGCCTGACCTCCGGCCAGCTGTAGGTGAGCAAAATGCACTTCGTTTCGTGAGGGGGAACAGGATCCCGGAGCTTAAGAGTGACCCGCTTCTCAACAGGCCCATCTTCCTCTACCTTTACCGTCAGTGTCCTTTCTGAGGTACACTCGAATGCCTTTAGATCTATATCGGATAAGGGTACCGGAGAATCGCCAATTATCCGACACGGAATGAAGGGGAGGGGCCAGTTTCTGTCATTCCTGATTACGTTTTTGTATACGTGCCTTGAATAGTTTCCATCGTTTGAAACGTCCTGGAGAGAGAGGTTTATGGACTCAATGACAAAATCGAGGCGCTCGCTTCTCGCAGTTGTTAGAAAGTACAGGGATCTGCCCTCCTTTCGGGCTTTAACCACGCCGTCGACCTCAAGCCTGTTCAGGGCGATCCTCATAGTTCTGCCGCTAACACCTGTATATTTTGCTGGAAGCAACTTTCTGAGATCCCCTATCCTGAAGCAACCCAGGGTAAAAGTATCGGAACATATCTCTTCCCTCAGCACATCCTCGAGCTCCCCCTTCCTCAATCTTTTCCTACTCGAGGCGAGTGTACCCAGGTAGTGCGCCTTCGAACCGTGCTTGTAAATGGTGTATTCGTATCTCCTCCCGTATCCGTTCAAGACCCACTTCTTCGAAACAGTCCCGGTTTCCCCGCACACCGGGCATACCCCCTTACCAGCATGGGTCATGGAGGAAAATAATTGGGATAATAAAAAATATTCAATAAATCCACTACCTTCCCCCGACTATTATTCCCCCCATGTACGTGAGGACTGCCATCGCAACTGTTTCGAGCAGTAGAGCAGCCGGAAAGATCATCTTCCTACCTCCAGGATCAGAATGCCGTTGGTTATTTTCAAATGTGGATAAAGTTAGACATTCTAACTTTTACCAACTTTTAATTTAATCCCAGGGGATTGAAGATCGAAAGAAGTGGTCTAGAAAATAGGTACCAATGGGGGGGCCAGGGGGTTTCGTTTAGAATTTGTTCTGCCATTTATTTCCCGTTCTTCAAGGACTCAGTTCACGCGTTAAATCTGCTCTGCTGTGCTAATTTATCTATCACCAGCACCCCAAAAGTTTCGAAGAGGTTTCTTTCCCCGAGATATTTTAAAGAGGTATCGGTTAATTTCTCATATTGAATCTGCAAACTTTTAAAGTTGTTATTCCCTCATTAAAATCATTCCTTGAATAGGATTGCAGTTAATAGAGTAAGAGGAAACCATTCCCGCC
>JAVYSX010000008.1:0-46988 GCA_038728965.1 Thermoplasmatales archaeon | reverse complement strand
AACGGTAAGGATTTATAACAATTGTCTTTATCGTATGGTCACGCTCCGGTGGTGTAGTCCGGCCAAGCATATCGGCCTTTCGAGCCGACGACCCGGGTTCAAATCCCGGCCGGAGCATTATAAAACCGCGCTCGTCCATGAAAAGTAACTCGAATTTCCTTTCCCTCGATTCTTATGCACGTTATATCGTTGGATTAGGTTGCATTTATGTAAAATATAATATTATCCTTATTTAATAAGCCTTTGTTTCTAGAAATATCCGGTTACGTTCTGTTGAGCTAATAGAAAGCTAGATCCTGATATTACACGATAATTTCCTCGTCCGGTAGGCGCATCTCCCGATTAATGCTCCTATTCCTTTTACCACATCATAAACATTTTTCCGATACAGGGGCTGGAAACCAATGATTAAGGCAACCAGTTCAAGCGCTCTTACTACTCGCAATAATTGCACTACCGGTTAATCTCTTTCAGGAACGATACTTACAAAGCGAAACAATATCCACCGTGTTTTCCAATAATAGTTTAAGGGTTTGACGCGATTGCATTTATAAGCTACCTGAGTTCAAACAACACACCCTCGCTTCCTCCATTTTGTTATACGAAGATGCTTTTAATGTCCTCCTTAACCCCGACACCATGGTTTATCCTGCTCAAAATTATTTATTAAGGCCCCATTCCGAAAAGAAGAGAGCAGTTGCATTTTTCTGAGGTGATACACCTACGTTTCCTTTAGGATGAAAATTCATAAATGCGTTAATTGTGGTATTTTTACAGGCATCGCCACCCAAGTAGTATGATCATGTTTCTGGACATTGAAAATGTGTGGAGGTGTATGCGGCAACCAAAGCTCTGCAGATTCCTTTGCTCGTGCTCGGTATTAAGATTATTATACTGTGTGACTATTTCCACCAACTGAAATGCAATGTATACTGCCTTTTACGTTTCTATAGCAGGATACCTTCTAGGTCTATCTCTGGCAGCTCCACCTGGGCCAGTTAATGCCATAATAATGAACGAGTCTTCTAAATCTGTTTTTCACGGAGCAAGCGTAGGGGCGGGGGCAATGACTGCAGATGCAATATTCCTTATTGTTCTGTATTTCGCAAAAGATTCAATGCCTCACTGGATATTTGAATATCTCTACATTGTGGGAGCTGCTTATATGCTCTTTTTAGCAGCATCAGTCCTGCGGTCAAAGATGCCATCTAGATCTCAGAGGGGAAACTACCTTGTGGGTATCTCGGTCGGCATCACAAATCCGTTCCAGATAGTCTGGTGGGTTACTGTAGGTCTATTTCTCATCGAAAAGCTGACGGTCATATCTGTTATCTTCTTCTTCCTAGGCATTGCTACTTGGATCACAGTTTTCCCAATCACGGTCTATAGATTTGGAAGGAAGTATGCTAATATTGTTAAATTCCTTTCATTCGCTGTCCTGGTTGCCTTTTCAGCCCTCATGATATTTTACGCACTCCAGTACTTTTTCCCTTTCCACCCATTTTAAACTCAAAGATTTAATATTTCAAAACTTATACTCTTCTGATACAAATGCCCGGGACCGAAGAGAAAGATTGGTTTTCAAAGCTTGACGAACAACTCGCAAAAAAGGAGAAGGAAGTGCTAAAGGACAGCTCACTCACCACGGGAAAGAAATCCGAATTCAACAAGAAGATACTTTCAGACCTGTGGCAAACCTGGGTGAGGTTCAATAAACAGAACATTCACTTCACGATAGACCCGCCCCCTAACAAGTGGCTGGAGTTCACAAGTTATCCGGAGAAATTCAATCTTAGTAGAGATTTCACTTTTGAAAACGTCAGCAATATAGCGTTCCGTGATACAGCCGGGGACAGGGAACGAGCTGGGGATTCACTTAAAATTATATATAAAAAGGAAGAAAATGAGAGTATCACTATCCTTTTTGAATTCTCTGAGGGGGAGAAATATGACAGATATACGGGATGGCACCGGTATTTTACACAGTACGTCCTTTACGAGGCACCGCTAAAGACTGCTAAGATTGAGGAGATAGAAGGAGTTCTCCTGGATATACTGACGAAGTGGTACGAGAGTCAGCTCAGAAGAGACAGAAACGTTATAATTGATGACGTGAAGAAAAATTACAAGAAAGGTGAAACCTTTATTGCCTGAGGGGAACGCTCTTCTTTATCTCGAGGGAATCGAAGGTTCCTATCGCAAAGAGGTAGATGTCGTAGTTCTGGGTTACGAGAACGGAGGGTACATCCTCGATAGGACAATAATGCATTATCAAGGGGGAGGACAACCGGGCGATCGGGGATTTATTCTCGCGGACGGGCAGAGAATTCCTATATATAATGTCATCAAGAGTAGGAAGAACATAGTTCACCTTTCGAACGTGAAGGCCGACATCAGGGGAGGGAGGCTCACCATAGACTGGGAAAGAAGGTACAAGATAATGAAGATGCACACACTGCAGCACGCGATATCCGCTTTAATTTTCAAACAGGGGGTAAAATCCCTGGTAACTGAAGTTTTTCCGGGACACGGATACATAAAGGTAGATAAGGTCCCTTCGATGGAGAACGAGATTTACCAAATAAGCAAGGCCCGCAGAAACGTGAAAAGATACAACATCACTAAAGATGAGCTAAACAAAGAGCTGCTAGCAAGGTGCAACTTGGAAAAACTTCCCAAATCGATAGATGTAATCTCAATTGTAGAAATCGAGGGCATCGACACCTGTGCTTGCGCAGGTACACACGTTAAAAATACTGAAGAAATAGGCAATTACTGGATCAGGAACCCCGGAGAGACGATTGAATTCGGCCTATTTTAGTCACTGAAATAGCTCAGATTTAGAAAGAACCACCATCCCTCTTGGTCCGATGCTGTAGGGCCTGGCTTTCCTGTCGTGGTTCATCAGTCTCATTTTCAGAACTCTCATAATGCTGTTTGTGGTGCCTGTATCATCATCGTATCTGTTTAGAAGTGATATGACGCCGTCGGAAACAAACTCTGCAAGCCCCTCCCTGCTTGAATATGGGATGGATAAGTTTGATTCAGCGAGAAGCAGCGAGGTCACACCGGTATCCCTAAGCACGTTCGAAAGATTCATAATTATATTTCTCTTCGTCGCATCCCCGTCGGCAACAAGCAGAAGGAGGGAAATACTATCAATGATCACTCTCCTTGGCATCATTTCAGCGAGGTTCGCCTTAAAATTCTCCACGTTTTTCAACATTTCGACGAACTCCAGAACATCTGGATTTACTAGATGAATCTTGCGACCCAGGTAAGGCGAGAAATCAAGGCCGTACGAAGAAGACGCGGCGAGAATGCTTTCCTTTCTCTCTTCAAGTGTGAAGTATGCGACATTTTCTCCCTTCACAGCACCCCTGTGTGCGAAATGTATACCGAGGGTAGTTTTACCAGCGCCATAACTCCCTAGAACCAGGACAGAGGATCCCTCCGGTATTCCTCCACCGAGCATGTCATTCAATCCGTCGATCCCTGTATCCACGAGATTCATCATCTCACCTTCATGGTGTTTAAGATTACCATACCAGATTTGTACTCGAACTCAGTATCGAATCTTTCAATCTTTTCTGCCTCTATCACGGGAAGAACACCGACGAACTTAGGTATTGTCATGACCCTCTTTCTCCTACTAGATCTTTCTGATACCCCCCACTCAAACTGCATGGTACCGTCAAATATCTCCATTAGGATAGTCTCTGCCCTTTTGTCCACTATACCTGCGGTCATAAGAACATATATCACGGACCCCCACATTTTTGAGGCCCTAGTTAAACCCCTCGAGAGATCAAATATATTGTTTTCCTGCGAATACTTGCTAGTTAACAGGTCAGCTAGCGAGTCTATTATGATCAGTTTATCCTTCCCCGACCTCTCTATGTCACCAATGAACTTCGTTATGAGGTTCTCCCTGTCACGAAGAGTGGAGCCACCACCAACCCAGGTCAACGGTATCTGCGTTTGCTGGTAGAACAGTCTGGAATAATCTAAAACATCCATCGAACTTATGAGATCAGAAGCCAGTTTCTCTTCTAGAGAGAGATTGATAATTCTGAATATCTCACTTCTTGGCTTCGAAAAGGATACGTAAACCACACCTTTCAGCAATTTTATCTCAAAACCTTCAAGTTCCCTAAAATTTTTCCCCTTAATGGCCTGCGAGAGGTTCGCAGCGGAACTCAGTGAGAACTCAAGGTTACCAGCCCCAGGCTGACCCAAAAGAAGTATAGAACTGCCGTCAGGTACGCCTCCCTTAGAGATTGTGTCAAAAGACGGAACGAACGTCGGAACCCTCATGCGTAGGCACCTTCGATAGCCTTTCTCACCGCTTCTGTGCTATCAAGCCTGTACCTCCACCCGTTATTTAACGCCTTAGAAATATCCAAGCTCATCTTTTTAACATCACCGACCCATCCCGCACCCCCCGGGCCACCTACGAACTTTATCCTAGCCCCAGGCGAGAATTTCCTGACCGTCATCTCAGCTATTTCTGCAACTGAGGTCTGACCTCTGGTGCCCAGATTAAAAAGACCATCAGCCTTACCGTGAAGGTACGTCATTCCAGAGATACAGTCGTCAACGGATATATAGGATTTAGTCTGCGTACCATCCCCCAACACCTCCAGTTCCTCGCTATTTTTTTTAAGCTTCCTGATGAAATCGAATATTGCGCCATGTGTGCCCCTCTTTCCAACCACATTGGCAAACCTGAAAACCGAGGACCTGAATCCGTAGTTGCTCGAATAGCTGAAAATGAAAGCTTCAGCTGCTAACTTTGATGCACCGTAGTGGGAAATAGGCTTCAGTGGACCGTAAGATTCCGGTGTAGGGAGCAATTCGGCATTTCCATACACGGAGCTTGTTGAAGAAAAGACAAGTTCTCCAACATCTGACTCCCTCATAGCCTCCAAAACTATCCTCGTTGCAAGTGCATTCTCATTGAAGTCAACTTCAGGATTCTCATACCCCCTCCTAACGTCAGAGTTGGCGCTCAAATGAAAAACGATATCAATATCTTTCATAGCACTCTTCAGTGCTTCCTTATCTTTTACATCTATCCTTTCTAGCCTAAAGTTTCTATTCCCGTAAAAATCCCTTATATTTTCTTCCCTCCCATTGGAGAAGTTATCAACACCTGATACAAAATTATCATCAAGAAGGAACTCAACTAGATTTGACCCAATGAATCCGGCAGCTCCAGTAACCATGATTCTCCTGTTCTTCACGCCCTCTTAATTGCCCCCCCGTTTAATAATTTTCTATGAAGATCCCAACAATTCACAGAGCTTTGATATTATCCTTGCTGTTAGACCCCATATCCTGATCCCGCTAAAGTTAAACTCAACATCTCTGGAATTGAAATTGCCTAGAGGTACGGTGAAGACTAAGTCTATCTCACCAGATTTTTCAAACTCTGGTTCATAGTCTGTACGAAATACGTATGTATAGACTTTCATCGAGGGCCTATTCAGTGGGGAATCTGGTCCAAAGAAACCGAAGTATTCCTGATTTTTCAAATCTATACCGGTCTCCTCCATCGTTTCCCTGATCGCAGTATTTCTTAGCGTTATGTCGCACACCTCAAACTTACCCCCGGGCAGGGAGTACTGTGCTGACCAGGGGTCGATATCGCTTGACGCCCTCTTCTCAAGCACTATATCCTCACCAACTATAACTACAGCGACAGCTGCGTACTCCCTTCGTCCATTCATCAGAACTACTGGCTCATTCTCTTTTTGGAGCACCTGATGAAGCTTATCGAGGTTCATATCTAATACCGACCCATTCGTTTTTTAACTGCTATTATGGAACAGTACTATATATCCCCTCTGTTTAACAGGGCCGGGACCGGGAATCGAACCCGGGTCCGGGGATCCACAGTCCCCAAGGATAAACCGCTACCCCATCCCGGCCACAAATCCCGAGGTACAACTCACTAAAAATATTTACCATTATTGGGAATAGGGAAAAGTGAGAAATAGAGAAGGATTGTTCTTTGACTTTTCAAATACCATAACAACCGAGGAGTCGGAAAATCAATCCCTAGATAGGTGGATATCATTTCTCAATGAAAAGTATCACCTCGGAGACGATGCCTATGAAAGATTCGTGAGAAGAAGACTTGAAAAACTGGCAGAGAGGGAGAAGAATTTCAAAACATTTATGCAGATAAACAGGGAAGTACTCAAGGAGTACTACGGTATCGAGGATGTTTTCGAGGAGGAGTACTATCGTTTCCACGAAATGTATCTGAGACTAAGACCTGATTTCCTTGAATTTTTCAACACGGTAAAGGATAGATTTGTCACCGGCGTTATAACAGATGCCGATAACATTTACACAAAGAGGACTATGTCAACACTTGGCATATATGGGATATTTGATTTCATAGTAACTGCTGAGGAGATAAAAGCGCCAAAACCGGATAGTAAAATATTCGAGGAGGCACTGCGGAGGGCTAGCTACCCTGAGAGGGTTGTTTACATCGGAGACTCTGAAAAAAGAGATATTATTGGGGCTAAAAATATGGGTTTCATCGTAATAAAGATTACGAGCCACCCAAGCGAAACCGCCGCAGACTATGTTGCTAGCAATTTCACACAGGTTCTTCAGATTCTTGAATCAAACAAAATTATTTATTAAATTAAAAAAATATGTTTAGAACATCGCTAGAAAATCAGATAGACTGATCACAGGTAGAAGCGCAGACATATTTTTCAAGCTTCTTTCGTGAGCATCTTTATCTCTCGACGATACCGCATCTTTTATTACGATAGGTATGAAGCCCAGGTTCTGAGCGTGCCTCACGGAAGTTTCAACCCCCATTTCCGTTGCTATTCCTGTGAAGAAGAGCGAGCTGATTCCAGCGTTTCTCGCCATGAGTTCAAAATTAGTTCCTATAAATATACTTGCGGTGTTCTTGTTTATTACTATGTCGTTATCTGTGGGGTAAACGTCCCTAACAATATCCCCCGGCTCGAACTTTCCGAAACCGGCCGCTTTTCTCAAAGGAGATTCGAACTCCTGAGGGAGAGGTGTTATCTTCGTGTAAAAAATCGGTATCTTCAACTTACGGGACCTCTCTATAACTTGTTTCAGATTACTCAAAAATTCCTGCCTGTTGAATATGCTGGACACAAGTGCTTCCTGTACATCCCATACGATCAGTGCGCTGTTCTCCTTTTTTATGAATTTAAACAGATTGTTCATCATAGTTAATGAAGACAACAACCGGTTTATATTTTTTCAAATTACGGAGGATCGGATGGAAGTTGTAAGAAACCTGGAACTTGAACCAAATATTTTGAGTACTCATTTCCAGCCTTTCTTGCAAAATTTTACAGTGTGCAGAATCTTACGTGCATTTGCAGACATATGAAAGTATTCTCTTTCCTGAAGGTCAGCAATAAAAATTATGGACCGGCGGGGATTTGAACCCCGGGCCTCCTCCATGCCAAGGAGGCGATCTTCCACTGATCTACCGGCCCCTCCCTGTTACTTCACTCAGATATAAAACAATTCTCCTTGAAATTTTCGTAGCTGGCAACACCGTTTCAAAGAGCAATAAAAAATGTTTTTCAATTTTTAATGCATTTTTATAAAAATATCGTTTTATCTCTTTCACTAAGACATTGGATGTTGTCGATGAAAAAGAAAACAATTTGATGCCCGCGGGATGAATCTGTGCTCGTATTGACAGAGACCCTAGTTTAAGTGGATAAATACAATAGACGCTTTCGCCAGTTGATTTACTGAACACTCTAAATAGTGTACTTTTATAAACCTTTATGCGAGGCTTTCTCAAGGAATTCTTCATCATGACAAAGCCGCGAGTTTGGGTTTTCTTGCTCCTGACCGGCATAGCAGGGGAGATTTTCTCTCTGTCAATCCAGAGAAGGCCTGATTTTTTGGGATTTATTTTCGTGACTGTATACATAACTCTAGGCTTGATGGGAGCAGAGTCTATCTCGAACTATTTTGATCTTCCAATTGATAAAGTGATGAGTAGAACCATGAACAGGCCCCTCCCATCTGGAAGGTTGAAACCACAGACTGCTCTGTACGGAGGGGGATTGCTGATTGCCATAATGCTTGTAATGGCACTGAAACAGAGCTTGCTTTCATTCGCATTTATGTTCACCGGCGTTTTTGACTACACTGTCATATATGCCTACATTACGAAGAAGAGGACTTACTGGAACATAATTTTGGGTGCATACTCAGGTGGTGCCCCACTCCTGGCAGGTTTTTACGCTTTTTACAAAACGTTCAATTTTGCAGCCATTCTAATGTTTTTTACCATTCTCATATGGACACCGTTGCACATCTGGACGCTTTCAATAAAATACAAGGATGATTACTCCAGAGCTTCGGTGCCAATGCTTCCTGTCGTTTTCGGTCCGCGAAAGACTATGATGATCCTACTACCGGTATCTGTTTTGGTTGCTATAGTCTCGATTCTCACTGGTATAGTGATGATGCACTATTTCCCTTTCGTTTTGGGTGTTGCTGATCTCGCGGTTTTCGTTATCCTTGGACTATACATTCTGATTTCATACCTGAAAACGTTTCTCTCTGAAAATGAAAGCGTAATGAAACTTTTTGGCTCTACCAATGCATTTATTGGTTCATTCTTCATAGCAGTTGCTATATTCTCGTTGCTGATACCATTCTGGGGTGTCGCGAGATGAGAACTGAGCAGGTTTACCTGAGTGATCCGTATAAGAAGGAGATGGATGCGGTGGTGATCGATACAGAGGGCGGTACCGTTTTGGACAGGACGATATTTTATGCGACCTCAGGCGGGCAGCCATCGGATACCGGCTGGATGGATGGGAAGGAGAGATATGAGGTCAATGACGTCATGAAGGGGCAAGAAATATTCCACGTAACCACACCCACTCCGGAAATTGACGAAAGGGTCAGACTTCGAATCAACTGGGAAAAGAGGTATAAATACATGAGGCTCCACACATCAATTCACGTGATATCAGCCATAGCAATGAAAGAGTTCAAAGCTATGATAACCGGGAACCAGATATACTATGAATATGCAAGGATCGATTTTAATTTCGGTGACTGGAACCCAGAGATCACGAAAAAGCTCCAGGAACGGGTTAACGAAGAACTGGCTAAAAACCACCAGGTAGAATGGTTTACGATGAACAGGAATGAGATCCTAAATATTGAGGGGTCGGTGAAGGTAGACCAGAAACTTATTCCTGATTCAGAAATCCTCAGGGTTGTGAAGATAGGAGATATTGATATTCAGCCTGATGGTGGGACGCACGTGAGAAATACATCGGAAATAGGAAGGGTGGAGATATTCAAAACAGAGAATAAGGGGAGGAACAACAAGAGAATGTATTTCGATGTTCAGATATGAAACTGAGAGAAGAAACCCTTCTCGTTTCTAAACTGTTCGAGTAATTCCCTCTGCTTTTTCGAAACCTTCTTTGGAATGCTTACCTTAACCACAAGAATTATGTCGCCATTACCTCTTCCAGACTTCTTGGGTATACCCTCCCCTTTGAGTACAAGCCTTCCGCCAGGTTGAGTACCAGCCGGTATTTCCACCTCCTTCTCGCCCCTGAGTAAAGAGACCTTCATTCTGCCTCCCAGTATAGCATCTATGAAATCTACAGAAATTTCCTTAGCAAGATTATCGCCCTCCCGCGTAAACTCCATGTAGTCGATGTTGAATTTTATCCTCAGATCCCCTGAACCAGCCCTTCTGTAATTTCCCTTATCACGAATTATATAGATCTCATCTTCGTTGACCCCCGGTGGCGGGTATATCTCTATCTTGTCCTTGCGCCTCACGAACCCTATTCCCTGACAATCGTTGCAGATTTTCTCCGGTACCTTACCAGAACCACGGCAAGTGCGACAGATTTCAGTCGTCCTAAACATTATAAAGCCCTGGTTTGAGGTTCTCTCGACATACCCTCTCCCTCTGCACGTCGGACAAGTTAGAAGTTTTCCTGTGGCGGAGCCAGTCCCGTTGCATATTTCGCATCTGACTTCTCTGTAGTATGCCGCCTCTATCTTTTCATTTCTGGCTATCCTTCTGATATCAATCGGTATTTCGATATACACGTCATTTCCTCTGGACTCGGCCTGCTGACCTGGGAAACCACCGAAGCCACCAAAATTCCTGCCGAACCCAAACTGAGAAAAAAGATCTCCTATGATGTCCTCAATATCCTGATAATGATGGAACTGACTCCAATCAAACCCTCCCTGGAATTTGACACCCTCTTCTCCAAACTGATCATACCTAGCTCTCTTTTGATCATCCATTAAAACTTCATAGGCTTCAGATATCTCCTTGAATTTTTCCTCTGCCTCTTTCTTATTGTCTGGATTTAGGTCAGGATGGTACTTTTTGGCAAGTTCTCTGTATGCTTTTTTTATCTCTTCCTTCGACGCGTTTCTGCTAACACCTAGGATAGCATAGTAGTCCTTTGCCATTTAAACCAGCAGTTCATTGTTCCTTATTTTCTTTATCTTCGTGAATTTCTCTCTCATTCTTCGGCGAATCTGAACCTGAAGCAGATTGCCCATGTGAAGCACCCTCATTCGCATTCTTGTATATGTATTCACCGATCTTCTGTATTTCCTTAGATAAGGAATCCATGCGCTCTTTTATAACGTTCATATCCTTCTTCTCGATGGATTCTTTTAAGTCTTTAAGCTTGGAGTTGATACTGTCCTTCACATCCTGCGGTATCTTGTCCCCGTACTCGTTTAACGTTCTCTCTGTAGAATAAGCTAATGACTCAGCATTGTTCAGAGTCTCTATTTCCTCTTTCTTCTTCCTGTCCTCTTCCTCGTATTTCTTGGCTTCCTGCTTCATTCTTTCTATTTCTTCCTTGCTTAACTTCGTGCTGGAAGTTATCGTTATTCCCTTCTGTTTATTGGTTGCAAGGTCCTTTGCTGTAACGTTTAGAATACCGTTAGAATCTATATCAAATGTAACCTCGATCTGAGGGACTCCCCTCGGTGATGGCGGAATACCCTCGAGCATGAACCTGCCCAAGAGAGTGTTATCCTTGGCAAGGGGCCTCTCACCCTGAACTATGACTATCTCTACTGCAGTTTGGTTATCGGCCGCAGTGGTAAAAACCTGGGATTTCTTTGTAGGAATGGTGGTGTTGGCGGGGATGAGCGGGGTAGCAACACCTCCTAATGTTTCTATGCTGAGGGTAAGGGGTGTGACATCAAGAAGCACGATCCCCTTAACGTCACCCGCCAGAACCGCACCCTCTATTGCTGCTCCGATGGCTACGCACTCCATCGGATCTACTCCACTCTCTACACTTCTACCCATGAATTCCTCGACGAATTTTCTAACGACAGGCATCCTTGTGGGGCCACCAACAAGTATTACTTTAGTTATATCGGATTTTGCAAGTTTGGCAGCACTCATGGCATCCTCCATTGGTTTCCTAGCCCTTTCAATTATTGGCCTTACCAAGTTTTCAAGGTCTGCCCTTGTGATGGTCATCAAGAGATGTTTAGGACCGTCCGCAGCGACAGTTACATATGGCAGGTTAACCTCTGTAGAAAGTGCCGTTGATAGCTCTATCTTTGCCTTTTCAGCGGCGTCCCTGAGCCTTATGTACGCGTTCTTGTCCTTCCTGAGGTCGATGCCATTATCCTGTTGGAATTTGTTTGCAATATAATTTACGAGGGCCTCGTCCATGTCTGTGCCGCCAAGTTTTGTGTCCCCAGATGTTGAAAGAACCTCGTAAACTCCGGAACTGAACTCCATTATGGTAACATCGAGTGTACCGCCGCCAAGGTCGAATACCATGATTCTATGTTCCCCCTCCGTTTTGTCTATTCCGTACGCCAATGCAGCTGCAGTTGGCTCGTTTATAATTCTTACGACATCGAGCCCCGCTATTGCACCAGCATCCTTGGTAGCTTGCCTTTGGTTATCGTTGAAGTATGCCGGCACAGTAATTACGGCCTTCGTTATCTTTTCACCCAAATACTTTTCTGCATCGTCGCGAATCTTTTGGAGAAGGAATGCGGAGAGCTGCTGGGGGGTATACTCCTTACCATGAAGCTTGAATTTATAATTCTCACCCATTCTTCTCTTAAATGCGTAAGCGGTTCCCTCGGGGTTCACGAGCGCTTGCCTCCTCGCTGGCTCCCCTACTAGAAGCTGCCCCTCCTTGGTGAACGCAACATAGCTGGGAAATGCCTTTCCACCGATCGTAGTACCCTCAGAGCTTGGAAGGACTGTAGGCTTACCAGCAATCACAACAGCGGCCTGCGAGTTACTGGTTCCGAGATCAATACCAATTATCTTCTCCATATTAGTCACCCTTTTTAATGATCACCAGTTCAGGTCTGATTACTTTCCCCTTGAGTATGTATCCTTTCCTGACTACCTTACTTATCTTGTTTGCCTGACCCCCCTCCTCGACACCGACAACTTCATGCCTCACTGGATCAAACTGCTCTGTGTCATCAATTGCACTCAATCCTTCTTTTTCCAATATGCTCTCAATTTGCTTTCTAATTGCTCTAACTCCATCATCGTTTGCATTTTCCAACGAATCTAGAACAGGAAGAAGCTCCTTAATCAGGTGCTCCGACGCATAGGCAGTAAGAATCTCCTGCTCTTCCCTTATTCTCTTCTGAAAGTTGTCGAGGTCGGCCGCATACCTTAGATTCTGTTCCCTGAGTTCCTTAATAGCCTTATTCTTATCTTCCAACGTTTGCTGCACGGCCTTTAGGCGATCGGCGCAGTCGGAAAGGGAACGTTTTAGAGACCTGTAATACGAGACCTCTGGCACGTTCCGAAATTTTGCACTTCTATAATAATATTTTCAATGTATCAAATTTGCCAACTAATCCAGCTCATGCTTTCTTATTGAAATATATGATTTTCCTCACTTTTATCCGACAATTCACCTTCTTTGTTTTTATTTCTAAACGCTATACATAGCTGAGAGGGATTTACCGATATTGCAACTTTTCACTTGTTGCATCATGGCCAGATTGCAGGATGGCGCTCTCTAAATTTTTATAGAAGGGGGGAACAGATATCCCATTTGCCTATGAAAAGGATAAACCTCATTACTATTTTTGTTAATAACAGATAAGCTACCCAAAATTTCTCAGCTACTGAATTTTCTAAAATTCTCTGACCCTCCAGGAAAATAACTCCTGGTGGTATACCCTATGCATAATATCTTTCTTCCGGCCAAAACCGTGATCATTTAAAAGCGATCTACATGATAAACCGCAGGAGAAATGCCACGCTTGCTAAGACTCTTTTGCGCCTCCTCACCATGTTACCGGTTATAGTGTTCTTTTTAAAAAGAAGATGAGACTGCATCCAGGAGATCAGGCCTCAACCCTTCTAAAAGAAATGTAGAATTGTTAACAGATGCGACCGGTCATTTATAAAAAATAACTCTGGGTCAGTTTTAAGGTTTAAAATTTTGAACGGAGGGAAAAAGCATGAGTAAACAATAATAGTATGCTTCTATTGAAGATGACCGAGATGCCGAATGAAAAAGAAAATGTACTGTTTCCTCAGATAATTAGCCTCGTGCTATTTATTCTTTCATCAGTATTCGCAGTTTATCTGGCTAATATAGCGCTTCAGGTGGAGCCTTCAATAACGCCAAAATCAACGACCACTGGGGTTTATTATATTTTCTATTACATAGCGGTTGCTCTGATATTCTCATTCCTTTTGTTATTTTTGGGTAGGAGATACAGGCTTAATTTCCTAAAGTGGCTATTCGTTGCTCTTATAGGTCTTGTCGTTTTCTACGTCTGGAGTTACCTAGGACTGGAATTGGCAGATACGTATTCCCAGTATTACGCGATGATAATACTCGCACCTGTAATTACTATGGCGGCCTTGGTACTTTACGGCAGATGGTTCGTAGTCGATATAGCCGGCTTCTTCCTTTGCACTGGTATGGCCTTCATTCTCGGAATAATTCTTGGCATATGGGCCGCCGCAATATTCCTTGCTATATTTGCCGTTTACGACTACGTCTCGGTTTACAAAACAAAGCATATGGTTGGTCTCGCCAAAATGGCCCTTGACCTAGACCTTCCCATGCTGTTCATATTTCCTTCTGAGCCAAACTCCGGAGAAGTAAAGATAGAGTTGAGTGAAGATGGGATCAAGGATCATAGTGCTATGGCACTGGGATTCGGGGATATTGCATTCCCCGGTATCATGGTTGTTGCATCCTGGGTCTATGGAAGGGGTATAGGCCTACCGGTCCCATTTCTAATCTTTCCGCTCATTGGCGGGGCCGCCGGGATGTTGTACTTGATGTTTGGAAAAGTTAAGAAACCTGCGCCGGGCCTCCCATTCTTAAATACAGGGGTAATCGTGGGTACTCTCCTCTCCTACCTGATTTTTGTGGCCCGGTGAACTACTTCTCGTTTACAGCATGGATCTGTAAGTCCTGTCTGTCCTCGGTTCCCCTGACAAACGAGAAAACTCCAGATATAACGAGCATGGCTAAAAGCGCAAGGAAGGATGCTTTCATTCCGCCGACAAAGCCGGCCCCTACGCCTCCAATCACCCTTGATGTACCTGCGAATATCTCAAAGGCGAGATACCTCGGGATTGCAGTAGCAGCAGAGACGAAAGCTATAACAAAGCTTCCTATTAGTCCAAGGTTTCCTAGGAGTCTCAGGGTTCCGGAAGCTGTGCCCCTTAATTCACCCTGTACATTTGCCATAACTGCACTGTTATTCGCTGGCCAGAACATCGATCCTCCGAACCCTGTTATTATTGTTCCTATGATTATGTAGTACAGGGGTGAGTTAACCTGGAGCAACACCACGTAATAGATGACCCCTACCAACATGAATACAATCCCAACCGTCGCTATGATTCTGGAGCCGAATTTGTCAGAAAGTCTTCCCATAAATGGGGAAAGAACGCTGCTAACTATATAGCCTGGGAAGAGAAGGAGAGACGAGTTGAAGGGCGTCAGGCCCCTTACGCCTTGCAGATACATAATTAGGAGGAACGTTACACCCATGAATCCTAGACCCTGAAAGAGACTTGCAAGAAGGGAATTCTTAAAAATCCTATTTCTAAACATGGAAAAATTTATCGTTGGCATCTTCACCCTTCTATCGACTAAAATAAAAGATATTAGGGCTACCGCCCCGAAAGCCAGTATGGAAACATTGAAAGATGATAAGCCTCTTGAAGCATAATCTATCCCCGCATATGATATCATCGCTATTGCAGCTCCGAGAAGTATCATTCCCGTAAAATCCAGTGATTCTCTCCGGCTATTCCTATCTACTATATATCTAACACCCAGAACAGTTGCGACTACCCCTATCGGAACATTGATGAAAAAAATGTATCTGTAGCCAACAAAGGTAGTTATAACTCCGCCTAGGATTATTCCGAGCAGGGCTCCAATGTTCCAACTCATTGACGTAAATCCGTAAGCCCTGCCAATTCTATTTCTTGCAAAAGTATCCGCAATTATAGCACTACTGTTAGACGATATCAAGGCACCGCCAACTGCTTGAACAGCCCTAAATGATATCAGTGTTATATCAGTAGGCGCAATTCCGCAGAGAAAGGATGAGATAGTGAAAATGACGAATCCTATGTTGAACATTTTTGCCCTGCCGTATATATCCCCGATCCTACCGAACTGTGTTGAAAATACAGCGACAACGATCATATAGATAAGAATGACCCAAATGATTGTTGATATGTTTGAGTGCAGGGCGGCAGTTATGGCGGGGAAGGCGAGAAGCACGATCGTAGAATCTATAGATGCCATTAGGGTGCCTATGACTATTACCGTGAGTATGAGATTTTCATTTATTTTTACCCCTGTTGTTTCGGAATTCATTGCCACGCTAATCGTAACGAGTGAAAAAATGTTACCTAATCATAGGGACTACACCGGGGAAGGAGGCATCCTTTCTTTGGCCTCCTTTATTATTGCAGTAACCTTCCTCTTAAACTCTGGAAATCCCTCAGGCGTGGTCGGGTAATTGGAATATATCTCATTCAGTTCTTTCATTTTCCCAACGGTCCAGACTAGGTCCTTGAAAGTCTTGAGTGCTGTCACGCCTCTGACAAGTTTTCCCACCTTTTTAGTCAATGAAAGTTCTGGTATCCTGCCATAAGTTATTTCTACAGCTTCCTCGTACGTTATGAAGCTTTTCATCCCGTAATTTATATCCTTGTTGCTCATCGACTGGAGAAATATCCTGAATACCTCCATCCCAGCCATGCTTCTTCCGTACTGTTTTACGTACTCTCTGTTAAATTCCCAGAGTCCAGATAGGCTGACATCACCATACTCCACAGCATTTGCCGCGGCCTTTCCGGCAAGTATGCCGCCTATCAGTGCAGGTCCTATACCTCCGGCACTGAGGGGATTTGGGGAAGCCATAGAATCTCCGGAACCTATGTACCCCGGAAATACCATCCCCTCCATCTGCCTCCTCACACTTACACTCCAATACCCCTCTCCGTTTCTGAAGGAGTCATCTACAGAATATTTCCTGAACGCTGGATTCCATTTAACATATTTCTCTATCAATGACTTGAGACTGTCATTCTGCCCCAGTTTCTTGTTCCTTATGTCCAAACTCTTCTGCTGAATGCCCAGCCCAACGTTTACCCTCTTCCCAGTCTTGGGGAACACCCAGCCGTATCCACCAGGCGCCATCTCTTGGTTGAGGTGGATCAGTGCGTTTCTCTCGTCATAGTATTTCGGATCGCTGTTTCCATCTTCCAGCCTGTAAATAAATCTCCCCGTAAGCTCAAGATCATCGTAATCTATGTCCCTGTCAATAAACTGATTTTCCGGCAACTTTCTCCTGAGAAGCGACGATATCCCAAGAGCGTCTATAACAACCTTCCCCCTTATCTTTTCTTCCTCACCCTTTTCATTCTTCCCATATACACCCTTGACAACACCGTCCTCAATTATTGGCCCCTCCACGTTAAATTTACCCTTGAATTTCACTCCGTTTTTTATCGCCTGATCGAATAGAGCCTTTGCAAAAAGTGGCCTTTCCAAGCTGTAACCTTCGCCCTCGAACGGCAGCTTATAGTCCAAATCAGGGGAAACTGCAACAACACCGTCAACCTTGAGTCCAAGTGCATCGTTGCCAAACTTATTACCAAGATTCTTTTCGACAAATTGTATGTGTGACCTGGCTACTGCATCGCCGCAGACCCACCCCCACAATGTCTTTTTTCCTGGCTCTTGAACTGAATTCCTGTCTACTAAAAGAACATCTTTTCCCATTTTCCCGGCCATCGCCGCTGCAGTAGAACCTGATACACCTGCTCCCGCGACAATGATCTCGTATTCTTCCATGGGAAGTGAATAACACGGATTATATAGAGCTTAGGTTATCCATTCAGTAAATCCGTTTCCCTGACTTGGAGTGTAGAACAGTGCGAGAGCATTCCATAAGTCGTACTGATCCAGCAATACTATCCCGCTCTTCTGATACGGATTCGTAAATGTAATATTCAAATAGACGGACGAATCCGCTGCCAAGTATATGAATGTGCCAGTTCCTGATGTTTGCAGGCTGCCGTTCATACTGAAGTTTGAGGAGCTGTTAAATTTGAAGACTTCTAGCATGGCTTCTGGTCCGTTGTTAATGATCTCTATCTGACTTTGCGATTCGTTGAGATTCACTGGATTCAATCCAGGAAGGTGAACATATTTTTTAGTTACAACTGTTAAGTTTCTGTCTGGAGTCACAACAGTAACATTTCTCTGAAAGTTCAGTTTTTTTGTAGAGGCGGTTACCTTAATTGTGAAATTGTAGTTCCCGCCACTAACATTTGGGGATGGCCATAGGGAGATGTTGTAAGATTTACGTTCGTTTGGCTCCATGATTCCTTCGTAAGCGCCTGAATAGTTTAGAGAGTCTGGGGATCTTATGCCGATGGAGAGCGGTATCGTATAATTGTTCATGTTATCCACGATGAGGCTGAAATTGTCGTAATTATAAGGGCTTGCATTGCATATCACAAAATTGTTCCCCCCATCTAGCTGAACTGACAAGTGATTCGGTTCAATCTGTTCAACTAGGGGAATAGGCGAAAAGCTAACCGCAACAAGCGCTATAGCTATGATGCCGACGAGCAGCTCCTTTCTGCCGGGCTTTGATATATCATTAAGTGGGGGCGGGTGACTGAGACCGAGTATGATCACAATTATGGCAAAGAGTATCCAGGAAAGGTAGTAGATGCCGAGGAGTATGAGGAGAATAATGAAGGCGTAGCTAAGGTACTTCGAATTCTCCCCCAGTAGGCCTCTAGCTACGTGGCCTCCATCAAGTTGCCCTATTGGGAATAGGTTTATTGCAGTCACAAGAAAACCAACCCAGGCGGCAAAGGCAACCGGGTGAACATTTATAGTTCTAATCGGAGGTATTATGGAATATATGAGAGGCAAAGATATCATATAAGAGACCTGTGAACTTGTTACCTCAACCGGTTTCTGAATATGGCCAAGGTATGCGCCCACAACGCCGACGGCTATGCTCATTACAAAACCAACGATTGGTCCTGCGGCACCAATCTTTATCAGTGTTTTCCTGTCAGGCAAAGGGTCCCTGAGAGAAATGAAAGCGCCGAGCGTGCCGAGGATAGTAAAAGGAGCAGGAATAAAAAATGGAAGAGAAGCGGAGACACCGTTCCTCCTCGCGACAAAAAAATGTGCGAGTTCGTGAGACGTCAAAATTATCAGGAGGGGGAGCGAAAAATAAACAAAACCGTCCACATATAGGTACCAATTCGCGTTTGTTATCCCGAAATATTGTGCATACAGTTCCTCACCCACGTATACAGTAGAGATCAATGTAGCCACCAGTAGTATTATATTGACCCACAAGCCGAATGGTCTTGATTTCCGCCTCTTTATCACCGAAATTACTAACTCAGGCCCCCCCTCTTTGTTCTTCGTCACTACCGGGATATATCCAATTTCCTTGAGTTCTGAGACAAGTGACTTGAAATGTATTTCAAGAGCAGGGTTTGAGAGTACAGAGAACTCATAAACACCCTCCTGTATTTTAGCTTCTTTCGTTACAACGAAATGATTCCTTATTCTCTGGCCTATTATTTCGATATCATCTACTGTGATCCGCAATCGCCTCTCTTACATCTTTTACACTCAGATTTTCCTTTAAAACTTTTCCCTGCGAGTAGTCCTTACTTCCGCCGCCCTTCAATAGACCCTTGTTTTCCAACACCTTTATCAAATCCAGGGCGGAGATTTCCCTGTAAGATGACGATATCCTCACTCTATCCTCAGAGATCACTATTCCTGCGGAGCCTCTGATACTTTTTGAAACCTCTTCAGCTATTACCTCCCTGACGGAGAGTATTCTGAACTCCTTTCCATTTACCGTTATGCGCTCCTCTTCAATTCCCTCGCTTATTGCCCTTTTTATACGATCCAGTTCATTTTCCATCAGGCTAAAGGTCTCCAGCGGATCGTCCCCCATCCTGGCCCTTATTCTGTTTATCTCCGCCATGTTCGATATGACCGACTCGACTGCAGCCTCCCCTGCAGAAAAGTGAAACCTGATAACACCGTCCTGTATCCTCTCCACCCGCAGGATTTTTATGAAACCTGCCTCACCAGTCCTGTCAAGGTGTGTTCCCCCGCATCCTTCCGCGTCGATCCCTGGTATTTCAACAAGCCTAAGCATTCTCCCCTCTGGAATTCCTCCCTGATAGAGTGTGAACCCGTAATATTCTTCAGCCTCATTTCTCTGAACGAATTCTTTGTGTATTGGCAGATCCATTCTTATTATTTCATTCGCCCTTTTCTCTATTTCAGCAACCTGTGACTCAGAGATATCTGAAAAGTGAGTGACGTCCAGTCTGCTTATCCGCTCGTCTTTTTGCGCGCCCGCCTGCCAAATATGTGGGCCGAGGACATCTCTGACAGACGAGAGAAGGATGTGGGTTGCCGTATGATTCTGCATTAACCGTCTTCTCCTTTGATAATCAACTTTCCCATACACGTTTTGACCAACTTGTATACCCTTTTTACCTTCCACTGTATGGTACACAGTTCCGTCATGAACCTGGACATCCAAGACTTTAAACAAGTTGCCGTTCACATAAATGAATCCCCTATCTGACGGTTGACCTCCACCCTCCGGATAGAAACACGTTCTATCTAGTATCACACTGTCGCCCTCTATCCCTATTATATCTGCAGTGAATTCTAACATCCGCTCATTTTCGTAGTAAAGTTTCCTTGTCTCCTTGAACGGGCTTCGAGTTTCGCCGGGCTTCTGTTCCTTCCGCACGTTAGAGAAGCCCTTTTCTTTCCTCAGATCTTGGGGGAAAGAAATGCCCAATGCCTCACATCTCTCCTTAACATATTCAATAGGGAGACCATTTGATTCGAAGAGAGTTATTACGCCCTCCTTACTGATGCTTCCATTTCTGGAGTATCTCTTTATCAATGAGTCGCCCTTTGACAGAAGTTCGTTGAACCTTTCCTCCTCGATCCTTATTATTTCTTTTGCTGAGGCGTAAAGCCTAACATCTAAAATGTCCTTAAACCTCATTTCCTGAATTTCAATTAGATTCCATAGTGTCTCTTTTATATCTAATTTCTTTATGGCCAGAAGTGCGCGTCTTATGAGCATTCTTAACACATATCCTGCCTTTGAATTTGAGGGGACCAAACCATCGAAGAGCAGGAATGTTATTGCCCTGGTATGATCAGCTAGCATGTATATGGATGACATCTTATTTATGGAATCCCGTTCCTGCAGAGACAGTTTTGATAGGAAAGAAATTTCAGAGCCATCCTCCATAGAGATCGCGTCCATGTATCCCTGGAAAGACGATAGCTGCTTCACATCCGCTTCTTTCATCAAGAGGGAGATGAGATCTGGGTACAGCGCATCGTATATTGTGCGAGTACCCTGTGATAGCCACGTAAATCTTTCTATCCCATAACCTGTGTCGACGATTCTGTTTTCCATCTTCCTGTATCTGACTCCCTCTATCTCAACGTCCCCCTCCTTATCTTCAATCATATCCATAAAAACGAGCGTCGCAACTTCGAGACCTCTGACCATGACCTCGAATGAAGATCCAGCGTTACCGCCTCCAGCCCAAGGCTTCTCCTTTAGTACTACCTCCTCTCTATTCACTCCCAAGTGCGAAAGGAATTCCAGGCATAACTGCACGGCCCTGTCCTTCCAGTATATTTCATTTCCAGGAAAATTGAACGCCTTTGCACCACCCATCTCGAAAACTGAAAGATGCCTGCCGGTCTTCCCAACATTGTCGAGGTCAACGGTCCTTATACATGGCTGCGAGATAACAAGTGGGTTCCCGGGTGGGGGAACCTTGCCGGATGTCACGTGAGGCTGGAAATCGTATATGCTCGCATTTACAAGATAAACGTCATCCCTCCATCTCGCCACAATGGGATATCTCCTTATCCTCTTATGCCCCCTCTTCTCAAAGAATGATAAAAAGTCCTCCCTCATTTCCTCCAGGGAATACTTTCTGGACGTGGGGGGATTCCCGATGAAAGAGTATGGGTCACAGGGCACCTCACCGCACGTTACTCTGTTTTTGTCTATGGTCCAAAATGCCCTGCCACACTTCACACAAATCTTTCTCTCATATCCATTACCCATCAAGTATTGAAGAGAATAATCTGATATGGACACACCATGTGAGGAAAATCTATTTTAAATTCTTTATTCTGTTTAAGTGTGCTAGTGACTCTTTATAACGAGGCCGAGAAGTTCAGCTTCTCGAACAAGGCGGGTCTGATCTACATTAGGGGTCTCGGGAATATCAGAACTGACAGGTTTCAGGTTGGGGAAGAGTACGAAATAGGTTCCAGGAGGTTCAGATGTAGAAGGTCCAGCGCTATTGACGTATTTGATTCTCTAGAGAGGGGACCGCAGGCCGTGATGCCAAAGGATATCTGCTACATAGGTCTTCTTTTAGATTTGCACTCCTGCAAGAAACTGCTAGAGATAGGCGGGGGATCGGGCAGCTTTTCAATTGTCTCAGCTCTTATTTTTGGTGTAGAGGTGACAAGCTACGAGATAAATAATGCGTCATTTGAGATCTTCAGAAGGAACGTTAAGAGATTCGAGCTAGAGGATTTAGTAACACCTGTTATGGGCGACGGCCGCGATGCAGATCTTAACGATTTCGAATGCATATTCATAGACAATCCTCAGCCCTGGTTATTTTTGGAAAACGGTATCTACGGTGTTAAAAGGATCGCATCGCTTCTTCCCACCTATTCTCAGGCAGAGGAATTTTCGCGTTTTCTCTCAAAAAAGGGTTTTTTAGTAAGTGTCCATGAGCTGATAGATGTCCCCATGAAGCTCAGCCTAATGGGGATGAGACCTGAAACGTCGATACTTTACCATACTGGTTTCATAGTTTCGGGGGTGCTTTACTGATGGATCAGCTTAAAAGGAAAGCTCTGGAAAAGCAAGGATACAAGATCGTAGGCAACCACTCAGCAGTGAAGCTCTGTCACTGGATGAGGCAGTCCCTATATTACAATAGGCCGTGCTACAAACAGACATTCTACGGTATAGAAAGCCACAGATGCGTGCAGATGACACCTTCAGTTGACTGGTGCTCAGAAAGTTGCAATTTCTGCTGGAGATCTCAGGGGTGGGAAGGTGCAAAATTACCTGTGGAAGACGATGCATCGGACATACTCGAAGGTTCGATAGAGGCACAAAGGCTACTCCTCACCGGTTTCAAGGGTGATCCGAGAACGGACATTTCGAAGTGGCTCGACGCTCAACAACCAAAGCACATGGCAATATCTCTCACGGGAGAACCCACCCTATACGGAAAACTCAACGATCTCCTGAGAGAGGCCAAAAAGAGAAAAATATCCACTTTCCTAGTTACTAACGGAACAAACCCAGAGGCACTGGAAAAACTAGACGTCCTACCGACCCAGCTATATGTGACGGTTGCAGCACCGAACAAAAAGATATTCGATGAGATGCTGAATCCCGTTTACAAGGATGCGTGGGAAAGGCTGAACAGAACGCTGGAACTTTTACCATCCTTGGAAACAAGAACAGTCATTAGACACACCCTCGTGAAGGGTTTCAATCTGGGCTATGTTGAGGAATACTACAGACTGGACAAAAAAGCTGACCCGGATTTTATTGAAAACAAGGGTTATGTACATGTTGGAGGATCTCGGGGGAGACTAAGCTTGAATAATATGCCTTCTCATTCAGAAATAAGAGAGTTTTCATTTAGGCTAAACGGTTACCTTAACTACGACTTCGGCGGCGAAAGGGAGGATTCCAGGATAATTCTCCTCTCGAAAGATAGGAGGAAGAACATTATTGATTTTTCCAAGATTTAGTTTCCCGTTATTGCGCTTAAATTTCTCCGAGATTTAAGGATAGATTAAGTCGTCCTGTATTGTTTTCAAAAATCTTGACCACAATTCACAGTAAAGCTACGAGCTCTGATGGGCTGAAAAGATTTTTTATAGAATTAAGCATTCATAAGCGGGAGATTTACTTGGTAGAAGTACTTGACTACGATTTATTAGTTATGGGTTCCGGCCTTGCCGGTCTTAGAGCTGCCATCGAAGCCGCCAGGGTCGGTAATGGAAAACTGAGGATAGCCATTCTTGCGAAGAACCAACTTATGAGGGCACATTCAATCTCTGCTGAAGGGGGTTCTGCAGCTGTTCTTTACACAGACGAAGGCGATTCCTTTGATCTTCACGCATACGATACGATTAAAGGATCGGACTATCTCAGCGACCAGGATATTGTCGAGTTCTTTGTGAGGCAGTGCCCCGTAGATATACTGGAATTAGAACACTGGGGGCTTCCCTGGGCGAGAAGGGAGGATGGGAGGGTCGCACAGAGACCGTTCGGTGGCCATTCCTACCCTCGTGCAACATTTGCATCCGACAGAACAGGGTTCTACGAGGTGCACACCCTCTACGATACCCTCCTCAAGTATGAGAACGTGGACAAATTCAACGAGCAGTTCGTTTTCGATATGATCATAAGAGAAAACAGATTCCTGGGTGCAGAAGCCATAGATATGGAAACTGGTGAAATAAGAATTTTCAAGGCAAGGGCGGGGATACTTGCTACGGGAGGTCTTGGAAGGCTCTACGGTTTTACCACGTACTCCCACCTTGTGACTGGTGACGGCCTTGCAATAGCCCTCAGAAAAGGAATGAGGCTTAAAGATCTTGAATTCGTGCAGTTCCATCCAACTGGCTTAGTACCATCCGGGATTCTGATAACAGAGGGGGTAAGAGGGGATGGAGGTATCCTTAAGAATTCAAAAGGAGAACGATTCATGGAGAAATATGCGCCAACGAAGAAAGATCTTGCACCGAGGGATATCGTATCCAGGAGTATGATGACGGAGATACTTGAAGGCAGGGGATTCAAAGGGCCGAATGGTCTTGACTTCCTGCTCCTTGATTTTTCCCCGATTGGGGCAGATAAGATTAAGGAAAAGCTGTCACAGGTAAGGGAGATTGGAATCCACTACGTAGGTCTGGACCCGTTAGATTCACCGCTTCCTGTCAGACCTGCGGCCCACTACACCATGGGCGGTATAGATGTAACTAAGACAGGATTTACAGGCGTCACCGGCCTCTGGGCTGCCGGGGAGACATCTTGCCTTTCTGTACATGGTGCCAATAGGCTTGGTGCGAATTCGACCAGCGAATGCGTCGTGTTCGGCAAGGTGACGGGGGGTGAGGCAGCCAGGTGGCTTCTCACCTCGGAAACATCTGGCGGGATAGAGGAGAGCGATAAAAAGGATGCGGAAAATTTTATTTCAGATGCTTACTCCGACAGAGGAGATAACGATCCTTACGAAATTAAAAGAGAACTCTGGAGTGTAATGGATAGGTATGCTTACGTTTTCAGGGACGAAAAGGGTTTAACAGAGGGACTAATGCTGGTCAGGGAACTTATAGACAGGAGCAAAAAGATTACTATCTCCGATAGGGGAAATATATACAATCAAAATCTTGTGGCTGCGCTCGAGATGAGGAACCTTGTTGAACTGGCCGAAGTTGTCATAGCCGGTGCACTGGAAAGGAGGGAGAGCAGGGGGTCACACTTCAGGACTGACTATCCAAAAAGGGATGACGAAAACTATTTAAAACATACTATTGCTCAGAGATTAGACGGCAAAATTGTTATCAGCTATGTACCTGTAACCTTAACGAAGTGGAAGCCAGAGCCACGCGTTTATTGAGGTGCTTTCATGACTATAGAGAATAAAAAAGGTTGGATTTCCTGGTTCAATCCGTTCAAATACGGGTTGGACAGGTGGATGTATGCGCTTCACAGGCTTACCGGTATAGTCCTCGGGATATATCTTATACTTCATATCTTCGAAACCTCAGAAATACTCAAGGGTCCAATAACGTGGGAGAGCGTCATGGTTTCACTCGACTGGCCCTTTGGGGTTCACCTGGGGCCTATAATACTTTCCCTCGTGTTCTTGGCTGCCGTTTACCATGGTCTTAACGGCCTGAGGCTTACTATAGTTGAAAACGGCCTCCTCCTTCCGAAACCGTACAGACCCGAGTACCCGTATAAACCAAAGTCGCTGAGCGGTATCAACACAATCCTCAAAATTGTCCTAGGAATTGTTATGGTTGTCATAGGCGTCATAGGGGTTGTTTACATTGCAGCGGGGGTGCTCCTATGAAGGAATCTAAACTCATGTTCCTGCAGTACCTCACAGGCATTCTTATCCTTATATTTGGAACGTTCCACTTCCTGCTACTTAGCTACCTGGCACCCACGCCAGATAAGGAGCTTTATATCTACCTAGGCTCTACTCACACTTTGATTGGTGGTACGCTTTATTACAGTGTGGTCAGAAAAATATACACCACGTTGCTCTGGGGTGCAATGTTTGAGGCTTTCCTAACAGTACTCGTGTACCATGCCTTCAACGGGTTCAGGGTTATACTCTCGGAACAGTTTCAGGGCCAAACCGCAGAGAGGATAATTACATATGTAATGCTCATAATCGGATTGATAGTATTCATATGGGGTACTAGAACTATAGTTACTTTCCTGGTCGGAGGTGTGTAGGATGGATGCTATTCTCAAAGGTTTTGGAGAGGTTGTGAAAACTGTCACATTCAGGGTTAGAAGATTTGACCCCGAAAAGGATAAAGTGCCAAGATACGAGGAGTACAAGGTACCAGTTCAGAAGGGTATGACTGTTCTGGACGGGATCCTTTACATCAAGGAGAACCTTGATCACAGTCTTTCTGCAAGGTATTCATGCAGGATGGGTATCTGCGGCTCCTGCGGGATGATAATAGATGGAAGGGAGAGACTGGCCTGCCAGACACAGATACTGGAAATGAACAAGGATCTGATAAAAGTGGATCCTATGGGTAACTACGGTTTAGTGAAGGATCTGGTGCCTGATTTAAGTAAACTGTTCAAGAATCACCAGAGCGTAAAACCATTCATCATCAGAGAGGAGGAAAAGCCAGATGCAGAATATCTCCAGAGACCTGAGCAGAGGGAGAGATTTGCAATGTTTACGGAGTGCATCCTATGCGGCCTTTGCCTTTCCGCCTGCCCCACAAATGCCACAGATGAACTCTATCTGGGACCGCAGGCTCTTGCTCAGGCATTCAGGTACATATCAGACAACAGAGACATGGGTTTCAATGAAAGGCTAAATGTCATAGATTCTAAGCACGGTGTCTGGAGGTGCCATTTCTCGGGTACCTGCTCTGAAGTGTGTCCCAAGGGTGTTGACCCTGCTCTTGCCATACAGCTTCTGAAGGAGATTATGGCAACGAACGTGTTCGTCAGGTACAAGCAGCAAGGCGCAACTAAGGGTCAAATCAGGAAGTCCGTTCTGGACACATCTTGATCATCACTTATTGGCGTTCTAATTAACAAATTATAAATTTGATAAAACGCTATCGGGATGATGAGCTTGACCCCTGAAATAGCTGCTGTAGCTCTGGCAGTGATCCTTGTACCTATACTTATAGCGATATTGATTGCGGTTGCACATCACTATTCTCCGAAAACCTACGGGAGATACACCGCGGATAACTATGAATGCGGCGAGGTTGCAGGCGGTGACTTCATGGCGCCTCTTCCAATCCAGTATTTCTTTTTCATAATGGCATTTGTAGTATTTGATGTTGATTTCGTCCTCCTACTACCCTGGGCCGGCTCTGTCAAAGCGCTAGGATTAGGTGTTTTCGCTGACGTTGTCATATTCATTGCAATCATGCTTGCAGGTCTATTCTATGCCTCAAAAAAAGGTTACATGAGGTGGTCGGATGTCAGATAGTATTATTGTGACGTCCCTTGAGGAGGCTCTCCACTGGGGGACAGGTAAATCTTTGTGGCCATTCACTTTTGGATTGGCCTGCTGTGCCATAGAGATGATGTCAGCCATGGGACCTGATTACGACTGGGCTAGATTCGGTTCCGATGTCTTCAGGGACTCTCCAAGGCACTCCGATCTAATGATAGTATCCGGAACAGTCACTAAGAAGATGGCCCCAAGGATAAGGAGGCTTTACGACCAAATGGCCTTTCCCAAATTCGTAATATCTATGGGCTCGTGCGCATCAGCCGGTGGGCCATATGTGAGGGGATATTCTGTTGTTGATGGAGTTGATCAGGTTGTTCCGGTGGATGTTTATGTATACGGATGCCCGCCCAGACCAGAAGCGTTAATACAAGCACTGAAGCTTCTTCAGGACAGGATAGTTGCCGGAAAGGTGAGACATTGATACCTGTGGAAAGCGAGACGAAGATAAAGTCAGGCACGAAGGTCGTTTTCGTCGCTAAGGATAACCTACTTCCATTCATGAAGGAAAAGAAGGAGGAAGGCTTTGACACACTCCTTATGATCACAGGGGTAGACTACAGGGATCACCTTGAGGTCGTGTATCACTTGCTGTCCAGCAACAGCAACGAAAGATTAATTGTTAAGACCAAGACAGACGGAGAGGTAGAATCCGTTACTTCCCTTTGGAAGGGTGCCGATTGGCACGAAAGGGAGACCTGGGACCTGGTAGGGATAAAGTTCAAAAATCATCCAAATCTTAAGAGAATACTTCTAGCGGAAGGGTGGGTTGGTCATCCACTCAGAAAGGACTACCCCATGGATAAAAAACAGTATGTGAATCTGGGTGATGACGGAGAGGACAGGGTATCATTCGAGAACTCGGAGGGGTACTGAGATGGAGGAAAAGGTAATAGAGGTTAACTTCGGTCCGCAGCACCCTTCCACACACGGCGTCCTAAGAATAAAGGTAAAGTTAGATGGGGAAATAATCGTGGATGCACAGCCAGTCATAGGGTACTTGCACAGAAACGCGGAAAAGCTATCAGAGATGGGAACCTACCCTAAGGCCCTCATATATATGGACAGGCTTGACTATGTCGCAGCTCTCAATATGGAACTTGGTTATGTTCTTTCAGTAGAGAATCTTATGGATGCTCAGGTTCCTGAAAGGGCCCTGTGGATAAGGATGATGATGGTGGAGCTGAACAGGATAGCATCTCACTTAGTTTGGCTGGGGACGCACGGCCTGGATATGGGTATGCTTACGCCATTTTTCTACTGCTGGAGAGAGAGGGAGAGGATACTGAGAATATTCGACGAAATAACGGGAAGCAGGCTTTTATACGACTACTTCGCAATAGGTGGTGTTTACTCTGACCTCACTGAAAAATCGATAGAGATGATAAAAGAGTGGGAGTCAGATTTCATAGAAAAACTTAATGAAATATCATCAATTTTCTCCAAAAGTTACATCTACGTTGCGAGGACAAGGGGAGTAGGAAAGTTATCAAGGGAAGATGTCCTCTCTTACGGCGTGACTGGCCCAATGCAGAGGGCTTCTGGAATTAAAAGGGATGTAAGAAAGGACACCCCATACCTGTTTTACGATAGAGTTAATTTTGAAATCCCAACTAGACAGGAGGGCGATGTCTACGCTAGATTCCTCGTCAGGATTGAGGAGATGAGACAGAGCTCAAAAATAGTCAAGCAGGTGCTTGAAAAGATTCCGACCGGTGAATTTTACAATAAAAAATATTCCAAACCTATGCTTGTGAGGCTCAAAGTTAATGGCGAATCCTACATTCCGACAGAGTCTCCCAAGGGGGAATTCGGAATTTACCTGATAGGCGATGGTTCTTCCATACCCTACAGGGTCAGGATAAGAAGCCCGAGCTTTGCCAACCTGTCATCGGTACCAACGATGTTAAAGGGTTATAAAATCGCTGATCTCACAGCATCTATAAGTTCAATAGACCCAGTATTCGGGGAGGTGGATAGATGACATTTTTCTTCTTCTTGATGAGCATATTATACGGTATTCTAAAATTTCTCCACATAAATTTCACTCACTTCACATACCGTGGAATGCCCATAGGGCTGTGGATCGCATACTTGATAGTCGCGATCGTTGAGGTTCTGATCGTTTTTATCCTAGCGATGGTTGTTGTCGTTATTCTCGTTTACGTCTTCAGAAAATATATGGCAGATGTTCAAAATAGAATTGGCCCGAACCGCGTGGGGAAATGGGGGTCACTGCAGCTGGTTGCAGACGTCTTCAAACTTATCCAAAAGCAGGATTTAACACCAAAAACGGCAGACAGGATTGCATTCAAAATGGCACCGTATATCGTCTTTACGCCAGTGATCCTGGGCTTCGTTCTTATCCCCTTTGGGAACGTTTCCATACTGAATTTGATGGTTGTAAATTTCAATTACACCATACTGTTTCTAATCGCTTTCATGACCATTGCGCCAATAGGCGAGATAATAGGTGGGTTGTCATCACACAATAAGTTTTCCTTGTACGGGTCTTTAAGATCTGCGGCCCAGGACATGGCCTATGAGGTTCCCATGCTCATCTCACTGATATCCGTTATCATACTTGCGGGCAGTTACAGCGCAGACCGCATCGTTGAGGCACAGCACATTATTCCGTTCGTTATCCCAGAGATTCTGGGTTTCCTAGTATTCTTCCTTGCTATGATCGCTAGGCAATCTATTCCTCCATTTGACCTTCCTGAGAGCGGAAGCGAGCTTGTGAGCGGTTTTTCCACCGAATACAGCGGAATGAGGTACGGCATATTTTACATGGCAAATTTTGGCTTCATGGCGCTCGCGTCCTTCGTTATATCTGTGTTGTATTTTGGAGGGTGGGAAGGACCAATTTTCCCGGGTACTGTGTGGCTTATAGTGAAGAGTGCAATATTTATGATAATATTCCTACTTGTGTGGGTTTCTCTCGGGAGGATCAGGGTAGACCAGATGTTGAATCTGGGCTGGAAATACCTCCTTCCAATAAGCATTGTAAACCTCCTCATAAGCGCGGGACTGGCCATTTACTTTGGGGGGGTGTTCTGATTGACAGAAGATAAAATCCCGGGACCGCTCTCGGGCATAGGAGGCATCGCAAAGGGGATGTGGACAATATTTAAAGAAGGGCTGAAACCTAAAGTTACGAAACAGGTACCTGAGGAAAAGCTTCAGTATCCTGCAAGGACAACTGGGAGGGTATTCCTAAACGTTGACACCTGCATCGGTTGTACACTTTGCGAGCAGATCTGTCCTAACGGAACAATAAGAATGGTTGACTTCCATTACGAAAAGAGCCAGGAATACGACAAGAAGTATCCCAACAAGAGGGAGATTTATCCTTCTGTTGATGTTTCAATATGCACTCACTGCAATCTCTGCGAGGAGATATGCCCTACAGGTGCTATAACGCTGGAAGCGGAGGTTGATGAAGTACACTTCACCAGGAAAAACACGAGATACACGCCTCTAGAATTGGGAAAGAAGGAAGTGGAACTCTACGGGGAGGAGAGAGAATGATAATCTTCTACATCTTAGCTATCATTGCAATAGCGATGGCAATTTTAGCCGCGGGTAGCCGGAGCCTTCTTCATTCTACGCTCTGGCTTACTATTATGGTTGCGGATGTAGCGGCAATATTCTTCTACCTCGAGGATTTCTTCATCTCTGCAATAGAAATTCTGGTATACGGTGGTGCCATAATAACACTAATCCTAACGTCGGTCATGATGTCCAGGAGGTATCTGGATGAAGAATAAGATCGCGATCATCCTCTCGATCCTGTTATTCTTAATTATGCTATCCTTCATTCAGCCGGCCGTATATCCGAATGGAACGGTGCCAGTGAACGCAGGGAGTCCTTCAACTGGCATAACACACTCCATATTTACAACCTATCTATTCCCGTTCGAGGTTGTGACATTCCTGCTGGTGGCGGCAATGCTTGGTGCGATGTACCTGGGGGAAAGGGGTGGTAGGAGTGGTTGACGTCAGCGTTATAGCAGGTCCAATGAACATCGGAGCTGTTGAGTTTCTTTCCATAGCAATACTGTCAGTTGGCATATATTCATTTCTGAGTTCGAAGACTGTTGTGAAAGCGCTTATTTCTGTAGAGATAATGATTAATGCTGCCCTGATCAACCTCATAGGTGCATCCAGCTACTACGGTACAGCTGAGGGGGCCGATCTGACTCTCTTTGTGCTGGTTATAGCAGCCGCGGAAACCGTCGTGGCAGTGTCGCTATTCATTGCAGTGTTCAGGAAGAAAGGTTCAGCAGGACTAGATGTTTTGAAACTACTTAGGTGGTGAAAATGGAGTTATCCGTGCTTTTGACCTATCTGATTTTTCTGATTCCGCTGGTTGGATTTCCGTTCGTCATAGGGATTGGTTACATAAGGAAGAACTACTCGATGTATCTAGGCACAGCCCTTATACTAGCTTCATTCTTCGTTTCCATATACGTTTTCTTCTTCTATACCGTGAACAATGTCGTCATCATTAACTACTTCAATTGGCTCCCATCTATGCAGATTACGGTCCCTCTTGGAATATATGCAGATAACCTATCTATGATAATGACCCTGATGGTATCATTCGTAGGGTTCCTAATAATCCTATTCTCCGTCGGTTACATGAAGGATGACCCTAATAGGCACGTATTCTTCGGCGAAATGGTACTTTTCACCGCCTCCATGCTGGGCCTGGTTCTCTCCTATTCCCTTCTAATGCTCTTTATATTCTGGGAGCTTGTCGGTCTCTGTTCTTACCTTCTCATAGGCTTCTGGTATTATAAACCGAATGCAGCTTCCGCTGCTAAGAAGGCCTTTATAGTTACGAGGGTAGGCGATATCTTCTTCATAGCAGCCATAGGTGCTGCGATACTCTACTCTGGTGGTGCTGCGATTTCTATAACAGGCCTGAGTTCTATCCATCTGGCCTGGCAGAGGACCATAGTTTCCCTGCTTCTCTTCGGTGGTGCAATAGGTAAGAGCGCTCAGTTTCCACTACACGTTTGGATACCAGACGCTATGGAGGGCCCGACGACAGTCTCTGCACTAATTCACGCGGCCACCATGGTTACAGCGGGGGTATACCTGGTAGCAAGAACGTATACGATCTTCACTCCTGTATCGTTGGAAGTTGTTCTTTACGTCGGAGTATTTACGATAATACTGTCCGGCCTTATAGGGATAGTTGTCAACGACATAAAGAGGATACTTGCGTATTCAACTATAAGCCAGATCGGTTACATGTTTGCAGCTCTTGGCCTGGGCCTTGGCGCTACAAGCATAGGCCTATCGATATACCAGCTTGAAGCCCACGCGTTCTTCAAAGCTCTTTTGTTCCTAGCGGCCGGCTCGATCCTCCACGCCATCCTGAACATCAGGGACATAAACAAGATGGGAGGTCTCTGGAGGAAGATGCCTTTCACCATAACTGCCATGTTTATAGGGGCCCTCGCGCTTTCAGGATTCCCGTACACTGCTGGATTCTTCAGCAAGGACAGTATTATAGGCGCGAGCTTCAGTGTTTCATATCTGGCATGGGGTCTCCTGGCGATTGGAGGGTTCCTGACTTCACTTTACTCATTCAGGATGTTCTTCAGGGTGGCGCTTGGAAAACCTAGGAGCTATGCAGCAGAGCACGCACATGAATCAGGATGGATAATGCTGTTGCCTATAATGATACTAGCTGCATTCTCCTTGATTTTTGGGATCTTCCAGAGCGGTTTCTATTCGTTCTTGGGTGCTAAAACATCCCCCATCTCATCACTTGACGTTATACCTGTAGTGCTTATGCTGGGTGCAATGGGGCTGGCATATTATGCATATGGCAGAAACTCCTCAATACCTCAGAAAACAGCAAGCGGTGCCAGAGATTTATACGTCTTGGTCAAGAATAAGTTCTTCATAGATGTTTTCTACACGAATGTCATAGCTGAAAGGGCAGTTCTTGGTTTCTCAGCTGCTTTGGATGGGTTTGAGAAGAGAGTCTTAAACGGGTTCATAGATCTCATAGGGTACTTCTTCGCCAACGCAGGAAAGGTAGTGAGAAGGATACAGACAGGTCTTGCCAGACAGTATGCTCTTATAGTCCTGATAGGTCTAATTCTGACTCTAATTCTGATAAGGATATTCATTCTCCTGGGGGTAATACAATGATATTTCAGCTGACATACTTACTGCTAGCATTATTCATAATAATGGTTCTCTCGATAGCAATAAGGGGGAAGGCTGTAAGGTATCTCACCATAATCTATGCCCTAGCTATACTGGCTTTCACCCTCTCCAATAACATGACCTTTACATCCTTTGACTACGGTTCTCTTTCAATCTTGACCCTTACGTTCCAGCTAAACTTCATCAGCTCAGTTCTCCTGATTCTGATGGGTTTTGTAGGAATATTCCTGCCAATAAGATTCTCCAGCAGCCCTGGATTCTTTATTCTACTTCAATTCCTGCTCTTCTCACTTGTTGGGCTCTTCACATCGAGAGACTTCATACTGTTCTACATCTTCTGGGAGATGGTTCTTATCCCGTCATTCTTTGTAATTGGTATATGGGGTGGAAAGAATAAGAATTATGCCGCAATGAAATTCTTCATTTACACTCACGTGGGATCCGTATTCATGCTGCTAGGCATATTTACGATGTATTTCTCGGAGGGAGCTTCGGATTTTGCCATGTCCACTTTGATTTCAGGGCTATCAAAAGTACCTATTTTCTATCAGTCATTTATCCTGTTCGGTTTCCTCCTCGCGTTCCTGATAAAACTCCCTACTGTTCCGCTCCATTCCTGGCTACCTGACGCATATGTTGAATCTCCGCCTGAGGGAACCATATTCATCTCTTCTCTCCTCTCAAAGATGGGTGCATTTGGACTGCTAGTAATATTCGCGCCTATATTCGAGAATTCCGCGTTCTCTGGAAGCTCAGCTATTCCTGTATTATTGATCTCCCTTGGTATTCTGTCCCTAATTTACTCTGGTTTGGTTGCGCTCTATCAGAAGGATATGAAAAGGATGATGAGCTACGCCAGTATAGGTCATATGTCCTTTGTAACACTCGCCGTTGGCGGTTTCCTCTATCTGTCTGGTTCCAACCTTATAGCTTCGCAGCTCCTCTACTTTGGAGCGGTATTCCAGCTCATATCACACGGGGTAATAATAGCAATGATATTCGCGCTCATCGATTCGATTGAAAAGATGGCCGGTACGAGAAATATGAGCTCACTGGGAGGTCTTGCAAGGCAGGTACCATTTCTTTCGTTTCTCCTCCTAGTCTCTTTCCTTGCCTCGGTTGCAATACCTGGGTTTTCTGGGTTCGTTGGCGAAATCTCTATACTTCTGGGAAGCTATTCCGTGCTTAAGTACTATCTGATACTCGTTCTGGCCGGTGTTGTAATAACAGCTTCTTACCACATCTTTGCCCTGCAGAGGACTATATTCGGCCCATACAACGAGTACCTAGGCAACATTCGATCCAAGACATCGGATCTTGCTGCAAGCATATTCCCGCTGATCATAATAGTTGCACTTGGCGTATATCCTGCGATGCTGTTCCATTTCTTTAATCTCCATTACGTTCAGTTTCTGATGGGGGTGGGTTGATGATTCTTCCCGGAAATTATGATTATCTTTGGAACTCATTACTGCTATTTATCGGTGGATTTGTAGTCCTGTTCGCAAGTCTACTCGGCGAGAGAAGGAATATCCTGGTTGCCATAGGATCATTATTCGCGCTTTTTGCGCTGATTATCACTATTGTTCAGACTTTCTCAGGAATATCAATTAGTTCTTCCATGTATCTGACCGGATTCAGCAAGCTATTCTTCATTGCAATTCTAGTCCCAGGCATCCTCTCCCTGGTCGGTTCCGCACGCAAACCTGAAACTGAAAAACCGGGGCTGATGGTTTTCATATTCCTGGTTTCAATGGGTTTCATGATACTGGCAATATCATCCTATAACTTGATTTACATATTCGTAGCATTCGAGGGTGTTTCGATCCCAACGTACGTGCTTACGGCGTATGGAAAGGGAGAGAGCGAGCTTGAAGCAGCGACGAAATACTTCATCATAGGGGCATTCTCCACTGGGCTAATAATATTCGGCATCTCGATGTATTACATATCAACGGGTAGCCTTCTCCTAGGTGCGACCCCTATGTTTTATAACATATATTTCCTGGCGCTTGGCCTCCTGATATTTGGATTCGGGTTCAAATTGGCAATATTCCCACTGCATGGCTGGGCTATAGATACATACACGGGTACATCGAATCCGGTGGCCTCGTTCCTGAGTACTAGTTCGAAGATAATGACGCTCGTTGTTCTCATAAACATATTCTTCACATCCCCCTCATTTTTCCCCTACCTCAAGATCATATTTGCAATCATCTCTATATTAACAATGACGTTCGGAAATATCGTGGCCATATCCCAGACAAATGTCAAGAGGATGCTCGCATACTCCTCTATAGCCCAGGCGGGTTATTTGTCCATTGTGTTCCTAGTCGCGGGTACACCAGCTCTCAGACTTGCACTGGTAAGCTTGTTCCTTTACGCTCTTGCCTACGGCTTGATGAAAGGAGGCTCATTCCTCGGGTTGGAGAGCATGGGGGACTACAATATCGATAGCTTCTCCGGTCTGTTTAGGAAGAATCCCGCATTTGCTGTCTCGTTTTCTGTGCTGCTTCTTTCCCTTGCTGGATTCCCAGGAACTTTAGGTTTTATAGGGAAATATTTCCTATTCCTCTCGGTCTTGTCAACGGCCACTCCGCTCGCCTACATGGTTGTGATCTTCGCCGTCATAAATTCCGTGCTCTCTTTCTACTATTACGGGCGAGTGATAATGTACATGTTCTGGAGGGGAGGGGGAGCTGAGACTGTTAGAGGCAACTATCTCCTGTATGCATCCGCTTTCCTGACCGTTTTCTTAGGTGTGCTGTATTTCCTTGTTTTTTCCTACGCACACAACATTATATTCTCGAGCGCATCCTTTTTTGGGGGGTTGTGAATGCTGGAAGGATTGTATTTTCAGCTATACGAGATTGAAATGCTGGGTGGCGAGGTTCGGAGAGCCGTTCATTTCCTGGAGAAATCTGCCAAGGGAAAGGGGTTCTACGCAGATGCAGCTAGGATAATTCTCGATTCAATAGGTAATCATATAGACCCGGAGGAAATCAGGGATCGTTTGATGGGGCTTGACGGTGAAGATGAGGAGAAGAAAGCAATATACTTCCGCTTCCTCTATTCATATAACAGGTACAATGTAAAGTATCCATATTATGATTCAATGAGGTGCAACGACGAATGACAGAAGGTTACGAGATTTTGAGGGAAATGAAAAGAAACGGGGATGAGATCGTATTTTCCTCAAGGATGAAAAGAATGATGTTGCTGAGGGAAATTTGGGATCCCTCTAGGGGCAAGCTCATGGAGGATATTTCTAAGGAATACGGCGTCAATTCAAGGGAAAAATTCACAGAATTCAAGGAAAAGTACAACCTGACTGACTACTGAAAAGAATCAATTTTGACCACGTACCCTTCTGGGGGGACAGGCCTCCTCCTTCTTATGTTCTCCTCCATCCAGGTGTCTATATCCTGCTCACCCTCGAGTCGCAGTCTCCTGATCTCCCAGAGGCAATCATAACAGTACAGCCCAGACACAACCAATTTACCACAGATGAGACAGCGCGAGGATGCCATTATGAGAAAAACGTTGTGTCTTAATAAATTTTGTCCAATTGCACAGCCCTAATCCCCCCATCTCTTTATAAGGTCATTCTTTATACCAAGAATATCTAGAACCCGTGACGTGACAAACGAGAGCATATCTTCGATGCTTTTGGCCCCATGGTAGAGGCCTGGCGATGCGGGAATGATGTAAGCCCCAGCCTCGGAAAGCGTAAGAAGGTTTTTCAGATGTATCTGGCTCAGTGGCATCTCCCTAAAAACTACAAGGAATTTCCTCCTCTCTTTCAGAGCTATGGAACCAACCCTCGTGATTAGGTTATCGGATATCCCGTTTGCAACCTTTGCTATAGTATTCATCGATGCGGGAGCGAGTATAAAAGCATCGAAAAGATGCGAACCTGACGCAACTGGAGCCGTAAATTCATCCTCTCCGTAGGAGGCATCCGCCAGCTTTAATAAGCTACTTTTGGAAAAGCGTACCACCTCGTGCTTTGCCACCTCCAGGGCCCCGTCTGACATTATTAGGACTCTCCGATGCGGTAGATTCCTCAAAATGTCCACACCATAAGCGATGCCGGACGCACCGCTGATCCCCAAAACGTACTCCATGACTTTGGATGATCAGATACTATAGATATTTTCTCAGCTGTGATTCGTCAAAGTAAGTCAGTATTATCTTCTTTATATAATCAATTTTTTCGAATGCTGAAAGGCATTCTATTGCCTTCCTGACATTGCTCGACATAACCTCTATACTCTCATTAACAGCTTCCTTCTTGGTGTATCCGCTGCGTTCCAAAACTGTTACGATATTTGGTCTGTTAAATTTATAATCATCCTTCCCGGGCCTTTTCCCTAGCTCATAGGCACCCACCGCGTTTATCACGTCGTCCCTCACCTGAAATGCAACGCCGAGAAGCTCCCCAGCCTGAGAGAGGCTGCCTATAACTTTATCGCCCATTTTTTCGCTGATCGCTGCGATGCTTGTAGAGGTGGATATTAGAGACGCTGTTTTTTTCCTGGCAATATCCATGTAATTCTCCAGTGTAGTATCTAGCTTCTTTCTCTGAGTACAAAAATCCATGGATTCCCCATCGCACATCCTGAACGCGGCCTCAGAGATATGCCTCACTGCATCCTCACCGTAGACTGCTGAAAGATACACAGCTCTGGCTATGAGTGCATCCCCAGCAAGTATTGCATTTTCAATACCAAATTTCTTATGAACAGTCTCAACGCCCCTTCTGACCTCATCCTTGTCAATTATATCGTCGTGGATGAGAGATGATATGTGGAGATACTCGATCGCTATTGCGAGGTTTACGTATTTTATGGAGTTCAATCCAACAGATTCGGCCCCGACAAATACCAGAGTCGGCCTGAGAAGTTTTCCATCGACATTGAGGAGATGGAATGTTGACCTCATCAGACTTCTACTTGAAAACCTCCAGTTGAAGTTATCAATCAACTCCTTCTTTACTTCTTGAAGTGCAATCTGTGTATTTTCACTAATATCTAACGAGGTCATAAACAATTCCATATCACAATAAAATAGTTAAATCTTGTCAGATTACGTTCTGAAATTAATATGAATTTAGAGGTTAAGAGGCTTGAGGGTTGGTTTGAGAAGCAGAAACTTATGCGATTTCTGAAGGATAAATACGATAACTTCTACATGCTTTTTGATCTTGACAATTTCAACTTCCTCCTAGGTAGCAGCTCCTTTCTCTACGCCAGAGATGGAAACGATGTAAGGGGGGTCCTGCTCAACTATTACCATTCCAGCGGAATAAAGGATATCTGGGTATCTGGTGATCCGGATGCGGTGAAGGAACTCATAGCACATATAGATACATCGCTGAGTGTTATTCACCTACGGGTAGATGGAAACGAGGATCTTTTTCATGATGCACCTAATATATACAGGGAGTATTGCATGATCAACAAGAATCCAACTGGCAACCCAGACCCTCACGTATCCATTCTGACTCAGGACATGTACGTGAAGTATGGAAGACTGATATCTCAGTGGTCCAATACTAGATTCTCTACGATGGACAGCGAGGAGTTCAGAAACCTGCTCGGATACAGCACTGTTTTCGGTTATGCGGAGGATGACGAGCTTATAAGTGTTGCAACCCTCGGAGCAATCTGGAAAGGATGGTTTATGATATCTTCCGTTTTCACAGATCCTAGGTATAGGAACAGAGGTTATGTCCAGAAATTGTTGTCTGCAATTCTTTATAAATATAGCAATCTAGATACTGCAATACTCTTTGTGAATAAGGAAAATAAACCGGCAATTAGGGCCTACAGCAAGGTTAATTTCACTATATATTCTGAGGATCTTTGGGTTGACTACGGTACTGGCCTTGTTCCGTAATCTTGAATTCTGTTATTTTCCCATCTTCGTGCTTAAAAAAATACTTTACAAATTTATCGCCAGATAACGCTATACAGTTCCTCCCGGTGTAGTAGTTTCCTTCGATTCTCACCTCGCTTATTTCCGTCCATCCCGTCCTCTTCTTTACTTCCCTCACCATATTTTCGAACGCATCGGCACAGATTGAGCAACAGAAGAAGGTGTTTTCCCCCTCTATATTTCGCCAGTAATTACCCCACGTTCCGTTGCACAGCGCGCACCCCTCATAATTCCTTTTCATACATCCTCCCCCTTTCCAGTCTAGAATTAAGATAGCGGTAGAACATTTCTGAGGAAAGGATGAAATAAGACTGCACATCGCGTTCCATATTAAGCTCATTAGAGTATTTCTCTATGAGCCTGAGAGCGCCTTCTGAATGATACACATCCGCATCATACCCCGCCCTTAAAAATTGTTCGGCTTCCTTTGTCAATGCACCGTCCAGTATCTTAGGATCGAAATACGTGTAAGAGGCCCCGTAGTCCTTTACATTTCTGTCAGCAATAAGTTCTAACGAGTGCATTGATGTCATTCCCAATAACCAGTGCTTATCCCTACAGACCCCATTCCAGAAATCTATTGCCGCCCTGGTCTTCGGGAGGGGGGATGACGATATAACTAGACCCCTGGGAAGGCCGACAGATTCGCCCATTCTAAGGAGAAGCTCTACGTGGGGTATTTTATCCCCAAGGCCAAAGTATTCCTCAGAAATATTTTCGATTTCATACCGTTGTACATCCTCCGCGTCGCTTTTTGCTATTATATATGCACACGATCTCACCCACTGCCTCAGGAAGTGGTAATGCTCGGTTACATAGCCCATTATCGTGTATTTGGAAGGTTCTTGCATCTCCAGAATAAAAGGGTGGGGTCGACTTGAAAAGAACTTTTCAACGAATCTTTTCCTTATCCATGAAGCTAGACCCAGCTTGGAAAAATCATAAAATTCAGATAGCTTCAACGATAGATCTTCTTCACTTAACTCTTCTTTCGAAATATTCCTGTTCAACCACATAACATGAGAAGGATCGCTCCTCTCGGCCCATGATTCCATGTGCTTTGAAAGCCCATCAAAACCACCGTGGACATTATCTTCACAGACCGGACATATCATCCTGAGATTCAGGGGAAAATACGTTATAAACTTGTTGTAGGATAGAAGGGAAAATCAATATACCTTTTGAATATTGGCAGCAAGCGGAGGTTGCCGAGCCAGGTCAAAGGTGGCAGATTTAGGGTCTGCTCTCACAGGAGTTCGCCGGTTCAAATCCGGCCCTCCGCATTGTAAGTACCGGTAAAACACGCTATTAACCCTGAAGGCAGGAAACAATATGACCTTTAGGCCGAAAGACAAGAAGTTATTTAAAAGCGGAGATAAAGAGGCGGTGGGGAAATGATTACGCTGGGCCACAGCCGAGTACCGATATCTCATTAAGGAATGCAAGGCCACATTAGCCCCTGGCCAGCTTGAGTTTCTTCCTTTCGAGCTCCTCATCAAGATTCTTTATCTGCTTCTCGGCCCTCTTGTGAGCCTCGACAAGCTCCTTTAAAGATTTTAGGTAGGCGATCTTATCCTTGACATACATAGCCCTTTCATTGAGATACTCATCTATGTCCACCTCATACTGCTTAACATCATTTAGTATCCTCTGCATTGTCTGGACGGTAAGCCCAAGACCCATCAGTTCCTCAAAATATCTATGAACCTTTAGGAACTGATCGACGGTCAAGCCTCTCGAAGAAATCTCCGAAATAGCTATTCCCGCTTCAATTATTTTGTCCTCGCCGAAATCAGCTTTTTTTAATCCGGAGAGTAGCTTTGTCAATTTATCTTCATCCTCCCCTGTCATGTGAAACTCTGCCATTACCCTCTCGACAAGCGAAATCTCTCTGGACATTGTTTTGATCCTGTTCTCAAGTATCTGGATCTCCTCCTTCATGCTCTTAGCTTTCGTAAAGCTCTCCTGAAGCTGAAACTCCTCTTTCTTTATTTCACTCTGAAGTTCCTTCCCCCTCGCCACCATCTCATCTAGAGCCCTTGGTATGTCCATGTAATCCACGTTCATATACTTGGAAAATCTCATCATTTTTTGTGCAGTGTTCAGGAATTTATCCCTGGAGTCCTTATCTAGAGAAGAAAGTGCATTTACTATAGAAACTATTCTTTCGTCCTGAACATCTTTAAATATTGTGTAGTAGTGATAACCCTCTATTAAATCATTAATTGATATCTCCTTTTCCTTCATCATTGTAGCAATTTCCCTTAGTTCCGGGGCTATTTCGTTGCCAATTTCTATGTTTAAGTATCCATCCCTCCACTCATTAATAACTTTTTGAATTGAATCCAGAGGAACCCTCTCCTCTATTGAAATATCCTCTGGTCTTCTCCCGTTTATGAACTTCACTATAACTCTATTCTTCTCTTTTAGCGTTAACTCCTTCACGCATTTTTAAAGAAATCTTGTATATAACAGTTGTTTAGGCAGCAGTGAATGGCGAGAAGGATTGCGAGTAAGTATTGAAGGAGCAAATTCGCGCAAACCCGATTTTCTGCACTTTCTCCATCAATTGCGATTCTCAGCGACCGTAAAACGGGGTGGGGTCCTGACAGCCAGACTAGCATAGATCCAAGAAATCGCTGACAGTTTCATCCTTGCTTTTTTTGCTCCCTCTCCTGACCAGCAAAGATTTTATTCCCGCGATGCTAGCTGCACGTAATTCCTCCTCTGAATCTGAGAGAAATAAAATATCGTTTGGCTTAACACCTATTTCTCCTGCGATTTTAGTGTAGCTCGCAGGGTCCTTCTTGCTGCCGATCCTCGTATCGAAAAACTCCGATATATAGATCGTAAGATCGCCATAGGGTGTGGTACTGAATAGAAGTTTCTGCGAAAGTTCGCTCCCAGATGAATATATGGCAACCGTTTTACCGCTGGAAGACCATCTTTCTAGTGCTGACGGAACATCGCTGTAGACCACACCGTGCAATTCACCTTTAACGTAGCCCTCCTGCCAAATCAGGCCCTGTATCTCCTTGAAAATACTTGCCTTACTGTCTATGCCAAGAAGCCAGTTAGTGTATTTAACCAGATTTTCGCGATCATTTTCCGCATTACCGTCAAGAGTAAATTTTCCTGATTCCACATCTTTTATCATCATTTTCCAGAGCCTATTTAGAACCCCTCTTTTATTACTAGTGCTCCAGTTCTTATCAATGAAGTCTCTAACGTGCTCGCGGGTATATTCGAAGAGTGTTACCCTAACAAATTCTATCGGGGTCGTGGTTCCCTCAACATCTAGTAAGATGACTCTACATTCTTGCAATTTCTGCATTCTAGACTCATCTTTTCCCATTTACATATACCGGGCCGAAACAGATAGGAAGGTAATTCCCATGAACTCCGTTTTCTACATAGTGGGGTATCCAACCAGATTTGTCCTGAAAGAGCCTTACTGCCTTTATCCTTTTATCATTACACAATTCAAACCAATGTCTCATCCCTTTTGGAACCCTGATCATATCCCCCTGTTCAACCACGATCGCTATGACATTTTCGCCCTCGGGATGTATATGAAAGATTCCGTGGCCAAAGACGGTAAATCTCACTTCATCTTCACTGTGGTAGTGCTCGCGTTTAAATTTATCCAGCATATCTTCTAAGCCCGGAGTGAGTGGGTTTATGTCTATAACATCGGCAGTAACGTAGCCTCCCCTTCCCTTCAATTCCTCGATCTCCCGCTTATAGATATTCAATATCTCAGTTGGAGAAGTATTTTCATTTAACTCCGCTCTTATTTGCCAATGCTCATAATCCACACCAGAAGCCGATAGCAATTCTCCTGCCCTATTGGGATCAGTTATCTCCTCATTTAGTGCAGGTATTTTTACAACTACCATCCTCATTCCTCCATCATTTGTTCCATTTTGACCCTTGCAGCCCTAGAATTATCTTGCCTCAGCTTTAAAATTACCTCCAGCATGAACTCCAGAGCTTCAATGTGCCTAGTTGCATCGTAAATGCTAGAACCCCAAGTATACAAGCCGTGCCCGCTTAGCAGAAATGCGTGGGCGTTCCTATTTTTCCTGAGAACTTCCCTAACTGTACACGATATGCCCTCCATGTCCTGAGAGTTCTCTATTATAGGTATGACCTCAATATGTTCGTGCGTCTTAACACTGTCTAGTCCCTTAAGCATTTCAAGCCCCGTGATCGTAAGCTGACCCTCTCGTAGATGCTCGAGCGACAATACAGTAGCCGGAACCGAGTGTGTATGCATAACTGATTTGCACCCCATTTCATCTATTATCGACACGTGGATTGGTGTTTCGGCAGATGGACGGCCAGATCCCCTGACAACCTCGCCAGAGCTGGTGATCTCCATAAACCCGGACTCATCAAGATGACCCTTGTCGACCTCACTCTTTGTTATCGTGATCCGGGTCGGTTTAAGCCCCGTAACCGCACTTAGATTTCCACTCGTACCCAGTATCCAACCTCTAGAATAGAATCCGGAGGCGGCAGAAGCCAATTTCCTGACCGCCTCGCTAAAAGTCGGAATAGTGTAACTATGAGACCTACTTAGAGCGTTCATACGCAGCAGCCTCCCGAGCGCACGGCTGAAATCCTACGGCCAAAATCGAGGGGTATGGCTGAGGCTGATGCTCTGCTATACTGCATGGGGTTGTGGCCGACTCTGGTACGTTGTTGTTCTTGCTTAGTTTACTAATGGTCATAATTTAACGCAATAATATGCGTATATATTTCAATATTTTGTTCATGCGACTAAGACTTTTTAACCAAACCTTATTTAAAAGAGATAAAGGGGTTAAGTGCAACAGAACCTGCAATTACTTAGTTTTCATACTATCATTTTTAACATCATACTGCCGCTTTTCTTTACCCTAAAGCCTTGACACCATAAACAAAAGCTAAGGAATGGCAAAATATTAAGTTTGACCGAGGCCACAGAGCACTCAAAAATCTGTCTAACTTGCTCGGTTTGTTAAAATATTTAATATGCCAACAAAATCTGAAATTTGAAAATCATTCTTCTGAGCCAGATATTGCTGGATTAACGAGCGGATCGTTGCGATCCAATATTAGCATGAATCTGCTTGGAAATTCTTTACTAAGAAGTCTCGAATAGCCTGAGGTTTTAGCTCTCGTTGATCCTATTGACGTGGCGTTTTGACATTGGCAGAAACATTCTCTGCGGGGCCTAGAGAAGGAGAGGAGATACCTTTAAAGTTGTGATTAGCAGCGAATAACGAAATTTTCAACTCCAACGTTGACTATGCTACCTGCCAAGTTTCACTGCAACACGATGACAGTTGTTTTTCGTGGAACCGTTACTGGTTCATGACAACAATTCTGATACCCTTATTGATTTTCCGTCCTTAAGAATGTACACCTCATCTTCGAATTGAGCTTCCACAGTAACTCCCCTGCGCTTCGATGTAGAGATGAGGAAAAAACTCTTCTTATCATTTCCAGATAGAAGCAATCTATACTTGTTTGTTAAGCCCTCACCGCTGTCATATCCATAGAGAACGAACTTTCCTGAGTCGATATAAATCCTCTTTTCTACCTTTCCCTGCTTTGTGACTGTTTCATATTCTTCCATAGATTATGATCGTCTGATAATATAAATAACGTCCATTTGTGATTACTTAAGTTAATAAAATTATTTTAAGTAAGTTGAATTCAGGTAATCATGAGAATAGTAACTCACGAAAGAACAGGACCGTACAGGATAAAAATAAAAGATGTACCAGGGGCTGACAAGCTTGATGACAAATCCAAACTACTTGAATACGAAATACACATATGCGGCTGTGGTCTTTCGCACGACAAACCATTCTGCGATGGCAGTCACAGAGTAACGAGAGACGAGGACCCGTCTAAGATTTATGTCTACACCCACAACAAGGAGAGAATAATACTCGACAAATACTACAACAGCGAAGAAAAAATATGAGAACAACAAATAATACGCATCCTTACATACTGAAAGGATCTGAGGTCAAAGACGGTGCCGGTGTTCGGATCCTTCGCCTGTTTGGAAGCACTGGCACTTTTAGTTTGACCGACCCTTTTCTTTTGATGGATTTTTTCGGATCGAATAATCCTGATGAGTACTTGATGGGTTTTCCCTGGCATCCACACAGGGGAATAGAGACCCTCACCTATCTTATTAGCGGGAGTGTTGAACATGAAGATAGCCTCGGAAATAGTGGCAAACTCCGTTCAGGGGAAATTCAATGGATGACAGCCGGAAGCGGGGTATTCCACCAAGAAATGCCAAAACCGGAGAAAAATAATCCAGAAATGTTCGGTTTTCAGCTGTGGATTAACTTACCAAGGGCCAGCAAATTCTCGAAGCCCGTCTATAGAAACGTTGGAGTTTCAAAATTAAAAAGCCTAAACTTTGAGGGAATCGAGATGAAGATTATATCTGGTTCCTTCCAAGGCAATCCAAGCAGTGCGGTAGAAGATCATCCTCTGAAGATTGAATATCTGGATATGGTTTCAAACGGCCGATCGCTTGTTATCAAGAAGAAAAGCGGATTTACCGGGCTGGTGATACCTGTTGAAGGTGAGGTATTCGCTAGCGGGGTGGCAATAAAGAAGGGAGAAACGGGTGTTTTTACGGGTAACGAGAGCTCGATCGAAATTGAGAGCAAGAATAGAGCTAGGTATGTATACATCTCAGGTGCTAGGACGAACGAAAATATCGCCTGGTACGGGCCAATAGTAATGAACAACTGGAGTGAGATCAAACAAGCTTTCGATGACTTGCGTAATGGAAGATTTGTTAGGGATTCCAGTCCGGCATTCATCTCATACTGACAAACCTGGCTAAATTATAATATTCCATTAGATCCTATCGCCATTATGAAGACAATGATCACGTTCCGGATGGAAGAGAAATACCTTGAAATGGCAAGGGAAATTCTCGGTAGAGATAACTTGATTTCAGATACTGATGAAGGAATCCCGGAAGCGCTGTTAGTTAAGGACAATTCCTTCAGAAGGTACAATAGCGTTAAATTCATACAGACCATAAATGCAGGAACTGATAATATTGACATGGGATCGATACCCGAAAACGTGGTAGTAGCTAGCAACGCAGGTGCCTATTCAATTCCAGTGGCAGAGCATGTGTTCGCTTTGATCCTCGAAAGAATTAAGAAAATATCAAAGTTTTCCTCAGAAACTAGATCTGGCTTATTCAGGCCCAGTGAAACTCGTCCCCTGTATGGGAAGACAATTGGGATAATAGGTTACGGAGGTATAGGAAGCAGGGTAGCTCATATAGCCAAATCATTCGGTATGAATGTAATTGCCATAGGTAGAGGGTATAGGGATCAAAATTGCGATATTTTCATGGGGATCGAGTCTATAAATGAAATATTTTCAAGATCAGACTATATATTGATCT
>JAVYSX010000007.1:0-48568 GCA_038728965.1 Thermoplasmatales archaeon | reverse complement strand
CCCTTTCGGGCTACTTTTCAGCTTTCCCTCGCGGTACTAGTGCGCTATCGGACTCGGGACGTATTTAGGGTTGGATCTTAGTGAGACCCGTATTCCCGCGCGAAAACCGACGCACGGTACTCTGGAAGATCAGGCTTGTAACTCGCGCAATTACGTCCACGGGGCTATCACCCTCTTAGGCGTTCCATTCCAGAAACTTGGACTCACTGCACAGGGCATTAGCCTGACTCCGAACTCCACATCTTCTTTCCCTTTCGGGAAATTATTCGGTTTGCCCTTTGCCGCTTTCGGTCGCCCTTACTAACGGCATCCCTATTGGTTTCTTTTCCTCCCGGTACTAGGATGTTTCGATTCCCGGGGTTCCCCCTTCCTTTCGGAAGTTTCTCTAAGGAGAAAGGAATTCCCATTCGACGACCTTCGGATCTAAGGCTCCCTGCGCCTCCCCGAAGATTATCGTAGCTTGGCACGGTCTTCATCGGCGCCCGAGCCGAGCCATCCATCAAGTGGCCTATGTACTGTAGCAATCCATCTCAATATTCTAACCCTTTGCTGACCGTCATCAATCCGAAAAGGATTTCAGTCCTTCCCCAGTAACATCTATTTCACTGGGTGCATAATGAGCAAAAGAACTATAGCAACACTTTGTATATATACATTTCTTACCCGCAATTTCTAGCCATTATACAAGGTTTATCACTTATTTAAAAAGCTCTATAAATTTTCTTTATCAATGATCTTTCCAACCCCTTGCTTTTGAATTACCTTCGCGTATTCCAGTGGAAGGGTCAGTATATCTTCCTTGGCTAGGGAAACAGTTCTGCCCATAAGGGATATTCCCTTCACGTCCCGGGTTATGTAAACAGCTACCTTTGAGCTATGCCTCTCCTCAGTTTCCTCCTGCCCATTCACCTTTTCATTCACTGGAATTATGACCTCACCTCGTTCAAGCTGCTCTTCGAATTCCTTTACCAGCTTTGACAGATTTTCATAGAATATCTGCTCCTCAGGTGTTAGCCTACCCTCTATGTACTCCTTCTCATTATTTGCCTTTGCCTTGAGAATCTTTGAGATTCTAAGTTCTGTAACTTTACGTAGGTATTTTTCAGAGTTCTCCAACTCATTAGTCAGCTTACCTACCTGCCTTACATTTTTTTTGATAGTTTCAGTCTCTATCCTTTCCTTCAGACTTTCAAGATAGCCCCTAGCTTCCTTGTAAAACTGAACCGAAACCTGTTCCAAGGAGTAGTCATTTTTGACTTCCAACCGGAGTATTGAATTTAGATAATTCTCATTGATGTCGCCCTTCATACTTGTCAAATGTTACCTCGAATAAATATCATTTTCTATCTATCAATGTGGATAATAAGTCGCTGGTTACCTTGAATTCGTGCAGGAGCCTGAAGCAGTCGTTTCCAATGCCGTTGTAAACGAAGCATTCGTGCCTTCCCTTTATACCGCCAGTATTTATGTTCACCCTACCGACATACCTTATTCTGGAATCCCTAGCTATGATTTCTTTGACTTTCGAAATAACTTTCTTCCTGTAGTGTTCCCCGAAATACCTCACGAACTCCTCTAATACAAAATAGGTTTGATTGCATTCTTCCATCGTGCTGAATATCTCTTCCAGCCGCTTCTCCATACTATCGTTCATACTCTCTGTAATGAATTTAAAAGACCTGCAGCTGAACTTCCGCTCGATTCTAGAGAATTTTACTGGGTCAACTAGGCCCTGCTCGATCCCATCGGGGGATAGATACAGAAAATTTAGGGGTTCTTCAGGTGCGTGAAGTTCCACCCCTACGAACTCCTTCACCTTTGCCTTATCAGGTTCTGTCAGCCTCATGAATATATAATTGGGCACATTGGAAGCCAATAACGGCCTTATGCTCTCAGATATTGCTAGAAAAGATGTTGTAACAAAAACTACATGGAGACCAAACTTCCTTCCAGAACTCATCATATCAGCAATCAAATCGCTCTGATAATCGTTAGCTTCCTCAAGAAAAAGGAAGTAATTATCAATTCCGGAAGAAGAGATCTCGAACCATATCAGGAGGGCGAAAATATTTGCGAGTATCCTTGAGTCTTCATATCCCAGCACACCCCGATCTAGGTCGAATATCAAAAGGCTGTTCGATGAAAGTGCATTAGCTAGAATTCCCCTGTCATCTGGATTGCATATTAAAGACCTGATAATCGGATCGTTGACAAGTCGTCCAACCGCCCGCTCAGTACTTATCTTTTCCTCTTCCGTCATGCTTCCGAGCTCCCTGAGAAAGGATGCGAGATCCCCGTCATCTAACTCTGCAATCAGATCCCCTCTGACCTTTTCATCCCTGAGAATATTATAGAAATCGACCAGCGTCATCCCATTATTTTTCGCCAGTATTGTGATCCCCCTTGAGATTATATCCTCCATTCTTGGACCCACGAGCGGATCTGAATATTGCAGCTCTCTGAACGATCTTAAAATGGAGACAAATTCCTCGGAAACCCTGTACGTAAATTCTCTCCTGCTTCCGATGAGGTTTATCGAGATTCCCGATTCGGGTGATACTACGAATTTTGCTACCTTAGACTCAGCCATTTTCCTCGCAGTATCACCGTGCGGATCTATCAAAATAACCTTCCCTCGTTTACTTTCAAGGATGCTGTTCATCATGCCGACTATCATCGTACTTTTTCCGGAGCCAGAAGATCCTGCGATCATAACGTGCGGATCGCGCTCAAAATCAACATAAATTTTTCCACTGTTCAATGTTTTGCCAATTGCTATGCCCGAGGTTCGATATGGTGGCGATGATGACGGTATAAACTTCGGAACTTCCGTCAGCGTTATCACTGGTCTCCCAAATCCTACCCTTGCGGTAAATGCCGCGACGGAACTGGAAGAGAATATGTGTTTCAGGTAACTCCCAACCCTCTCCCCATAAAATTCTATGTCTAACCTCCACCCCAATTTCTCTTTCTGCTTTCCTGGTGCTCCGTTCTTCCTGGCGTTGTGTGACGGAAAGTAATGGTGCCTGATGCGAATTTTCACGAAACCGTCTGCTTCCTGGCCTAGGAGTTCAATTATCCTGTCTGCATAGTTAACATTTCCAAATTCAAGGTATCTGGGATCACCCTTGATGAACAGCTTCCTTCCCCGCTCGCTTAGCTTTATGGACTCTCCAAGGTACCAGCCGGCATGACTCATAAGATTTTCCGAGCTTTTTGATATGTAGATCCTAACCTTCTCATCTTTTCTCTTGATCATGAGGTATTCTATCTCTCTCCCGCTAGACAGCCAAGAAATTAAAAAGGGATTTGACTCACTGATCGGTGATATTCTTCTGACCTTTATGAAATCCCTCGATGAAATTTTTCTCTTCCTCACTGCTTTCGAACCTCATTAATGTGCTGAAAGAGGGAGTCACAAGCAGAGCTTTCGAATACTTCCCATTGAAACCGGCAGAATTACGCAGGAAATTTGATAGGTTTTCGTCTAGTTTGTAGAATTTAACTATTTCCTCTGATACAACCTGGTGCCTGAATAGCACGTGGATTGAACAATTTTCCATTATCGATAGGGCTGATCTATTCTTCAGGAAATCGTTTGCAGACTGAGAGATCATGATAAGAGAGACTTTGTTGTGCCTCGCGTGTCGGACGTACCTCTCAAGTGACCCTACAACCTCGTCCTGTAGGAGATAGTGGGCTTCGTCTATAACTATAACTGACTCATTCTTCCTGACACCTCTTATCAGGATATCAAGGGAAAGAAGCATGTAAAAAGGAAGGAGCTTTCTTGGGATCTTGCTTAGATCGATCCTGACGTCGCCGTCCATCAGGGGGTTTCTCCCCTTGCAGAATTTCTTCAGTGAACCATCGAATATCGGAGAAATTTTGTTGTAAACTTCCTGTGACTTCCTTTCAATGAAATCCTTCAAAAATTCCGTATCAAGGTTTCGCTCGTACATCATAGTTAGGCCCGTATCAAGGATTCCTAGATCCTCATTGCTCAGATCGAACAGGGTAGCGAGTAATGATATTGTCCTGTCGACATTTTCCTTTATTGAAAGGAAATCTACCTTCTCAAAAATATTTATCTCCATATTTAAAATATCAACGGATGTTCCTCCTATGCTGGACGCGAGGCTATTGTATTCCCCCAGAGGATCAATGATTTTTACATCTATCTTCCTCGAGACCTTTTCTCTCAGCATTGTAGCCTTTACGAAGTATGACTTGCCGAATCCTGTCATTCCCGCGACAAGTTCATGGGATGAAGGGAGTGTGGATCTATCGAGGAATATCGGAGCTCCCGTTAAATCGCATCTTCCATAGTAGGTTCCATTCTCATCTAGCAAATAACCATGGTTTATTGGGACTAGATAAGAAGTTGATTCCGGATCAAGGTACAGACCGCTTAGGCTCCCTGTGATTAACCTGTTTCTCATCTTTGCATCTAAGTACCTTTTTCCCTCGGCCCTAACACCCAATTTTCTAAGGTATCTTATGAGTTTTCTCTTTTCATCCGGTATTTCCCTCCCTTCTCCAGTGATGAAGTATGAAGATGAGTATCTGATCACCTTTATCTTACCTTCTGCCAGTTCATCCCTTATGTTTTCTATATTCTGCAGGGTCAATTTGTTTTTCTTTGAACTCTTGTCTTCAACAACGTTGTTGGATGTCAATCTGAGGTATCTGCGGTCATATTCCCTGGTTATTATGTTCCAGGCCATGTTCTCATCCACTGGATGGAGCTTCACAATCTGACCTATGTTGGGCAGGTTACCTTCGAACCTGATCTTGAACCCTTCGTCTATATCAAATGGAACGTCTTTTATTTCAACGAAACCTATCCCCTTTCCGTCTTTTATGTAGTACCACTCCTTCTGTACGCCGTATTCCTTCTTCTTATTAGATAAGGTCATCTATAACTCTAGCCTCCTCCTCATTTAGCCTTACAAAGGAAATTCCAAAGTTAGACATCGTTGACTCGAATTCCTCTATTTTAGAGGACTCAATTATGACGAAATACGCGTATGCTATTGCCTCAAGACCCTTGAAGAGCGAATCATATTCCGTAAAACCGGTCAGGAACCTTTCAACTGGTATCCTGTAAGGTACCTTCATTACAATCATGTCTTCGGAAAAGGTATTAACGAGTGATGACCAGGCTAGTATTATCCAGTTATCCTTATACTCTGAAAATCCGAAATTTGTTCCGAATATTTCGTATGCCACCTTCCCCTGACCGCAAATGTGTAAAAGGTTCGGTATCGTTATCCCCTTCACTTTTTTAATGATGATCTCATCGAGATAGTCATTCTGACTTTTCACCAGAAATAAGGGCAACGAGAAAAGCGATACAAGACCGTAAAAATTGAAAAAGAAAAATGAAACGGTGACTATTGTACTGACCGTTAAAAGCCTGTAAAGGAACGCCCCTTCGAATGGACCCAGCTTTAATTGTGTGGTCTGAAATTTGTGTATTTTCATCCTTTCTTCACCTTGAAAAACAATGAGCTACCGCCCACTTCCTGTCTGTCTATGTTGCTGTACTTTCTGATCGACCCTATCTCTGGTGATTTTCCGGAACTACCGGAACCTCTGGGAAGCGCGGATGATAGAGATACCCCGCCCCTTATCCCTCCCGTTACTGCTGATTTACTCCACTGTATACCTCTGTCTACAGATCTACCGAGGAATGCACCCAAGAATCTCTGACTCTGACCCAACGAAAGCATCACGGGTATCAAATCCGCCAGTGACAGGAAACCGATAAGAAGCACGCTATTATCGACAACGTATGTTGCAAGTATTAATGGTACCGCGATTAGTATTGGAGAGATGATTGCATCAAGGAAAATAAACCAGACCCTTTCCCCAAGTTCTTTTGTTCGTGGAATTATAATGAGGAGTGTGAACACTGGTGTAATTACTGGTAACGTGTATATTATGGCTAATCGGAGCGAAAGGAAAAGAAGAAGATAGAGCATAAGGGAGATGTAGATCAGAATTATCAAAAAACTGACAACGGAGCCGGCATTACCACCGATCTCTAATCCTGCGAGGATGTCCTGACCGGACGAGAATGTATGATTCGGGAATCCGAATAACCATAGCTGCCTGTAAAGTAGGGAAAAAAGAAACAGAATATCCTGCAGGAGGAAGAATGAAACATTTGAGAGGACGAGTAAAATGAGCAGCTTTAAAAGCACATTTCTGAACTGGTAGCCAAGCTCGAGACTGCTATTGATTAGAATAGCCACTCCAAGAGCGATAGCAACCATCGTTAGAACGGGATCGTATATTTCAAACATTATGAAGTAGTAGAGTGACTTTACCCCGGTTCCTATAGACCCGCTGACAATGTTCGGAAATGCGTAATCGGGTGACAGCAGGTATTTGGATATATAGTCGTTGTAGAGCGATATAAGGATAGGCTTCCCCATGAATACTACAGCCGATATTATGTAGCTTATAGCCTTGACTATGGCCTGGACAAGAATTGAAACTATGTCCATATTCGAATGTTAACCTGCGACTACGTAGTGCACAACGGCGTACAGAACACCACTGACCGCCATCACAAATATTACAGTCCCTATGAGCGCATCTTTCGTTCTCTCTTTTGCATCAGATTTCCTGTCTAGATCTTTTGAAAAGTAGCCGAGAGCAATAGGTATCCACAATATTGCGATGATTAAGCCCGATACCCCAGCTATTATGTCGAATGCTCTCTGGACGATGGCGCTGATGGCCGTTGCATTAGAACCAGGTGATTGAGGCTGCATTTGACTGTGGTATCCCTGGTAGTTATTTATCGGCGCTACTGTTGCTACCAAAAATATTGCAAAAACTATTATCAAGGTCTTCATTTTCCCCTCCCATCCATTTTAATATTAGCTCGTATAAAATTTTTTCTGAGGATATACAAACATTCCAGCTGTAATTGGTGGAATAAGTATATTTAAAGAGTTGATATATATCATTATGGACGAGCACTGCGATGTTAACGGCTGCACGAAACCAAAGGTTAGGACAGTAGGCAGAAAGTCCGCAGAAAAGCTGTTCTCTCTCTCTGGGAAGGGAACAAAGGTTCACCTATGCAAGGAGCATTACAAGGAATACAAAAAAGCAACTAAGAAGGACAGGGAGATAGAAAGGCTTACTTGGGTTTAGGTGAAGCCGTATTATGGAAACGCCGTATGAATTTAGGGAAAAAGGGAGTATAACCCTTGTCCTCATTATGATTGAACTACTCAAGGGAAGACGGAAGCTAAGGGAAATCGCCTCAGATCTAAAGATAACACCGCAGGGTGCCTCCGTTTACATCAAAAATTTGCAAAAAATGAACTACGTTGGTAAGGATATGTCCCCAACCCGTGATGGTGTTGCTTTCCTCCAGAAGATGCTCGCCGATATGTCCATATTTGTGGAACAGGCTTATCGTGAAGCAGGCATAATCTCCAGCTGCGAAGCGCTAGCTGGGGATGAAATCGAGAAGGGTGATGAAGTGTCACTTCAAATGAAGAATGGAATTCTCTATGCGTTCAAAAATGATCGTTTTGGATCTCGCGGTACTGCAGTATTCGGTGTAACAAGGGGAGAACCTCTGGAAGTATCAAATATCAGGGGATTAATCAACTATAAACCTGGTAACTTCTTCATAATCAGGGTAGATTTCCAGTCTTACAGGGAGGTAAAATTTAAAAAATTATCTGAGTTCTGCAAGAATAACGGGGTTGAATTCATTGGTGCATTCGGCGTTCTGGCCTACAGATTCTGCCACAGGTCCTCGCTGAACGCCGCGATGTTTGCGCCGGTCGAGGGATGCATCGAGGCAAGCGTAAAGGGATTAAACAGCCTCCTCGTCTTTTCCCCAGAGATGTCAAGATTTCTCTTCAGGAAAATTTCGGAAAACATAGATAAATACAAAATTAATCCTAAATTTGTCGAGATATGAAGGAGATATTACCTGAAAGGAAGGAGGCCAGCATCTCAGAATTCTTTGATAAGAATCGGCAGATGCTCGGGTTTGATTCCCCCCAAAAGGCACTATTTATGACAGTCAAGGAGGCCGTCGACAACTCTCTTGATGCTTGCGCTGATCATGCCATCCTGCCCGATATAACAGTTATTGTCAAGGAGGAAAAGAAAGATGTTTTTAAGGTATACGTTGAAGACAATGGCCCGGGTATCCCGAGAAAAGAGGTTGAAAATTCTTTCGGAAAAATGCTTTACGGATCCAGATTTTTTGAGGAAAGACAGACAAGAGGTCAGCAGGGGCTCGGCATCTCTGCTGCGATATTATATGCTCAGAAAACCACGGGAATCCCCACTGAAATTGTTACCAAGACGGAGGATGATGTGACTGCCTATCGGTTCGTTCTGGATATAGACATAAAGAAAAACTCCTCGAACACAATATCACTGGAACCTGTCATATGGGATGTAAAGAGCGGCCTAAAGCTTACGATCACACTCAAGGGTAGATATACGACTGGAAGGCAATCCATCGAGGAATACCTTCGAGAAACAGCACTAGCGAATCCTCACAGCTCCTTTCACATTCACCTTCCTGATAAAGATATAGAGATCGTGAGGAGTGTTAACGAACCACCTGCTATTCCGATCTCTGTCAAGCCGCACCCCCACGGAGTTGAATTTGGTGATCTAGTAACAATCCTGAAGGAGGAACCGGGAAAACGTATAGAGAACATTCTTGAACAGAGATTTTCTAGAGTGACAAAGCTTGTTGCAAGATCAATCGTTCAGAAAAGCGGCCTCGAGGAGAAAACCGTTAACATGATGACCAGGGACGATTTTGAGAGACTTCACAAAGCGATAATGGAGACGGAATTTATGGAGCCTAGGAAGGACTGCCTATCACCTATAGACCCAGATTCCCTTTTCAGAAGCGCAATAGCTACCTTCAAGGACTACAATCCAGCCTATTTCTCTCAGCCTGTAACAAAGGGACCTTTCGTCTACAGCGGCCATCCCTTCCTCATAGAGGCGATCGCAATTTACGGGGGGGACCTTCCAAAGGAAGAGCAGATAAAGGTACTCAGGTTCGCGAACAGGTTTCCCCTCCTGTATCAGCAAGGGAGCTGTGCTATAACAAAGGCCATAGCCTCTATAAATTGGAACCAGTACGGATTCTCTCAGCCAGTGAAGGATCAATTACCTGTTGGACCACTTATACTTGCGGTTCATATTGCAAGCACCAAGATACCTTTTACTTCAGAGGCCAAAGAGGCTATAGCACAAATACCGGAGATAATGGATGCCCTAGATGCCACGCTCAAGGCTGTCGCAAGGCAAATAAAGACGATGAAGTGGAAAGAGGCCCGCAAGAATCAAGTTGAGGACAAGTTCTCCTTGATAGAGCTTATCTTGCCGGAGATTGCAAATAAGGCATCCAAGATCCTCGGGATGGAAGCACCGGATATCAGACCGGTGATCTCTAAGGTCATGAACGTTGTGGCCTTCAGGGAGATAAACGGAGAGCTTTATGCTGAGAACTTCACTGGGAAGGAGTATAACTTTAGGGTCGTGATCAGAGGGGAGAAAGAATTTTCAGATGAGGTCAGGGGATTGAAACCGTTCGAGAGAATCAAACTCAACTTTCCAAAGGAGGTTGTAAATTCAGGCGAGGTCTATGTGAATCTGGCAGAGCCGATCTTACTAGGGGCTTATCCACTTCCGAAGGTGTTTGAATATGAACGAGAGACTTGAGAAGATAGTTAGGGAAATATATGAAGAACTAAAAAGCGGCCGGGTACCAAAAGTGGAAGTCAAATCCAGGAACAAGGACAACATTATATTCGATCCTGTAACATCCGTCTGGAAATACGGTGAAAGTACGGTGAAGAGATATGCTTCCAAAGCTTCGTCTGCCAGGACTATACTGAAGATGCTTTACGTGATAGATTTCATAGACGAAATGGAGAAGGGACTCAAAACATCTACACTGAGGGAAATGTATTACATATCGGAGGGGTGGAAGCTCGGTAAATTTGAAAGTCAGGATGAATCTGATTTGATGGTCGAAGATCTGGAAGTCATGACGAATCTGCTCAGGGAAGAGATGCACCTAAGGCCAGAGGAGAGCGGTGCCTCCGTGATAGGAAATATAGTACTAACTGAACTTAACAGGAAGGGGGAGAAGAAGAAGATTAACTGCAGGGATGATGTGGGAGACGCTGGCTATACCATTCCATACAATGTAGAAAAGGAAAAGATAGAGTTCATTTCAGAAGATGTCGATTTTGTCCTCGCTATTGAGACCGGCGGCATGTTTGATAGACTGGTGGAAAACAGATTCGATGAGAAAATGCGCTCTCTTCTCGTTCACACTAAAGGCCAGCCTTCAAGGTCTACGAAAAGATTCTTGAACAGACTTAACAGGGAACTTGGACTTCCAATTGTAGTTTTCACGGATGGAGATCCGTGGAGTTTTAGGATATTTGCATCAATTGCCTATGGAGCTATAAAGACTGCCCATATATCTGATATACTTGCAACTCCGACTTCTGAATTTATCGGAATCACTGCAAGCGACATACTGAGATATGATCTTCCGACGGATAAGCTAACCGAGAGGGACATAGAGGCACTGCATGCTGAGCTAGAGGATCCGAGATTCAACGTACCATTCTGGAAAGGGGAGATAGAAACGATGCTAAAGATAGGAAAGAAAGCTGAACAACAGGCCCTGGCTAAATACGGTCTCGATTTCGTTACCGACTCCTATCTTCCCGAAAAACTGTCTGAAATAGGAATCCTATGAAAAAGGGCCTGGAGATAACGATCCTCGTTGGCCTGGCTGCATTTTTGGCGCTCGGGGACAGGTACTTAATTTCCGTACTGTACGAAAAGCTAATGGAAGGCTATCACGTTTCCTCAACACTCCTTTTTTCAGCGATCTTCACATCATTTTACATCGGCTACACAGCGTTCCAGATACCTGCAGGGAGAATCGCAGAGCGATACGGACCATCCAGAATTTCTGGTCTTTCCTTAATTACATGGTCACTGCTCTTCATTGCTCTTCCGTGGGTTAGGTATTTCCCTCTAGCAATCGTGGTTTCCTTTCTGATTGGGATAGCTCAGAGCCCAATATTCCCGTCCATAATATTTATCTTAAGACTGTTCTTCAGAGACGAGCAATACGCTCGAGTTTCCGGTATTACAACGGCACTTGGTGATCTATCACCGGCCCTGATACCCGCAGCTGCCTTCTCGTTGTTATTTCTGGGCAGAGGGATACTGCTTCCGTTCATTTTCTTCGGAATTCTAGGTGTTTTAACCGGGATTGTTTTAATTCTTGTAAGAATAGACTACACGCCGCAGCAGAGCTCCGGCTGGTCGATGTTTGCCGATGCTAATTTTATTGTTTTTGGCCTGTCTTTTTTAGCATATGATCTCTTTTATTATGTCCTATTTACCTGGTACCCTTATTTGCTCAAGGAAAGATTTTCCATAAGCTCTGTCTCCTTCCTGTTTGGATCAGCTCCATGGGTAATTATGGCTGCGAGTTCTGTATTATTTGGATTTATACTAGATACTCTGAACAGAGATTCTTTTATTTCAATAATATCGTATGCTGCCATTTTCCTATCACTCATAGGGATATCGTTCACCGAGAACAAGATGTTGTTCCTTGTTCTGGTGATTAGCTCATTATTTTTCCTCAATCCTATTCTCATTTCGTCCTGGCGTTTGTCCACTAGACTAAGCGGAGAGAGGAGGTCTTCTTTCGTCGGAGGCTGGATGAATTTTTGGGGAAACGTTGGAGGCATTGTCGCTCCTTTCCTTTCTGTATTCATGATAGATAAAGTGGGTTTTTCAAGAACGTTCCTGCTTTCCTCCACCATCCCCCTGGCAGGCATGGCCTGCTGGGCTTATCTGGGGAGGTCAAGAGAATGAGGAAGAGATCGATAGATCTGATATCAATGAGGCTGGGTATTAAAAGAGAGAACATACGCCTCCGCTACCAAATTGTCGGGAAGGCGCTGATCATGAAAGGGCTGCCATCTGGCATAGGAGATGTGAAAAAATTCGCGGATAGTCTAAGATCATCTATGAAACTGTGGTCTGTTTACAACCTTAGCTCCATCGATGGAAATGAGAGGAAACCTAATATAATTCTCCTCTCAGGAATAACGTGCGATGTTAGGCACAGGGAGGCCGGGATCATATATGCCTTCGATCCAGCCAAGGTAATGTTCTCTAAGGGGAACAAAAGGGAAAGACACAGGCTTTTGGATGTGGCTGGGAGAGATGAAACTATCCTTGACATGTTTGCCGGGATAGGCTATTTTTCAATACCATTATCATTAAAGGCGAAAACAGTCTATGCAGCTGAAATCAATCCAGAAGCCTTCCACTACCTGATCGTCAACAAATGGTTGAACCGGGCCAGGAACCTCAGACCGATGCTGTGTGACTCCTCTACGATAGTTTTGGAAGAATTCGCTGATAGGATAATCATGGGCCACTTTGACTCGCTGAGTTATCTTCCATTTGCCCTCAGGTATCTCAAGAGGAAGGGAGAGATCCACATTCACCAGCTAGTCCGGAGAGGAAATGAGGATGCTATTGCATCCCGGCTCTTGGAATTTAAAGGAATAAGGGATGTGAAATACCTCAAGGTCAAAGAATTTTCACCGGGCGTGGATCACATTGTATTCGATGCTACAGTGCAAAAGAACTAATACCCCCATTCATTGAGACATCGTTGAACATATATGATATTATAAGAAAACAGGAAATTTTCAGAAAAAGAGTTCTGCCTCTTCAACCCTCAGAAAACACCATCCCTCGAGATGCGTTAAGCGCTCTTTCATCTGACTTTGAGCAGAGGTATTCTCTTGTAATCAATTCAAGCTACAGGAATCAAAAGATAAGAAATGCATACGCAGGAACCCGGTACTCCGAAATGCTGGTAAGCTCCGTTGAGAAATTGGCCAAACGCATTTTCAAAACGGGATTTGCGGATGTTAGACCAATTTCCGGGCACATTGCCGCAATGCAGGTAATTGGCAGTCTCCTGAAGAGGGGCGAAAGGTTCGCTTACATACCTGTGGCGGGTGGGGGATACGATGGTTACACCCCAAAATATCTGCCAGCGCTCTTTGGGATAAAGGGAGAAGAGATTCCCATGAAGGGCTGGAAGATAGATTATCAAAGAATGAGAAAGATGAAGGGAAATTACTCCGCTGTAATTCTGGGGGCTAGCATTTTTCTCCATCCGTATAGGATAGATGAGATTATGGAGGTTTTCCACGATGCGCTCATACTCTACGATGCATCCCACGTCTTAGGGCTGCTTGCAAATGGAAAGTTTCAACCCGACTTCGGAAAGGCTGATGTCATCTACGGCAGTACGCACAAGAATTTTCCGGGACCCCAGGGCGGGCTCATCGTTGGGAGATCAGACCTGGAGGAAAGAATAAAAAAGGATGCTATCTGGATGTATTACGATAATTTTCACCTCTCCAGGGTATCGTCCCTCGGAATATCACTTGAGTATCTTAGCAGGACAAACTACGGGGAAAGGTGCATCAGGAATACCAAGGCCCTTGCCAGAGCATTGACTGAAAGGGATGTTGAGCTTGCTAATCTTCCGGAAGTGACAGAGAGCGCGATGTTTCTTCTCAATTACGAGAACGCGCCAAAAATATCAAAACGCCTTGAGAAATCAAACATTCTCATCGATAGTATAGGGAGAGTTGGGTTAAACGAAATAACCATGCTTGGATTCACTGAGAAGCATATGGATAAGGTTGCAGAGGCCATGGAGCTTGGAATAAGGTCCAGCGGTACCGAGGCGGGAAAGATTGTGAGGGATCTGCTAAGTGAAATCAGGTCAAGCTGATCTTATATATAGTACCGGCGCGCTTTACCCTTCAGGATTTCTTCACTCAATTCTAATTCCCGGTTTATTATTAAAATTATTTATAAAATTAAAATGTGCCCTGCCACATTTCAAAAGGTTTTTACGCCATAAATGACTTTTGAGCTATGTCTGTAAATGCAGCGGCCAAGAGGCAATTTTCCTCAATAGTCAATTCAATGAAGCCGTCGGCAATAAGATTACTCCTCAAGGTGGCCAGTGAGCCTGGTATTATATCGTTTGGGGGGGGCATGCCAAACCCTGAGTCTTTCCCAATTGATGATGTAAGAAAAATATTTGACGATCTTATAATGAAAAATGGCAAAAAGATGCTTCAGTATGGTGCTACTGAGGGCCTCTATTCTCTCAGTGTTGCCCTTTCAAAGAGGCTGGGGGAAAAGGAGGGTATCAAGTGCGACCCATCTGAGATCATCCAAACAACAGGTTCCCAGGAAGCCCTTTATATGCTCGGCAAGATCTTCGCCGATCCCGGAGAATATGTGATAACCGAGGCACCGACGTATGTTGGGACCATATCCGCATTCAGAGCATCTGGCATAAAGATGATTGGGATAGGTATGGACCATTACGGCATATCTTTAGATATCCTGAGGGACACGCTTAAGAAGTATCCGAATCCGAAATTTATCTACACAATTCCCAACTTCCAAAACCCCACGGGCATCACGATGAGTCTGGAGAGAAGGAAGGAACTCCTTGAAATTGCCGAGGGGAGGAACATCCCCATTATAGAAGATGATCCGTACGGTAGCCTCAGATTTTCCGGCCCCCATCTACCACCGCTTAAATCCCTTGATAAGAACGGAAATGTGATCTACCTGGGCACATTTTCCAAGGTACTGGCCCCAGGCATTAGGCTAGGGTATGTTGTGGCATCCAGGGATGTTATAGAGAAGCTAAATATCGCCAAACAGGCTGTTGATCTGGCAACAAGCACTGTATCAGAATACATAGCTGAGGCGTACATATCTAGCGGGTATATGGACAGGCAGATACCGAAGATAGTTGAACTTTATAAGCAGAAGAGAGATCTAATGATAGAGTCTTTCCAGAACTACTTCCCGGAGGACGTTGAATACACACATCCCAACGGTGGCATGTTCATATGGGTCACGAGAAGGGGTGCAAACACGGATGAAATGTTCGAGCGTGCGTACAAGATGAAGGTGCTATACGTTGTTGGATCTGCATTTTACCCTGACGAAGACAACCACGAATCAATGAGGCTCAATTTCACATACAGCTCTAATGAGGACATCGTGGAAGGAGTGAAGAGGCTGGGAAGGGTATTCGAGGAATCAAAAGTTAGCTAAATGTATTTGGTCAATTCCCTTGAAATAAGGTCCGAAACAGTCATTCTGGAAAAAGGTCCTTCTACAGTATCTGTCGTTGATATGCTGTCGACGAATCCTGCGTACTTGGACGTTCCCGTGACAAACAAACCGTGAACGCAGTAGACATTAATTTTCTTAGCTCCGCGATCCTTGAGAACTCTCGATGATTCGAGTATTGTCCCCCCAGTCGAGATCAAATCATCAGTCAAGGCAATTACCTTCCCATCTATCTCCGCCCCAGGCGGGAGGGAAATTTCAACCTTTGTATCCGACACCCTCCTCTTGTTCATTGAAAGTGCCTCAAGCCCTGCAACCCTCGCGATGTTCCGGGCTTCCTCCTCGAAACCATCATCAGGTGATATGACGATATCATTTCTATCTTCTACGACCTTTTTGCCTATCACTGGCTCTGCCCTTATTTCTCTTCCACTCTCTCCCAGAAATGACATTCCCTCCGGAGAATGCATATTTACGACAAAGATCTTGTTGAATCTCTCGGTGAATATCTCTGAAATCACCTTAGCGCTGATTGCTTCGTAGGGTTGAAACATTGAATCCTGCCTCGCATAGCCAAAGTATGGAACAACGAGGATGAGGTCCTTGGCTCCCGCATTCTTTGACGCATCACGAGTGAGAAGGATATCTATGATCCCTCCATCCGGATATGCATTCCCTACGATAACCGCGCCATCGAGCTCTTCTTCCACTTTAACGTAAAGTTCTCCGTCCGCGAACCTTCGCCTAGTGATCCTTGCAAGTGGGATTTTCAGCTTCGATGAAATCTTCGAGGATAGGCCTTCAGAATTGGCTGTTGAAACTATCTTCACGTTTTCAATATGCGTTCAGGATTTAAAATCTTGTTCAACGTTCAGCGAGAGAAGGGTTTCGATGCTGAATTTGCATTTCCTTTCGAGGTAATTGTAGAGGCTCATCAGGCGCGGAACTTCAGAGGCCAGGCCTTTGTTCCTGTAGTCCTCACATATCTCTTCTATCCTCGCAACCTTGCTCCCCCTGAGCAGCGTGTCTGCGTTGCAAACTATCTTTTCCTCCAGAGTCCTCGGAATATAATCCAGGTCGGGGAGTCTGAATTTTCTTGCTGTTTTCCGAAGCAAGCCAGCCCCCACGTGGGTGCTACAAAACCTTGCGATGATCTCATCATACCCCTCTCGCTTGAGTATCCTGTACCCCTGAACACCGTGCGATATATCGTTTGTAACGGTCCTCCCTATGTCGTGGAGGAGAGCACCGGCCTGAATAAGATTAACATCCGCACCGCAACCAGACCCCATATTTATAGCGACCCTGGCACAGGCCTCAGAGTGCCTAAGTAGCCTGTCATCTGCTCCGTACTTCTTTAGAAGACCTATGCATTCGTCCCTGTCAGGTATCCTGAGGACCTTCTTGCCTTTCTCCTGCGGTATTATCCTTAGGTAGCCGCGTAAATCCTTCTCTCTATTTATATGTTCCAGAAATATAGCTAGAGCTGATACCTCAGAGTGGGGTTGATTTTTGACTGCTATATTCATATCTGCAAGTTCATAAATCTCTCTAGGAACCTTTTCAGAACCAACAATTACCATTATATCATTCGCCTTTTTAATGGATGAAATCCTTTCCTCAAGAGGAACCCCATACATCGTAAGGTGAACCTTGAGACCATTGAACTCGCGTATTTTTTCTCTATAATTGCCAAATTCTATAGCGAAATTCCCTCCGAATTTAGAGGTGACATTGTTTATAGTTCTCATAAGCTTCTGATCTTCCCTGTCGACTATGATTTTATCTGCACCGAATGCCCTAGATACTAGGGCAACATGCGTTGTAATTCGTTTGTCCCTTTCCGGCCTGTGACCAATCCTCATCACCGTTATCAAGATATCTTCTCCACCTTCATACCCCTAATTGTCAGATGCTTACTCCTCTTTATCACAGCTCTCACGAATGTCGACGATTCATTTAGGCGTTCCTGAATTTCCGCTATATATTGGGTACCCTGATCTATCATCTCCTCTATCCCTCTGCAATAATCTTCTACTTTGTTGTCGTCCATTGATGCTACGTATATTACGTCTCCGGCCTCCTCCGTAGGTATGAGGACGTTTATCTGTATGCTTGTATAGTAATTGTGATAGACCTTTTTAGGGCCCTGTGGAGTATTTGACCACTGCGACTCGATGAATTTTATCTTCTCCAGATACTTCAGGAATTCGACGGCGTCTTCCCCAAACCTTGATTTTACCTCGTCCTCCGTCATCCAGCTCTGATTCAGGGTTTTGAGAAGGTCGCTTTTCATCTTAGAGTTTGATAGTGTGAATACAATCACTAAATCTCCTACATCATTCACAACCTTTATTTTGTTCATAGACTCCCCCTTAATTCCTTCTTCATTTAAATACCTTCATACCAATTACAGAAAAATATTCCGTCAGAATGCCTCCCTGAGGCAAGAATTTATCCCATTGAGATATTTTCCTTAGGGCCTCGCACACTTTATAGAATGATTTTAGCTAGGAGCTATTTTTATTAGAAGCTACAGACAACTCATATTGTTCCTCACTAACAGCGCAAATTTCGGCTAAAATCACACCACAATAGCGCAGTAATAATTTTCAGGTCAAGCGTCGCTGAAAAATTCACAATTTTTTAAAATCTCTGTGTATCCTGCGAACAACATCACAGCCACATGCCTCCGGTTCCGCTTTTTTGATGTCTGCTCCGACTTCGTGGCTGGACCTGCCTCAGCGGCTGATGCAGCTATTTTTCATCTATTAATTTTACTCCAGATACCACGATCCTCGGGACCTAAATATCCTCCTCACTAGTCCTTTTTAACCGCGAGATAATGTGCAATTGCAAACGGGATAGCTACCCACAGGACCCCTGCTATAAGGAGGAAAGAAGGAGTCACTCCATAGGTCAAGGGATTAATGGCTTGAGAGCCTCCGAATAGGCTGGTTATACCCCCGAAAGAATGCGTCAGGTAAAGCTGAACCAGCGAAGCATAGCCTGCCGGACTGGCATAGTCGAAGGCTACCTGAAATCTGATGTATGTGGATGTTCCCGAGGTTATTGAAAATACGGAAACAAGCACATCGAATATAACGTTCCAGAACAGTGAGAAAACCATGAAAATCCCGATCAAACCGCCTAGAAGTGCCCCCTGAGATTTAATTATGTGCGCAAAAAAGTATGAAATTGCCAGAAACGAGATACCGGCTATTGAATATGACCACCAGGCGTAAACCAGGAAAGATAAAGGCATGTATACGTGGAAATACCAATACCCGATTAAGTCGCTAATGAGTATGGCAGCTATTATAGAGGCGACAATGGCTACAGAATTTGCCAGGAATCTTGACCTTATTGCTTCTCCCCTTGTTATGGGTCTCTTCAGGATTGATTCGAGTACCCCGTTGACCCTATCCTTACCGTAAGTGAAATAACCTATGAAGACCGCCAGAAGAGGTATGAAAAGGATGAGAATTGTCCCTTCGCTAGAGAAGAAATCGGACTCGACAGAGCTGGTTGTAAACGGAGTGAAGTCAGATAGCGGGCCAATCGGGAACCTGTATATAGGGGCACCCGTGGCGTTCTCCACAATTAACTCATAATTCTTCCCTATGGCACTCGATCCAAGATCGGGAAATACCGTTCTGTATGTGAATCCGGAAAACTGACCGATAAAAGTGTAATTATTGCCTGGAAAGGATCCGTTGCCCGTGTTTAGCGCGGTCAAGTAGACTCTGAGAGGTGGGGATGTGTGGTTACCGACAGAACCAACATAAAATAAAATAAATCCGAGATTGGAAGAGTTAGCAGGCTCAACAATCCCGGTTGCTACAGTTAGCCCCGAATAATTCGAGACCTCAGTATTTATGTTTATATAAGCGACCCTGTTCGCACTGAAGCCGAACTCTCTGTAACTATAATTTAGGTTGACTATTTTGGCTGATGATGAACTGGTAATGTGGAATTCAAACAACCCCGGAGATGCCTCCGTACCTTGATAAACTATACCATTCAATGTTGCATTTGCCTTTACGTTTACCGGACTGCCCGTGGAGTCGTAGAAGTAGGAAATCAGTGTGAGATTATCCCCATCTGCATAATAACCAGATACTTCGTTAACGCCGGTACCCCTTGTTGTGTGTGATGTGGATATTGCACCCCCCTCATAAGAGATCAGTGCAGTTAATCCGATTATCACCACTATCATCACTATTGAAAACTTGTTCGTGAGTGATCTCTTTATATCGTAGTACACTGGCTTCATCGGCTCTCACCTATCACGTTGAAGAAATATTCCTCAAGCGACTGCCCTGAAGGTTCAAATCTCCTTATCTTGTAGCCTGCATGCACCAATTCCTGAACTATAACTGGATAGTCTTTCCTGTCGGTTTTCAAGGATGTTAAAGATACATCGTTGCCACTCTGTTTGACTTCCCCGTACTTAGACAGTATTGCCAGTGACCCCTCATCGAAATTATCTATCTCCATCGAAATTTTTTCTCGGCCAAGTTCACTCAGCTCTGACCTGGATAGCATTTTAACAAGTTTTCCGTGATGTATTATAGCGACCCTGTCCGATATATTTTCCACCTCGCTCAGTATATGGGTAGACAGGAGAATAGCTTTCCCGTTTTTCTTCATGTCAATCAAAAGATTTCTTACAAACTGAACACCTTCGGGATCTAGACCGTTTAGTGTTTCGTCAAACATGAGGTTATTGGGATCACCTATCAACGATTCAGCTATCGAAAACCTTTTTTTCATTCCCTGTGAATACTCCCTCAACTTTTTGTTTCTGTGATCCCAGAGCCCCACGCGCTTAAGAAGGCCATTCACGCGCGCCTCAACTTCCCCATTCGTAAGGCCATAATAACCCGCGAAGTATTTCATAAGAGGAACTGGTCTCGCGTTCATCTCAAAATTGGGAAATTCTGGAACCCACCCAATCTGTCTAGATGCCTTTATCTTGCTCTCAGTAATGCTCTCCCCGTCTACGTAAACATCCCCGGAGGTTGGAAGAGTAATTCCCGCGGAAATTCTTATAGTTGTAGTTTTCCCGGCTCCATTCAAGCCGACGAACCCTAAAATCTCCCCGTTCTTTATTTCAAAGGAGATATCGTCCACTGCCGGGCTGTCGCTTTTGCGGTACACCTTTGTCAAGTTCTTTATTGTTATCATCTATTTTCATCTGCTTTGTTGAAGTGATGCATCAAAATTGCGTATAAAAATCTTCTACACTTGTAACCGCGATTTTCCGTCTTGGAGGGAGCTTACTGGGAAGCTTGAAATAATCTCACCTGATATTGATCCATGGTCTCACCTCTGGATTACAAGGGAAAGATAGATATCGCGCTCCAAAGATTCTTTGACAAAAAGGCAAAGGGAAAGAGTGGCATAGAACTTGACGCTATAAGAAAATTGCGTGAATTCACGCTCAGAGGGGGAAAGAGGATAAGGCCTGCATTCATGCTTATGGGGTATTGGCTCAATGGGGAGATAGATGATAGAATAATAGATGCCTCCATATCGCTGGAACTCATGCAGTCATATCTCCTGATACACGACGATATCATAGATCACAGTGACGTAAGGAGAGGCGGGCCATCATTCCACAGGATGTTCAATTTTAGCGAGTCGATAAACGAGGGACTGGCCATAGTGTGCGCGGACCTCTCGGATGCTTATTCTCATGAGGTTCTCCTTGACTCACCATTCCCGCAGGACAGACTGAACGCTGCCATGAAAATTATGGCCGCTACAGTAGAGATGACAGGTATCGGGCAGCTTATGGACATCACCCTCTCCCTTTCCGACAGTGTTAGGGTGGAGGATGTGATCGATGTTCATAAATATAAGACAGCCCAGTACACAATTAACGGCCCCATTAAGATGGGTGCGACACTTTCCGGATACGAAAACGTAGAAAGGCTTGACGATTATGGTATTCCCCTAGGGATCGCATTCCAGATTCAGGATGACATACTTGGCATGTTTGGTGATGAACAACAGATCGGGAAGTCAATTCTTAGTGACTTCCTAGAGGGGAAAAAGACACACCTCATTTTGTACACATACCAGCTGGCAGATTCCCAGGACGCCAGTTTCGTGAGACAGAGACTAGGAAAGAGCATCAGCGTTGACGAGTTCAATACTGTCAGGGAGATAATAAAGAGGAGCGGCGCCCTGGACAAAACAAAGAAACTGGCCGAGAATTATTATAGTATGGCAATAGCTTCGATAGAACATATCACTGAAGACCCGGTCAAGAGGGCGGAGCTCAAGAGGATGTCGGACGTGATGGTTAGGAGGGTGGCATAGGTTCCCTGATGAACTTTCTTCCCCCGCCCACCGGCATGGTAGCATCCATTCCCACCTTGTTTGTGATGGCGCCCTCGTATGCGCTAGGGTCCAGTGAGGACCCCCTTTCCTTTTTTATTATTAGCCCCCTGTCTGCCTGAAACCTGGTGGCGAGTGCCCACTCAACGTCTTTTGGGTCATATATGTCAATGTCCTCATCGACCACTATAACTCTTTTAAGACTTCTGTGACCCCTGAATGCTGCCTCAACTGCCTTTGAAAAGTCCTCATTTGTCCTCTTTCTTATTTTCACGACCGAATGAAGCCACCCTGCCCCCCCTTCTGTCAATACTACGTCCTTCGCGTCCACACCTTCTTTCTTCAATTCGGCAAAAATTGTTGGCTCTCTGGGTAGACCCATGAGGTTCAGATGCTCTGATGTTGCCGGTACCAAGGCATGGTATATAGGTTCCTTTATAGCCTCAACGGAATCAAAGATGATCTGCGGCTGATCCTCCTGGATGTCGTACGTACCGGTCACATCCTTGAAGGGGCCCTCCCTCTTCCTTTTCTCAGTTAATATACCATTTATAACAAAGTCAGATTCCGCAGGCACAGGTAGGTTAAACTTTGACCTTGCAAATTCGAGATCCCTTCCCTTAGACCTTCTGTAAAGTGAAGCCGCTATTTCTGACTCATCTCTATCAAAGGACACTGACGTGGCCGCGGCGAGGAGATATTCCAGTGGAGTTCCTATTGCAATTGAAACCCTGAGCTCTTCTCCGTGAGCTACAGAATCATTGTACATTGCAAACAGATCCCTTGGGACGAGCCTCACGTACCCCGTTTCGTTATTCTCAATGAAAATACGGTGTATCGAGAGATTCCTCTTTCCACTATGTTCAGCTACGAATATTCCGGATGTTATGTAATAACCGGCATCGCCGCGGTTGAACCAGCAGACGGGGATCTGGTCCATGTCACCCTTTGCTTTGAACATCTTCTCCCCGTCCTTGAGCTCTACCCTCTCGTTCAGTGAAGCCACGTAACTCTCAAGGAATTTCGCCCTGGTAAAGTTCAGCTCCCGGTATATTCGTTCGCGATCCGCCCATAAATTTACAATGGCCTTCTTCCCCTCGAGATTTTCGATCATTACCGGCATTTTTCCGTATTTTTTTGAAATCTCCGCTACCTCTAGTTTTCTCGATACCCTATCCTTAATTATCACAAATTCATCATTCAGATATTTACCTATCATACCCCACCCCCCTCCATTTCCAGTGAAACCTCACGGCGTTACCCTAGTCCTGTCACGCGGGAAAAGGGTAGCCTCCCGTATATTCTGAAGGTTCAGGAAAACCATAGTGAGTCTCTCCAATCCTATTGCCCAACCAGCATGCGGTGGCATTCCATATCTGAATGCATCTACGTAAAAGCGGAACGAATCTGGGTTCAAGCCCTTGCTTTTTAGGTTCTCCACTAAAACAGAAGGTGAATGTACCCTCTGCGCTCCGCTTGTTATCTCAAGCTCCCCGAATTGGAGATCAAAACCTCTGGAGTATTGATCATCATATGGTTCCACGTAGAACGGTTTTAAAACCCTCGGCCACCTCGTTATGAAGTAGAATTCCCTGATGCGGCCCCCAACTGCCTTCAATACGGGGGTTGAGAGATCTTCGCCTTCCTTTATATTAAATCCTGCGTCCTGCGCCATCTTGATATACTGACTGTAGGGGATCCTTCTGAATTTATAGTCAGTATCAGGAATATCTGCATTCAAGAGGTCTAGCTCCCGCATGTTTGCTTCGATCACAGACTTCCTCGATGTTTTTATAACATCCTCAAGTACATCCATTGCAATTTCATCATCTACAAAACTCATCTCTATATCGATAGAAGTGAATTCATTTATATGCCTCGGCGTGTTATGTTCTTCGGCCCTAAATGCGGGTGCGATCTCGAAGACCCTGTCGAACCCAGCGGACATCATTATCTCCTTGTATAGCTGGGGGCTCTGGCTAAGATACGCATTTTTCTCGAAGTATTTAACTGGAAATAAATCGGTACCACCTTCGGTTGCTGCTGCCACGATCTTTGGAGTGTGTATCTCAATGAATCCCTTACCAACGAGATAGTTCCTGATAGCATTTGAAATGGTGCTCTGAATTTTGAATATTGATAATACCTCTGGTCTCCTCAGGTCGAGAAATCTGTTCTCCAGGCGGGTTTCGATGTCTGATTCTATCCTGTCTACGACACCTAATGGTAGCGGGGCTTCAGACCTGTTGAGCACTTCTATATCCTCGACCTGCACCTCAAATCCTGCCTTAGCCTCGCTCTTAACTACAACACCCTTTACCGAGACAACCGATTCTCTCTGGAGGGTCCTTATCTCATTGAAGAGTGATTCCTTTCCCTTTTTCAGGAGAACGCACTGCGTTTTCCCTGAAATGTCCCTAACTTCGATGAATATGATCGAACCAAGAACCCTTATATTCTGTGCCCAGCCGTAAATCTGCACGCTCTCCCCAATCTTACCTTCCACATCTCGTATGAGAGTTCTCATCTATGGCCTAATGATCTCTTCAAATATAATCTTAGATAAGGATAGATATCAAAAATATATAACGTATCCATGGAGTTGGGGGTCGTAGATATACAGGGAGACGTTTCCGAGCACGTAGAGATTTTGAAGAAAATAAATGTTAAGGTAAAACTGGTAAGGTGGGTCGAAGATCTCAAAGGTCTCTCCGGTCTTCTGATCCCTGGCGGAGAAAGCACCGTAATAGGTAGCATAATGAAAAAAAGGGGTATGGATAAGGAGATACTTGAATCCCAAATACCGATAATGGGGACCTGTGCTGGGATGATTTTGATATCTGAGAAAGTGGATGGTAAGGAAGGGTTAATGCCAATACTCCACATTGATATAACAAGGAATGGTTATGGAAGCCAGAGGGAGAGCTTCGAAGCACCCATTGAGTTTAAAAAAATAGGGAGCTTCGTCGGAGTATTCATAAGGGCTCCCGTTGTCAGAGGTGTGAGGAGTGGAGAAATACTGGCTGAGTATGCTGGTAAGCCTGTGGCCGTGAGGGAAGGAAATAACATCGGACTATCATTCCATCCCGAGATATATGGTGATCCCCGTATTCATAAGTACTTCGTCGATATACTGTCTGATTAAACCATCCTAGATTTTTTAAGAACTGCTTTCCCTTCCGTACCTCTGACCTGGAATGCTACTTCGGATTCTACCTCAACATCGGATCTCACATACCCAAGTCCCATTCCTTTTCCCAGAGTTGGAGAGTATGAACCAGATGTAAGAATACCTATATTCTCCCCATCCTTCATAATGGGGGAACCTGCCCTAGGTATAATCTTATCAAGGGAAATTAGACCCCTAAATCTCTCTTTCGATTTCTTCTCATGTAATTTATTCTTCCCAATGAACTCGTGGTCCCAGTTTATTATCCAAGATATTCCTGCCTCTATAGGTGTCCTGTCCTCATTGAAGTCCTGCCCCGAAAGAAGGAAACCCTTTTCCATCCTGAGTGTGTCCCTAGCACCGAGACCTATAGGTTTTACTGTATCATTACTAAGGATCTCCCTCCAAAGAGGAACGGCATATTTATTAGGTATTATAAACTCGAATCCATCTTCGCCCGTGTAACCCGTTCTCCCAACAATGACTTCATCCTCGAGTCCAGGCTCCATATACCTCTGATAGGCGCCCAAGAAAGTGAAATGGTCCAACCCTAAGGCATCTGGGAATATTCCCTCGATCACACTTGGGGACTGAGGGCCCTGAAGTGCAAGACAGGAAAGCCTGTCAGATAAATTTTCAATGTTAACCTTGTAACCATTTTTGTTAGAAACAAGCCAGTCATAAACCTTTTTAGTTGTTGCCGCATTCGGAACTACCAGATATTTATCTTCAGAAATCTTGTATATTATCGTATCATCAATCATATTGGCATCATTATTGAGATAGGCTGAATATATCGCCTTGCCAACTGGCTGTTTCGAAATTTGAGTGGGGAATACGTAGTCCATGAAATTCTCCGAGTCCCTCCCCCCTATTGAGATATCTCCCATGTGCGAAACATCAAACAATCCGGCCTTGGACCTTACGTGGAGGTGTTCCTCTATTATGCTTGAAAATTGAATGGGCATCTCCCAGCCGTGAAAATCGATCATCCTTGCATTCATAGCAACTATTTCATCGTAGAGCGGGGTTCTCATCCGAAGGTTATCACAAGGAAGACTATTAAGATTAGTATTGCAGTGGAAACGGAGGGGGGAGAGTCAGCCGCTAGCGGAATCGTGAAATCATATCAGAATGAAAGCTTGAAAAGTCAAAGTATTTCTAAGGGATACTAATAATCCGTTGTCTAGGCCGCGGTAGCTCAGCTGGGAGAGCGCAAGACTGAAGATCTTGAGGCCGCCGGTTCGATCCCGGCCCGCGGCATATCGCTCTGCAATGTTTAATCTCAAGGAATCATTTCCTGGATCTCTGAGCTTTATTTAAGCAAAGCAAATGTGGAGGAATAACAAGATAAAGAACTAACACTACCTTGCGGATCTTATTTCCAAATTACGCTTCTGCGTTCTCTATACAAGGTGGGAATTTCAATTAGTTCAACGCTTCATTCCGCACATTCCAAATTGTTCAGAGTGGAATCGTTGAAGAGTTGTTAAAAGCACAACTTTTACGTTTCTAAAAGGAAAGCGCACGAAATTTATTTTACGTAATTAAGACTGTAGTTAGGAATACCGGTAAAAGCTCGGGAAAGATCTTCATGCACTTAAATAGTTTTGATAAGGGGATTGAAGGGCTAACTACGGAAGAGGCGAAACTGAGATTGGCTAAATACGACCCCAACGAGGTTCGGGAAAGGAAGAAAAACCCGTAGGTGAGTTTTTGAGGAGATTCTGGGGGCTGTCTCCGTGGATGCTCGAGCTGACAATAGTGTTCTCCTTCCTGATTCATAAGATGATCAATGTGTGTACATCATCTCCGGTCTACTAGTTGTAAATGCCCTAATTGGATATACCCAGGAAGAAAGGGCGTCAAAGGCTGTGGAGCTCTTAAGAAGTAGCCTTCAAGTAAATGCCAGGGTTCTCAGAGATGGGCTGTGGGTTGTCATTAAAGCAAGAGAGCTTGTTCCAGGAGACGTGGTTAGACTTAGAGCCGGGGATTTTGTTCCAGCAGACATTAAAATCCTAAGCGACAGTGAGATGGAAGTTGACCAATCTGCACTCACAGGTGAATCCCTCCCGGTCTCCAAGAAGAAAGGGGACAAGGTCTTTTCCGGTTCAATAGTAAGAAAGGGCGAAGCAAATGGCCTTGTCGAAGCGACGGGAATGAATACGTATTTTGGCAGGACAGCCGAGCTGGTTAGCATAGCACGGCCCAAGCTTCATATGGAGGAGATAACAACAAGGATCGTGAATTATCTACTTGTCATAGTAGTTGTCCTCTTAGGCGTCATCTTCCTCTTTTCTTATGTACGGGGTCTAAACTTGATCGAGGTTGTTCCTCTTCTTCTTATCCTCCTTGTTTTCGCTGTTCCAGTTGCACTCCCAGCAATGTTCACAGTTAGTATGGCAGTCGGTTCTCTTGAGGCTGTCAGGAAAGGAGCGTTGGTAACTAGATTAAATGCTATCGAAGACGCTGCCACGATGGACGTCCTGTGCGCAGACAAAACAGGTACTCTTACTCAAAATAGAGTCACCATATCGAGAGTTGTGCCGGTCGGAGGCTTCAGTGAAAAAGATGGATTACTCTACGGCTATCTTGCCTCCCAAGAGGCAAACAACGGTCCTATAGACATGGCCTTCATAAGATCTGCAAGGGAGGCAGGAATCTCTAAGGAAGGTGTATAAATAAGGAATTTTAGAGGCTTCGATCCCTCGACGCGCAGGACGGGGGCACTTGTTACCTTTAACGGGAGGGATATCACCGTTGTTAAAGGTGCCGTGGAAACGATCCTTGAGCTCTGTAGATATGAAAAAGATGAAGAAATAAAGAAGGTAGTGGATGAGATTGCAAAGCAGGGGGACAGGGTTATTGCAGTAGCTGTGTCTGAAGACAGTTCTTACAAACTTGTGGCGTCCATCGGTCTGTCCGATCCTCCCAGACCGACTACTAAGGCAATTATTGAAGAGCTTAAAGCTCTCGGGATCAAGCTAAAGATGTTGACGGGGGATTCAGAAGAGATAGCCAGGGAAGTAGCCAGGACCATTAGCCTGGATTGGAAAGTAGTCACGGGCACTGTTGCGAAAGAATTAAAAAATAAGGATCCAGTGAGGGCTGCCAACATCGTGGAGGAGAGCTCAGTCTTTGCAGAGATATATCCTGAAGATAAATATACCATAGTGAAGGGTCTCCAGGCCAAGGATCACGTTGTTGGAATGACCGGGGACGGCATAAATGACGCACCAGCCCTTAAGAGGGCAGAAGTCGGCATCGCAGTCAATAACGCAACCGATGTGGCCAAGGGTGCTGCTAGCGTAATATTTACATCGGAAGGCCTGACAAACATCGTAGACCTGGTACATATCGGAAGAACGGCATATCAGAGGATAGTTACTTGGGTACTGAACAAGATCATTAGGACCTTTCAGGCCGCGGTATTTCTTGCAGTAGGTTTTATTCTGACTGGTGAGTTCTTATTATCTGCGCTGGACATCGTACTTTTCCTTTTTCTGATAGATTTTGTCACCCTTTCCCTGTCCACAGATTCCATGGAGGGGTCGAAGAAACCCGAAAAGTGGGACATTAAGAATCTTGCAAAGATAGGAATCTCAATCGGGGCGGCTCAAGTGGTTGAAATGTTCGTCCTTATTTTTGCGGGTGTAAAATACTTCAATATGGGAGGCGACGTGGCCATCCTAGATGCATTTTCCTTCACGGAGATAATGTTTTTTGGTCTATTAACACCAATAATCGTGAGGGAGAACTGTTTCTTCTGGAAGTCCAGGCCTGGAAAAACGCTCACAATTTCAATAATTCTGGATATGATCCTGGTCTCTGCCCTTTGTGTTTTCGGTTTTGGTCTGATTGCAAGAATCACAGTTTCGGAATATATTTTTGTTCTCCTTTACGGTCTCTCTGTAAACCTCCTAGTAAACGACGCACTGAAGGTCGGGCTTAGAAAAATAGGTATATCAAGATAAGCAAAAGGAACATCAGATCCTGTTGTTGGAAACGATCTCTAAAACAGTTTCACCTTCTAGCTTGAGGATCCTGATCTCCGCCCTCGTGAGATCAGCAGCCCTAGGACCAATCATTATTGCCACTACCGTATCAGGCCTTAACCTTAAGATCGCCAGCGGATTGAACCCTGAGCTATCAATTGGGGCCTTCGCTCTCTATGAGATCAGGTTTCTGAATTCTGTCTACTGAGAAGTCGACGACGGCAAGGAACACTGACAGGCCGTAATGCTCGGACATGCCTGGAAATTTACCCCTACCATCAACTACAGAAACAACTAGTCTCATCTTTTATTATTCCAGAGATCTACCCTGATAGGCTATTCACTCATCCTCTCTGTATACCTCCGGCGGAATGTCGTCTGTTAAGATCTCGTTTATCCTGTCAACAGCCGGCAGAAGCTCATCAAGAGTATTGGCTTCAGAAAGAGCGTACTTGATTTTTCCAATCGACATCCTATACGAACCCGGACACATCATACCCTCTTTAACGACCAGTGCATCTGGCTTGAGTCCTAATATTGCTGCCATCGCTATCTCCTTCCCCCCCGGGATCTTTTCGAATCCAGGGTTCTCGTATTGTGTTATCTTCTTTTTCTCCGTATCCACTATGCTGATCAGTTCCCCAAGATCGAGAGGGGCCAGCGCATCATCCTTCCCATGGACAACTGCAATTTTCATGTCTCTAATTTCTTAAACGCCGATTTAAGCTTCATGTAGATTGGGTGGCTAATTCCCTTGGGAGAGGAAAGGTGTTTTATCCGATAACATCTTTCCATCTCGTGAAAGTGCTTCTTGGTGGGACATTCAGTACTCTTCATAAGGCGCATAAAATTATGATATCTAAGGGATTGCAGATGGGCGACCTCATTATAGGGATCACATCAGACAGCTTCAACTTCAAGAAGAACTATGTTGTCCCGCCGTACGAGGTGAGGAAGCGGAGAGTTGAAGGGTATATCGGGAAGCTCGGTAAAAAAGCGGTGATAAATCCACTCAATGATCCCTTTGGACGTACCCTGGATCCAGAATTCGATGCCATAGTAGCTTCGAACGAGACGGTCGGTTTCATATCAGAGATAAATTTTATTAGGAAATCGAAGGGGGTGAAGCCGCTTATTGTCGAAAACATAGGTACGATTCTCGCCAGTGATCTGATGCCCATAAAGTCAGAGAGAATATTAAGGGGAGAGATCGATGCAAGCGGGAGAAGAAAGAAGGATATCAGGATCATTATTGCGAGCGAGAACGATGAGAAGGTCAGGGGGGTCAGGGAGTTTCTCTCCACGGTCCTAAAGAGAATATCCATAAAGACTGTTGAGCCGGATAAAAAATTCCCGCCGCAGCCTATGGGTAATGAGGTTCTTCAAGGCGCTGTAACGAGACTTGAAGGGATTAATGAACCGTATGACTATCTGATCGGAATTGAGGCCGGATTGATACAGATTGGAGCTGGAATTTACGACTTCCACGTGGCAGCGGTCAGGGACTCACTCGGAAGGACCAACTTTGGTATTTCTTCCGGGTTCCCAATATCTCAGGACATTCAAAAAATAATTAAAGAGGGGAACGAGCTTGATTCAGCGATGAACAATTTGTTCGGGATCAGAGGTTCAGGAAAAACACTGGGGGCTGTGTACCATCTATCCAGAGGGATGAAAAGAAGGGGGGATTTAGTGAAAGAATCTCTTCAATCCGCCTTCATTGAACGAATCTCAGAAAGTCTGCCTAGAATGACTAAATGACGGGAGGGAAAATATCAGATGCGTCGTATTCGTTAACCCTGCCATTCCTGTATACTATGAGCGTCTTATCCAATAGCTCGTACCACTTACCGTACATCTCTTCAGTGGAGATCGTGAATCTGTCCTCCTCGATCTTGTAGAAGAGGGAATAATACCCAGGCTCGGTCTTAACTTCCCTGTATGCAGCAGCGTACCTCCCATCAGTTATAATGAAATTCATACTCGTAAATTTCATATCTCTGACTGTCGAGACAGCAGACGGGAGGTCCTTAATTATCATTTTGAAAAAGTTGAAGCTATCACTAGTTCCACGCTTCTCAAGGCCTCTAATGGTCCCATTGTGCGCAAATGAAAGATCCCCGTATGTGAACGGTTGCGTGTTCACAATGCTCTTGCTGGATGAACTGATCTTTCTGGCGTGGGCTATAAGTGCCGTGCCATATAGGTCAGGGACGTTCTTTACGGGTTCAATGCTCCTTTGTGCTATGGTTTCGTTCCTAGTGTAAAGAACATATCCGAAACCGTCATGGTGTGGCGCTCCCTTCCCTTCGTTAGCCATCTGTACGAGGAAGTCCATATATGGTGAAAGATCTGAGAATTTTCCGATTGTCAGTAGCATGCGGCACATAATTTTAAATAATTTCATCGGTAAAAAATGATTCTACGCAATTGTTTAATAATCTAAAATTATAAAGATTCAATGAATAAAATAGACCTAGATCTAGCTAAGGAAGTAGCAACTATAAGGAATTCCACGCGGAGAAGCACAAGACGTGATTTCGTTGCGACATACCTGGAGAGAGAATATCTGAACGGAAAGACCAGAAATGAAAGGGTCCTGATCCTCCGTACCAGGGGGTGCAGCTGGAGCTATCATTCTGGTTGTAGCATGTGCGGTTTTTGGGGTGACACAAATCCTAACATAGGTAGTGATGATCTTATAGCTCAGGTAAATTCGTTCTTGAAGGAATTCCCGGAGGGCGAAGTCCTAAAAGTGTTTACCTCTGGATCATTTTTTGATCCAGTTGAAATCCATCCGGATATCCAGAAGCGAATAATGGAGGATGCCCTGGAGAGGTACGAGTATATGGTTGTTGAGACGAGGCCTGAATTCGTCAAAAAGGCATCAGAGTGGATCTGGAAATACTCTGGGAAGCTCCAGGTTGCTATAGGGCTTGAAAGCACTGACAAATCGGTTCTTGTAAACTCCATAAATAAGGATTACGATTTTGAAAATTTTAAGGAGGCCGCGCAGCTCCTTCACTCAATAGGCATATCTGTGAGAACCTATCTCCTTCTGAAGCCTCCATTTATGACAGAAGCGGAGTCAATACTTGATGTGGTAAGATCTGCCAGGGAGGTCTCGGAGTATTCAGATTTTATCTCAATAAACCCGATGGATGTCCAGAAGGGAACCCTGGTAGAGAGCCTTTACAAGCAGGGAAACTACAGACCACCGTGGCTATGGAGCGTGGTTGAGGTCCTCTTATCCCTTAAAGATCTTAGGTTACCCGTAGTTTCTCTTATAACCGCTGCAGGAAAAAAGAGAGGGGCACACAACGGTCATGTATGTGACAGGACATTTTCTGAGGCCATTAGGAAATACAGTGAAACGCTGGATTACGGATACCTAGAAAGCCTGTCCTGTAGCTGTAAGGATTCATGGGAGACGTTCCTGAAAATTGAGGAAAACCTCGGTATCTCAATAGGAGAGATAGAACAGTATGATGAGTGAGGCTTCTGAGCTCATTTTTAATGCAAAAAAGGTCAAGATCATTTCACATCATGACTCCGATGGAATCGCATCAGCCGCAATAGCCGTTTTTGTGGCCAGGCGGTTGGGATTGAGGTACGAAACGGTGATCAGGAACCAGCTTCTGCCAGAGGATTTTTCTGACGCATCATACGTGTACTGGTTCAACGATCTCGGGTCTGCCAGGATAAAGGATATGAAAGGAATAAGTGGCGTGATAACAGATCATCACACTCCGGTGGTTAACGACGCTCACTACACCGAAAATGGGAATAATATATACCAATTTAATCCGCACCTGGAGGGGCTTGACGGGAGCGTTTCCCAGTCAGGTTCCACTACGACTTTTCTCTTTTCCGTCAATTTGATTCCAGAGGTCTCTTCAATTTCTCACATCCCGGTAATAGGTTCAGTTGGAGACCTTCACGACAAGAAATTCTGCCGCCTTGTTGATTCCGACAGAGAGGTAATGCTACTTGCTGAGAGGATTGGGCTTATAGAGAGGAAGGAAGACATCAGGTACTTTGGTAGAAGCTCAAAATCGGTATCATACATGCTTAGATTTGGTAACGATCCCAAGATCAGTTTACTTTACGATAATCCGCAGAAAGTATCACAATTTCTAGAGAGCCACGGTTTGGACAGGGAACAAAGTAGGAGGATAAGATGGATAGACCTTGATGAGGGAAAAAGAAGGGAAATTATAAACTCACTCGCAGCTCTTCTGGAATCGGAGGGCGGAGATGTTTCTAGGCTGACGGGCGAGGTTTATGAGGTGAAAGGCGAGCCCAGGTCATCGATCATAAAAGACTGCAGGGATTTCTCCTCTCTTATAAACGCCACATCCAGGAAGGGAAGACCTGATATCGGTATCAAGATATGCCTTTTCGAGAGGGGTGAAACTCTGGATGAGGCAATGAGGCTGTACTTGGATCATCTGGATACCCTCAGGAAGGCTTCCAGGGCCCTCGATGGGGTAGAAGGTAAAAAATTAGGCAGGGTAGTTTTGTATGATTTTGGGGAAAATCTCGAGGATAACATCACCGGGACTGTTGCTACCAGAATAATTACGCACAAGAAAATACCAGAATCGTCAATTGTTGTTGTGATGGCCAACCTTGGTGATTATAAGAAGATATCTGCTCGAATTTCTCTAGAGCTTTCTGAAAGATTAGACCTATCGTTACTATTCAGGAACGCAGCGATGGGGGTCGGGGGATCCGGCGGAGGTCATAGGAACGCTGCCGGTGCTACCATTCCGAAAGGTATGGAAATGGAATTTATAAACAGGTTGAACGAGATGATAGATAGTTCCCTTAATCCCTGAGGTGAGCGTATTTTAGAGCTTAGATGTCACCTCACAATCGTTTGCGCCTGTTCCCTGAGGAATTGGGGCAGATAGTAAAATGATCCTGTTCCCTTGCCAGTAGTACCGCTGAATTTCCAGCCCACGAATGGCTGAGATCCGACCATCGCTCCAGTTGAGCCTCCCCTCCGCCTGTTTGCGTATACTACCCCAACATCTACATTGTTGAAGTAGTACTCTATTTCCCCCTTGTCCTCAGTGAATATTCCACCAGTCAGGCCATAATCAAGTGAATTAACAAATTCAACGGCCTCTTTGAGAGATTTAACAGGCTTCAATGCAAGTATTGGCAGGAAAAGCTCAACCCTCTCTATTCCCGGGTCCCCAACATCGTCCAAAATCGTATTTTGGACGTAAAAACCATCCCTATTCAGTCTTTCCCCTCCCAATAATATCTTCTCCCGAGGCACTGAGCCCAAAATTTTCCCAAATTTTTCGTATGCTTCTTTGTTTATAACTGGTCCGGTGAAAGTGTCTTTCTTCCTAGGGTCGTCAACTATAAATTTCTTCGTTAATTCTACGATTTTCTTTTTGAAGGAATCGTATATTTTTTCGTCTATCAGGGCTAAGCTGCAGGCAGAGCATTTCTGGCCAGAATATCCAAAAGCAGATCTTGCAACACCTTCCACAGCCTTATCTATATCACACTTATCAGTCACTATTATCGTATCCTTTCCTCCCATCTCTGTTACAGCTACCTTGGCTCTCCTTTCTTGAGATTCCCTATATATCTTCATTCCAACCTCTCGGCTACCGGTAAAAACTACGCCATCGACAAGGTCGTTGGTGTATAGAGTTCTCCCCACCCTGCCTCCAGAGCCAGAAAGGAAGATGAGATTTTCCTGGGGAACCCCAGCTTCGTGCATCAGCTTCACAAAGAGAAACGTAGAGAGCGGTATGTCAGATGAGGGTTTAAGGACCACACTGTTTCCAACAACCAGGGGACCGCTTACCATACCAACTGTGAGCGAGAAGAAATTAAACGGAGATATCACGAGGAAAACTCCGAATGGTTTCATTACGCTCTTTGATTCTTCGCCGTAATACGCTGTACCCGTGAACTTCACGTACCCCTCGTTTTTGATGAGTTCAAGGGCATAGTACCTCATGAAATCGATAGCCTCATCAACGTCTCCCATTGCTTCATACCTGTTCTTCCCGTTTTCATACGTTAGGATAGCAGAAAATTCAAACTTCCTTTTGGACAGCATATCTGCAGCTTTTAGAAATATCTGGGCCCGAGCAAGGTAGCCTATAGAATACCATTCTTTGTATTTTGATCTTGCTATATTCACAGCCTTTTCAGATGTTTCCTTCGTAGACATCTGAAATTTTCCTATAAGCGTCTTTCCGTCGATCGGAGAAACGTGCGTTATCTTCTCTTCCTCGAACACATCCCCGGCAACTAGATTAGGATACTCCTTCCCAAAGAATTTTTTAACATTTTCAAGTTCTTCCTCGTATCTCCTGTGAAAGACATCTTCTTCCTTCTTCTCAATCATCCTTAGGTACGTATTTTCGTTTTCAAAGGGCATATTTGTATATGCTTTCTTCTCTAATAAAAATCTCGATGCTTTAGGCCAGACTTAAAAAAATGAATTGACGCACGCGAACTTAGATTTGAGAAACCTGTAACTTTTTATTCATAACCAGTATGCGGTAAAGGTAAAAGTGAGCGTAGCCAAACTGTACGTGGACGGACTAGGTGTTTTTGAGGGGGAATGTATCGGTTCCAAAACTTTCTCAAGCGGCGAGTTAGTTTTCACAACTTCCCCATCAGGATATATCAAATCTATAACAGACCCGAGCTATACAGGCCAGATATTGGTGTTTTCTTTCCCATATATAGGTTCCTACGGCCTTCAGGAAGTTGGAGAAAGTTCGCGGCCTAGAGTGAAGGGGGTAGTTGTGAATCACGTTCCAACAAGATTTAAGGAATCATTTTCTTCCTACCTCGAGAAATGGGGAATTCCGGGAATTGTGACGCCCGACACCAGAAGGATAGTTGACCACATAAGGAAATCGGGGAGTCCCCTGGCCTCATTTGGAAGGAAGGAGTTCATAGACCCTTACGCTTACAACTTGGTCGATCAGAACGTCCAGGAAATTGAAGGTAAACAGGGCAAGATACTCCTTATAGACCTGGGTTACAAGGGGAATATTCTCAGGTTTATGGAATGGGCAGACGTCTCAATAATTCCATATTATGTTTTCAGGAAAGAGATGGCCATGAATTATGAGGGGATTCTAATTTCAAACGGACCAGGTGATCCTGCCCACCCTTCACTAAGCAACTTAGTTAAAAACATTAGGGACCTTATAGGTTCGAGAGGGTTGCTCGGGATATGCCTAGGTCACCAGCTTCTGTCAATATCGCTAGGTATGAAAACACAGAAAATGAAATTTGGTCACAGAAGCATAAACCACCCGGTGGTTGATCTCACAAGCGGCAAGATAGGGATAACAACACATAATCACGGTTTCACTGTCAAGTACAGAGAGGGGAAGGGTGCTGTTGAGCGGTACAGATCAATGAACGATGGATCGAATGAGGGTCTGGAAGGGAAAAAGTTCCTGTCAGTTCAATTCCACCCTGAGGGGGGGCCCGGGCCCGCAGACGAGCTTGGGGTATTTGAGGAATTCAGAAGGATTGTTTATGAAATCTGAATTGCCTAGGAAGGTTCTCATAATAGGCTCTGGTCCAATAGTAATAGGTCAGTCCGCGGAGTTTGATTATTCAGGGAATCAGGCCATAAAAGCAGTCACCAGTAAGGGTGTGAAGGCTATAGTCGTAAATTCCAATCCGGCCACGATACAGACTGACAGGATTCCGAAAACTATCCCTAGAATGGTGCCCCTGAACACTTCGTACGTGATGAAGATAATTGATGAGGAGAAACCCGATGCAATTATGGGGATCTTTGGGGGGCAAACAGGCCTTAATATCATGCTCGATCTTTGGAGGTCTAGATTCCTTGATTCAAGAGGTATTAAGGTCCTAGGAACACCCCCAGGTTCCGTGGATGTGGCGGAGGACAGGCTGAAATTCAAGGAAAAGATGATGGAGATAGGCGAGCCTGTCCTGGAATCGTATTACTGCGGCTCACTCCAGGAATCCATAAAATACGCAAAAAGCATCGGATTTCCAGTCATTGTTAGGCCATCATTTACTCTAGGAGGGACTGGCGGAGGAATTGCAAGGAATGTTGAAGAGCTGAGGGGGATAGTTGAACGTGGCCTCTTTCTGTCAAGTTCGGGGTCGGTCCTAATAGAGAAATCTGTTATTGGATGGGTTGAGTTGGAGGTTGAAGTTGTAAGGGATGGGAAGGGAAATAAGATAGCAGTGTGCACGATGGAAAATGTGGATCCGATGGGCGTACACACTGGAGACAGCATAGTCGTTACACCATTTCTGACCTTAAACGATTTCAACTTCCAAAAGATTAGATCATCAGCCCTTAGGATAGCAGAAGCCCTTCATATAAAGGGGGCATGTAACGTTCAGTTCGCATTCAATGATGCAACTGGGGAATACTTCGTTATAGAGGTCAATCCGAGACTTTCGCGTTCCTCTGCACTGGCCTCAAAGGCGACAGGTTACCCGATAGCAAGGGTAGCAGCTTTAATTGCACTAGGTTTTTCGCTTGACGAAATAGAGAACACTGTAACAGGTGAAATGAACGTAGCAAGGGAACCGGCAATAGATTATGTTGTTGTAAAATTTCCTGTTTGGCCGGTTGAGAAGTTTCCGGAGGCAGATTTTACACTCGGTACACAGATGAAGAGCACCGGGGAGGTAATGAGTATAGGAAAGACCCTTTCAGATGCAATCAGAAAGGCACTCAGATCAACGGGTCTGCTGAACAAGAGAGTAGATTTCGATGAGGGGAAACTTGCGACACCCAATCCAGAAAGAATTCTTCATATAAGGGAAGCTTGGAAGAGAGGGTATTCCGTCAGCTCTATATCGAAACTTACAGGTTGGAGGGAACTGTTCGTTGAGGAATTAATATCCGCTTTTGATCTCGCTCCGAACTACGCTGGTTTTTCAGTTGTCGATACATGCGCAGGCGAATTCGACGTAGTTACACCTTATTATTATTCCTCTTCCAGCGGTTCCACCTTACAAGGGGATTTTATTATCCTCGGTGGAGGACCTATTACGATTGGGCAGGGAATTGAATTCGATTACAGCTGTGTTCATGTTGCCTCAAGACTGCGAAAGAAGGGTTATAAAGTTATCATGGTCAACGACAATCCAGAAACCGTGTCAACTGATTTTGATGCCAGCGACTCTCTGGTTTTTGATCCTGTTGATTTTGAAACTATAAAGAATCTGATAGACAACTCCAACTGCAAGAAGCTCATACCATGGTTTGGTGGTCAGAGGCCCATAAATCTACTAAAGAGGATAAAGGGAGATCTTGGGGACAGGATTGAAATTGTCGGGACGGATGTAGAAGTGGTAGATATTCTTGAGGACAGAGAAAAGTTTGCCCAGTTGATGAATGAGATGAAAATACCATATCCTAGGTATAGGTATTCATCCATCGACAAATTCATGCAGGCAATAAATGAAATATCCTTCCCGGTGATAGTTAGACCTTCTTATACGATTTCAGGGGCGCACATGGCGGTGCTCAGATCACAGGAAGATGCGCAAGAATACCTAGTTCAGCATGGAAAGTATATCACCGAATTTCTTGTTGAACAGTACCTAGACAACTCTATAGAAGCCGAAATAGACGGTGTTTCAGATGGGGAAAACGTACTTATCCCCGGAATAATAGAACATATAGAGGAAGCCGGTGTTCATTCTGGGGACTCAACTAGCATATTTCCGTCTGTAAGCATTCCAAATCACCTTCAGGAAACCATGAAGGAATATACAAGGCTCATTTGTAACAAGCTCGGTATAGTTGGGCCTATAAACATCCAGTTCGCCATAAAGGATAACATCGTTCACATAATAGAAATAAACCCCAGATCCTCAAGGTCATTTCCGCTAGTTTCTAAGGTCTCCGGGCTGAACCTGTCTGAAATTGCTGCTGATTCGTTGCTAGGAACGCCTGTTCCTAAGGAATTCAGGATAAGGAAGAAGATCGGTGTCAAGCTGCCAGTATTTCCATTTGACAAGCTGGGAGGAGTAGATGTGATACTGGGTCCCGAAATGAAAAGCACTGGTGAGGTTATTGGAATGGGAAATACTCTTACCGATGCACTCAAAAACGCGTACGAAGCGGCTGGTTTTGACATTTCAAAGGAAGGTGTTATCATAACTATTCCCTCAAAAAATATAGGGGAATTCATAGGAATAATTAGGATGATATACATGGCTGGGAAGGCCATATACAGCACTGAAGGGACGCGGCAGAAGCTGGGAATGTACGGTATTAATACGGCCACAGTCAAAAAAATTTTTGAGGGGAGTCCGAACACTATTGATCTGCTTAAACTTGGGAATATATCGGCCGTTATAAACATCCTCTCGGACAATTATAAATCAGAGTTGGATGGAAAGGTAATGCGGAGAGCTTGCTTCGAGCGAAAGGTTCTCTATCTAAGCACTAGGGCTCAGGCCGCTGCATTTGCGGAAGTCGTGTTCAAGGGAGGTTAGTTTTGCATTCAAGGAATTGATAAAGCGCAATAAAATTAATCAATGAAGCTTATAATTATTAAGCACAAAGTTATATCTGGAATTTTTATATCTAGCTGTGATGACATATGGAGGAAAAAGTTTCCATTATTCTGTTCAGCGGAACTACGGACAGAATCATAGCTGCTAGCGTGATAGCACAGGCTGCGGCTGTATTGGGTCAAGACGTTAAAATTTTTGCAACGTTTTGGGGGCTCTTGAACTTTGTAAAGGGTGAAAAGAAGATGATGCTTCCGAAGGAATTTGAAAGTATGGGTCCAATGCTCCTCGAAGGGATGAAAAGGGATGGGGTCAAGTCGTGGTACGAAATGCTGAAAGAAGCTAAGGAATTCGGCGCAAAAATTTATGCTTGCTCGATGACCGCGAGCATTATGGGAATAAAGAAAGAAGACCTTGACCCAATAATCGATGGAGTTGTCGGGGCTGCAACCTTCGTTCAGGAAAGCTCCGGTGGCAACACCCTTTTCATTTGAGGTGGTAAACAATGGTCGACGCTAAAGTTATCGATTCAAGGGGTTCCGCCTGCCCCGGTCCAATTACAGACCTTATAAAGGCATACAGAAATTCCAAGGTCGGCGATATTTTGGAACTCTGGGCTACTGACCTCGGAGTGAAGGCGGATACAGAGGCTTGGGCTAAGAAGACTGGCAACGAGATTCTCGAAATAAAAGAAGATGCTGATAAGATAGTGGTGAGAATAAAGGTAAACAAGAGATAGGTAAGCTGGGAAAATGAAAAAGGTTCTAATAGTCGGGAGCGGAGACGCGGGTGTGATTCTAGCAAATCACCTGAACGCCAGGGATTTTGATGTCACAGTTGTTGACAAGAGCGAACTTCACTACTATCAGCCCTGGTTCCTATATGTAGCTTTCAAGGGTTCAAAGAGGAAAATTTGGAAACCGAATGCTGACCTCTTTAAACCAGGCGTGACTTTTGTACGTGATGAGATAAAGGAGATTAATTTGGACCAGAGGAAAGCGTATGGGACAAGGAGAGTTTCTTACGAATATGACTATATCGTAATTGCGACGGGCACAATGCCAGACCCTGACGTTATACCCGGTTTGAGATCTATTTATGACGAATATGGAGATTACCATACAAGCGTAAAAAATTCATATAAGCTCTGGACCCATATCAAAAATTTCAAAGGGGGAACGATCGCAATAGGTCAGTCTTCTCCTACGTGCAAGTGCCCCCCATCTCTTTTAGAAGGGGCATTTCAGCTTGAAGAATATCTCAGCAAGAAAGGTCTGAAGAGTAAAACGAAGATCAAATTTTTCACACCGTTTCCCAGACCTTACCCAGCAGAACCCATGAACAGGGTGGTCGAGCCACTGGTTAAACAGAGGGGGATAGAGGTGATTCCGTTTTTCGATGTGGATAACGTAGATGTTGAAAACAAGGTTATAAACTCTCTGGAGGGCGACTCTGTAAAATACGATCTCCCTATAATTGTCCCACCGTGCCGGGGAACAAACATAAAGATAGTGCCAGATGGGGTACAGGACGAGGACAGGTTCATAAAGGTAGATAACAGGAAAACCAACATAAAGGGTTACGATGATGCGTTTGCAATCGGAGACTGCAATACAATTCCCACCTCAAAAACCGGGGTGACAGCACACCTGGAAGCTGTGACTGTAGCGCACTTACTTAACGGTGAATACGGCGAATTCAATGGGAGGATCAACTGTCCGTTTGATACGGCCTACGGGAAGGCCACATTCGTAATCGCGGATTTCAATAACCCAACTGTCCCTTATCCGCCGACTAGGTTAAAGCACTTTATGAAGATGTCCATGGCGAGGATATACTGGATGACCCTCAAGGGTAGGGCAGATTTCATTTTTGACAGGTATTTCGAAATGACCAATCCAGAGAAGCTAAATAAAAAATATTCGCCAATGTACAGCGGAGGGCAGTCAGCCTAGGGTCCCAATATAGCTCTAGCCGCCTTTATAGGCACTGTGCACACGAGCTTCACATCGCTGATTGCGATGATAGTATGTCTTAAGTTTGGCGGTATGAAAACAAAATAATCATTAGAAACCTTATATTCCCTATCCTCTATAATTGCATCCGCATCTCCCTCAATGATATACATCTCGTGTTCGTAGTCATGCGAGTGATCAGGAGTTGACTTGCCGGATGGGACTTCGATTAGCCTCATCGAAAAATTCAAGGCCCCGTCCCTATGCGTTACAAGCCATCTAATAACTCCCCCTCCATCGAGTTCCATAGGCGCTATAGAGAGCGAACTTTTTACAATTTCCCGAACCATAATATGTTAGGAGAAGTGCGTATTTCTATTCTTCCTTGCTCTTCTCTGGGTTAGGCCATGGGTAGATGATCTCTTTGATTCCTGCCCTTTTATTGTTAACGACAGCAATCATAAAAAGGAAGGAGGAGAGCCTGTTAATATACTGCAATAAGTTTGGGTTCACCTGCTGCCTCTGTGCGAGCTCAACAAGTCTGCGCTCTGCTCTCCTGGCTATTGCTCTCGACAGCTGAAGAGAAGAAGCACTGATGCTGCCTCCCGGTACCACAAACAACTTGATCTGACCGATCTCCTTTAGATATGATGATATTCTGTCTTCCATCCATTTTACACCGTCATCCCTCAGCTTTCTTCCCTCCCCCAGAGTGATTATTTCTTCACCTAGGTGAAAGAGGTCCAGTTGAACTGTTGTAAGGTCACTTACAATGTCATCGTAACTCTGCACTGATTTGGAAAACCCTATGGAAGATATCAGCTCATCCAAGGTACCCTCCCATTCAATGAGTTGGCTGTCTTTTCTTATCCTCTCTCCATAGGCGGTGTCGGTTTCCCCTTTGTCCCCCCTTCTTGTATACATAGGAACAACATCATAACCTCTTATTTTGCAGTTTTGTTCTAGCAATAAATATGGGGGAAACACATAATAAAATGTTTGCTATGATAAAGCGGGGCAGGATGATGATTTTAGCCTAAACTGAAATTGATGAGTGACAGGCGATCTGATCTGCTCCAGATCAAATGGGCATCATTTTCTCTATTAGATCAAAATTACCACTCCGGAAAGCTTCATTGACCGCTCTGAAGAAGAGCGGTGTTTCTGTATCCGGGCAAAGGTCGCTTATAGTGAGTAAAATCTTCTGCTTCTGGAGCATCAGATTTTTCAATTCTGTCTCTATCAACTTTATTCTTCCATCTATTTCCTTGAGCTTTTCAACGAGATCTTTCACGCTGCCTTCTAAGTTATAAACTTCGTCTTCCCTTTCCATAGTGGATGATATACTCTCTATGAACTGGAGAAGTGATAGCAGCGGTAGGTTTGCTCTATACAGAATACGGGGCGGGCCGGAGTCGGATTCTATCTTTCCCACCTTGTAGACAAGACCACCGTCTTCAAGCATCTTTATATGCTTGGCAACAAGCTGCTGCGAACTACCGAGGAATCGGGCCAATTCAAAGGTGTATGAGGGCCTTACAGACAGAATGCTCAGTATATTCCTTCTGATCTCATTGTCTATAAGGTCCAGAAGATCGCTGTTCATATTCAATCCACAGGTATCCTTTTTCCTTCCTTTCTGTTATTCTGCGGCTTCTTTATCACTATGTCGAGTACGCCATTAGAGTACGTTGCCTTCACGTTCTCCGGTTGGATCTCAAACTGCACGTTTATCTCCTTGTAGTATTTCCTTCCCTCTTTGTCGACCCTTACGATTAAGCTCTTATCGCCGGTCTCTATGTTTATGTCGCCCTTTGTTACTCCTGGAAGTTCAAGTGTTATGTCAGTCTCGTCTTCCCTGTTCTGTACATCGGTGATGGGCTCCCTGTACTCAATACCTGGAAGTTCCGAATATTCTCTGGGTATGTTACCGAACTCCCTATATTCGGGCTTTCCATCAGGTCCTATTCTGTAAGTAAATCCGTACACGTACGTACCGGGCTGGCCTTTGAGGTTCCCGAGTTCATCAAACGCATCGAACCATCTTTCGATGAATTTTCTGTATTCTTTATCACTGTTTTCAAAGAAGTCCTCAATATAGTCCCAGAATTCGTCATCCCTTCTCTTTATTCTTCTTCCCACCATGTTCATCACCACCGGTTAACAACCTAATGTTGATTAGTGATTGTGAACCACTATTTAAATTTTCCCAAAGTAGAATAAGGCGTTTTCTAAGATACCCCGGCGGATGAGCATTAGAATTCAGGGAAAAATCTTTAGCGGCCGGCGGAAAATTCAAAGTTTAGGCAAATCTTAATTGTGTTATTTTTTCATAGATAACGAGCTGATATTGGCGGACATAGCTCTACTTCCCGGCGGAGAGTGCCTTGTTGTATTCGTATATGGTCTGTATCAATGCAAAATGGCTTAACCCTTGCGGATAGTTGCCCAAGTACCTGTGTGTGCCGAACTCAATTTCCTCCGGGAACAGGTAGAGGTTGTTACCTATATTAAGCAGCTTTATTATGCCTTCATGCGCCTCTTCTAGTCTCGACATTCTTATAAGGTTCCTGATGTACCAGAATGAGAGGAGAAGGAAGGCGTTGTCTGAACCTTTTAGCCCATCACCAAAGGTGTACCTCCTGAGAAGAAACCTCTCCGGCATAAGTCTCTCCTCAATTTCTCTAAAAGTTCTCACATATACGGGATCGGTGATAGGGCAAAATCCGATTAGGGGAAGTCTGAGGAGCGAAGCATCTAATTCTTCAGAATTGTAACTCTGTGAAAGATAGCCCGATCTTGAGACCCCCCTCTCCAGTACTTCCTTGGCGATTCTCTCCGCTTCATTCTTCGCTAATCTGGATGAGCTTTGATCGCCAAGAATGCTATATATCCATGCAAGATCTGAGAGCCCTTTCCAAGCCAGTGCCTTAGAATATACATAATGTCTTCTTTTCCCCCTTATTTCCCAGATGGAGGAATCTGGCAGGTTCCAGATCCTCATAAGAGAATCGCCTAGCATGAAAACCTTTTCAAGCATATGAGTGCTAATAAATCCGGAATTTTCCAGGATGAGTTTAAGAGAAGTTATGAGGGATGCGTACTGATCTATCTGAAGCTGGCTTCTTGCAGCGTTTCCAATCCTAACCGGCTTTGAATTTTCGTAGCCAGAGTAGTTAAGTACCTTTTCATCCGTGAGCCCATCATCTGTTATCCCGTAGACCGAGTAAAGGCGCCCGTCCTTTTCAAATCTGTCGATTATTGATAGATAAAATCTAGTAGCCTCGTCTAGGTAGCCGAGCTGTATGAGTGAATCCACAGCATATGCAGTATCCCTAACCCACATGAACCTGTAGTCCCAATTTCTCTCACCTCCTATAGACTCAGGCAGTGAAGTTGTTGGAGAAGCCACCATGAAGCCTTTCGGATCGAAGAACAGGCCCTTTATTGTCAGAAGGGAGCGGTTCACAACGTCATAGAAAATTCCCTGATAAGTAGATCTCAACAGCCATTCTTTCCAGAATTTCCGGGTATGCCATAACCTTACCTCGCTCGAGAATACTGAGGGCGGATATGCCTTCTTCAGATTGTGGGCTGTCACCATCCACAGTACCTCTGTCTCTGGCAGCTCTACATTTCCAAAAACCTCGTCATCATTCATTTCTAAATCCACAGTCGTTGAAAGAAACTGGGTTGAATTATCAGAGTAGAACATATAGCCACTGTGATCAGTTTTCTTTATCCCCTTCCTGGATTTGCTGAAAAAGGGGCTGAAAGAAATGGATACTTTGGCATCCCTGAACGCCTCTACTCTTCTATGGATCTCGGAGAAATACACGTAATTCTCATAACTCATCGGGAGGAAGTCCATAACGGATAGAACCCGCTCCCCTTTCTGGTAAAATACCGTGAACAAAATGTTGGTATCTGGTTCGTAATATTGCTTACTCTCTATACCCTTCCCTACAGGCTTAATTATAAAATAGCCCCCCTTCTCTCTGTCAAGAATTGAAGAGAACACCATTTCAGAATCAAAGTTTGGAAAACAGGCAAAGTCTATTTCCCCTTCCCTTGATACGAGTGCCGCAGTCCTGTTGTTTAAAAGGACACCATGATCTTCTATAAGCGGAAATTTGGAGCCAACTGGCATCGTTCATGAATAAGACTTCATTTAAATTCTTTTCAAGCTTGGTTGAAGAGGTGTTTATTCTGTGAGTGGGTTTGTTTGGTTCGTATCGATATCGATATCGTTATATATAATAAATCAATCACGTCTATGGACTTCGAAAACAACAGATGGAACAGGGGTATAATCTTCTTTATCATTCTAACCATGGTGAAAGATGGCCCGATATATGGCAATCAGGTGGCCAATATGATATCCGAGAGGACAGGAGGAGCGTGGAAGCCAGGAGCTGGATCGATATATCCAGCTTTAGACAGACTCAGAAGGAAGGGCATTGTCGAGAGGTACGAAGAAGGCGGAAAGGTGATGTACAGGATAACCGAAAAGGGGATGGCACTGATTTCAAAGATCAAGGAGCGACACTTTGAACAGTCGCCCATCTCTAAGTACATGGGGCGGCTTTGGATGGAAACCATGGGCTCAGAAGAGAAGCTGAGGTTTTTAATAAGTTCGGCCCAGCATATGAATGAATTTTTATCTGAAAACCTGGAGGGGATAATGAAAAGCGTCGAAAATCCAAAACGATACGAAGCTTTTATGATGAGCCTTGAAGTGGAGGCTGAAAAAACTATAAAGATATTAGATGAAACGAGGAGGAAGTTCCTAGAGAATTAGAAGGTGATCTGATGGGTGAAACAATAATAGAAACCAAAAATCTCACAAAGATTTACGGAGGAAAAATAAGGGCCGTGTCAGATCTCAACATAAACATAATGGAAGGTGAGATTTACGGCCTTGCTGGTCCTAACGGAGCTGGCAAAACGACAACAATCAATATGTTGATAACGAGAATAAAGCCTACGAGCGGAACTGCGAAGGTCGGCGGGTACGATATAGTTAAGGATTCTTTTTTTGTGAGAAAGGTAATTGGGGTTGTACCCCAGGATTTTACGGCAGACGAGGATCTAACTGGTAGGGAGAACATGTTAATGGTTTCGCAGTTCTACGACGTTCCTAAGTCGAAGGCAAGGGAGAACATAAACAGGCTCCTCAAACTTGTTGATCTTGACGAAGCCGCTGACAGACTTGTCAGGACTTATTCAGGAGGGATGAGGAAGCGTCTCGAACTGTCTTTGGGCCTTGTTCATGAGCCAAGAATTCTGTTTCTTGATGAACCTACTCTAGGTCTGGATGTTCAGACGAGAACTCAAATGTGGGACTACGTCAAGGACATTAGGGACAAACTCAAAATTACCATAATATTAACATCTCACTACCTAGAAGAGATTGACGAGCTTGCCGACAGGGTCTCAATTATAGATCACGGTAAAGTGCTCATAACAGGGTCTCCTGCTGAGCTTAAGGCATCATTGAACGGTGACATAATAAATCTGACCCTGAAGGATGAAACTGGTGTAGGGGTGATGAAGAAGGTACCTGACACGATCGAGGTGACGGAGACTGGCAGGAATGCCCTTAGGATAAAGGTCGCAAATGCAGACGTGTCACTGCCTAATATTATAAATTATATTTCGCAACACGGGCTGTCAATAGCGCATCTGACAGTACAGAAACCGTCGCTGGATGAAGTTTTCCTGGAATATACCGGCAGGGATATAAGGGAAGGTGAGGGTGGAAATGACGCTAGGAAACTGGTTATGAACCTAAGGAGAGTGAGGACATGAGTGGACTGTGGCCTCTGACGGTCAGAGAGCTAAAGAAATGGATTAGGAATCCGACATTCTTCTTCACTGGCCTCATTCAGCCCATATTCTGGATCGCACTTTTCGGAAGTGCCTTTGATATTACGAAATTTTTCGCTGGACCCGAAGGAAACGCTGCCGCGCGTGTCATACTGGATGGGGCTCCAAATTACATAACGTACATAGTAGGCGGCGTCCTTACAACCATGGGCCTCTTTACTGCGATGTTCGCGGGAACTCAGATCATATTCGATAGGCGCCTTGGGCCCATGGGCAGATTCCTATCATCTCCAATAAAGAGGAGTTCAATAGTTTTTTCAAAGATAATATCCTCTGTCATACGGATCTTGCCGCAGTCGCTTATACTGGTGATAGCGGCATATCTGATTCCCAATGGCCTCAAATTCCAAAATGGCTTCACAATAGTTGACGCGCTTATAGTAGTTGCAGCCATAATATTGATCGCATTCATCTTTTCTTCAATATTCAGTGTTATTGCAACACGGATGACAAACATGCAGTCAATTTTTGGGATTGTCAACCTCGTAAATTTACCCCTTATGTTTGTGAGCTACGCTATGTTCTCGAGGCAGATGATGGCCAACTGGATAGGAAACATTGCAGAGTACAATCCTGTTTCCTGGTCTGCTGAGGCAATAAGAACCGTTATAATCAATGGTAATTTAACTGCTTCTCAATGGAAACTCGAAGGGGAGTGGCTAGGCGCTCTTGCTGTTCTAGCGGCGGGCCTCCTATTGCTGACTGCGTACCTGGTGGAGAAGGAAATTAGGGATTGAAAACGAAGCAGTCCCTCCTTTATTATTCTTTATTTCCATTTTTATTAAGAATACAGTCAGGAAATCTGTCTTCTCTAGAAAGAGAAGAGGAAATGGGGATCCATCCACGCCAGAATTCTTTCGAACAATGTTTCTTATTTTTCTTTGAAAAAATACTGTTGCTTCAGCTCGGACCCAGTACCATTTTTGTTGACTCCACGGTTATGTGGGGGCTGTCTTGTGAAAGCCACACCGGCAGGCGGTTTACGTAACATCTAAGATTTGATCAGCTTGTATAAGTCCAATGATCAAAATAACGGAAGGCCATTACCCGGATCGAATAGGATTGTAATAGCCAAGAACTCCTCACCAATGATAAAAAATGAAAGACAGGATGCCGAAGGGCACAACCTGCTGGAAGCATATGTAAATCTCGCCACTTACGGCATAAGGCTGACAACCGCCCTACGCGTCCTCAATACGCTCCGGAAGGATCACAGGTTTTTTTATTCTAGACCCAATAAACGTGTAGAAGGAATTCCTGAAGAACAGGAGGTTCCTGAGGGAATGTAGGTATCGTCAGACCGATGCGTAATTGCCTTAGGCGACCCTCCCTATGATTTTTATTGACGACACAAAGATGTTTATAGCACTGCCTTCTGAGTTTGTCAGGATAATCTCTTCTCCGGCACTTGCCCGCATCGCGTTTACGATCTTGCCTTTTTGGCCGTTTCA
>JAVYSX010000006.1:41196-49565 GCA_038728965.1 Thermoplasmatales archaeon | reverse complement strand
GTGCGGGAGGTCGTGGCCGGAGCGGACAGGCTCTTGGCGGGTCAATGATCCCGCCCCTGCACTTGCTCTGGAGCAACGCACACATTGAGGGATATGGATCGACGCTTTTTAACTTTGCGTGGCCGTTCTTAGAGATATTTCTCGGGTTGTGGATGTTTGGGATCATAGTCGTCCTTATAACTCGTCTATACGGCAGCGTGTTGGACATAGTTAGTGCTCGATATAAATCGAGTTCCTTGTACTGGATAACCGGCGATGAAAGCTTCCTCCCTTACAAGGACCGGGAGGAGGAAGATGAGGAAGATGAGTACCATGAACTGGAGTGGGCATGGACCACAGGACGGACTAAAAACGCATGGTTTAATCATAACGCTGCCGGCATTGCGCATACGGACAAGGGAGCCAATCCATGCTACTTTCGATTGGCTTCGCTCGCGGCCAATCGAGAAATTGACCGCTATACGCTGAAAACGCGATACCGGTCACAGTATGATAAGCTCATGAACGCGATGTGGATTATGACCGGGGAACAGCGTTACAGAAAAAAAGAAAGGGGTAAGTAAATTTGAAAGTGTTTCGAACCTTGGATGCCTTAAACGAAGAATTGGCAAGGAGGTTGCGAGATAAATATGATGATGTGATTCTTGATATCAAAATATGGTGGTGGATTATTACACACAAGAAGGAGGAACAATAATGTCTCTCTTTGCTTTGGCTTTTCAACTCTCGTCTGGTCTGATCCTTGGAGCGTTCGTGGGCCTGCTACCCTTCACGTGGCTCAAGTATCGGATGGCCAAAATTGCCGCCAAGAACAAGATCGACGCGCCGGCCCCGGCGCCAGGGAAGGTCCCAGATCTGAGCACATTAGTGGGTTTGGCTGCGCAATTCATGGGCGGCGGCAACGATGGTCAGTAGGGATGTTTTCGCAGCCGTTTTGGTCGCATAAAATGGTTGCGGCTCATGGCTATGCCATAGTCGGTGTGATATTTATCACCAAATTTTATGCCCGAAAGGAAGAGGCCGCATGAGTTTTGTGGATTGGATCATGGGCAGCAGCCGCAAGGACCAGCGGGAGGAGGGTCCACGAAACAAGGTAGTAGTGTTGTCGGACAAGGAAATCATCGAGTACATTCCCTTGGAGGAATCGCCTACCCATCTTACGACCGGGGAATTAACCTTCCCAAAAAAGGACGCCCTGGTCAAATTTGACCCGATAGGCAAGCGACTGGTGTACATCTATAATTGCAGTGCACCCTATTTGGAGGACGCGAAGCACCTACGGGACGTAGAGCAGAGCCAGATATTACGCCAATTGTTCCGATTCCAGGACCCGTATGCCAAGCCACTGAATTGGCCCCTGTATGCCGTGTTGGTCGGGTGGTTTCTTACTATCTTGATTCTGCACCATTGAGGAGTGATACTATGGCCAAAGAGACATTACAAGAGGTTATGGAAGGGGAATTATTCCCCGGGGGCACTTCCAGCGGTGAATTGCTCGAAGTGCTGAAATTTATGGAGGGACATGCCTATGCTCTTGATCCCCGACAAATAGCGGCCTATGCCGTCTGTGAGAGACTCGATCTCCGGGACGGCGGCCAGAACCAGATATATAAACCTTTCCGTGATGCCTTTGACACCTTGCGCAAATACCTTGGAGCAACGGGAGTATATATGGATATTATTACGAAAAAATTTGAGTCCGAGAGGGCGCCACGAGAACCGCAACATAAGCCGGGCTTATTCGGCCTGGGTGGACGATAGACTAACGCATGGCACGGGTGGCGTCGCCTGCCCGTGCCAGAACGGAGGAAGAATCGTGTTTATTTGGGTGTTTAACGGAAACCTTGGTTCCGGGAAGACCTTTGGTATGAGCCTATTCGCTCATTATTTCAAGTCCCGCGCAAAAAAGTACGGCATCGAGACTGCGCTGTTCGCCAACTACTCATTGGCGAACAGTAAGAGGATTACCAATCACAAAGCATTCTTTGATGTGGCACGGTCGGAGTCAAGTATCATATGTATTGACGAGGCTCACATTAATTTGGATAGTCGTTTGTTTTCCCGTGGAAAGAACGTGTTACTCACTCAATTCTTAATGTATACGCGCAAATTACGATGTTCTTTCTTTTTCGCTAGTCCAACCATCTATAATATAGATAGCCGTATTCGTAATTTGACAAATATAATGGTGGATTGTCAAAAATGGAGAAAGGGCTTTCACTGGGAAGTGTGGGACTTTCAGAGACAAAGGAGAATTCGCACATTCCACATGCCCACATGGAAGGCAAAAAAAATAATGGATCTTGGGCTGTACAATAGCTACGAGATGATCTATTCTATTGAATTTCCAAGTAAGGAATCCGAATTTAATGATTTCATTGTTGAGCTAACCAAAATAAACGATCAGGCTAATGGAACAAGGCCCCAAACTAGTAAGCGCAATATTAGGCGAAGGGCGAGTGGTTTAGATGATGAAGGACTTCGTGGCGAATCCCTACCAGTGCTTTTACCACAATCCCCATAAATACACTACTGTAACGTTAATTAAGTGGACTAAGAGATATTTAGAGTGGTACGTGTCAAAGGTCCATTGTGAGTATATGCAAATATTCAGTGCATTAGGCTTGGGGGTCATAGATGCCGCAAGAATCCCTCCCCGTACCCGTAATAGGTGGTCAAAGAAGGAAGGAGTTTATCGCATTCGTGTGATGCACAAATGGTATTACATTGCGCCCCAGGATCAAATTAAAAAAATGGAACAGAATGAGGAGCGCAGGCTTGAGAGGACTACCATAAGCGGGCGGTCCCCGCAGGCTAAGGCGACGCCTAAAGCAAGGAGGGTAATCCGATATGCAGGACATTTCCGAAGTAATTGAGCAGTACTTGCGAGAGAAAAAGAATACTACGGTTGTATTATATAAAACTGCGCTCTTCCAATTCGCGGACTGGTTCCGGGTCGCAGTCCGAGAGGATTTTTGCCCCGAAAACGTGGGGCGCATGGAAATAGTTGATTATGCGCGATACTTAGCCAACCACGCCTCAATGAGCGCATCCACCATCCGCACCCGGGTAGCCATTATCCGCGGGTGGGTTTCTCGCCAGACGGGGCGGCGCGTGGGCCCTATCCCAGTACCATCGGAAAAGGCAAGGTCCCCACGTCCGACGTACCGGGATATGCGGAATGAACTTATGAGTAACGCCGAGCGGGCCCGATCCCTCCGGGACGTAGCCTTGGTGCGTCTACTGGTCACTACGGGCCTGCGGCTCTCGCGCATTGTGTCTCTCCGTGTCTCCGATCTGGACCTTAACAGCCATCGCATCGTGCTGTTCCCTGGGGCCCCCGTGCCGTTGACGAAAAAGACCGCCCACGTGCTCCAGCGATACATTGACTCCGAAGGGCTTCGACCGAGTGATTACCTCTTTCCCGGCGCGTCCGGCGAACCGAACCGGCATCATTTGTCAGACCGCGCGGCACGGTACATAGTGGCGCGTTATGGCGCATGTTCCCCCGAGGATCTACGCCGCGCTATGGCCGAGGAGTTGCGTGGCGGCGGCGTGGCATCGCATGTGGTAGATCTCCTGATGGGTCGGCGCGTGAGCGTGCCGGCGGTGGATATGTCAGGTGTTGCCCGCGCTGTCGAGGTAATGGATCAAACATATACATAGTCCAAAGAAGATACATTCTTTGGAGTTGACCAGGCCCCCGGAGAATTGCGGGGCCCGAAAACAGGGGGTGGCTCGACGTGGCCGAGGTCGTGTATCTCGAAAAATTTACTCCAAAGAATTTGGCTGAGTACCTGAACGCTTTCGCTGCCCACCTAAGGGCGGTCGACAGGGGCGCGTCCTCCGGCACCTACTTGGGTGCCGTGAGGGCCTTTGGGCGCTGGGCGGACAACCGCTACGGAGCCTTCTTCCCACCGGCCGTCTCACCTCTCGACATGGTGGAGTACCGGGACCACCTTCAGTCATCACGGGCCGGCCGCGGCAGCCGACCGCTGGCCCCGGCCACGGTCAACAAGCACCTGATCGGGCTCCGGGTGTTTTTCGGGTGGCTGGTAGCCACCGGCCAAGTCCGGGACAACCCAGTAGGCAAGATCCGCTTGGTGGCCACGGGCGGCCCGACGCAGCCCAAGTGGCTCACGCGAAACGAGCAAGCGGCCCTGGTTCGCGCGGTTATGGCCGGCGGGAACCTCCGGGACATGGCCATAATCGGCCTGATGCTCCATGCGGGGCTTCGGGTGGCCGAAGTCTGCGCTGTGGACCGTGCGGACCTAGACGTGTCCGAGCGGAAAGGGGTTGTGCGGGTGCGCAAGGGGAAGGGGAACAAATACCGCGAGGTTCCCCTGAATAACACCGTGCGGAAGATCCTCTCCGAGTGGCTGGCCGCGAACCCGGCGGGCCCCCTGTTCCCCAACCGCCGCGGCCACCCGATCAGCGTTTCCGGTGTGGAGAAGATGTTCGCGGAATATGTGGCCCGGGCCCGGCCGCCGCTGGAGGCTACCCCGCATAGCCTCCGGCACACCTTCTGCCGGAACCTGCTGGACCGCGGCGTCTCGCTGGACCAGGTGGCCGCGCTGGCGGGCCATAGCAGCCTCGATGTGACCAAGAGGTATACCGCTCCGTCCGCCGGGGACCTTCGGGCCGCCGTGGACCGGATAGCCTGGGAATAAAGGAGGGTACTGCGTGGCTGACAACGCGCTGTTGCAGGGGTTTCACTTGGGATTCGGACTGGGGCTGGGCTTGCTGGTGTGCTACCTCCTCGGGCTCAGTGCGAGGGAGTTGGCCGGCGTGATGCGCATGGCCGGGGAGTGGTTTGGCGCCAGACGGTCCCGGCGCCGACTGGCCCAGTGGTTGGCCGGCGAGAATGAGGCTAAGGTGCGTAAAATAGGCTAGTTCTTCCATGTATGCCATTTATACCGCCCCGTATAAGGGCCGATAATCGAGGGGGTGGTATGATCCATCCTGCCCGTCCATTTCGGCCCGTCAGAGGGCGCGTCCGACGACAGGGGCCCCGAATTGATGGGGCCCTTATGGACTAATCGGTGCAATCGTCTCCGGAGTTTTTTCTTTCGAGGTATTGCCTAAGAGCTTCTTCGACAATACTACTCTTAGAGCGACCAGATTTTTTAGCGTAACGATCCAGTGCTTGGTATGTTTCAGGTGAAATTTTGGTGGCCAGTTGCACCTGCATGGACCATCCCCCCAATTATAATTATATAGGTAGCTAGCTATCCCGTCAAGTTGACCAAGAAGTTTTCGGGGAAAAAATTTCTCAAAACTACTTGACAAGCTAGCTAGCTAGTTGTATAATTAGATCAACAAGCACGACCGCCCCTCCCGGGGCCGGTCGAAGGAGGAAAGGCAAATGGACGAATTATTTCTTGGCCCTCAGGACGTAGCCAATATTGCCGACATTCTATGGGAGAAGGGCTACCGCGTGACCGCTGTAAACCTGAGCCGGAAGGCCAGCCGGCTGGTGGATCTTGCGGCCGGAAACGATCAGGACAAGCGGGCCGAGGTCGAGCAGGTAATTTGGTCGGTGTACCGGGGTAGGCTGGCTGCTTGGAAGGTAGCAATTCAAGTCGGAAGATAAGCCTCTTAAGCCGCCAACGTCGGCCCGGATGTCCGGGCCGGGTGAGGAATACAGGCCGGGGTGGTGGTCCCGGCCCGAAAGGCAAAAACAGGGGTGTGATTTATGGACGCGAACTCGATTGAGATGGTGCTGGGTATTGCGCTGGGGCTCTTCCTCTGGTATGCCGCCTACAAGGTGGCCAGGGACATCGGTACTGGGCTGGCCCACATAGTCAACTGGTGGGCGGACCGGCGGGCAAGGGCGGGGCGGTAACGGCCCGCCCCTTGCTTTCCTTGCAAGCCGATACCGCCCCAACCTTACGAGTATACATTGGGTTCGGAAGACGTGTACGGGAATGGGCTGCAAACCATCTCCGTGCCGGCGGGCACCAACGTGCTGGATTTTTACGGGTCGGCCGGGGCCCAGGTGGCATACGTATAATTTCCCCGCGCCGCCGGCACCGAGGTAGTTGAGAGGTTTCAGTTTGGTGCCCCATTGGTGCCCGGCACTGTGCCATGAGAGCAAAATTCTGGCCATTATAGGCCAACATGGGAACGCTTAAGCCCAACAGGGATGCGGAATTGCGGCGTTAGCCCTTACAGGACAAGGTGCTGAAAATGCCCTGGCCTGCAACTCACATTCAAGAGGTCGTGGGTTCGATACCCTCCGCGCCCACCAGTAAAGTCAAGGCTTCCGGGGATCGGGAGCCTTGACTTTTTGCGCTTTGGTGCCCATTTGGTGCCCGCCTTGGATCGGGGGTTCCCCTGGAGACTTATCTGATTCAAGTAGGGATCCCAGCTTATCCACGGCCCGGCGCTTGAAGCGGTCCGACAGGTGGGCGTATAGATCGCTTGTATGGGCCAGTCTCGCGTGGCCCACCAGCTCCTTTACCGTCACCAACTCTTCCCCCTGCTCCAACAGCATCGACACAAACGTATGGCGCAGGGTGTGTATGTGAGCCACCGTCGGGTCAATTCCCGCCTGCCTCAGCAGGGCCTTAAACCTTCGCAGGAAATTTCTCGGCTGCATCCGCGTACCCACTCGGGTGACGAAGACGGGTTGGTCGGGTCCGTACCATCCTTTGGCCTGCATGGTTAGCTGGTGGCACCGCAAAGCGGCCACCACAGGGGGGCTCAACGGAACAATCCTAATCGACTTTTCGGTCTTTGGGCTCTTTAGGGTAGGTCCACGCCGGGTCTGGACGTATTGTTGCCTCACATCGACCAGGGCGTTATCGAGGTCGAGATGCCCCCAATCCAATCCCAACACCTCGCCGCGGCGCATACCGCTGCCCAAATGGAGTATCCAGGCCGCGGCCAGTTTGTCGTCACGAATCACCGGCAAGAGGATATCCTTTTGCGCTTGCGAAAGAGGTACAGCTTCCTTGGTTTTCAGCGGCGGCAACTCGGCCTCCTCTGCCACATTTTCCTTAACCAGGGGTGGCTTGTGCTTTTTTGCCTTTTTCAGGGCCGCTTTGATAACGAAGTGGATCAAATGAACTGTTCGGAGGGACTTATTTTCCACGTACAGCTTGCGCCGGTACAGCGCTTGCAGGTGCTCTGTCCGCAATTCCTGAATTGGCAGGGCACCGATTGCCGGGATCAAGTGGACTCGGACCATCGTCTCATAATTATCCCAGGTGGTCTCGGTCACGGACATTTGCTTGAAATCATCCAGCCATACATAGAGCCATTCGCCGACAGTCATTTTGCTTGGTTGAATGTACGTGCCGTGATCCAACGCGCTGATAAGGGCAGCTAGAAGATCCTTAGCTTCCGCCTCCCGGCCATGTACGTATCGGACGACTCTCTTCCGATTGCCCGTGGCCGGATCCTTGCCGGCTTCGACGGTTACACGATAGTATCCTTTGCGGATCATTTTTATGTTACCGGGCATAGGAATCCACCTTTGTCAATCGAATCGTCATACTGTGTTACTCCCCGTAAGCAATCATCTCTTGATAAGGTCGCGCCATCGAAACGGGCGCAACCCATTTTCTCGCATCTTGGTCCGGATCAAGCCAACCTTGGCCTGCAAGATCCAGTCCGGCACCCAGAACTCCTCCGTCCACTCCCACCACTCATGGGGGCCCGTGTTCTTAAACCGCCAGAAGGCAATATCGGAGATCTGTACTCCTGAGGCCCACTCCACTACCATTCGCTCCTCCCGGGCCACGGACGCGCGGAGCAAGTCCCTTTCCCACTGGCCCAACTCCCAGTATCGAGTATCGTGGTACGCTACGTGATCAGCAAAAATGCCGAAAAGGAAGTGGGCGATTTCCTCCGCCAGGACGGCGCGTTCCTGGCGTGTGCCCCGGATGGACCTTTCGATAGCAATCTCCCGCTTGGCTGGCCATGCGTAACCGTCGTGGTAGGGGCACTGGGAGTGAAGGTCCAAGTATTTCACGTCGATGCCCATTACCACCTCGGCAAGGTAGAGCAGGGTAGCCGTATCAAAAATCCCGATCACCCCGGGCCGGTCACAAATTTCTAACAAATGCGTGACCGTCCTACTTGAGGTTTCGGTAGTGATGTCCTAATCCTTTATAGGAAAAAGACCTAACTTATAGTACCTATGGGCGCCGGCGTCTGCCCGAAAATATCCCCGACCCGCCCATGGATGCCGGGCCGCTGGTATGGGCGGCTTTTTGCCGGGGGTCCACGTCCGGCAGCCGGAAGTTGAAGAACTCTGCCGCTTGCTTCATCATGTCCATGGCTTGGCCGGGGCTAAGGCCGTGGGCGTCCTGAATTTCGGCAATAAGAAGTAGGGCCGCAGGAAAGTCGGGGGCCTGCTTCCA
>JAVYSX010000006.1:38198-41096 GCA_038728965.1 Thermoplasmatales archaeon | reverse complement strand
GCCGGAAGTTGAAGAACTCTGCCGCTTGCTTCATCATGTCCATGGCTTGGCCGGGGCTAAGGCCGTGGGCGTCCTGAATTTCGGCAATAAGAAGTAGGGCCGCAGGAAAGTCGGGGGCCTGCTTCCAGGAATCCAGGGAAGGTATGTCCTCGGCTGGGTCCGGGGGCCTTGGGTCGTTGGTGTTACCCAGGAGATAATCGGTCGATGTTCCGTAAATCCGAGCCAAACGACTGAGCTTCTCTGTATCTGGTCTCCTGTGATCTCGTTCGTAACCAGAGATAGTCCCTATCTCTAGCGACATCATGGCTGCCACTTGTTCTTGGGTCAATCCCCGGGCCCTCCGCGCGGCCTTGAGCCGCGCACTCAGCACTGACAATGCGCCCACCTCCATCCCAGCATACCGCGTACCCGGGAAAAAATCTTTTGCAGAACGCTAAAAACCCCCTTGACAAGCCAAAACGCTTATTTTATAATTTCACTAAGCATACCGCTTACCAAGTTGGGAGGTATAGGCCGTGAGGTACGGACAGAATATCCGACGTATAAGGCTGTCTAAGGGCATTAAAGCTACGTGGATGGCCGAACGATTGGGAATACACATTTCTACCTATGCCAATTTGGAGGCCGACAGGGGCAAGATAGATTTGGCCCGGGCGGACCGGATAGCTTTTCTCTTGGGCGTCTCGGTGCAGGATATTGTGCGTCCACAGGTAAGCGATACGCTTATCCAAACCGATAAGACCGGCACCACCGGCGACTAACCCTCGCCGCGTTTGGGGCCGGTCTTTTTAAGGACCAAGGCGCAGTAAGTCCATTTCGTCCCATCCGCATACACGTAAATCATCCTTTCTCGGGGGGCATCACAAGTGACGGTTCGTATGGCTTACTCGGTCGAGGAAGTGGCTACATCACTTGGGGTATCGGCCCATACCATTCGCCGCATGGTCTATGCTGGCCGGCTTCCGGCCAAACGTATTGGGGTGAAAGGGGAGAAATACTCCCGAGTGATAATTCCAGCGATGGCGCTGGAAGAATGGTTGAGCCAGGTGGATGAGGCCCCAGGGGCCAGGGCGAAGCGGCGCAACGCTGAGGTTGCGGCTGCGGTCCGCAAAAAAATCCGGGTCACATGATCTTGCAGTATACCACAGACGAAAATACGTGTCTGTAGAATTTTCGTAATTGGGGCATTATCTATGAAATATGTCGATTTGACGATGGGCGAAGAAATTGGCATAGCGCGAAAAAATAGTGGATTGACCCAGCGTCAATTAGGTCTCCTGGTTGGATTGAGTGTTACGTCGCTGTGCAGGATTGAGACATCTAGAATAAGTGTCGAGCCGGAACTCATCGTAACTATATCTCGTGTGCTGAATTGCTCCTATTTACTCCGCTCATATTGTGCCCGGTGCCCTGTAGGAGTGGCGCGAAATAAGCGGAATGGTAAGCAAAGGTAAGCAATTTACAGGGAATTCGACATTTCGTTTAGTGGAGGTGGTGTCCTCCCGTTCCGGGCCTTAGACCTGATAGCAAGACTTTTTGGCGCTGCCGGCTTTGCGGGCGGGACCTCGTAGGGGCTGATACTTTGCCCATGGATGCGATGCGATTTAGCTATTAAGGGATGATGACCATGATGGACACGAGGCAATTATGCTACGAGTGCGGCACTCGCGGTATGGACCTAGTAAATCCGCTGACTGGACATCCGATATGCCGGACATGCTACTCCGAGATAGTGGCACCCAACGGCCGTTATTTGTGCCCGCAGTGTGGGGCCCAACTCCGCGGAGACCTGCTCCGGGACCGTATCGTCGTCCTATGGTGCGGCACGTGTGACTATGCTAGGGCTTTCAGCGTTGTGCCAGCGGATATGCATCCTATCCTGATGAGCAAGATGGTTGTTGAGTCGCAGACGGGGAAAAGGCGGTGTATACGTGAAAGATATCACGGCGATAGAGAGCCAACTAAATGCACTGGAAGTCCGGTTCCGGGCCCGGGAAAGATCCGCGGCGATTGATGTCATGATTTACAAAGTGGGTACCCATGCTCGTGAGCGTGCGCTGGGACGGCAGCAGGCTTACCAAGATGCCTTGGCCCAGCTAGCCATGGCGCGGGCCGGGAAACTGGAGGTGACTACCTAGATATTGACCGGGGACACCCGGCGATACCGGTGCGAGACGTGCGGTTGGCAGTGGGATAGGGGGCAGCAAGTTGGATTGGATAAGGTCTGAAAAGTCCCTGGGAGACCACCCCAAGACGAAACGAGCAGCAAAAATGCTCTCGGTCTCCATGGCGGCGGTGGTCGGCCATATGCACTACCTATGGTGGTGGGCCATGGAGTACGCGCCTGACGGACACCTTGGGCGGTTTGGCCGCGATGAGATAGCCGACGCCGCCCGATGGGACGGAGATCCCGATGAGTTCGTGGAGGTCTTGCTTAGGTGCGGCCCTGGGGGGTCCGTGGGGTTCCTTGAGGATGGCGGAGACGGTATCAGAATACACGATTGGGCGGACTATGCGGAAAAGCTGATCCAGCAGCGGGAGAAGGACATCGCGCGCTACAAACGCTGGAGGGAGGAAAAGAAGCGAACGGGTTGCGAACCCGTTCGCAACCCGTTCGCAACCCGTTCCGAACGGGTTGCGAACGACGTAACGAACGTAACGTACGTAACGAACGTAACAAGAGATACCCCCCCTATATCCCCCCCACGGGGGGGCGCGCCTGACGGCGCTGGCGAATGTTTGCCGGCCCCACCGAACGAACCAAGCGCGGTACCGATGCAGCGGGAATGTGCTAAGACTGCCCCGGCAGGGATGCCAGGATCTGGCCAACAAGCCAGTGAAGGAACGGCAATGGGTGAAAGACCCCAGGAAGATCCCGCCGCCCCAACCGCGGGGAAA
>JAVYSX010000006.1:32832-38098 GCA_038728965.1 Thermoplasmatales archaeon | reverse complement strand
ACCGATGCAGCGGGAATGTGCTAAGACTGCCCCGGCAGGGATGCCAGGATCTGGCCAACAAGCCAGTGAAGGAACGGCAATGGGTGAAAGACCCCAGGAAGATCCCGCCGCCCCAACCGCGGGGAAAGCTGTAGTGAAAATGCTCGGTTACCCGCCCGAGTTCGAGTCGTGTTGGGAAGTCTACCCTCGCCAGCTGGAAAAGCAGGCGGCCTACAAGGCGTGGAAAGCACGGATAGGGGAGGGGTATTCGCCGGAAGTTCTGTTGTCCTGTACGATCAACTATGCCGATAGTTGTCGGCGGAACGGCACGGAACGCGCGTACACTAAGCACCCGAAGACGTTCTTCGGGCGGACCCTGCCGTTCCTGGACTACCAGCATGGCCCAATCATTGAGCGGCAAAAGGGGAATAGTAATGGCCGAAGTGGTGACCATGGGGACCCGATGGACTGGGAGGACAAGTTCTGGCGGCAGTGACGGCCCTGGTGCCGTAACTAAACCGGAGCCCGCGCCCGTCAACTGTGAACATTGCGGCGCCGAGATGCGGTATCGGTGGGCCCCGGTAGCAGACAGCGGCTGGTGGATACCTCCGGCGCCATGCACGTGCTCCGGGACGCTTGCGGCCGCCGCGGCCAAACGGGCGGACAGGGAGCGACAGGAGCGGCAGCGGCGCATGGTCGAGCGAGATCGGCTCCTGATGCGATCCGGCTTGCCAGCATTGTACCTCCGGGCAACCTTCGCGTCAGCGGTGGCTACAGGCCACAACCGTGAGGCGTTGGCCGCGGCCCGGGAGTTCGCGGAGAGGCCCGTCGGCGGACTCCTTTTGTCCGGCCCGGTGGGCCGGGGCAAGACGTATCTGGCGGCGTGCGTGGTGAACCACCGCCTAGATATGCTCCAATGGACCGTGTTCGGCAACGTGGTGAGCCTTCTGGGCCGCATCAGGCATACCTACGACGAGTGGTCAAGGGAAGCCGAATGGGACGTGGTGAACGAGTTGACCAGCGTGCCCGTCTTGGTGCTGGACGACCTGGGCAAGGATCGCGTGACCGATTGGGTGGAGCAGGTACTCTACCAGGTGATAGATACCCGATACCGCGCTAACCGGCCCATGGTCGTGACCACCAACCTTGGGTTGCGGGATCTGAGGGATCGGTATCCCGAAGTCGGGCCGGCCCTGGTATCCCGGATCGTGGATATGTGCCGTGGCTTTCGCCTGGGTGGTCCGGACTGGCGTATGAGGAGGCTAGGATAGGGTGTACAAGGGTGCACCTGGCATACTGACGTAAATAGTCAGCAGACTTCTACTTTGGGGGAATAGCCATGACACCACGTACGTCACGTAAACTGAAATTCTCCGGGGATTTACAGCAGATTGAGAATGCTCTCATAGTTCTGGGATTAGTGTCGCCGAAAGCGGTTGAGGCATTGGCCGACGACCTTGACTTGGATCACGAGAAACGGACGTATCTGCGTTGCCGGTACGTCCTGCGACTTCCCGTGGTTGAAATAACTGACAGAATTTTTACCAGTGAACGAAATTTATTTCGTGTTCGGCAGCGGGTTTTGGTGGCATTTAAGAACCGCATAATTTCCTGATAATGGCATAATATAAGCATTTAGACGGTGCCGTTGCTGGACTCACGAAGGAAGTGGGCCCAAAAACATTTGTCATTCCAATTCCTCCATCCATTAAGGTATTTTATTTACGGGTGATGTAAATGTCCGGCTTGGCCGGCATCCCGCAATACATTATCCAAACCAAGGACGGCATCTTCGCCGTGGTCCAGTCCATGAGCTACGGCGATATCGTCATAGCGGCAATCCTTTTTGGGATCTTCGTGCTCCAACTGGTGAAGTTTATATTCCAAATCTTCAGGGGGTATATCTGATGATCGGGAGTGCGGCTGGTGCCATAAGTAACCTATATCAGACCTACTCCCTGATCGTCTTCTTGGGGTTCTCAATGCCGTTGCTGGTTGGACTAATCAGGAAGATTCTCTACATAGCACGGTAAACGGCAACGGTCCTACTGGGGGGCGGGTGCAGTCCGGCTTACGCCCCCCGGGGCCTCTTTTTAAGGAGCGTACCACATATCATGGATTATCTTCTTCTTTGGGTGTTCGCCTGGTTTTTCAGTAACCCAATCTTGGTAGTGAGCATTGGTACCTTGGTCATCGGCCTTGGGTTCCTCATGTTCTTCACTCGGGTCTTTCAGGGTTAAAGGGGGGTGGATGACGTGGCATTTACCATTGATCCCAGCTCTATGCTGCAATATTTTGTTGATTTGACCACTTCCATGTTGCCAGTCGTCATACCCTATCTAGCCATTTTTCTTGCGGTGGCTTTTATCGGCGGTCTTATCGGTTATCTACGGTCCAAGGCCGGTAGTTAGGGGGCTTTTGCATGTCGTTACAATACAATGTTAACGATATATGGACCGGAGTTAACATGCTTTTTGCAAACTTCTGGCCACTAGTCGTCATTCCTTTATTTCTAATGACTGGAGCCATCACGATTTTTCTACTTATCGGCGTGTTCCGTTCCTTGTTCATGGGGCGGATTGGTGACTAATGAACGTAATGTTGAATATGCCCTATATTTATCAAGGGGCGATAGACTTCATTTTTAGCGCGTTGCCTGTGGTCCTGCTGTTTCTTGGAGTTATTCTAGCATTTGTGTTTGTCAACGGTTTGGTGGGTATTTTCAGACACTAACTTTTCCCGGCTTATCCGGGGAAATCCATAAAAACAGGCCCGCGAGGGCCAGAAAGGGGGGAGACGATGAGCTACACTGTACCTAGCACTTTGGGCCTGAACATTTCGATGTCCAACGTAGTTTCTTGGGCGGCCACTCTGTTCAACGGCGTCTCCGGGTTCGTCGAGCTCGCAGTGGGCGTCGTGGTGGCTTTCTTCCTGATCGCCATCGTCAAGCGGGCCATCGCGGGAAGCCGCGGTAGGCACTAATAGTAGGCTCTGGCCGGGCCAGAAAGGAGAGAGACGATGAGCTACACTGTACCTAGCACTTTGGGCCTGAACATTTCGATGTCCAACGTAGTTTCTTGGGCGGCCACTCTGTTCAACGGCGTCTCCGGGTTCGTCGAGCTCGCAGTGGGCGTCGTGGTGGCTTTCTTCCTGATCGCCATCGTCAAGCGGGCCATCGCGGGAAGCCGCGGGCGTTAACATTCCCTGATAGTCGGTCCAACAAGGCCGACTATCATTATACGAATAAAAAAGATATCAGGAAATAACGGGGTGCGGGATGGGTATAGCATATGTGGCTGGAATGTTATTAAATGCTTTATTTTTCTATAATCTATTACTATATTCAATCGGCCTTATCATGCCATTCAAATTTAGAATTAATAGTTATCTTCCCTTTAAGAAATTCTGCGTTATCATACCTGCTCACAACGAAAGAGCGGTTATCGCGGATTTAATACATAGCATTCATGGGGTTGATTACCCGGAGTCGCTTATTAGCGTAAATGTAATCGCTGATAACTGTACCGACGACACGGCCGACATCGTGCGCGGCCTCGGGTATACGAATGTCACTGTATGGGATAGGACAAACAGCCAATTACGCGGCAAGCAGCACGCGATAGAATGGCTCCTATCGCAGCAAGAACTACCAGATTATGATGCTCTTGTCGTCTTTGATGCGGATAATCTTGTGGCACCAAATTTCTTTTCCGCTATGAATAACCGGCTATGCTCCGGACAAAAACTGGTCCAGTCATTCATAGATGCAAAAAATATCAACTCGTGGGTGGCAGTCTCCTATTCGCTCCAGTTCTTGATGATGACCCGGACGATATTCCGTGCCAAGGCCGGCCTCGGGTCCATGTACCTGGGAGGCACCGGCGCGGTGATCGCAAGGGAGATCATACACCGGTACGGATGGCACGTGGGCACTCTCACGGATGACCTGGAGTATAGCGTCAAAATGATCTTGGCCGGAGAGCGGATCTACTTGGCCCCGGAGACCCGGGTTTACAACGAGCACCCCGTTGGCCTCGCGGCCAGCTTCCACCAGCGCGTGCGTTGGATCAGGGGAGCCACGCAGACGGTGTTCCTTTATTGGCCCCGGCTCCTGCGGATGGCAGCAAACAAGCCGGGCTTCGCGGCTCTGGATGCTTTGGTGTACATTCCTTTTCATTTTTTGACTTTGGCATCAATGATAATGATGTTTATGTATTTCTCTTGGTTTGGTTTAGTGGTTAATTCGGCGTTCCTGTTGGTATCTTTTAGCTTGCCACTACTCAGAATGGAATTGGATCACTTCAGATTTAATCGCTGGAATTACCTAGGCGTACTGGCACAACCCATATATGTGTGGACATGGTATGCGGTTATCATATGGGCAATAGCTACCGCATGGAAAAGGAATTGGAGACCCACTAAACACTTTATCGGGAGCTTGGAATTATGAAGAAATTAATAATATGCCTTCTCTGTCTTTTACCTTTTATTTTATTGCCCACTAAAGCATCTTATGCTAGCGATATAACCATAACTTCTCCCCTATACCTTCAGACAAATACTCCTATCGGGAACAGCTCAGGTTATGGTTATACTTACTATCTACCACAACCAGTAGCGGTCAGCAGCGTGGCAACAATGTCATTCCAAGCCAATTCTGCGGCAGGATATGTCAAGGTCTATGACGATGCGGGCCACTATATTCAGGTCCCTGTCACAACCGGCAATAGCTCTTACACAAGCGTAACAATAACTAATGTTCAATTTCAGGCAAATAGTCTTTCTGATATTGACTATGTCTTATTGCCGGAAGCAGGTCCATTAGGAGATCTAATACAAAACATACTTTTGGAGCCATTAGGAACTGTACCTACGCTTACCTTGTCTTCTGCTGGTAGTGTAGTAGTAGACCGTACAATATCAATTAATGGCAACTTATCCGATGGTTCTCAGCCTCTATACGGAGCTTATATCAGCTTGTCCGTAACCGGCGGCACAATGGACTCATATTCGCCAGTAACTGCCCAAAATGGCAATTACACTGCTAATTTTACCGCAAACAATATATCAGGAACCGCAACAGTCACTGCTACATTCACTTGGGCATCGGGTAGTAGTGTAACACAGACAATTAATATAACGGTAGAGCCACCAATTCAAATAACTTCTCCCCTATACCTTCAGACAAATACTCCTATCGGGAACAGCTCAGGTTATGGTTATACTTACTATCTACCACAACCAGTAGCGGTCAGCAGCGTGGCAACAATGTCATTCCAAGCCAATT
>JAVYSX010000006.1:27316-32732 GCA_038728965.1 Thermoplasmatales archaeon | reverse complement strand
ATAACTTCTCCCCTATACCTTCAGACAAATACTCCTATCGGGAACAGCTCAGGTTATGGTTATACTTACTATCTACCACAACCAGTAGCGGTCAGCAGCGTGGCAACAATGTCATTCCAAGCCAATTCTGCGGCAGGATATGTCAAGGTCTATGACGATGCGGGCCACTATATTCAGGTCCCTGTCACAACCGGCAATAGCTCTTACACAAGCGTAACAATAACTAATGTTCAATTTCAGGCAAATAGTCTTTCTGATATTGACTATGTCTTATTGCCGGAAGCAGGTCCATTAGGAGATCTAATACAAAACATAGTTATATCAGCCAGTCCTCCGACACCTTTCAGCATATCGTTAATGAACGATAGCGCAACTTTATACCCTATAATCTTATATAATATACCAGCAAACGCAACCAGCGCTACGTTGATTCGAAACGGCTCTCAAGTGACAAATCTCAGCTTAATTTCCACATCTTATGAGGATAACTCATTAATAAGCGCTGGATCTTATCAATATTATATACTAGCCACTAACAACGGCGGGCAAACCGCAAGCAACATTGTCACATTTAACACGCCAGTTGTATCAACCCCAAACCTACAAGGAAGCTTGCCTCAGTTCACCAATCAGGTAAGTCTATCTTGGTCTGGCGTGTCTAATGCCACGATATTAGACCTATATCGCAATGGTTCTCTGCTTATTCAATTGAGTCCAAATTGCACAACTTATCAAGACACCCTAACAACCGCTGGCACATATTCGTACTACATTCAGGCTGTTAATCCATACGGATATGCTGCGAGCAATATAGTCACAGTTACCTATGCACCGGTGCCGCCCCAGCCGCCGACGCTGACAGAGACGTTAATCGGACAGAATGTGGTGCAGCTTAATTGGTCCAGTGGTGCATATACACAGTCGGTCATCTATCGGAACGGCACGTCCTTAGCAACCCTTGCGGCACCAACAGAGACCTACCAGGACACTTTATCCTCAGCTGGAACTTATACTTACTACGTCCAAGTGAGCAACCCTTATGGCTATGCAGCCAGCAATACCGCCACGGTCTCCGTCCAAGCCCCAGGCCCATTCGCTATCACGGTCGGCACCAGCCCGTCCGGCTACTATCCGGTCGTAAATTATTGGCTGCCATCGGGCGTAACGTCCGCGCAACTCTACAGAAATGGCCAGCTTGTGGGACCGTTATCCTTGACCGCAACCCAATATACCGATACTGGCATTTCAGCCGCGGGTACCTACAGCTATTATGTGCTCGCATATAACTCCGTGGGGTCCACGGCGAGCAACATCGTGGATTTCACCACCTCCCCGCCGCCGGCCGTGAATATAAGCGGCACGGTGACGGGTGGAATAACCGCAAACCTTTCATGGAACGAGATAACCTGCGACGGTTATTACGTGTATCGCGGCACCACGCAAATCGCCCAACTCAGTGCGAATGTTACCACCTATGAAGACACTATGCCTGATTCGTCGGACACCTATTACGTGGTAGCCTACAACCCATTTGGCCAGACGGCCAGCAACCAAATTAAATTACTTATGACCGGGCCAGGAGCATTTAACATTAACATTGGACTCGATCCATCCGGATGGTATCCCAATATTACCTTTGCGTTGCCCACCGGCACTACAAGTGCCGCCATTTTCAGGAATGGGCAGCAGATAAGCAGTATCTCTCTATCCCAAACGAATTATTACGATTTCTCGATAGACTCGCCCGGCACCTATAGCTACTATGTAACCGCTTACAATGCCAGCGGAGCGACCGCAAGCAACATCGTCACGTTTACCGCCTCGCTGGCCAAGGCCCCTGTCCTGGGCCTCACGCCAAACCGGTCCCAACCGAATCAGGTAACCTTGGGGTGGACAGATCCCGACGTTACTTCCTACAACGTCCTGGAAAACGGCACCGTGGTGGCCACCGAAGACCCGACCACGACCACTTACACGACCACGGTCAGCGGCGGCAATACCACGTTTCAGGTGCAGGCCGTCAACCCGTACGGGGTGGCCACGTCCAATACGGTTACCTACAACCCGGCCACGCCTCCACCCCAACTGGCCGTGAGCTTTGGCAATATCGTTTCGTGGGCGGCTCTCATCTTCGGCGCCATTTTCGGCCTGCTTGCATTGTGGGTCGGCTACTACTTGGTGCGCAGGTATCTCATTCCGCTGGTGTTTAGCGCGGCAAGAGTTCCCGCGCAATACTCGGCCCGCGATTACAAGGTGGAATACATAACGCCCGATTCGACTTCGTATGTGGCCTATGTGGCCAAAGACTACAAAGCCCCGGAGATACCGGCCACCTTGCAATCGAAATATAAGCCGAAATACACGCCTGGTTCCGGCAGTTCCGAATATAAACCACCGCATGGAGAATGGGGTTCCTATAAGCCTAAATATTAGGAGGGGCTATCATGTACAATCTTCCGCCCCCAGATACGTCCGGGGTATGGGTTTTCGCTTCCACGTTATTTAACTTTGCTTGGCCATACCTGGCTATAGCTCTCGGACTAATCTGCTTCGGTGTCGTAGTGATGATTTTGATAGCAATTTTCCGGTATATTCGTTTTGGTCGCATTGATGATTTTGATGATTAGGAGTGCGTCATGAAGCGGATCGGCGTATTCGCAGGATTGCTCGCCTTGACAGCCGCCACGCTCTTCGGTGGCGCCGGGGCCGGGGCCACGGACATCACGGCCACCAACATCTACACTACCAACCTGTACGTGACCGGGCAGCCGTCGTCGGCGCCCGGGCAGGTACAGGGGCTCACGGTGACTGTCGGCCAAAATACCGCTTCCCTGGCCTGGACACCGAACCCGGCCAGTGATGCCGTGAGCCAGTACATCGTTCAGATGGATGGTTCCCCGGTGGGCGCGTCCTCCGTGGCGTCCTATGTGGTGCGGGGCCTCCAGCCCAACACCCAGTACACCTTCGTCGTGGCCGCCGTGAACAGCATGGGCACCGGCTCCTACAGCGCGGCGGTGCAAGCTACTACGCTACCAGAATACGCAACCCCGCCAGTTGGCTTGGCAGTCTATTCGGCAACCGCCGTTGAATGGACAGCAAACCCGCCGACGGAAGCTATTCAGAAATATAATGTCTATATCAATGGGACTTATTTCGATGACACGGCGGCGGCAGATTATGATTTTACTGGCAAAAATCTAGTACAGGGACAGTCATATCAAGTAACCGTAACAGCCGTAAATGGTCTTGGAGATAGCCAACCGTCGCAGGTATTGGACTTCACTTACGGGTTGGCAACCCCGGCAAACTTACAGCTATACAACATGGGGGATAATCACGCTTACATCATGTGGTCATACCCAAATAACACCACGCCCTTTGTGGTGAACGTGGCTGGGCAAGTGTACGACGTGCCGGCCGGACAGATGGATTATCAACTAGACGGGCTGGCACCGAACACAAATTACAGCATCACGGTCCAAGCGGTGGGACCCGACGGGCAGAGCTTGTCCGGCATGTCTAACGTCCTCAATTTCACTACAGAATCGACCCAGGGATTTGATCAAGTGTCGGAGATCGTGGACGCAATGGATAACCTAAGCAATCTCGCGGTATTCTGGACGGTTTTGGCTGGATTTATGCTCGCTTTCCCGCTGGCCAAGATCGTAAGGGCCGCGATTAAAATTGCAAGGAGGCCGTATTAATGCGCAAGTTTCTTTTTGCGATGCTAATCATGCTAACATGGCTAATTCTTATGGTAGTGCCGGCATCAGCAACCACATTTAATACATCGGACGAGGTTTATTGGTATGCCAACGTAGGAGATAGTAATGTCCAATTCACCGGCTATTATACCGGCGGATCGGTACCCTCGGGCTTTGGTCCGTACTTTGCCACAATAACCATAGTTAACTCAAACTTTGGTTCTAGTACGGCACAACCTTGGAGCTGTGTATCCCAGGAAACTGATACTAATGGAAATGTGTGGACATTCGCAGACCCAGGCGCTCCATCGGGTACTTCGGGAGGAAACGCTTCGGTGACAGTGGATTTTCTGGACGGCAGCGGAACACTCTTAAGTTCCCAAACCGTCACAGCCAATGGTACACAAACGCTAACCGCCCCTGCGAACACGCAGACAATAAACCTATATGGGACATGCACGGCCATCAGCAGCGGAAGCGGAACCTGCACCTGAAGCTCAGACCTTCAGGCGGTAGTTACCGCCGTCCAAAATGACACCAGCACCCTCGACGGGGACCTTCAGACCGTGGCCGGGGATCTTCAGACGATCAACGGAACCCTCGGCAACATCTATAGCTATCTCCAGAACGGTGCGTCGGCTCCGTCCGTACCGGGCCCGCCGGCCATCACCAATCCTGGGATGCCGGCCCAACCTACATGGTCGCCCGGGCCCACGGCCCCGCCCGTACCCACCGCCGGGCCGAATCCGCAGTGGGGTAACATCCCGGACTTCTCCGACCCAGGGCCGGGAGTGTACACGCCGACCGGCCACCCGACGCCGGTAACGATTCTCCCGTCTCCCGGGCCGCTGCCGTCCGTGACCGACCCTACACCGACGATGGGAGGAAAGACAGCCGAGTCTCCTACGGTGCCGGACGCGCCGAAGAGCCCGGACGTGCGGACCCCGGATGCACCGACCACGCCCGACGTGCGCACGCCGGACGCTCCGAAGACTCCGGCCGTTAAGACGCCGGACGGGCCGATCACGCCCGCTTCGCCCTTGACACCGGACTCGCCGACGGCCCCGGATGCGCCCTTGACCCCGGACCAACCGGTCGCGCCTTCCCCGCCGGCGCCGGCCTGGCAAACCGCCCCTGGATGGACCGTGGCTCCTCCATGGACCGTGGCTCCTCCATGGACCATGGCATCATGAAAAGGATAGATAATTATGTGGCAGTTTTTCTCTAATCTCTGGACCAACTTGGTTAACTGGCTGTCGAACGCGATATCCACGGTGTTTCAGCCTGTATTACAGCAATTCCATGACCTTGCTGACTATATAGGCAGTCTCCTGAGTGGTTTTTGGAATAACCTCACGAGTTTTTTTCAAAACCTATGGACGTGGATTCAGCAGATTTGGGCCCAACTTGGGCAGTGGCTTGCACAACTGGCGCAAACCATAGCCAACGGATTCACGACTTTATATCAACTTTTGGTCCATCTGTTCCAATGGGTTTATGAATTCTTTGAGGGTATCATTTATCTTATTCACCAAATATTTAACATAGTTATATTGATTGTGCAATTAATCTTCTCTTTCTTCAATTTGTTATACTCCATTGCGGAAGGACTGATCAATACTTTTACGGGTCTAAGCTTTACCGGCTCCACTGCCCACTTCGGCCTAACCTCGTCATGGAGCGCGTTCGGCTCTGCTCTGGCAATGCTACCA
>JAVYSX010000006.1:0-27216 GCA_038728965.1 Thermoplasmatales archaeon | reverse complement strand
TTTGTTATACTCCATTGCGGAAGGACTGATCAATACTTTTACGGGTCTAAGCTTTACCGGCTCCACTGCCCACTTCGGCCTAACCTCGTCATGGAGCGCGTTCGGCTCTGCTCTGGCAATGCTACCAGAAATAGGGTTCAACGTAGTAGCCTACGCCATAATGTTTTTCGTTTGGATATCTGCGGCTTGGATTATCATCAGAATTCTTGGGTTTGGGAGGTGAAATAATGAGGCGCCTTTCATCAGCGTTAATGATAATCTTGTTCCTGATTATATTCGCCGGTGTCAAGCAGGCTTCCGCGACGACCTATACAGAGTCATCGCCTGTGTATTTCGAGGGTAGCGCGGCCACTAACCCGCCTTCATCAGGTGGATTTAGCGGCAATTTTCCTAGTTTGGGTAGTAGCGATTACTTCACCAGCATTACTTTTCGTGCTTATAATGTTTACGTGACTACCAATAGTAGCACTAGCGACTGGATTGGGGTGAGCGAGTACCCCAATGACCAGACCGAGAGCCTGCCCCTGACCCCCGGAGGCGGCTGTGGCGTTCAAGCAAATCTCTATGTGCAACAGTTCACAGCACCTTTGCAGGGATGGAAGGGCTATCCCCTCTACTTGTGGTATACAAATTCACCCTATAGCAATGCAACTAGGCTAATATATGTAGTGTCTGCCACGGACTCAGCCGGAAATACGTATAGTTGGCCCGCGCCTAGTGTGTCTTTGCCCCCTGACTCTTATCCGCCGACCGGTGCCACATCCTTAAGCGGCCAGCAGACCGGCAATACTTCGGTAAGTCTTTCGTGGACCTATTCCGGATCGGACAGTCCGAGTTGGAACCTCTATTATTGGGATACGACCGCCGGTCAGTCGGAATCAAATGCGACCGAAGTGCAAAACGTTACCTCGCCCTACAGTCTATCGGGTCTGACGGCGGGAGACACTTACAGCTTTTACGTCCAGCCATATACCGCAGGAGGAGCCGGAAATGCTTCCAATATTGTCACAATAGCTTTGCAACAAACCACTCCGAATGGGAGCACCGTGTTGTCGGGAACTATTGTGAATAGCAACACTGACCAACTCACATGGACCAATAACAGCACTAATCCTGTCACGGGGTATAATCTGTTTTATTGGGATACGACCGCCGGCCAAACACAGTCAAACGCAACGGAGGTTCATAATGTAACCTCTCCGTATCAAGTCACTAACTTAAATGAAGGGGACACGTACAGTTTTTATGTCGTTCCCTACAATACAAACGGAAACGGCAATCCGTCGAACATAGTCACACTGACCACTGGTGCCAGCACAACAGGATTATCTATCAGCCCTGGGTCGGCAACCATACAGGTTGGAGGTTCGCAGTCATACACCGTATCTATCACGGAGAGCAACGGCTCCATCCAGGACGTTACGTCGTCTGCGAGTATCGCGTCCAGTAATGCCAACATTGCCTCCATCAGCGGCGCGACCGCCACAGGCGTGAGCACGGGCACCGTGACGATAACGGCTACTTACGACGGCATGACGGCCACGGCGACCCTCACGGTGGGGCCGACGCAGACGCCGCCGACGCCGCCGAATCCTCCAACCGTTCCGCCCATGAGCACGTCTGGCGACATCTTTCACCAGCTCATAGATACGGCATTAGGCCCGGTGACTAATTTTCTTCAATATGCGATTCAAAAGATGAACAGCATATCTCAGATAGCGGCGCAGGGGATTGATCTAGACAATTATTTAGGGCCAATTGGAGTATTGGGCCCGCCGTGGACGACATTGGTTACCAGCCTTCTGGCAGCATTATTGCTAATTATTATCGTCTTTATCGCAAGGCAGGTTTACAACTTGTACCTCGCGTTAAAGAGTGGGGTGAAATGGTGGTAAATCGGGATTGGCGCATTGTGGCAGTGTTTGCCGCGGCGGTCATGGTGACCCTGGCGTCCACGGCCTGGGCGGGCCCATCGAGGAACTATCCCGTGGCCCGGGGGGGCCGTCATGCGGTTGCGGCCGATTCTCGACCCTTGGCTGACCACGGGGCCGGGGAAGCCACTCGGCCGCCAGCCCCCCGCGCCTCGGTGCCGATCCCCGTCACGCCGGCCCAAATTGTTTTCCACGCCGGCGGCGCGGTAATTGTCAACAGTGCAACCATCCGCCAGTATTGCCAAGAGGCCGCGGCGGCGGCCGGCCTGGGCCCGCAGGGGTGGGCCTACCTGTATAGCATCTGTCAGGTGGAGTCGAGCCTTGGCACCGACTTGTCCCCCTCGCCGGCGGGCGCCGAAGGGCCCATGCAGTTCCTTCCGTCCACCTGGGCGGAATACGGGGCCGGCAGCGTGTTCGACCTGCGTGACAGCATCATGGCGGCCGCCCGGATGCTCCGGGCCAACGGGGCGCCCGGGGATTGGCTGGCGGCGGTGTACCAATACAACCACAGCCGTGATTACGTGCGGGAGGTCGTGGCCGGAGCGGACAGGCTCTTGGCGGGTCAATGATCCCGCCCCTGCACTTGCTCTGGAGCAACGCACACATTGAGGGATATGGATCGACGCTTTTTAACTTTGCGTGGCCGTTTTTAGAGATATTTCTTGGGTTGTGGATGTTTGGGATCATAGTCGTCCTTATAACTCGTCTATACGGCAGCGTGTTGGACATAGTTAGTGCTCGATATAAATCGAGTTTCTTGTACTGGATAACCGGCAATGAAAATTTCGTCCCATACGAGGATCGGGAGAACAAAGAAGACGAGGAAGAATTTCATGAGCCGAGCCTGCTTGAATGGGCATGGGACCTATTTACCGGCCGGGCAAGAAGACGGCCGGAAATGAGTACAGAACTTCATGGAAATCCGTGGTATTTAAAGGTAGCATCTTTTATTACTGGCAAAGAGATTGATAGGTACACATTACAAACGCAGTACCCATCGCAATACAATAAGTTAATGAATGCGATGTGGATTATGACGGGTGATCCCCGTTATATGGTTCAGGACCACCAGAAGAAAAAGGCCGAATTTAGTTTTTGGCGGTATGTTCTCTTTGGGGTCGGGCGGCCGCCTAAAAAGCAGCAGGAATTCAATTATTGGCGATATATTCTTTTTGGAACTGGGAAGCCACCAAAAAAACAGCCCGAGTTTAACTTTTGGCTATATACATTTCTCGGTATAGGACGTCTTCCGAAAGGAGGAAACCGGCGAAAGAGTTTCAAGCCCAGTTTAATGATGTGGTACCTCACCCGCGATAAGCGATACCTCGGAGGGGGATTGACCCCGGCCTTTTGGCCGGACGTGATCAGCGAAGGATTCTTCCTGGCTTTCATGGGCAGGCGCGCCCGGCGGCGAAAGACAGGGGGGAAGTCGTCGCAGGGACAACGAAAGGCGGCTCAACGCTCACGCCAGCACAGGCAGCGGCTCACCTCCCGCCAGGCCGGGGTTATCCGCCGGGACGCCAAGCAGGCGCGCATTGAGCGTCGATGGAAAGAGGGGAGCTTGGACTATCACTTGCGCGGACCCGTGAGGATCAAACAGGCTAAATCAGAATTTGCCGACCATCCGAGGATGTTTAGGGGCACCTTTGGGAAGTATCAGTACAAGGTTGGCTTTCGTGATGACGGCAGTCTAAATTTCGCCTACCTATACGGAAAGAGAAATTTATTGGCCGGTTGGCAAGTTGACGATGATGGTAAATGGAATCCTGTGAATAGTCCGAGATATAATTATCAGCATCGCGCTGTTATGGAAAGGATTATAAGTCAGATTAAAGAAGAAAGGGGTAAGTAAATTTGAAAATTATTCGAACCTTGGATGCCTTAAACGAAGAATTGGCAAGGAGGTTGCGAGATAAATATGATGATGTGATTCTTGATATCAAAATATGGTGGTGGATCATTACACACAAGAAGGAGGAGCAATAATGTCTCTATTCGCCTTGGCCTTTCAGCTCTCGTCTGGTCTTATCCTTGGTGCGTTTGTCGGTCTATTGCCCTTCACTTGGATGAAGTATCGGATGGCCAAAATTGCCGCCAAGAACAAGATCGACGCGCCCGCCCCGGCGCCCGGGAAGGTCCCAGATCTGAGCGCATTGATGGGTTTGGCCGCGCAATTCATGGGCGGGGGCAACGATGGCCAGTAGGGATGTTTTCGCTGGCGCGGTTGTCGTCTTGGTTTACTTGGTTCTGTGGGCCGCTGATGCTGTGGTGGAGTGGGTTGTGGGCCGCGTAGTGGGGAGGTATCGTCGTGGACGTAGTACAACAGTTTCTTGATATTTTGCGCAACCCGTCATTTTGGTCGGATAAAATGGTTGCGGCTCATGGTGATGCCATAGTCTATATGACATTTATCACCATCATGTGCGCTGTATACTACACATTTCTTGTACTTCGTTTGGTGGTACAGGGAGGATTGTACATCTTCAATAAATTTTGTGCCCGAAAGGAAGAGGCCGCATGAGTTTTGTGGATTGGATCATGGGTGGCAGCCGCAAGGACCAGCGGGAAGAGGGGCCACGAAACAAGGTAGTAGTCTTGTCGGACAAGGAAATCATTGAGTACATTCCCTTGGAGGAATCGCCTACCCATCTTACGACCGGGGAATTAACTTTCCCCAAAAAGGACGCCCTTGTCAAATTCGACCCGATAGGCAAGCGGCTGGTGTACATCTATAATTGCAGCGCACCTTATCTTGAGGATGCCAAGCACCTTCGTGATGTAGAGCAGTCTCAAATATTACGACAGCTCTTCCGATTCCAGGACCCTTATGCCAAACCGCCTCTGAATTGGCCATTGTATGCCGTATTGCTCGGGTGGTTCCTCACTATTCTAATATTACATCATTAAGGAGGTATACCTTTGGCTAAAGAAACCCTACAGGAAGTCATGGAGGGGGAATTATTCCCCCAGGGCGGTTCTAGCGGAGAACTCCTGGAGGTCTTGAAATTTATGGAGGGGCATGCCTACGCGCTGGACCCGCGGCAGATAGCGGCGTATGCGGTGTGCGAGAGGCTAGACCTTCGAGACGGCGGCAAGAACCAGATATATAAGCCCTTCCGTGACGCCTTTGATAGCTTGCGCAAGTACCTTGGTGCCACTGGCGTTTATATGGATATCATCACCAAGAAGTTTGAGTCCGAAAGGGCCCCGCGAGAACCGCAACATAAGCCTGGATTGTTTGGTTTGGGCGGGCGATAAGTCTAAGAATGGCACGGGTAGACAAAACTGCCCGTGCCAGAATGGGGGAAAGCAAAGTGTTTATTTGGGTCTTTAATGGCAATCTTGGTTCCGGCAAAACCTTTGGCATGAGTCTATTTGCTCATTATTTCAAAGCACGGGCCAAAAGACATGACATCGAAACTAATCTGTTTGCAAATTATGCTTTAGCCGACAGCAAGCGAATCACTGGCCATAAAGCATTCTTTGATGTGGCTAGGTCTGAGTCAAGCATCGTATGTATTGACGAGGCCCATATTAATCTAGATAGTCGGTTATTCTCGCGGGGGAAAAATGTATACTTGACACAGTTCCTTATGTATATGCGCAAGCTCCGGTCGTCGTTCTTCTTTTCGAGTCCGACTATCTACAATATAGATAGCCGAATTCGGAACCTCACTAATATAATGGTAGATTGTCAAAAGTGGCGGCGGGGGTTCCATTGGGAAGTATGGGACTTTCAACGGCAGAGGCGGATTCGCACCTTCCATATGCCAATGTGGAAGGCGAAAAAAATCATGGATTTAGGGCTATACGACAGCTACGAAATGATATACTCTATTGACTTTCCCAGTACCGAGTCCGGATTTCGTGATTTCATTGTAGAGCTCACTGCTATTAATGAAAAGGCTAATGCCGACAATGGTACGCGCAGGATTAGGACAGTTACTAGAAAGGCGGGGGTTGTGCTTGGAGACCGGGAAATTCGTAGCGAATCCGTACCAGTGCTTTTACCACAATCCCCATAAATACACGACAGTAGATTTGATCAAATGGACCAAAAAATATTTGGAGTGGTATGTCTCACATGTTCATCGGCAGCACGTAGACATCTTGAAAAAGCTAGGGTTCGATACAATAGAAGCCTCCAGAATCCCTGCCCGTACCCGTAGTGTTTGGGCAAAAAAGCAGAACGTTTTTCGCATCCGTCTTTTGGGGAGATGGTATTATATAGCTCCCAAGGAATATGTGGAACGATTGCGCAAAAACGAGGAACGTAGGCTGGAGCGAGAGTCGATCAGCAAGCCCCATGAGGTTCCCGATACCGTACCCGAAAAGCTATCTGCAAGGAGGCTGGTCCGACATGCAAGATGTCTCGCGGGTCATTGAAAATTACTTGGCCCGAGTGACAGCGACTGAGGCAACCGTGGCTAATTACAGGGTGGCGCTGAGCCAATTTGCTGATTGGTTCCGCGTCGCCGTTCAGGAGGAGTTTCGCGCGGAGAACGTCACTCGCATGGAAGTGGTGGATTATGTTCATTATCTGAGCAACCACTTGTCCATGGCCAGTGCAACTATCCGGGCCCGGGTGGCCATTGTGGCCGGGTGGGTCTATCGGGAAACGGGCAGGCGGCTGGGTCCCATTTCGGTGCCCAAGGACCGTGACAGGGCTTCTCGCGCAACGTATAGGGACATGCGCAACGAACTCGTCGCCAACGCCGAAAGGGCCCGTTCTCTCCGGGACGTTGCCTTGGTACGGCTTCTCGCCACCACGGGTCTCCGTCTTTCCAGGATCGTTTCTCTGCGCGTGATCGACATAGACACGAAAGGCCGCCGCATCTTGGTGTTTCCCTGTGCGCCAGTACCATTGACCCAGAAGACGGCCCATGTGGTGCAGCGATATATTGAATCCGAAGGACTCCGGCCGGATGACTATCTTTTCCCCGGTGCATCAGGGCGGCGGGATCGGCATCATATTTCCGACCGGGCCGCGCGGTACATAGTCGCACGGTACGGAGCGTGCTCACCGGAGGATCTTCGGCGTGCTATGGCCGAGGATCTGCGAGGGGGCGGGGTGGCTGCCCATGTAGTAGATCTCCTGATGGGCAGGCGCGCAAGCGTGCCGGCGGTGGACATGTCCGCGTTGGCCCGCGCGGCCGAACTGGCGGATCAGCGGTCCTAGTCCAAAGAAGATACATTCTTTGCAGTTGGCCGGGCCCGCCGAGGTCAGCCGGGCCCGAAAACAGGGGGTGCATTGCTATGGGCGAGGTCCTTTATGTGGAGAAATTTACTCCAAAGAATTTGGCCGAGTGCCTTGCGGCCTTCGAGGCCCACCTGCGGGCCGCGGATAGAGGGGCTTCAGTCGGCACCTACGCGGGCGCCGTGAGGGCTTTCGCGGCCTGGGCGGCCGACCACTACGGAGGCTTCTATCCACCCGCCATGTCCCCGCTGGATTTGGTGGAATACCGGGACTATCTGCAATCCTCCCGGGCCGGCCGCCGTGGCCGACCGCTGGCGCCGGCGACCGTAAACAAGCACCTGATCGGCCTTCGGGTGTTCTTCGGTTGGCTGGTGGCCACCGGCCAAATCAGGGACAACCCCGTGGGAGAGATCCGCCTGGTGGCCACCGCCGGCCCGCCCCAACCCAAGTGGCTCACGCGAAACGAGCAGGCCGCCCTTGTTCGCGCTGTTACGGCCGGCGGGAACCTCCGGGACATGGCCATAATCGGGCTGATGCTCCATGCCGGGCTCCGCGTGGCCGAGGTATGCGCTGTGGACCGGGCGGACCTGGACGTATCCGAGCGCAAAGGAGTGGTTCGCGTACGCAGGGGGAAGGGCAACAAATACCGGGAGGTGCCGCTTAACAACACTATCCGCAAGATCCTGTCCGATTGGCTGACCAAGAACCCGGAAGGGCCCTTGTTCCCGAGCCGCCGCCGCCGGCCGATGAGCGTTTCCGCCGTCGAGCAGATGTTCGCCGGGTACGTGGCCCGGGCCCGGCCGCCGCTGGAGGCCACGCCCCACAGCCTCCGGCACACATTCTGCCGGAACCTGCTGGACCGGGGCGTGCCGCTGGACCAGGTGGCCGCGCTGGCCGGCCACAGCAGCCTCGATGTCACGAAGAGATATACGGCACCTTCCACTGCGGACCTTCGCGCGGCCGTGGATCGAATAGCGTGGGAATAGAGGAGGGAAATGGCATGGATAACGATGCGCTGATGCAGGGGTTTCATTTGGGATTCGGCCTGGGCCTCGGTCTCCTGGTGTGTTACTTGGTGGGCCTGAGCGCCCGGGAACTGGCCGGGGTGGTCCGCATGGCTGGGGAATGGATCGGCGCCAGACGGTCACGGCGCCGGCTGGCCCAGTGGCTGGCCGGGGAGCAGGCCAAAGTGCGGAAAATAGGTTAGTATTGCCATATATTCCATTTATACCGCCGCTTAGGAGCGGCGATAACGGGCGGGGTGGTATGATCCATCCTGCCCGTCCATTTGGAGGCGCCAGCGAGCACGTGCGAAGACAGGAGTCCCGAATTGATGGGGCCCCTATGGGCTTTTAAACGGAACCATGGTCTGCGGGGGGCTTTCTGCTTTCCTCTTCGAGGTAGCGCCTAAGCGCTTCCTCTATGATGCTGCTCTTTGAGCGGCCGGAAGTCTTCGCGTAACGGTCCAGTGCTTGATATGTCTCAGGAGAAATTTTTGTGGCCAATTGTACCTGCATTTACCATCCCCCCGAGTACAATTATATAGGTAGCTAGCTATCCCGTCAAGCCGGTCAAAAATTTTTCGAAGAATTTTCTCGAAGGTGCTTGACAAGCTAGCTAGCTAGCTATATAATTGACTTAACAATCACGGCCGCCCCGCTGGGGCCGGCCAAAGGAGAAAGGACGGGATAACCAATGACATTAGCAACACGTTTTGGGCACAACAGCGTCGCATTCCGGCAGGATACGCCATTGGACAACGACCAGCTTCGCCGGATCGCCCCGAGCATCTTTGCCGAGCATCCGCACGAGTCCCGGACGGAGAGGTACGGATACATTCCGACCATCGCGGTTCTCGACGGGCTTCGCAGGGAGGGCTTCCAGCCGTTCATGGTGGCGCAGTCGCGCTGCCGTGACGAGGGGAAGACGGAGTACACGAAGCACATGCTTCGCCTCTGCCATCCGGGCCAGATTGTCGGAGAGATGACCCCGGAGATCGTGCTCGTCAACAGTCACGACGGTACCAGTTCCTATCAGATGATGGCCGGGATTTTCCGGTTCGTCTGTCAGAACGGGCTGGTCGCGGGGGATGTGGTCGAGGACATTCGGGTGCGACACAGCGGGGGCAACATCCGGGTGCATGACGTGATCGATGCCGCCTACAGGGTGGTGGACGGGTTTGACCGGGTGGCCGGCTCCATCGAGGGGATGAAGGCCACGCCGCTGGCCCTTCCGGAGAAGATCGCGTTCGCCGAGTCCGCTCTTGCCCTGAAGTACGAGGACCAGCCGCCGATCACCCCGCAGCAGGTACTCAAGCCGCGGCGGTCGTGCGACAGCGACCCCAACTTGTGGGCGACGTTCAACCTGGTGCAGGAAAACCTCATTAAAGGAGGCCTGGAGGGTCGGTCGGCCAGCGGCCGGCGCACGACGACCCGGCCGGTGCAGGGGATCGACAGCGACATCCGCCTCAATAAGGCGCTCTGGATCTTAGCGGATCGGATGGCTGAGTTGAAGCGGGCGAATTAATCACTTGCGGCCCCGGAGCGATCTGGGGCCGCTCTAACCGACCCAATTTAAATATTTCTCTGGGACGCCGCTTTTAACGTTGCTCGGGACAGAGGAAAGGACGGTACCTATGAACGAATTATTTCTGGACCCTCAGGACGTGGCCAAAATCGCCGACATCTTATTTGAGAAGGGCTACCGCGTGACCGCGGTAAGCCTGAGCCGGAAAGCGAGTCGGCTGGTGGATCTTGCGGCCGGCAGCGACGAATACAGGCGGTCGGAGGTCGAGCAAGTCATTGGGTCTGTTTACCGCGGCAGGCTGGCCGCATTGAAAGCAGCCCAAGCCCTTTAAGCCGCCAGCGTCGGCCCGGGTTGGCCGGGCCGGGTGGGGAATACGGGCCGGGGTGGCGGCCCCGGCGGGAAGGAGACAAAGAATGAGCGTGAGCACTATTGAAATGGTTCTGGGCATAGCGTTGGGGCTTTTCCTCTGGCTTGCCGCCTTCAAGGTTGCCCGGGACATCGGTATCGGCTTGGCACACCTGGTCAACTGGTGGGCGGATCGGCGGGCCCGGGCGGGCCGGTGAGTACCGGCCCCTTGCCTCTCGCCTTGAATCTGTATATACTGGTCGTGAGGTGACGACCATGCCAAATACGCACGGCGGGAAGCGGATCGGTGCCGGCCGGAAGTCCCGGACGGGTCAGCCGACCAAGGCCCACCCCATCCGGCTAACGGATGAGGAGTGGGCCCGGTTGCAGGAAAAAGCCCGTCTGGCGGGGCTTTCGGTGGCGGAATATATTCGCAGAGTGGCTTTATGAAACCTTAAAAAATCTTTAGGAAAAAATCTTGAAAACGTATTGCATAATCAAAATGGTTGTGGTAAGATAGGTCCAAGAAAGATCCTTGACAACTGGATAGGGAACCTCCAGCCGGAAACCGGCGGGAAACCGCCGTTTCCAGTGGTCGGGGGAGTGGCGCAGCCGCGAGGCTACCCCGCCCCGAAGAGGGAGGTGGTCTACCATGGTGGAACACCTTCTAGGGATCGCGCTCCTCTCACTTAAGGTTGCCCTGGCGTATGTCGCGCTGAGGAAAGCCATAAGAAAGAGGGAGGCGCCCTCCCCCAGAAGGCGCCCCAAGTAAACCACCGGTACCTTCGGGAGAGGGTCCAGTCCTCTCCCGACCACTTATATTTTACCGCCCTTGGCGAGTGAATGCAAGGGGCTAGATCGGCATAATTGGTGATACGGCCCGGGCGTGGGGATATAGGTACCTTTGGGCAATCATTAATCAGGATCTTAAGATTGGAAAAGGCCGTGTCGAAGAAATCAGTAGGGAGGTAATTATTATGAAAAAGTTCCTTGTGCTGGTTTCGGCCCTGCTGGTCATTCTGACGCCGGCTCAAGCCTTCGCTGGGACAGTTACCGAGAAAGCCCCGATATTCTGGTATGGGCGCCAGGGAGATTTTCAAAAGCAGTTTGCCGGTAGCATGTACTTCAACGGAGGAAACGGCAATTCTATTCAGACCGTAACGTTTGATAATATCAATTTTGATGGCAATACCTACGTTACTGTCTATTTTTGGGAGACGGGTACATATACACCGACTGACCAAAACGGTAAGCCACTGAGCACAGGCCCAGTGCCCTATGAATATACGCTGGGCTCGACCGACGTGTACGGAAACGGCCTGCAAACGATCTCCGTGCCGACGGGCACCAACGTGCTGGACTTCTATGGGTCGGCCGGGGCCCAAGTGGCACCGGAGCCGATGCCTTGGTCATACGTGACGCAGGAGACGGATACCAACGGCAACACGTATAATTTGCCGGCGCCGCCTGGGCCGTAATAGCGGTCGGGAAGGGTGCATTCGGAGGTCGTTTTGGTGCCCGCTTGGTGCCCGACACCATGACATCAGGTGGTTGATTATGGTCGTCATGCACGTGATGAGCAGAGAGGAAAGCTAGGCACGGTGCGGCTTTGCGGGTTGCTCGCCGTCTATCCAGGGGTTGCGAAGGGGCTCATCACCTGCCTTTTAATCAGGGTGTCCGGGGTTCGAGTCCCCGATGGCTCACCAGTAAAATCAAGGGCTCCCGGGATCGGGGGCCTTCTGTTTTTGACTGTTGGTGCCTGATTGGTGCCCGGTGCCGAACCCGGTGCCGAAAAATTCGTCCAGCTTGGTCACCGCCCGAACCTTTAAGGTTTGGCCGACATGCGAATAAGTGTTTGCGGTCAGGTTGTAAGACGAGTGGCCCAGCAGTTCCTGAATGACACGGATGTCCTCTCCGAGCTCTAATAGCCGGGTAGCATAAGTGTGGCGAAGGTCGTGGAGCCTGAGGTTGGGCAGACCCGCCCGATGCAACAACTGCTTATATTTGCGGTGGAAATTGCGGGGGTGAATCGGTGTGCCGGCCAAAGAAGGAAACACCAAGGAGTCGGGGCTACACGCACCGTTTCGGTCCATCTTCTCCATGTGCTGGGCGAGGACTTGGGCCACTAAGCCGGGAATCGGTATTGCGCGGCGAGATTTATCCGTTTTTGGCAAGACTATAGCGGTGCCGTGGTTCGTCTTGACGACTTGTTGACGCACATGAATGATCTTTTGGTGAAGATCAATGTCCATTCGCCTAAGACCCAAGACTTCCCCCCGACGTAGACCCGTGCCTAGTAAGGTGATGTAAGCGGCGCGAAGCCTCTCGCCTTCTAGGACGGATAGGAACGAGTTAAAATCATCAGGCGGCAGCGTGTTCGGTTCGGGCCGCTTTACCGCCGGCGGCCGCGTGGCCGCATTTGGGTTCGTGGCGAGCAGCTTACTCGCCACCGCCTGCTTAAGGGCCCCGTTGATGATTCGGTGCAGGTATTGAACCGTCCTAGCAGACTTACCTTCTTGCAGCAACTTGCGCTGATATAGTGCTTGAAGGTGCTCAGGTCTCAAAGCTTGCAGTGGCATAGCACCTATAGAGGGGACCACGTGGGTATTTATCATTTGAGTATAACTTTCCAGTGATGTTTGACGAAGATCAATACTCTTATATTCCCGAAGCCAAGTATCAAGCCATTGGGCCACCGTAATTTTATTCGGCTTAAGATATGTATCACTGTTTATCTCGGCCATTAATTTGGCTAGGAGGTCCTTGGCCTCAGCCTCCCGCCCGTGGACGTATCGGACAACCCTTTTCCGATTCCCCGTGGCCGGGTCCCTGCCGGCCTCCACGGTGACCCGGTAATAGCCCTTTGGGATCATTTTTATATATCCAGGCACGAGTAGCACCCCCTTGATTTGCCTAATATCATACTTAGGTTTGTAATACTGCAAGACATCAATCAAAATCTGTCAGCCGTATACCTGAACCTGCCTGACGAATCCAAGCCTCTAAGCGTTGTCGTTCGCATAATTGGACCATGCAACGCTCCTGCTCCTCATGCACGTAGGAAGTAAAGCGTTGATTAGTAACGATCAGGCCTCGGGGAATGCCTGTCCATGACATTCCACGAAGAACATCGCCAAGGGCGTCCACGCCGACCAAGGCTCCGCGCTTGCGCTGCTTGGCTTGCACGACTACACGTTTTCCAGTTGACTTATTGATTATTATCATGTCAACCCCGTGGTCCTGGCTGCCAGATCCCAAGTCTACATCGTATCCCATATCCTTAAACAGCTTAGAGAGTACAATTTCGAAATCCCTACCCCTATTGCTTATAGTATCAGTACATTTTATAGCCACTTCGGGATCATTAAACGGGAAATACTTTAGGACGTAGGTTTCATTTGGGTGAATTAGTTTCTGTAACCTATATTTAGCCCAATCTTTACGCTCCTGCTTGCGCTGTTGTCTCAATAACTTAATTGCATTTTTCTTCAGGCGGTCCATCTCTGTATTATATCTGTAGTTTGCGATGTATTTATTTAGGGCCCCAAATATGTACAAGATAGCGAATAAGCAAACGATACCAAAAAGAGAAACCGCTTCGGTCTTCCAGTAGGGACGGACTAAGTGGGTAAAGAGCCAAGCAAATCCGCCTTTTAATTGGTTATTTGCATAGAATATATCTTGAGCCCATTTTGGCCATGTCGTAGGCGGCGCAGGAATTTTCATAGTCTCTTACTCCGTCACAGCGGTTATCTCTTGACAAGCTCGCGCCACCGTAATGGACGCAAACCGTTTTCACGCATTCTAACGCGGATCAACCCAACTTTTGCTTCCAAGATCCAATTCGGCACCCAAAATTCCTCTGTCCATTCCCACCACTCATGGGGCCCCGTGGCTTTGTATTGCCAGAATGCCACGTCGGAAATCAGGACGCCGGAGGCCCACTCGGCGACCAAGCGCTCCTCCCGGGCCACTGCGGCCCGGAGGAGATCCCTCTCCCATTGGCTCATCTGCCAATATCGGGTGTCATGATATGCTATATGGTCGGCGTAAACACCGAAGAGGAAATGGGCGATTTCCTCCGCGAGGACAGCCCGCTCCTGCCGGGTACCCCTGATGGATCTTTCGATGCCGATCTCCCGCTTGGCCAGGTCGGCGTACCCGTCGTGGTATGGGCATTGGGAATGAAGATCGGAGTACACTACGTTGATTCCCATTACCACCTCAGCGAGGTACAGCAACGCTTGGACGTCAAACAGGCCGGATTCCCCCTGAGACCTAGGTGTAACGATCCCTAAAGGGTTATCGGCATTTCGGTCACAAAACTTTATGGAGTTGGGGTACCAATTTGCCGTACAGCGAAGGCCATTTTTCGCAATCAGCGGAGGCTATTGAACGCTCATTCCCGCTTACGCTTGCGTTTGCTGAATATGCCCGAGCCGCCCATGGACGCCGGGCCGCTGGTGTGGGCCGCCTTTTGCCGGGGGTCCACGTCCGGCAACCGAAAGCCAAAGTATTCTGCCGCTTCCTTCATCATGTCCATTGCTTGGCCGGGGCTGAGGCCGTGAACGTCCTGGATCTCGGAAATAAGCAGCAGGGCCGCGGGGAAGTCAGGGGCCTGCTTCCACGAGTCGAGGGCGGGGAGAATGGGTTCGGCGATTGGCGCTAGATCCAACAAATAATCAGCGGAAACCTTGTATAATTTGGCCATTGATCTAACATCGTCAGTACTGGGGTCCGCACGTCCGACTTCCCAATTGGCCAGCGTGGCTCTCCCGACTCCTAGCATGTTTGCAGCATTTTCCTGAGTAAGGCCGGCTCTTTTCCGGGCTGCCTTTAAACGGTCTCCCAGTGTGCTCACGCCACACCCCCCTATTCATACTATCACATTTTGTGAAGTAGAAAAACTGTTGTGTAAATTCTACACAAAAATTTTTTGAACCCCTTGACAGTATTTCCGCTGCACACTATAATGTGTTTAAGACACACGCCGGGGAGGGATTTAGATGAACCAGTCATTAGTCCAAGCTAGAAAAAACGCTGGGATGTCGCAGCAGCAACTGGCCGACCTTGCCGGGGTTGACCGTTCGACTTATGCACATTATGAAAGAGGCAAGAGGCCAACGCTGGGAAGGGCCGTACGAATCGCCAAGGCTCTCAATAAGTCTGTGGAAGATCTATTCATGGCTGTCGTGAATGAGCACAAAGAAAAGACCGGCACGACCGGCGACTAACCCTCGCCGCGCTTGGCGCCGGTCTTTTTGGTGCCCGGACCATCCGGGGTGCTCCAGAGCACCAAAGCGCAGTAGGTCCACTTGGTCCCGTCGGCCACGAAGGCAATTTGGTGGATGCGTTCCGGGCGGACGCGGCGCAACCAGGCGTTAATCAGGGTTTGGAGGTCTTCGTGGTCATTGCTGGCTAGCAAGTGAACGTGGTACATGGAATCACATCCTCTTATGGGGGCTGAAAATGATGGAACGCCTTGCGTTCACCGTTGACGAAGTAGCCGTGCTTATTGGGGTCAGTGCGAGTACGGTGAAGCGAATGGTCTACTGTGGGCAGTTGCCAGCCAAACGGACAGACACGGGAAAACACTCGCGGATCGTTATCCCGGCGGCGAGCCTGGAATCGTGGCTAGCCACACCAGACGAGGCCCCGGGGGCCGCCGCCAAGCGCCGTAACGCCGAGGTTGCGGCCGCGATCCGGAAAAAGCTTCGTGCCATATAAGAGCATACCGAAAGATTGTGCCGATGTCTGCAATATTTTCGGAAAGGGATTTTACGCCATGAGATATGTCGATCTAACGCCGGGCGAGGAAGTCGCTGTCGCTCGCATAAATGCGAACATGACACAAAAGCAGCTAGGTTCGCTGGTGGGCCTAAGTGTATCTACGGTCACACGGATAGAGACGAATCGAAGGCCCATCATGCCGGAAGTCATAGTATCTATATCTCGTGTGCTGAAATGTGGCTATTTATTGCGCTCATACTGTGCCCGCTGCCCGGTGGCGGCGGCGCGAAGCCAAATAGGGGAAGGGATCGCGCATGGCAAGACAAGGGAGCTGCAGTCGGATTGATGTGCGCATGGCCGTCAAAACATTGCGCCGGCTGATGTCCACGCCTCACAGTCGTAGGGATAATTGGCAGTGGCCTAATCGCAAATATGATAATTTGCGGCCTATTATCTACACGAATGCCGTTGAGACAAGTAGGCGGCGCCATTAGGGGTGATCTAGTGTGAAGTCAGTTACACTCGTGGCACGCGCGTACCCGGCTGGCCAAGCGAAGTTCAGCCGAGTTCGCCCGGGCAGCCGCCGTTGGCGGTGGAGCGGCTGCATCCCACTGGTCGGGGCGATCCTGGCCCTGTCGGCCGGCATGGTGATGTTGCCCTTCGTGCTGTGGTTTTGGCCTTAAAATTTGCCTTAAAAAAAGGGGTGAGGGAGAATGTCGAGGCTTGTGATGGAGATTGTCGGGAACAAAAACTATTGCATCTTGGAACGAAGTAAAAATTCTCAGTTATACGAGGAATTTGATCGGTTCGAGGTGGTTGCTTCCTATATTAGGGACATGTTTGCCGGGGTGAAACCTCAGGACGGTCAGCCCCCAATAGCTTGTCCCACATGCGGACATGCTGGCAAGGATTATTGGCTTGTTAAGCCGGATACAGTCACATACCGATGCCTTAGTTGCGGCACGACTTGGGTTAACTGATTGCGGAGTGGTTTTGGCTTTCTAGGTGATAGGGGGTGATGATAAATGACATATGAATTCGGCCGCAAGCTTCGACATTTTCTGGCCTCAAACGGTGTCATTAGGGAAAGATTATTTCTGGAGGACGGAACACCTACTGATTGCGAGTTGTGGCCATTTCCTGGAGAAAATGCTGGTTTGTATTGGAATGGTTATGAATTCCAGGTTCTTTCCGGCCTCGAATATGAGGAGATGCGTCAAGTGTCCGTTCCTGTGGGATAAACTTTGCGCTTTGTCAAGGTGGTGAGTAAATTGATAGCATCTCAGAGCAGAAGGGTTGAGTACGTAATAAAGACGGCGTGCCCAGATTGCGGAGAGGCTCAATACATTTGGGCTGGCAGTAAGAACGAATGCGCCTATTGCGGCGGTCGAAGGCTCGGTGATAGGCCCCCTTTGGCGGCCAATCCCGTACATCTATTTTTAAACCAGCTAAGCGGAGAAGTGTACTCTTGGTCGCCGGCCTCTTCGCCAGTCATCGGCCAAACAGAAAGAAATGGGAAGCCCATTATGTACGACTTCGTGGTACGTTAGGTTCGTCGCTGAAAGTATTCTAGGTTATATGGGAGCGGTCTGTGATGATTGACGCTAGACGCATATGCCATACGTGTTGGGATCGGAACATGGACCTGATCAGCCCATTGACCGGGGAACCGTGCTGCCGGGAGTGTTATTCGAAGACCATTGCTCCGAATGGCAGATACTTATGTCCGGGCTGCGGCGCGGAACTGCATGGAGATCTGCTGCGGGACCGAATCGTGGTGCTGTGGTGCCCGATATGTGGTTATGCCCGAGCGTTCACGCTGGCGCCAGCCGACCATAACCGTGAGATTGCTTCTAAAATAGTCAGGGAGGCGACATCATGTGCCAAATTGAGGACCTAGCAATATACCTCCGGGCGCGAGCAATGTCCGCCGCCGTAAGTGTGCAGGAGGCCAAGCCAGGAACGCGCGATTGGGCCCAGGCCGTCGCGCGGCGGGACGCTTACGAGGACTGCTTGGCCAAGCTCGCCTTGGCCCGGGCGGGGAAGTTGGAGGTGGGGCCTCGTGGCCAAGTTTAGCGTATATTGGGACGAGGATGGAACGGGCAACAGGGTCCTGGTTGTCCGCAAAGAGAGCCGCGGCAAGATTCATCTTTGTGGCCGAAGGGTACCAGAGTAAACGTAGGCAATGGAGGTGGCTGCCGATGCGACAAATTAAGTTTCGTGGGAAGCGTATTTCGGACGGCGTGTGGGTGGTTGGTTTCATCGTGATCCAGCAGGACGGTACAGCTTGGATAGGGCAGGCCGTCCGTGGCCGTTCGGCAAAAGGCTGGCAACAGGTAGACCCCGAAACGGTCGGGCAGTTCACGGGCTATATGGACACGGAGAACAATCCCATATACGAGGGGGACTATCTCCTTGTGACTGACGAGTATGGAGACCATTACGTGACCTGCGTATTCAAAGAGAGCGGTGCTTACGTAGTAGAGGTCAAGGGCATGGATTATGACCAGACAGCCATAGGCTGGGCGATTGATCAATGGAACAATGAGGGTATGGGTAGTAACTGGCGTATCGTTGGCAATGTTCATGACGGTGCTTCGCTACCGAAGGAGGTGACAATCTGTGACTAAAACTAGGATCGAATGGGCCGACGCGGTGTGGAACCCGGTCAGCGGTTGCTCACCGGTCTCGCCGGGATGTCTGAACTGCTATGCCCAAAGGTTTGCCCGCCGGTTGGCCGGGAGGTATGGCTACCTCAAAGGCAACCCATTTTCGGTCACCCTGCACCCCGAACGGGTGCTGGACCCGCTACATTGGCACAAGCCGCGGCGAATCTTCGTATGCTCGATGGGCGACCTGTTCCATGATGACGTGCCGTTCGACTTCGTGGACCAGATCATGGCCGTGGTGGCCCTGGCACCGCAGCATACGTTCATGGTATTGACCAAGCGTCCAGCCCGAATGCTGGAATATTTCGCTTCCCCGGAAAGACGTGTAGACAGACGAGCGGAAATCGACCTGTGGCGGCATGTCGGCGGCAGCTATCAGATTAACACTTATTGCGGCATGATTCCAGACAAACTCTGGCCGCTGCCCAATTTGTGGGTGGGGACAACTGTCGAGGATCAGAAACGCGCCGACGAGCGTATTCCGATACTTCTATGGACCCCGGCGGCATTGCGGTTCGTAAGCATGGAACCCATGTTGGGCCCGATTGATTTGAGTGACTTTAAGCCCTTCGACGGTGAGTGCTATTGCCAGGATGGTCTCCGCGGCTGCAAGCCAAGACTTACTCCCAACTGCCCGGAAACGGGAGTGGATTGGGTAATCTGTGGTGGCGAAACGGGCCATGGTTCGCGCCCCATGCACCCGGATTGGGTTAGAAGCTTGAGGGATCAATGCAGGAACGCCGACGTACCTTTCTTCTTTAAGTCTTGGGGAGACCTATTACCAGCAAGTCAGGTACTTCCCGAGCAAGATCAGAGTTTTATTCCTACCAGAAAGATATACCAGTCAAGTTCAGTAGACGTTTTTCTCGGAAAAGAGTACTGGGGCCGTATTGGCAAAAAGATCGCGGGCCGGCTCTTGGACGGACAGGAATACAGCGAATTCCCCGCTGTGTGATCAATGAAAAGGAGAATGGATATGAGCACATCAGATGACCGCCATAACGAAACATGCTCCAATTGCCGTTTTGTTAAAAAGGTTAAGGGCGACTACGTTTGCCGACGCTATGCGCCTAGGCCTGGATTCGTGACTGATTTCCGTAAGGAATGCCGATTCCTGTGGCCTCCGGTACCAGGAGACTGGTGGTGCGGCGAGTACGAAGCGTGTCAGGATAGCTGATTACACCGGGGGTACGGGGAGGCCGACAGATGAAAGAATACACTGTGATGCACCTGTTTTCCGGCCTGGGAGGCGCCGCCTTGGGTTTCCAGGCGGCCATGGCCGAGTACCGCGGCATGGTCGGCCGGTTCCGGACCGTGGTCGGGATCGACGTGGACCCCGAAGCCTGCGCCGACTTTCGGGCGCTTACCAGGGCCCCGGCCGTGGAGATGGACCTGTTCACCAGAGCCCAGTATATCGCCTTCCACGGCCGGACACCCCCGGAGGGGTGGCGGGAGGCTGCGCCCGCCGACCTTCTGGCCACCACCGGCGGGGAATACCCGGACGTGGTGTTCACGAGTCCGCCATGCAAGGCATTCTCCGGCCTGCTGCCGTCCGCCCGGGCGGCCAGCGACAAGTATCAGGCCCTGAACGGCCTCGTCACCCGGGGAATACGCCTGGTGCTGGAGGCGTTCACCGACAACCTGCCGGCGGTCATCATGATCGAGAACGTGCCGCGGATCACCAGCCGGGGCGCGGGGCTCCTGGCCGACGTGAAACGTTTGCTAGGACGGCAGGGGTACGTATTTTCGGAAGGATATCATGACTGCGGGGAGATAGGCGGCTTGGGCCAGCATCGCCGCAGATACCTTCTCATCGCGCGTCTTCCCGCTAAAGTACCCGGATTCATTTATCGACCGTTCACCCGCCGCGTCCGCTCAATAGGGGAAGTTATAGGCCACCTTCCGATGCCGGACGACCCTGCCATGGGGCCTCTACATCGGCTTCCGAGGCTGAGCAAGCGTACATGGATACGTCTGGCCCTGATTCCGGCTGGCGGCGATTGGAGGGATCTCCAGACGATAGCGCCCGAGGACTACCGGTTGCTTTACGTTCCCCGCGGGGGCGGGCCCTTCGGAGTGCAGGACTGGGCCAAGCCAGGGGCCACCGTGACGGGCGCCGCCTCCGTCAAGGGCAGCAACGCGGCCTGCGTGGCCGACCTACGCCTGCCCGACAGAGACAGCCGGCATCCCGGCGTATATCGCGTGGTCCGATGGGAAGAGCCCGGGCCCTGTGTCACGGGCAGCAGGTTCGGGTCAGGGGCGCCAGCGATTGCTGATCCCCGATTGTCCGCCGGCATTGGGCGCAATTTCGCCGGCAGCCCAGGACTGTACGGAGTCCTGGACTGGAACGAGCCGGCCCAAGCCATCATCGCCGGTGCCAGGGTTTCCAGCAGCAACTGCCCTGCGGCCGTTGCCGATCCACGGATAAGGTGCGAGGCCCGAAACGGACTGTACGGGGTGCAAGCCTGGGAGCAACCGGGCTCCACGGTCACGGGGGCCCGCAGTGTCCACTCCGGCACTGCGGCGGTGGCCGACCCCAGGGCCCCATTGATGGGGGATGCCGACGACCGAAGCGGCGTATGGGTCATCATTTCGGAGGATGGTACCTGGCACCGGCCGCTCACGACCCTCGAACTCGCCGCGCTCCAAGGCTTGCCGCTCACTATGCCCGACGGTCGGCCGCTGGTTCTGGCCGGGCGGTCGGATGCCCGTTGGCGGGAGCGCATCGGCAACGCGGTGCCCCCGCCGGCGGCACGGGGAATTGCGGATGAAATCCTGCTCTCCCTGCTGGCCAACGAGCGAGGAGATTTCCGGCTGTCGGATACAGATGTATGGGTGCTCCCCGGCACATTGGAAAAGCGGGAAAGAGGGTGGGAGCGGTATGAGTAACCATCGCTTTTGGGTTGGTGATGCGCTTGCCGTGTTGTCGAACCTACCGGCAGAGAGTGTTGACTGCGTGATAACGTCTCCCCCATATATGGGGTTACGTGACTACGGGGTACCTGGGCAGATCGGCCTGGAAACGACCATAGAAGAATACGTCAATACCATGGTGCGCGTTTTCCGTGAAGTTCGGAGGGTGCTGAAAACCTCCGGTACCTGTTGGCTCAACTTGGGCGACAGCTATAGCCGGGACGCCAAGCATGGAGGCACATCCGGCGGTAAAAATTATACCAGTTGCGCGGGCGGCTATCAGACATGTAGAAATTTACACACAAAGTCCGATCTAAAATCCAAGGATCTCATAGGAGTCCCTTGGTCGGTGGCCTTGGCTCTACGGGCGGACGGGTGGTGGCTGCGTCAGGATATAGTGTGGCATAAGCCCAATCCGCTGCCGGAATCCGTCAAGGACCGGCCGACACGGAGTCATGAGTATATATTCCTGCTCACTAAATCGGAGCGTTATTGGTATGACGTGAACTCCGCGCGGGAGCCGTCCATTGCCTTTGTGACGGACAAACGGTACGGCCCTGGCGCTGGCGGCCGCGACCGGTCAACCGAGTCCTGGAACCGCCATGCGCCCTATAAGCCGCACCGGGGGTTTCGCTCCCTCGATTGTTCCGCCGGCCGAAACGCGCGTAGCGTTTGGACAATTCCCACCGCTGCTTTTCCGGGGCCTCATTTTGCCGTATTTCCTAAAGAACTCGTCGAGCGTTGCCTACTCCTCGGCTGCCCCCCCGTGTCTGCGAAATATGTGGGAAGCCTTACGTTCGGGACCGGGCCGTCCAAGCGGAAACCTTTGTTCCCGCATGTCACTGCGGCGGCGCGGGGCGGCCCGGGGTGGTCCTTGACCCCTTTGGCGGTTCCGGGACCGTTACCGAAATAGCCATGTGCTACAACCGGGACTCGGTGTATGTGGACATCAACCCGGAATATTTGGACATCGCCCTAAGCAGGTGCGGGTTTGTAGAACCCAGGTTGTGTGACTGTCATCAGTATGAGGTTATGGATTTTACGTCACACTCCGGGTCACAAGTTTTATGTGGCGAACCAGAACATGTTAGGTTAGGAGAGACTTCTGGTTACTGAACACAGGCATATTTGTTTTTCCGGAAACGTAGAGGCCGTCTTCGGTGCGGAAGGATGATCAGACGGTGATTACCAATGCCTAAAGCAGTACAAAAAGCTAGTCCCGATGATCAACCAATAGGTTATGCCGCGGGCTATCTTTGGCACCTTCCCTGTGTCCGCGACGTATTTCCGCGACCGGGTAAGATGATCCCGTCCACGGTATTGGCCGGAGAACCGCGGCAGTACCGCTGTGAGACGTGCGGATGGGAATGGGATGGGCGGGGGCAGAATCAATGAAAGTGCGGCTAATAGACCTTAGCTCTGGTTCTGAATTTCCAAATTTAGCCCTTATGAAGGTATCCGCTTACCACCGGGCCCGGGGTGACGAGGTAACCAGTGTAGGCCAAGCTGACCTAACCTACATATCTTGCATTTTCTTACGACTCCGGCCGGCAGCCGAGGCATTGATGCAGGTTCACCGCGATGTTGTGGTCGGCGGCCCCGGTTGGGACCCCGGTATAACCCTCCCGCCGGAGATCGACACCTGCCGACCGGACTATTCACTGTACGGGATTAACTACGGCCTGGGGCGCCTCACCGCGGGCTGCCCGGGTGATTGTCCCTGGTGCGTCGTTCCGGCAGTCGAGGGGCGCACGGCCCGAACCGTGGCGGCGGTGGGCGATATAGCACACGGCGACTTTTTGATACTTTTGGACGCCAACCTATTGGCTTGTTCGGACTGGCCGGAGCACTTGCGTGAGATTCGACGCCAAAAGATAGCCGTGCATTTTACCCAGGGCTTGGATATCAGGATGGTGACAGATCTAGCTGCCAGGGAATTGGCCAACTTACGAATCAGAAACCTGCACAACACCAACAACCAAATCTACTTTGCTTGGGACCGTCCTGAAATAGAGGAACACGTTAGGAATGGCGTGGCCGCCCTGATACGTGCTGGGATTAAGCCTTACCGGCTGAGGTTTTACATGCTCTGCGGCTATAACACCACTTGGGAACAGGATTGGCATAGATTTGCGGTGCTACGAGAGCTTGGGGTGGAACCTTTTGTGATGCTTTACCAGGGGGCCGGCCACAAGCTCCGGGCCTTTAGCCGGTGGGTCAACCGGAACCTTTACCGGTCGTGCGCTTGGGAGGATTATAGCCGGTGGGGCCCGGGACGGGAAGGCCAACAGGAGTTTTCGGTTTAGGGGTGAGGTTATTGGCCCGCAAGGTGTATATCTCAAGCGACATATCCATAGACGAAGCCTTGGTGGAAATCGCTGAAACGGCGCCCCTTGAGGCCCTGCTTTGGCCGTGGCTTCTGACGGCCTTCGATGATTGGGGGCGGGCCGAAGCCAGCCCCAGGAGGTTAAAGGCTAAAATATTTCCTGGTAACAGTATCGTTACGATTGACGTGATTGACAATGCGTTAAAATCCTTTGCCGGAGTTGGCCTCATCCGCCTATATGAGGTTGATGGCAAACAGTATATGGCCATACCTGACATTGAGAAGTGGTATAAGTACCAGACCCATATCAGACGGGAAAGGCGTCCGGGCAAGGACAAGATGGAGTCAAGCATACCGGGTCCCGATGAATTGGGGAAAATTTCCCCCCACAGGGATTCACGGGGGTACGCAGGGGCCTGCGGGTCCCCGGAATTCCCCATACCTTCCACCCTTCCACCTATCTACCCTTCGGGTATAAAAAATATGCTCGCGCCTGACGGCGCTGGTGAATTTTCCCACCCCGGCAACGACCAAAAGCCGGAGGAAACCGTGGATGTGCAGCGGGATTGTGCTAAGACTGCCCCGGCAGGGATGCCAGGACCCGGCCAACAGAAGGCCGGTGAAGGAACGGTAATGGGTGAAATAACCCAGGAAGAACCTGCCGCCCCGACCGCGGGGAAAGCTGCCGTGAGGATCGGTTATCCGCCGGAGTTTGAGGTCTGCTGGGATGCGTACCCGCGCAAGATGGAGAAGCAGGCGGCCTACAAGGCGTGGCGGGCCCGGGTTAAAGAGGGCTACACTCCGGAGCTATTGCTTGCCTGCACCACCAACTACGCGGGCAGTTGCCGGGGCAATCGCACAGCACCAGAGTACATCAAGCACGCTAAGACCTTCTACGGCGCCAACCGTCCGTTCCTGGACTATCGGGACGGTCCGGTCGTCGAGAGGCGAAAGGGGAATGGCAATGGGCGAAGTGCTGACCATGGGGACCCGATGGACTGGGAGGACAAGTTCTGGCAGTAACGACGCTGGCCCGGGCCCATGCGTCGCAACCAAGCCGGAGCCAGATCCGATGACTTGCGCCCACTGCGGCGCGGAGATGCGGTACCGGTGGGCCCCGGTGGCCGACAGCGGCTGGTGGATTCCGCCGGCGCCTTGCACATGCCCCGGGGCGGTGGAGGCCGCCGAGGCCAAACGGGCGGGCAGGGAGCGAGAGGAACGGCAGCGGCGCATGGTCGAGCGAGACCGGCTCCTGATGCGCTCCGGCTTGCCGGCAAAGTACCTCCGGGCAACCTTCGACGCCGCGGTGGCCACGGACCACAACCGTGAAGTGTTGGCCAAGGCCCGGGAGTTTGCGGACAAGCCCGCCGGCGGACTCCTTTTGTCCGGCCCGGTGGGGCGCGGAAAGACTTACGTTGCCGCATGCATTGTTAACCATCGGCTGGACAAGCTTCAATGGACCGTGTTCGGCAACGTCGTGAGCCTGCTGGGCCGGATCAGGCGCACATATGACGAGTGGTCCCGGGAAGACGAATGGGACGTGGTGAACGAGTTGACCAGCGTGCCGGTCCTGGTTCTGGACGACCTGGGCAAGGACCGCGTGACCGATTGGGTGGAGCAAACACTGTACCAGGTGATCGACACGCGGTACCGGGAAAACCGCCCCCTCATCGTAACGACCAACCTGGGGTTGCGTGACCTGCGGGATCGCTATCCCGAAGTCGGGCCGGCCTTGGTATCCCGGATCGTGGACATGTGCCGCGGCTTCCGCTTGGATGGCCCGGACTGGCGAATGAGAGGGCTCAGTTAATTTATGGCGCCTTCGCTCTCCGGGCGCGGCGCTGATTGCCGGTCGAAGCAAGATTTAGGTGGTGCCACTATGGACATTAAACCGGTTCTCAAATATCCAGGGAGCAAGTGGAACTTGGCGAGGTGGATTTGCTCTTACATGCCGCCGCACAGAGTCTACCTTGAGCCGTTCTTCGGGTCCGGGGCCGTGTTCTTCACCAAAGATCCGGCTCGCATTGAGACCATAAACGACCTTGACGGGCACGTTATCAATCTTTTTCGGGTGTTGCGTGAACGTTCCGAGGAATTAGTACGCTTGATCGAATTAACACCTTGGTCCCGGCAGGAATGGCAGGACCTTCTGACATCGGCCAGTGCGGATGATTACTACGTCGTGTCCGGTGATCCAGTGGAGGACGCGCGCCGGCTGCTGGTCCGGATGTGGATGGGGCGAGGAAGTAAGACGTCTGATAGGACCGGGTGGCGGTTTAATATACAGAGCAAGGTGGGTACCGCAGCTATGCGGGTGTGGCAGGGATTGCCCGACAGAATCTTGCAAGCGGCAAGGAGGCTCAAAGACGCGCAGATTGATTGCCGGCCGGCCTTGGAGGTGATTGGGCAATATCATTATCCGGAGGTCCTGATATACGCTGATCCGCCATATGTGATGGGCACGCGAGGCACGCGATGGGCGAAGCGCCAGTACAAGTTCGAGATGAGCGAGGCCGAGCACCTGGCGTTGCTGGATGCGTTGGATGCCCACCCAGGCCCAGTGCTTCTGTCGGGATACGCCAGCAAGTTGTATGATGAGCGCTTGGCCCACTGGCTGGAACGGGGGGGGCGGCTGATAAAAGACACAATTGCCGAGGGTGGCCGGTGGAGGGAAGAGGTTCTATGGCTTAACCCGAAGGCGATGAAGCAGCTTGGCCTGATAGGTTTCGGACTTGGTGAAGCGTTTGGCCGATAAGAAGGGGATGATCGCTAGTGCTGAAACTATCAACACTTGAAAGACATAGCTGAGATGGTTATGAATCTCATTCAGGTGATTTGCGCTGCTGGTGTAAAGAAAGGCGACGGGAGCCGTCGCCTTGACCTTGGTTTGCCGGATTACAGTGTCCTGCCGCCGGCAGATAGATCGTGCCTGAGTATTGGGAACGTCTCCCAATGGGATAGTAGCGTAAATAGTCTATAGACTTCTACTGGAGGTATGGTCGTGGCGCGCCGTGTATCGCCGAAACTCAAGCCAACCGATGACCTTACCCAAATCGAGAAGGCCCTTTTGATTATGGGCTTGCTATCTCCGAAAGCGATGGAAGTCTTGGCGGAAGACCTAGGTCTTGATGAGCATAAGAGAGCGTACTTGCGCTGCCGATATGTCCAACGACTTCCGGTGGACGATATCCCGGAACAGATCCTCACGTGTCATAGAAAGGTATTTTACATACGGAAGGAGCTTTTGGATGCATGTAAACAACGGATTTTTTCCTGATAATACCATCACGCATCCCTTTATCATACGCCATTCCTGGGCTCGTGCAATAACCGGGCCCAAAAATTTTTTGCATTCCAAATCACTCAATGATTTGTTAGGCTATGCATGGGTGATTTAAATGTCCGGCCTGGCCGGCATCCCGCAATACATCATCCAAACCAAGGACGGAATTTTCGCCGTGGTCCAGTCCATGAGCTACGGCGATATCGTCATAGCGGCAATCCTTTTTGGGATCTTCGTGCTCCAACTGGTGAAGTTTATATTCCAAATCTTCAGGGGGTATATCTGATGATCGGGAG
>JAVYSX010000005.1:0-54620 GCA_038728965.1 Thermoplasmatales archaeon | reverse complement strand
ACTCTGGCTTGGAGACAAAACCTATCTTCAATACACTCGCCTCCCTGCATTGCTCAGAATTAGGGAAGGATATACACACATCTTCCTTGAGGAATGAACACCACATATTTAAGAGTAGAGAATTTCTGCAAAGGTTACCGACTGCACCTTCTTAGGTAATAATAATTGAAACCTGGAATTCTTTTTATCTAGTTACCAAAAAATAAAAATCTGAATGTTCATTAGTTAAGCCACATGAACCTGGGGAGAAAATATATCGCTCTCATCGCGGGGATAATAATATCGGGAGTTGCGATAAGGTTGCTCCCCAACGTGCTTAACTACGCATGGGGCAACGACTACGGGATCTACTACTACCTCAGCGAGGCATTCCTTAGCAGCAGGTCGCTGGCCTACCCACCGAACTCACCCTGGGGCACAGACGGATACCAGTACTTTCCCATGACATATATAATAGTTGATGGGCTTCACTACCTTTTCCACGTACCGGTCGCGGAATCCTTGGATTATTCTATACCGATCCTCGGAGGGCTTACCCCGTTCCTTTTGTATCTGATAGCGAGGGAAGCCGGGCTTGATAGGATAACCTCAGCTCTTGCTGGCTTCCTATTGGTAGTGAGTCCAATACAGCTCTACCAGACTTCGCAGCCAAATTACCTGACAACGGGCCACTTCTTTCTACTCCTGAGCATCGTGTTTTTTCTCGCTTACCACAAGGGAAAGCGCTATTTTCTGGCACCCCTGGCTATTTCCATAACGTTGCTCGCCCTTTCACACCAGCTATCCACTTATTTCTTCCTGATCTCAATAATAGGGATGGTTTTTGCCGTTAATATTTTAAGCGAGAAGTGGAGAAAGTTCCTCTTCACAGACATTCTTATCATCGAGGGTACCGGGACCCTGATGATCGGCTATCTCCTCATCCGGGTTCCCGGGATGGTGCATTTCTTCTCTCAGGCCGTGCACGGTTTTGGATACGTGGGTGTCATATTCCTATTCTATTCGCTTTCTCTCGCGATGTTTTTCACTCTAAGGAACCTGGACAGCAGTAGGATCAGGGGGGATATTGTTAATGCTATAAATAAATTAAAGCTTAACATATACCCGAAGAGAGACTTCCTTCTCGTGATAGTTACAACGTTGAGCATGATAGTTGTCCTGGCCCTGATGATTCACCTCTCTTTTCTACCAAGCTTCGTCACGTACAGGGCTGTCATAATATCAATTCCATTCCTGATATTTATGGCAGTATCGATCATAGGCGTAAAATATTTCCTGGTGGAGAGCGACAAGGAGGAGTTCCTCGGATGGAGCATGGCAATAGTTGCATCCCTCATCTATAGCTATATATCGAGGAATACTGTCCTCCTACCTGCGAGGCACATTGAATACCTTTCAGAGCCTTTCTCAATAATCGCAGGATATGTGCTCTATAGGTGGTACGTCCATTTCAGGCAAATGAGGGGGGAGAAAGACGAAATTGTTGTCAGCCACGCGGTTCCCAGAGGTGGATACTCTGCTGTCTCCGTAAATACACCGGCCGGTGTCTCCGTGATAATGGTACCGAGGGGGTTCCAGCCCTCAGAGGTGAGCCACTACATCCGATCTGCCAGAAGACCTGTTGAAAACCTTGTTGTCCTTGTTTCAGTTGTTCTCGTTCTCCTAATGGGAGTGGCATCGTACCCGATGGTCGACGATTTCGTACCCTCCCACACAGAAGCAATAACTCTGGAAGATAACGCCACAATTCAGTATCTTATTGAGAACGGAAACAGGAGTCTTTCCGTGGCAACAGATCACCAGATCGGTATCCTTCTCTACTCCTACGGTTTCACGTCTCCCTTCAATAACATATCTGTCCTCTGGAATTCAAGCAGCTGGAAGCAGTCAATATGGGAGCTCACCGGAGATAACGGTTCCTACCCGCCCATAGGATATGTTTTCCTGGATTCCTACATGCTGAGGTACGGAGTATGGGGATACAACAGCTCCGTGAATCCAAACCAACCCTCTATCATTATCAACGCAACCTCATTTGCCAAGTTCTTCAGAGAACCTTTTGTTCTTTCCTACCAGAATAGCTCTGCCTTTGGAAATAACACTGCTTACCTATTCTCCGTTAACTGGACATTCCTAAATGAAAAGGGCTACAACCTCTCCAAATATTATGATCTATACGAAAAAAACGAGGGAGAGAAGGCTATCCAACTTTCTCCCATTTCTCAAGCTTCTGAACGGCAGAGAGAGTACTACCCCTCTTTATCTCCTCCCTCACCCTATTCTCCCTCTCCCATATGTCAATCGCTCTATTGGCTATCTCCTGCGCCTCTTCCTCTGGGATTATCACAACGCCAGAGTAATCCCCTATCACATAGTCCCCTGTCCTTATTTTAATCCCGTTTATTTCGATCTCGCCACCTATCTCGCCGTACCCCTTCGGATCCCCCGCATTGGGAGAGACATATCTGGTGAAAGCGGGGAAAGGTATCTTCATAATTTCATCCATATCCCTGATTGAACCCCAGATTACAACACCCTTTATCTTCTTCCCGAATGCACTCCAAGAGGCCAATTCCCCCCAGACTGCATCCTCCCCGCCATCCGCATCCACCACTATTATGTCCCCTTCTTTTGCTCTGTCTATGGCTTCAACCGGTTTAGCCCAGTCACCGTTAATTGTTTTAACTGTCAGCGCACGCCCAACAATCTTCGTTCCTAGCTGGATCCTCGGAATTATTCCGTGAATGGCCCCGCCCCTGTGCATGGCATCTGACACGTTAGACGAGGACACCTTGTAAAGAGCATCAATTATCTCATCCTTCGAATACTTCCTGTACATTTCGGAGTGTTCCGCAACGCCAGTCCTTATTACCCTCTTTATTGCCCTAGTTTCCTCTGTCACGTTTGGAGCCTTTATGATCGCACCGCCCACAATTATTATTGACGCGCCCCTCTTCAAGACCTCGGGAATCGTTTCCTTGTTCAGCCCGCCGGCAACGGCAACTGGCAGTCTTGTGGATGAGACAACCTTCTCGAGCAATGACAGTGGATTCTTTCCTATCATCTGCATATCTATGCCAACGTGCTCGCAGAAGTACTTAACTCCAAGTTTTTCGAGCTCCTTCACGCGTGCCTCCACATTCTCTACTTGGAGGAGATCTATCATGATCTCCGCTCCGTACTTCTTTCCCGCCTTTACTGCCTCGGTTATTGTAGGGTTATCTGATATGCCAAGAATAGTAACGATCTGAGCTCCGCTTTTGGCAGCGAGTTCAGTCTCGAACCCACCAACATCAGCTGTTTTCATGTCTGCAACAACAACCTTGTCCGGGAACAGCCTTTTTATTTCCCTTATGGCCTGCGTGCCCTCACTCTTGATCAGGGGTGTTCCAACTTCAATCCAATCAGCCCCCCCTTCAACGGCCTCCTTCGCAACCTGCACTGCCCTGTGCAGATTCTCGAAGTCCAAAGCTACCTGCAGTACCGGTTCCATAAGGATACCATATGGATGTATACTACTTTAATGTGCCTTTTTCTTAACCGCTCTCCTTCTTATCTCTTCCAGTGAGCGATCCAGCTGTGCTCTGTAGTCCCTCTTAACTTTAGAAAGGTCAGCCCTCGCGGCCTTAACTATGGTGTTAGCATAAAGCCTAGCTATCTTTCCCGAAACGGATCTAGGTGCCCTATATATGTCAGGAATCTCGTATATTATTCCGTGCTTTGGGGGGGTACCCTTTCCCCTCTTGAACCTGAAGAATGCCTTCTCGGCTCCGATGATCTGAACCTTGCTCGATGAGCTAAGAGCTAGATTTCTGAGACCACCAAATGACCTGAGCAGCCTCGCGGCAACCTTATAGCCTGTCACTTCCTTCAAATTTGGGGCGTTCCTTGTCACGTATTCCTCAAGCTGCGCTTCCAGGTCGGCCACATAATTTCTCACACCCTCGAGCATATCCGTGATCTTCTTGGAGAATGATGCGTTGGAACCAGGTGAATAACGCATGAAAAGGGAAGTTTCCCGCACCTTCTGCTCCAAGTAGTTTTCAAAGATTTCTGTCTCATCCAGAACCGAGATTATCTTCTCGATCAACTGGTCTTCAGTGAGCTTCGAGGAGAGGTTCCTTCCGTTTATTTCGGAGAGTATTCCCCTCAGGTATTCCATGTCAATTTCCTTTACTACGAAGTCTTCGGAGGGGTATACATCCTCCCCCTCAAAGATTCCTTTCCCTTGATCTAGGATGTGTGAGTAAATGTCGAGAAACTGTTCCCTGGTTATCTCTATAGTCCTTCCGTCACCAGAGATCGCGGAGGGAGAAACAAGGTAAAGCATGATGTGGAAGATTGCGATGACATAAATATTTTCTTAACTGAATGCAATATGATAAAGGGATATACACATCTAAATACATCGCCCTAAAGGTGAAATCCCGTGTGCGTGATTTTTATATATTTGCCAAATATCACTAAAAATGCAAAATGTAAGCTTTTCGAGCATGTTCAAGCAGTTTGAAAAGGATATCAAGGTAAACAGGGGCAACCCGCTCCAGTTCACTGTAAAGTTCCTGAACAGGAACCTGCATTATTATAACTGGGTTGGCATTTACATCCTTCAGGGTCAAGACCTCGTCCTAGAGACCTATTCAGGGCCGAGGGAGACAGAGCACACTAGGATCAAACTGGGTTTTGGAATATGCGGTCTAGCCGCCAAGACTGGAGAGACAATTGTTGTTCCGGACGTTAACAAAGATCCGAGGTATATTTCCTGTTTTCTTGAGACCAAATCGGAGATTGTAGTTCCGATAATAAAAAATGGACATGTCGTTGGAGAGATTGATATAGATAGCGATACTCTTGATCCGTTCACGTCGGAGGACAGAGATTTCCTAGAGAGTGTAGCAAACTTATTAGGCAGGATGATATAAGGGAGAAAGGGAGATGCTTGACTCTTTCAATAGGTTCTGATCCGGTAGGTGATTTAATGTCTGGAAAAACGTATTCCAAATATGAGAAAGCACGTATTATCGGGGCCAGGGCTCTACAGATCTCGATGGGGGCGCCTATACTGATAGACATTCCTAAGGACGTAACTGACCCCCTGAGGGTCGCAATGGTTGAATTTGAGAACGACGCGATCCCGATGACAGTTGTTAGAAGGGGAAAAGAGACAGTATGAAGAACTGGAGCGGGCACATAGTATTCCCCCAGAATTTTGAATGGAAACAGCTTGAGAAGAGTATCAGGGGTATCATGGAGCTGTTCTTCAAGAACACTAATGAAATGGAAGACGAACCAGACCACAGGGATGTAATAATTATGCTAAATAGTTTGGACGTTAAGAACAACAGGAAACCGGAAGGTTATACAAGGGAAGGGAAGCTCAAGATGATTTTCCCCCTTGACAAGAAGGAGATAACGATCCTCGCACCGCTCCCCGAGACGTACGTGAGGGATATCACTGAAGACATCAGCAAGTATTTGGTGTCAAAGAAAATTAAACACTCCGTGGAGTATGACCAACTGAAATACACAGCATACAGGAAGAAGAGGAAATAACTCAACCAAGAAATTCAACTATTCTCTTTGCACCTTCTATCATAGAATCATCTGAAAGCGCGTACGATATTCTTATCCTGTCCTTTCCTGATGGCCCAAAACCTGATCCTGGCGTCACAAGGACCTTCTTTCTGCTCAGAATCTCCGATGAGAACTGCTCTCCGCTCATTCCGTTGAGTATCCTGGGGAACATGTAAAAAGTGCCCGCCGGCTTTCTAACACCTATCTTCTCACTGCTGCTCAGTATATCGTAAAGCGCATCTCTCCTGCGCCTGAACTTCTCCCTCATCTCTTCAGGAAATCTCTTGTCCTCTAAGGCAGCCAATGCGGCGTACTGAGATATTGATGGGGCGCACGTGATGGTATGCTGTTGATACGCGTCAGCCGCTTTAGAGAAATTCGCCGGGGTGATCAAATATCCGATCCTCCAGCCGGTCATCGCGTGGCTTTTTGAAAACCCGTTGACGACAAAAGTCAACTCCTCCATACCCGGGAGGGAGAGTATTGAGATGTGTTTTCCCTCGTATACAATATGCTCGTATATCTCATCAGCCATCACGTATATTCTATGGTCTCTGGCTATATCCGCCAACGTTTTAAGATCATCCATGGATGCAACCCACCCGTGAGGGTTCGAAGGGGAATTCAAAAATATCATCCTGGTCCTATCATCAATCAACTCCTTAAGCCTCTCAACATCAGGACTTCCGTCCTCAAGCGACGGGAAATAAACAGGGGTCCCACCTGCGATTCTCACAATCTCAGGGTATGAGACGAAGCTTGGATCCTGTATTAGGACTTTGTCTCCCTCGTCCAACACCGCCTGAGCTGCAATGTTTATTGCGAACTTTGCGGGGGTCACTATAACATTTTTGAAGTCTATGTTTTTTCCGGCGAGAGAGCTGTATTTCATGGCTATAGCTTCTCTCAGCTCCCTGATTCCACTGGAGGGGGTATAATGCGTTCCACCTTCGCTGGCCTTTTTAGCCGCAAAATCTATTATGTGCTGGGGGGTCGTTGCATCCGGTTCGCCTACAGCGAATGAGATTGCCTTTTCCCCTCTTTCGATCAACTCTGAAAATTTGTTGTTGAGAGATACTGTTGGTGAGGGCTGGATCAAGGTAAATCTTGACGAGACCATTGTTCCTCATGTAACAGGTGCTATTAATTCTTTGAGTAATGAACAAGGAAAAGATAATTAACAATATTTATCTGGAGCCTTGTGGCCATATCCGTCCAGTCAATAACTAAAAAATACGGAAACAAAGTAGTTCTCTCTGATTTCTCGATAAACATTCCTGACGGTAAGGTGTCGGGGATACTCGGTCCGAACGGATCAGGTAAGACAACACTTATGCGAATCATGGCCGGAATTTCACAGTTCGATTCAGGAAATGTGGCAGTAAATGGCATTGACGCCAGGGCTGATCCAATTGGGGTCAGGAAGATCGTCGGATATGTTCCAGAGGCCCCGAATCTGTACGAGAGCCTGACGCCGTACGAATATTTCAGCTTCGTAGCATCTGTAAGGGGCATACCTTCAGATGTCGCATCAAAGAGGGCAGAGGAGCTTTCAAAGGCCATGGGCCTGGGAGAATTCAACGACCAGTTCATAGGAAGCCTGTCATTCGGAACAAGGCAGAAGGTGTCCATAATATCCTCCCTACTTCACGCCCCACCCGTTCTTATCTTGGATGAAAGCATAAATGGTCTTGACCCTGAATCGGCCAAAATATTCAGGGATCTGATTAAGAGCCTGGCGAGGGATGGGTCCACAGTTGTGTTCTCGACACACATCCTGGAGATCGCGGAGAACGTGTGCGATGATATAACCATAATGAAGGATGGTAAAATAGTCGCACAGGGCAGTACCGGAGATCTTCTCAAGGAAAAGTCCCTCGAAGACATGTTTATAGAACTGACATCTAACGAGGACATCAGATCCGTTGTCAGTGCACTCAGGGGAACGCTGAGAGAATGATGCGACAAAGATAATATTGAAAACGCCATATCAATCCATGCTACTCTACAGCAAGGTTTCTTTGCCTCTTGTCAGGCCATTTAAGACAAGTTTCGGCACCCAGAGAAACAGAGATGCCGTCCTCTTTATCTACAAGGATAAAGAAATGGAGGCTTTCTCAGAGGCAGTGACTGATGATGAGCCACTTTACGGTTACGAAGACAATTTCACCCTCCTCCATGTCATCAGGGACAATCTTCTGAGCATATTTTCTCCGGATCTAGAACCAGAAGAATTCAACAGGAGGGCATCGCGCATAAGGGGCCATAACATGGCGAAGGCGGCTCTGGAGATGCTCCTCTGGGATATCAACGCGAAGAGGGAGGGAAAAGCGCTTGCTGACGTCATAGGAAGCAAGGGGTATGCAGAGGTTGGAATATCGATAGGAATGACATCTATAGAAGAGGAGCTGAAGATAATAGAAGAATCGCTTAAACTCGGTTACAGGAGGATTAAGGTGAAGATAGAGAGGGGGTACGACATAAAGCTTCTGGAAGCCATCAGGGAGAGATTCGGCGATATACCCCTTAGCGCCGATGCAAACCAGGCATACACGAGAGATGACTTCAGGCATCTCAAGGAAATGGACAGATTCAATCTTCTCTACATTGAGCAGCCACTTCAAAAGGACGACATTTTGGGTTCTTCTATTCTGAAGAAGGAGATTAAAACGCCAGTATGTCTCGATGAGAGCATCGAATCAATATCCCTTGCCTCCAACGCTATTGAACTTGGAGCGGTTGATGTGATCAATATTAAGCCCGGCAGGGTAGGAGGAATTGCAAACTCCCTGGATATCATGGAGATGGCCAGGGATTACGGAGTTGGCATATGGATAGGGGGTATGCTGGAGACTGGCATCGGGAGATCTTTCAACATTTCGCTTGCATCCGGTACCCTCGTAAACATGCCCGGAGATACGTCCCCAAACTCAAGATACTTCAGGAAGGATATAACTGAGGAGACATTCGAGATGAAGAATGGTATAATCAAACCTATGGACGGCCCAGGCATCGGGGTGAGCCTGGATTACAGGTATCTCAAGGAGGTTGAGGTTGAGGGGGGGAGGATATTTGATTGATCTTGAGCTTGTGGAAAAAATACAGGAGAGAATGGTTGAATTCAGGAGGCATGTACACAGTAACCCAGAGATCGGGATGGATACCCCGATGACTAGGGATTATGTTCAATCCCTTGCTCAGGAACTTGGTTTCCCCAGCAGGGTCGTTGGTAACGGTCTCGTAGTAGATTCGGGGGGAATGCCTAAGATCGCGTTGAGGGCGGATATGGACTGCCTTCCCGTGGAGGAGATGACTGGCTTACCGTTCGCCTCAAGGGTAAAGGGCAGAATGCATGCCTGCGGCCATGACATGCATACCGCAGTCCTCATGGGTGCGATGTTGTATGCAAAAGAGAAAGGAATGAAGAACGTGAGATTCATATTTCAGCCCGGGGAAGAGATCGGCAAGGGGGCGGAGATGATGATCCAGGGTGGGGCATTGATGGGAGTTGAAAGGATTTTTGGACTGCACGCGTGGCCTTCGCTCAACGTCGGAGAGTACGCGATATGCAGGGGAAAGGCTATGGCAGCAGTGGACGAATTTGAGATAATCGTAATGGGAAACGGTGGGCACGGAGCATATCCTCACCTCGCATTTGATACAATTCTAGAGGCATCAAGGATTGCACAGTACGTTCTAACAATTCCCGCAAGGAAGATAAACCCGGTGGAATCGGCAGTGGTAAGCATAGGTTACATCCAGGGTGGCAGGGCAAAAAATGTGATACCACAGGAGGTAAGAATCGGCGGAACTGTCAGGACATTCAGAATTGATGATTCCCGAGCTATTGAGAAGGAGATCATGAATCTCAGAAGCGAGCACGTTCGCGTTGAATATCAAAGGGAACTTCCGCCCCTAGTTAATGATGGGGGATTCGCATCACAGATAGATGAGGTTGCCTCAAGATACATCAGGAGAGTTGAGGCACAACCCACCATGGGCGGTGAGGATTTCTCATTCTACCTCTCTAGGGTGAAAGGCGCCTTCGCGTTTCTCGGAAGTGGAAAGGTAGGAGGCAAGGAGGTATCTAAACATTCGAGCACGTTTGACATAAATGAAGAATCTATGAAGTATGGACTGATCCTCCACATTTCTGCCGTTAATTCATATCTGATGTAGGGTAGAACTATTGAAATACCTGGGAGTAATAATGAACTACGCAAAAATAACGCATAAATCTTATTATTAATTATGATATAAGCTAGGGTGAACGATCCTGCTGCCCCATATTTCTCATGCACAGAAAAGGAAAGGGCAATATTTGAGTCTGGCGTCAAGCTCGGGGCTATTTACCATCAGTACATAGGCATACCCGTTAACGAAGAAAATGTTGAATTCGTGGAGAGAACCATAGAAAAGGCTGTATCAGTCCAACCTTTCGTGGAGAGTGTGAGGGTAAATATAGACAGGCGCAAGGTTGGAAAGGCAAGAACAGCCTACAGGTACAAAACGCTTGTGGGCGACATGATTGACGCTAAAGTTATCATAAGGTACGGAAAGGCCAGGGTTGAGGGAAGGATTGCTTGGGTGCCGTCGATGAAATATCCGCTTATGAGATTCAGGGTGCTTGAGGAATGAAGGTCAAAATATCTCTTGCTGGTCTTCCAGGTGTTGGGAAGACGCAAACGCTGATAAAGACAATAGACATACTTGAGAGGGAGGGTAACGTAGTAGGGGGAATTCTGACAGAGAAGGTTATAGAGAGCAAAGAGCAGGTTGGTCTACTTGTTTTGGACTGGCATTCCAAAAATAGCATTATTTTCGCACACAAGAGCATAAATTCAAGGATAAGGGTAGGGAAATTCGGCGTTGATCTCAAGGCGTTCGATCAGGTTGCAGTACCGGCGCTGGAGTGGGCAAGGGAAAATGCGGACGTTATAATTATAGATGAGATAGGAAAAGTGGAACAGGAGAGTAAGCAGTACACAGAGCTCGTTAAGGAGATCCTTGAACTTGACAGGATGATGATTCTTACCCTGCATAAGAAGGGAAGAAATCCGCTCCTTCAGGAAGTAAAGAAAAGGGATGATGTTAGAAATCTAGAAGTTACCCAGATAAACAGAACACTTCTTCCGTACAAGATTGCACAGCTCCTGAAGGGAGAGGAAGCTTGATACTGAGGGAAGGTTCAGCCAGCATTGAGGTACTTTCGTACTTCGAATCTGGCCCTGGAAAGAGGTCACTTGGATTCTTCAACAGGGAAATGGAAATCTCGAGGGACCTCACTGTCGCTGTTCTCTCCGCCTTTCCGAAGGGAAGGGCTATAGACCCGATGGCGGGGACAGGCGTGAGAGGGATCAGGATATCCAAGGAATCTGGCTGGGAAATAACTATGAACGATATAAGCAGGGAGAACTCGCTCCTCTGCAGAAAGAATGCGGAGATGAATGGTGTTAGCTCCGATATCATGAACGAGGATTATTTTTCAGCACTTTCTAAGGGCACCTGGGACTACATAGATGTTGATCCGTTCGGATCGCCCGCGGGATACATAGATGCAGCCCTCATGAGGTTGAGAAACCGCGGTATCATAGGAGCGACGATGACAGATACCCAGAACCTTGAGGGTACCTCTATAAAGAAAGGGGAGAGGATATATTTGGCGAGGGGCATAAGAGGCACCTTCGCCAGGGAGGTATCTACCAGAATATTCATCTCCTATCTCCTGAGGAAGGGGGCCTCCCTTGGATTTGGTGGCCAGCCACTCGCTGCAGTAAGGGAAGGGCATTACATAAGGGCATTCGTTCGCTACACTAGGGGGAGCAGCCGCTCATCGAAAACACTGGAGGAAATAGGAGAGATAGAATTGGAAGGTCAGAAGGTGGGTCCCCTTTACCTGGGAAGGATCTACGATAGAACTGTTATAGAGAGGATAGGAACCCTGAAATTTTCAGAAAGAACTGGCAGGTTTTTTAAGAATTTTCCCTACGAAGATTTGATGATCCTGTTCTTCCTGAACAGATCTTCGGAGGGGGAAGTAAAGAAATCGGCAGCTATCGAGAGGCTGCGTGCAGCGGGATTTTATGCAGGGCCTACGAATTTCAATGAAAAGGGAATAAAGAGCAACGCGCCTAAAGAGATTTACGAAGATATCATTTCCACCCTGTAACTGAATTCAACACATTTATCTAATCGTATAACTTTAGTTTCAGGAATGAAGGGATACTTTGCTCTTATGAGACCGGTGAACGCGGTCATGGCTTCCCTGGGAACCCTCGTTGGGGGGATCATCGCCAGAGAAAACATTTCGGCCCTTTATGTTCCGGAGCTTTACATGGCAATGATTGTCGTTTTTCTAGTCCTCATGGCCGGAAACGTTCTCAATGATTACTTCGACGCAGACATTGACAAAATAAACCACCCAAGGAGACCCATACCCTCTGGCGAAGTGTCCAGACATTCTGCCCTGATTCTATCGGCGTCTCTGTTCACATTCTCATTTATAATTTCCGTATTCACTTTTAACATTCTCCAGATACTGATCGCGCTCTTGGCGATATTTCTCCTTGTCACATATGAGTGGAAGACAAAGGCGACCGGTCTTTTGGGAAACGTCGTTATTTCTGCCCTGGTAGGTCTTATATTCATATACGGAAGCCTCTCTATAGGTGTGAGTGTACTTGTCCTGATCCTTTCCCTTATGGCGTTCCTCGCGAACCTCGCAAGGGAGATTGTGAAGGACGTCGAGGATATGGGTGGAGATGTGAATAGGCAGACGCTACCGAAAAGGATAGGTAAGGGGCTGAGCCTGATGACTGCTGTGATTCTCATTATAATAGCTGTCTCCCTTTCCCCTATCCCGTACATTTTCTATAGATGGAGCACACTCTACGTACTCTTTGTTGGGGTTTCTGACCTAATCTTCATCGCATCTGCCTTCTTATCATTTCAGAATCAGACTGCTGGGCAGAACCTTATTAAGGTGGCAATGATCATTGGTCTCGTAGCATTCCTGGTTGGTAGTTCCATATGATTCTCGAAGACATGAAATACGGAAGGCTTAGGCACCTTACCCTGCTTGACCCTGAGAAGTACAACGGAGAGAATGTAAGAGACGTTATTAACGTAATAAACGAGGCCGGGAGTAGTGGGATACTCGTTGGCGGCTCAACCGGTACAACTCAGAGAAGGGTTGATTCGCTTGTTTCTGAAATTAAGAAGAGAACAAACAAACCTGTTATCCTTTTCCCGTCAAGTCCGTCAGCATTCTCTCCAAGGGCTGACGGAATTTTCTATCTGAGCCTCCTTAATTCCTCTTCCCTGAAATACGTGATCGGATACCAGGTGATGGCAGGAAGACTTCTAAAGAAGTCAAGGATGGAAGTTATATCCGTGGCATACCTAGTATTTGAGCCTGGAATGACGGTGGGACGGGTTGGCAGGGCAAAGTTGATCGGGAGGGATGATGTCTCGACGGCCCTTGATTTTGCGGCTGCGGCAGAGCTAATTGGGTTCGATGCGATATACCTGGAAGCCGGATCCGGAGCACCGACCAGCATAGAGCCTGAGGTTGTAAGGCAGGTTTCATCCGAGTCAACGATACCTGTGATCGTTGGCGGCGGTATAAGGGCACCTGATAGGGCGAGAAACATGCTCGATGCCGGTGCAGCGACTGTCGTCACCGGCACCATAGCCGAGCATAACCCAAAGGCGCTTAAGGAGATAGTGGAAGCGCTCAGGGATTAATCCCCTATCTCAATCTTCTGCAGGTTGAGCTTTGCCTTGTTGTTGGAAGGATCGAGGGAAAGCGCCATCTCGAGATCTGCAACAGCTGTAGCGGTATCCCCCTTTTCCTTGTATGCCAAAGCCCTGTTAACGTAATAATCGGCGTTCTGTGGGTTAAGCTTGATGGATTTGTCATAGTTTTCTATAGCCCTTCCGTAATCCTTGAGGTAAAAGTAGGCGTTTCCGAGATTAACGTACCCATCCAGATACAATTCGTCCATATCAACGCACTTCCTCAGATATTCTATAGCCTTAGAGTAGTTGCCCCTCTCCAGGTATACCGACCCGATGTTGAAATAAAGGTCTGCATCGTTATGACCCTCGGCGATGAGCTCCTCGAAGAAAGAAATAGCTAGGTCATAGTTGCCGGAGTGGAAGTAAGCCACTGCCAGATTGAACTTTGTTTCGTAGTCTCCGCCTTCAATTTCCAGTGCCTTCTTGAAATTCTCAATTGCTTCCTTGTATTTTTTTATGGAAAGGTACCTTGCTCCACGCTCAAAGTATATCTCCGCATCTACAGCCTTCTCCTCGTTTTCCACCTTCTTTGTTACCTTGAAATCCATGTATGAGGAAGGGGAATATGTGCATAAATTATTTGTTATGCTGTTTGGAAAGCCAACCGCTCACGACATTTCCCTGAGCACTTGAAGGACCCTATCCCTGAATACTTTTATATCCTCTTCAGATACAATTAGAGGAGGCCTCAGCCTTATAGTTTTCTCGGAAGCCTTTAGCACTAGCACGTTCTTTGAGTAGAGCCTGTTAAAGAAGTCGTCCCTCATCTTTCCTGTCTTAAGGTCGATGGCATCCATCAGCCCCCTTCCCCTTGGATTATCAACTATGTTCGGGAACTTGTAGTACATCTCGTTCAGAACTTCAACTAATATCTTCCCCATGTTTTGGGCATTCTTCACGAGTTCGTAATCGCGCATTATCTGGAGATACTTCGTCGCCCTCACCATATCTGCCAGATTACCGCCCCACGTTGAGTTTATCCTGCTCGAAACCTTGAAAACATTTTCTTCAACTTCGTCCACTTTACTGCCCGCCATTATCCCACAGACCTGTGACTTCTTCCCGAACGCTATGATGTCGGGTCTTATGCCGAAGTGCTGATGTGCCCACCACTTGCCTGTTATTCCCATGCCTGACTGTACCTCATCAACTATGAAGAGAGCGTCGTTCTCGTGGACTATTTCTATAGCTCTTTTGAAATATTCCTCCCTGAAATGATTGTCTCCGCCTTCACCCTGTATCGGCTCCATTATGAATGCGGCGATGTCATCCTTGTATTTCCTGAATGACTCCTTCATCTCGCTTAAACTCTTCTCCTCAAGTTCCTCAGTCTTTCTCATATTGCTCTCATTCACGGGGAATGTCATCTTAGGGTTCGTAATCCTTGGCCAATCGAATTTTGGGAAGAATTTTGTCTTGTTCGGATCGAATGTGTTCGTTAGACTTAAGGTATAGCCGCTCCGGCCGTGAAAAGCTTCCCTGAGATGGATAATTTTTGTACCCACCTCCCCTTTAATTCCATTTTTCTGGTTTTTCCTGACTTTCCAGTCGAATGCAGTCTTCAGCGCGTTTTCAACGGCAAGGGCTCCCCCTTCTATAAAAAAGTAGTACTTCATGTATTCAGGCGCTGCGATGCGCGAGAAAGAGTCTACGAACTTGGCCATCTCGGGCGTGTAAATGTCAGAATTTGTAACCTTATTGAGAGCAGCCCATTTTATCTCTTCCAGAAATTCGGGGTCAAGCATATCAGGATGGTTTAAACCCACCGGGTTCGAGGCAAAGAACCCAAAGAAGTCTAGGAACTCCCGCCCTGTGGATAGATCGTACAGTGACAGCCCGTGACTTTTCCTGAGGTCCAGGATGAGAGGCATTCCGTCAGCAAGCATGTGTGATGATATGATATTCTTAACTTGATCCGCACTCATCTCTCCTTGAGTTATCATATTTAATTTATTGAATTCACGGATAAATAGATTTCCTAATTTCAAAAATATCTTGATAATTAAATAGAACAATATTCATTTAAAATCACACTTCTCAGGTTCAATGGAATCATCAAACGAATTTTCCAGCTGAATTATGACCCTATTCAGGAAATCGGTTTCGTCAACTGAGCTTCCTATCTCCTTTTGCAGCGAGGTCATAACTCCAGGATCAAGGTCACACGGGGAGATTGCGTAAAATTTCTCTAAATCGGTGTTTAGGTTTATAGCTATACCGTGAAGAGTAGTTGAACCTTTCAATGCAAAGCCTATCGAGCAGATCTTTCTGTCTCCAACCCATATTCCAGTCTTTTCAAATAATTTTCCTTCTGATGATACCCCGTATTCCCTGAGTGTCCGTATTAGAGCTTCCTGAACCTTTAATATGAGGTCCCTAACATTCATTCTTCTGTCCTTGAGGTTGAAGATGAAATATAAGACCAACTGCCCTGGGCCATGATATGTTAGGTTTCCCCCTCTCTCCACCTTCAGTATTCGGACAGGGTAATTCCCATAATCCCCCTTGAAGTGGATCCCTCCTGTGTAAGTATCGGGGTGCTCGGTTACGATAATCGTATCTCCAATACGACCATTTTCCCGTTCAGCATTAAGTTCTCTCTGTAATTGAAGGCACTTCTCGTATTCCATTGGTATGCATCTGAGTAACCTTATCAACGATGCAGAATAACGATCACATATTCTATTGTTCCGTCAGGGTATGTTTGAGCTTGCCGAAAGAAAATTTAGCCACAAAACCTTCCGACAGATACCAATGCACTCGACAACATTCAAAGCACGGAGAACCATTCTATTCTGGAATACTGCAAAAGCGTTCAAATGGCCTGATTCGAGAAAATTAGGCGAATGGATTCCGTAGATTAATTTTTAGATTAAAATTCATCCACTTTACATTTTTATCATGAGTTACTGTCTGCGGACTATAGCAATCCTTCTGTAATATGGAAAGTATGCGGGGTAAGTAATAATTTAAAAATCCTCAAGATTCATTAAATATGATTTTCAGGGTCATTAACATTCTTCCTTGCTACCCCGCGATATTTTATATCTAAGGTGAAAACCGCCTTCGGCCTTCCTAATCTTAATATTACCTCGGCGGAAGGAAAGATGTCCAGAATCTTATTGGGAGAGGAATTTCAACAGACCTGAAATATCGATTCTCATCTCCACCTCGTTCGCCAGTTTCTCTATGTTCCTATCAAGAATGTCGGAATATCTTTCATTCAGAGTAACATTCAACAGAAATTTCAGAAAACACCTATTCTCTAGGATACCATGAATGTTAGTACCTATGATCATGCCATCCTTAGACACCGCCCCCTCCCCCCTCCTGCCAATCAGACCGAAATATTCTTCCCCGGAACTTGTCATTTCCCCGTAATGTATCTCGTACCCCTGTTCGGAATCGCAAGAGATATGGCTGTTTTTTATCGCGTAAGATACGGCCCTGGTTGTCTTTTCCTTCCGGTAAGTGAATGAACATTTCAATAAACCCAAGCCAGCGTAAGAACCCAAAGGAGCCTGGATCATCTCTGGATCATCTATCCTCTCGGATAATATCTGAAATCCTCCACATATACCAACAATTCTCCTGGCATTTTTGAGCCTGTCCCATATCCCTGAAGTCCTGAGATATTCGATGTCTCTGAAAACGTTTTTCGATCCAGGGAGGATGATGAGATCGCAGGAGTTAACGATGTCCATATTTTTCGCAGTCAAATAGGTGTACCCGATCCCGTATGCATTTAGCGGGTCAAGATCGCTGTAGTTCTCCATATAAGGGTATTTGACGACGCATATCCTGCTGTTAGTGATAGGCTCACTCTCGTAGTTGAAGGAGTCCTCACCGGGGAGAGTCAAGCCATCAATATATGGGAGGATCCCAATCACACTCTTTCCCGTCCTATTCTCTATCTCCTCAACCCCGTAATCCAGGATGCTTTGATCCCCCCGCATCTTGTTTATGATAATCCCCTTCAGCTTTTCTGGATTCGACATTAACTCAACTGTTCCCAGAATCGAGGCAAAAACTCCGCCCCTTTCGATATCAGCAACGAGGATCGCGTATGGATCATAATTTGATAGGATGAAAGAATTAGAAAGATCCGTACCCCTTAGATTTATTTCGGAAGGTGAGCCTGCACCTTCGGCAACAACTACGTCATAACTTGATAAGAGAGCCTCCAGCGACGACATCACTGCCTCCTTCCCCTCATTTCCCACTACTTTCTGATAATCCCTCACGCTCAGCGCCCCAACGGATCTGCCATTTATGATGACCTGGGACATTCCCTCTGATTCGGGTTTCAGCAGGACGGGATTCATATCATTCGCAGGGTGCGCCCTCGCAGCAACGGCCTGCAACCACTGTGCCCTGGATATCTCAGATCCGTCCTCCAGTGAAATGGAATTCCTTGACATGTTAACTGACTTAAACGGAGAAACCCTGTATCCCCTGTTAGACAGTATTCTGCAAAGAGCGGTAGTAACTGTGCTTTTGCCGCTTCCAGAAGACGTTCCAAGTACCAGGATTAATTTCCCACTTCCCATCCGAGACTCCATATTATTCCCAGCTAAAAGATTTGCATGAAAAATCTTTATTTAGTAACGTATATCTTATGGGATTTCATTGTGCTGGAAGCGGGTTAAATCGTCCTTCTTAGTGTTCATATAGATTCCTGTACAACCTCTTATAGTAGGTTGCAAGGGAGAAGTGCGAGTATGATCCCAGGACATTTTTTTCTAGGCGACCATCGTATCCGTCTATTCCTTTTCCTATTAAGTTCTTCATGCTCTTATAACCTGGATCATCGATAGAGCTGTAGTGAAATTCATGCCCCTTGGCTATCTCTCCTTTCTTCAATAGAATTGAATCCTTGAGAACTGAAAGTTCAGTGTATCCGAGAACAGGTCTTTCGCCCATTTTTACAGAACCATGAAACACGTCCGACATACCGTATTTTTTCCCATCTACGATTATTTCACGCTCCAGGTACATTAACCCACCACACTCGGCTATTATCCTCCCACCGCTCTCGTAATAATCCTTAATGAATTTTAGCAGGTTTTTCTGCGATGAAAGAACATCGGAATATAGTTCTGGATACCCCCCACCTATATATATGAGATCGGGGTCTTCAGGGATCTCCCCCCTGATCGGGGAGAAGTATCTAACATTTCCCAGCTTCTCTAACGCGTCTAGGGTGTCTGCGTAGTAGAAATTGAACCCGTTGTCGAAAGCGATCCATATATTCCCGTTACCCCTCTCCAGATCATCTTCCGGCTCTGTATTTGTCTCGTATTCGGGCAAGGAATCGATAAATGAAAAATCAATGTACCTTGAAACCTTATCTGCTATCTCCCCCAGATTGTTCAGTTCACCTGCGGTTTTGAGTCCTAGGTGCCGCTCCTCTATGCTAAGCCCCTTGTCGTTCGGTATACCACCCAGCACCTTGATCCCGTTATCCTCGAATTTCTTTGAGACCATTTCTAGGTGTCTTTCAGATCCGTACCTATTCAGGATCACCCCGACTGAGTTCTTGGTCAAAAACTTCTTCGCGATGTAATATGCGGACTCCGCGACCCTTGATATATCGATGACCAGTATGTAAGGTATCTTGAATTTCTTAAAGTAGAACATTGTACTGACATCTATCCTGAAACCCGAATCGTACAATCCCATTACACCCTCGACTATACCCACATCATATCTTCCCGCCAATTTTTGAAAAATTTTTGTGTACGATTTCCCCTGTATCCATCTATCCACATTCCATGCTCTCTTCCCTGAGATGGAGGAAAGGAGACCGACATCTATGTAATCCGGGCCAATCTTAATTCCCACGGAATTCTTTATTTTTGAAAGAAGGGAAATCATGACAGTTGTTTTACCTGATCCTGTCATCGGCGCCGTAATTCCGACTAATTTCACAGAGCATCATGTTCAGCCGCAAGATATTTTTTTCTTAATTTTTTCCCGACAGAATAATTTGTTTATGCACTTTAGAACGTTCACGCGTAGCCCTTAGTAACCCTGGCGCTCAGCCACTCTTTCCCAAATTGGATTCTATCGCTACGCTTAAACAAACGGGCCTAACCTTTCGATCAGGGGGCAGCTTATCCTCTATTATATGAATCACCTACACAGGTGAGAATACTGTGGTTATCCATAAAAATAAAAAAAATATTGTTTCTGGATTTCTTCTGTAATTAAAGGTGTTGCGTATCCTTAGAAAATCTTTACTTCAAAATATTTTAAACCCAGCTTAACGCAGTTATACAAATCAAAAGGTTTTATATGCAAAACTGCTTTACGTTTTACTCCTCAAGTGATATAATGGCAGAGCAGAATGAAAAGAATGAGAATTTGAAATACATAGTGAGATTGGCAAACACCAATCTGGACGGTACGAAGCCGGCTGTATACTCGCTCTCAAGAATAAGGGGTTTAGGTTACAGAACTTCGGAAATAATGCTCAAAAAGATGAACATCCCCCCCATGATGAAGCTTGGTGAAATAGGCGACGAAAAGCTGGACGAGATAAAAGAGGTATTGGAGAAGAGGTATGGTGAGATTTACCCTCCCTGGGCGGTAAACCACAGGAAGGATATACAGACCGGTTCAGATCTTTTAAGGGTTGGCCCAGACTGGGAAATAGCTGTCATGGATGACATCAACAGGATGAAAAGGATAAGAAGTTATAGGGGCATTAGGCACGAAAAGGGGAAGAAGGTTAGGGGCCAGAGAACCCGGTCGAATGGCAGGAAAGGACTGGCGGTGGGCGTTGTAAAGAGAAGGGAAGCCCCATCAGAATCGGGGCAGCAGAAGGAAGCTGAAAAGAAGTGATTGACGATGGGTGATCCAAAGAAGATCAGGAAGAAATTTGAAACGCCGAGACACCCCTTCGAAGGGGAGAGGATAAAGAGCGAAAATAAGGTATTGAGGTCTTACGGCCTCAAAAATAAGAGAGAGCTTTGGAAGGCTCAGTCGGAACTCAGAAAATATAGGGCAAACGCGAGAGACCTTCAGGCAAGACTCAGACTCGGGGATCCGGTGGCACAGCAGACAATGAAGAGCATGGTTGGTAGGCTGGCCAGATACGGAATACTGACCGAGAATGCGACAGCTGACGACATACTGGCACTGAGCGTTCAATCGTTTCTAGAAAGGAGACTTCAGACAGTGGTACTCAGAAAAGGCCTAGCTAGAACGCCGGAAATGGCCAGGCAGCTTATAGTTCACGGCCATATTTCTGTAGGAGAAAAGAAGGTTACAATCCCCAGCTATAAAGTCCTGAAGTCAGAGGAAGCGGATGTTGGTTACGCGCAAGATTCGCCACTTGCAAACGAGCTGCACCCTATGAGACTCGGCGAAGGGAAGAAGGAATCTGAAGGGGGGAATAGCGAGGTGACTTCCTGATGGGGAAGATGGGTGTCGTCAATATATACGCATCACAGAACAATACTGTTATCACAGTTACAGATATAACAGGCGCGGAAACTCTTGCTAAAGCATCTGGCGGGATGGTTGTGAAGGCAGACAGGGATGAGAGTTCTCCGTATGCTGCTATGAAAGAGATCGATCTTATAGTTGAAAAGCTGAAGGAGAAGGATATAACGGACGTCGTAATCAAGATACGAGCTCCCGGAGGTGCCAAAAGTCATAATCCGGGGCCAGGTGCGCAGGCTGCAGTAAGGGCCCTAGCGAGGGCTGGAATAAAGATAGCGAGAATAGAAGATTCAACTCCTATCCCCCACGATGGTACCAAGAAGAAAGGAGGGAAGAGGGGAAGAAGGGTATGAGTGAGGGAATAAGAATCATCGAGGAAGGGGAAAATTGGATCAGATTTGAGGTAAGTGGCATAACACCGGGTTACGCCAATGCGCTCAGAAGAATTCTCATAAATGATGTTCCAAAATTGGCTATATCGAAGGTTCACTTCCACCACGGGGAAATAAGACAGGAGGGGGACAAGGTCTTTTCATCACTCACCTCCCTATTCGATGAGATGATAGCATCAAGACTCGGTATGATCCCGTTGCCAACAGATCTAAAGATGAACGAAAGGGAAACGTGCAGCTGTGGCGGAAAGGGGTGCTCTCTATGCACCGTAAACTATAGTTTATTTATGACCGGCCCAGGGATCGTGAAGAGCGGAGACCTGATCCCTATTGGCGATCCATCTTTCGCGCCGATCGATAAGGAGATACCAATAGTCGAACTGAATGAGAGGCAGGCGATCATGATTGACGCCGAGGCTTTCCTAGGTAGGGCTAGGGATCACGCGAGATTCCAGGTGACGTCCGGGGTATCCTACAGGTACGGAAGGGAGCTCAAGGTTTCTGCCCGCGAGCCAGAGGTCGAGGATATAATCAGCAAATCACCGAGGAACGTAGTGAGGAAGGATGACAGGGAGGTTGTGTTCACAACGGACATTCCTTCCAAATATCTCGCCAAATTGTACAGAATGGACTCTCTTAAAATAGAAGAGGACGAGAGAAGGTTCATATTTTATTTCGAAACTGACAGAAGCCTCAAACCTAGAGAAGTTCTAAATTACGCCCTTGAGAGGCTTGTCACAAGGCTAAATTCAATAGTTGAAAAGGTTCCAGGTGAATAGTAATATATGGTTCTAGACTCTCTAGCAAAAAGCCTGAGGGACGCCTTAAAGAGGATAAATAAAAGCACCTTGGTAGATGACAGATTGGTGGAGGAAATCGTCAGGGAGATGCAGAGGGCTCTCCTGATGGCAGACGTTGATGTGAATCTTACGTTGAGCATAACCAACGAGGTTGAAAGGAGAGCCAAAGAAGAACCAGTTCCAAAGAATTCCAACCCCAGAAATCACCTCATTAGAATTATATATGAGGAACTATTAAAAATACTAGGAAAGCCAAGGGAATTCCACTTGAAGCCTGCAACGATAATGTTAGTTGGATTGTACGGTCAGGGGAAAACTACGAGCGCCGGCAAGCTGGCAAAATTTTATATGAAGCATGGGTACAGGGTCGTACTCATAGCTGCTGACACACAAAGGATTGGGGCATACGAGCAGCTGGAGCAGGTCGCCAATAGCGTTGGCGCTTCATTTTTCGGGATAAGGGATGAAACCAATAGCAGGAAGGTAGTTAAGGAAGCGTTGGAAAAGTACAGGGACTGGGAAGTCAAGATAATAGATACAAGCGGGAGAAATGCAATTGATAGCAACCTGGCAATCGAGATATCGGAGATATCAGGGATTGCAAGACCGGACGAGGTGATCCTCGTCCTAGATGCCAGCATCGGGCAGCAGGCTGGAAACCAGGCCAGGGCATTCAATGAAGCAGTCAGGATAACAGGGGTCTTTCTCTCAAAACTTGACGGAACTGCCAAGGGGGGAGGTGCCTTGAGCGCCGTTTCATCCACCGGCGCGCCGATACTCTTCATAGGAACCGGGGAGCATATGGAGGATATGGAGTATTTCAACCCTGCACGCTTCCTCTCGAGACTCCTCGGGATGGGAGACTTTGAGACCCTTATGTCCGCAGCAAAGCAGCTACAGGAAGGGATGGAAGACAAGGCCATAGAAAATATGATAGCAGGCAAATTCACACTGAAGGAGATGTATGATGTATGGGACCAGATGAACAAGCCTGGTCTTTTCAAAAGGCTTTTCGACTCCCTTCCAATTGCAAACGCAGGCAGGAGGGAAATAGATGACCAGCTCTTCGAGCAATCCGAAAGCAAGCTGAAAAAGTACAAGGTCATAATGGATTCGATGACTTACTACGAAATGGAAAATCCGGATGAGATTAGGGGATCCAGGCTTGAAAGGATAGCAAACGGATCGGGATATTCGACGTCAGACGTGAAAGAACTTTTGAAGGATTACAAGAGGGTTAAGGACATGGTAAAGAACCTTAAGGGAAACAGGAAGATACTGAGCATAATGAAAAAGCAATTCAAGTCGGGTATTCCAGAAGATCTGGGAAACCTGGACTAGATATACCTATCGTAGTAGCCGCTTAAATGTTTTTTCATCAGGGCCTGATATACCTCACCGTTTTTCCTGGCCCGCTGTCCAATTGATTCCTCGCACCTGATAACCTTGGCAGGTGACCCCACGGCCAGGCAGTTCCTCCCGATCGTCGTTCCCGAGGTTACAAGTGATCCGGCCCCGACGATCGCCCCCTCCTCCACAACAGATCCTGAGAGAAGTATGCTTCCCATACCTATTAAAGCATTAGAACCCACCCTTGCCCCGTGGATTATTGCGGCGTGACCGACCGATACGTTTTCCCCGATAACGGTGCTGTTATCCTCGTCGCAGTGTATTACAACGTTATCCTGTATGTTGCTTTTAGCTCCTATCGTTACGGAATTTTGGTCTGCCCTTATAACAGCACCGTAAAAAACTGAAACTTCGTCACCGATGGTAACGTTTCCTATTATTCTAGCGTTATCAGCTATGAACACATTCTTCCCTACCTTCATCGATAGCCAGAGCTCCTACATATATATCAATTTCTTGCTTATCCTGCCCTTTCTCACTATCCTGATATCCCTTCCGCAGTAGGGGCATCTCCCATTTGCATCCACGTCATACTTCAATATTGAGAAACCGTAACGGCTGATCAGTTCGTGACCGCAGTTGGGGCAGTAAGTATTATCGTAAGTATGACCAGGAACATTGCCTATGTACACAAAATTAAGACCTGCTTCCTTCGCAGCTTCGTAATGCTTCTCAAGCGTTGAAACGGGCGTTGCCGGGTAGTCCCGCATCAGGTAGTCGGGATGAAAGCGTGTGAAATGAAGAGGTGTATCCTCGCCAATATTATCCCTTATCCATCTGGCGAGAGAGAAAGCGTCATCTAAATTATCGCCGACTCCCTTAACAGGAACCACTAGATCCGTTATCTCGATGTAGATTCCCGCTGATTTCAGTGCCTTTAGGGATTCGAAAACGGGTGAATAATTGAGAATACCTATGAACTTCCTCGCAAACTCATCACTCCCATTTCCCTTGAAGTCCACAGTTATTGCATCCAGGAATGTTGAAACATATCTCACTGATTCCTCCGTCAGGTAACCGTTGCTTACGAACGTGCTAAACAGATTGCTCTCCTTCCCTAGAACACCAATATCGTGGGCATATTCAGCGAATATAGTGGGTTCATTGTATGTGTACGATATTCCATCAGCACCTGCTCTCTCAGCTATGTTCACGGCCTCTTCTGGGCTAAGTTCCTCCCCGTATATCTCTCTCCTCTGGGAGATATCATAGTTCTGACAGTACTTGCACATCCAGTTACAGCCAGACGTCGATAGAGAAAGCACCCTCCCCCCAGGCATGAAGTGATAGAGAGGCTTCTTTTCTATGGGATCGATAGCAACAGCCGCAGCTTTTCCGTACGACAGGAGGAATAATTTCCCATTTATGTTCTTCCTTATACCGCAGAAGCCTGTTTGGCCTTCTCCGAGCAGGCAGTACCTGCTGCACGCGGTACATCTGATTCTTCCCTTTTCGGGTACATACAGAGAAGCTTCTTTCATTGACGTAGGAACTTAACTGAGCACTTATCCTTTTCTAAAGTTATTCAGAAATAGAATGGAAGCTGTGAAGACCTTGCGAAATCTTTCTGTTTATCTTTGATTTTCCGTACTGTAACAAAGGTCAAGAGGTTATTCTTCAAGAAGTCATATTGGCCAGAATAGCTTGAGAAGCTCTACCATCACACCGAATATAATAGCTATGTAAAGAACGAGCTTCGGGTCAAGTATTGGCCCCAGGTCCTCTTCCTCCTCAAAGTACCTGATGAGGCCCGCTGCTGACTGAAACCCTGAACTCTTCCTTTCTTCCGGCACGACTGATTAATGAAGCATGCATTAAATATTTTTTTCCTTATCCCTTGATGCTACCATACGTATTTAAAATTGTATGATATATAGTTGGAAGGGGAGATGCAATGATAAAGGACCTAAATCTAATGGTAGCTGGCCCGCAAGGTAGCGGAATTAACTTCACCTCCGATACTTTTGCTAAGGCCATGGCAAGAGAGGGGTATTATGTATTCACAAGCGCGGAACTGTTTTCCACGATCAAGGGGGAGCACTCTTACTTCAGGGTAAGAGTAAGCAGGGACATTATTAGGAGCTATTCCCAGAGGGTTGATATCCTAATCCCACTTGATAAAAATAGTATTCAGCTCCACCTGAGGGAGGTTTCTCCTGAGGGGGCCATAATTTCAGAGGAGAAGGTGGAAGACGACAGAGCTGAGATGGTACCTTACAGGGATATACTGCAAAACGTGGCAACAAAGTTCAACAGGCCACTCTCAGAACTAACCGTCATGAAAAATACTGTTGCCCTGGCAGCATCGTGTAAGATGATAGGTCTCGACGATGTAAAACTTAAGAATATTATTGCTGAGAATTTCTCCTCCAGAACGAAGATAGCGGAGATGAACAATGCCCTGGTTGAACAGGTTTACTCACTATTCGACCCGAAGAGATTCTTCAATCTTGAGAGGGCAGAAGCCAAGAAAAGAATGCTGATAAACACAACGGAAGCAGTTGGCATGGGCAAGGTGGAGGCAGGCCTGAAATTTCAATCCTATTATCCAATAACCCCGGCGAGCGATGAATCAAACTATCTGGAAAGCGTCATGGGTAAATACGATTTCGTGGTTGAGCAGACGGAAGACGAGATAGCGGCTATCAATATGGCTATTGCGGCTGCAAACACTGGTGTTAGGGCCGCAACCAGTACCTCCGGTCCGGGTTTCTCGCTGATGGTCGAGGCACTGTCATATGCGGGGATGACTGAAACACCGGTGGTTATCTTCTACTATCAGAGGGCCGGACCTTCTACGGGAATGCCAACACGCCACGAACAGGGTGATCTGCTGTATTCTCTTTCTGCCGGCCACGGAGAGTTCCCGCGGGTCGTTATTGCGCCAGGAGACAATACTGAGGCTTTCTATGATACTGTAGAGGCATTCAACATCGGAGAGAAGTACCAGCTTCCTGTGATAGTTCTCCTGGACAAAGCAATGGCAATGAGCAACACAACAGTCGAGCCCTACGATCTCAGCAAGGTGAGGATAGACAGGGGGAAACTTATGCTCAGCGGAACCGGCAGCTATCTGAGGTACAGGCTGACAGACGACGGTATTTCCCCTAGGTCCGTTCCTGGCGTTAGAGGAGGGCTAGTTACGATAGCTGGGGATGAGCACGGTGAGGACGGGCATATATTCACTGAGGATCCTGACAACAGGATCAGGATGATGGACAAGAGGATGGGAAAGATGAAACTGATTTTGAAGAACACGTCTGAAGACATGAAGGTTAAATTTTTTGGGAAAGTAAGTAACAGGAAAGTTATCGTGTCCTGGGGATCTGCTAAGGGACCGATACTCGACGCTATGCAGGAATTCCAGGATTTTTCATTCCTTCAGGTGAGAATGATGTCTCCATTCCCCTCTGATGAGGTAACTAAATACCTCAAAGGGAAGAGCGTAATATCTGTTGAACAAAATTACAGCGGCCAGCTTGCAGATCTGATAAGGGAAAAGACTGGAATTGAAGCAGATTCCAGGATAGTCAAGTTCAACGGCCGGGCAATAGCGTACGAGGAGCTTGTGAATGCACTAAAAATGGTACCTGATGAAAGGAGGGTGGTGTTGAGCTATGCTTAGTTCTCCCACAAAACCTCAGAGTTACAAGACTGATGTGGAAATAGACTGGTGTCCGGGTTGCGGTGATTTCGGTATTCTTAACGCCCTTGTCCTAGCGCTCCAGGATCTGAAGATCCCGAATGAAAATATAGTGCTTACGGGCGGAATAGGATGCAGTTCCAAGATACCTCACTACGTTAACGTTAACGCATTCCATACGCTTCACGGAAGATCTCTGGTCCAGGCTGAAGCCGTGAAGATAGCCAACCCACAGCTCGAAGTTATTTCAGCAGCTGGAGATGGAGACGCGCTCGGCATCGGATCCGCTCATTTTGTAGCAGCAGGAAGGAGAAATGTTGACCTCACATACCTGATCTTCGATAACGGGGTCTACGGCCTCACCAAGGGACAGGCATCACCAACGCTTCCATACGGGGAGATGCCCAAGAGCCTGGAAACCGAGAACATAAAATTCGCGGTAAATCCCATCTTCCTTGGTCTAGCATCAGGGTTCACATTCGTGGCCAGGAGTTATTCGTACAATATCAAGCACCTCAAGGAAACTATCATCAGGGGAATAAAGCACAGAGGATCTGCCCTGATAGATGTCATGCAGCCCTGCGTCACGTACAACAACATAAACACGAAGGAGTTCTACGATCCCAGGCTCTACGATATAGAGAAGGAGGGATGGAACCCGTCAGCAGAGAACGAAAGTGACTACAGGGAGAAAATAGGAAAGGCGGTGACAATGTCACTGGAATGGGGTGACAGAATACCGATGGGCGTATTCATCGATTACAGGACGGAAACATACGATGAAAAGCTAAGAAAGCTCATCCCAGACTACGGGAAGAGGAACTACGTCTTCGACCCGATAGAGAAGAATGGAAAGCCACTGAACGATATATCAGAAATGATGAACTCATTTTGCTGAAATAGCGGGGGGTGGATTTGAACCACCGATCTACGGGTTATGAGCCCGTCGGGATGTCCTGGCTACCCCACCCCGCTTCTGCACACCATTGCGGAAGAATATATATGTTTTTAGAGGGTAGTCATGGAAATCCTTGGTCAATGGGATGATATAGGCGGGGCGTAAACTCTAGGCAACATTTCGTATCCCCTGATCATGTGAGGAAAATGAATGGCAGGAATGTTTTCGTGACTGGCGGTGCCAGATTCATCGGAAGCAACGTAGTAAACGAGCTGAAAAGTATGAATTAGGTGACAGTTCCATAAAACCTCAACCCCGGTAGTTTGAGAGCATTGAGAATGCAGTGAATGATGGGGTTAAAATCATAAGGGCCAATGTGAAGGAGCTTTCGAATTTAACGAAAAGTTTGAAATTATATTCCACCTTGGATTCTATTCATCCTTCCCCATGTGTAATAGGAACCCTTACCTTGTAGGGGAGGTAATAAGTGGAATGATTTCCGTTCTGGAATACTGCAGGAAAAATGATGCTCAGCTTGTGTTCTCATCAACATCATCCATTTACAACGGCATTGACCCGCCTCAAAGGGAAGACCGCATACCGAAGGTTACGGACTACTACACTGAGGCAAGGATTGCATCGGAAAGACCTGGCGAACTTTACCACAAGCTTTATGGCATAAATGTTGCTGGAATGAGATTTTTCTTAGTATACGGAGACAACTATATAGGGAAGGGGCAGTATGCTAACCTCATAACCCAGTTCATGGTTGAGATAAAAAATGGAAGGCAGCCTGTGATATACGGGAACGGAACTCAGAGGAGGGATTTCATCTACGTAAAGGATACGGCTCCCACGTCTGTGCTAGCGCTTAAAAATGGGAAGGGAGAGAGTCTTATAACGTTGGAACTGATGTATCTACGGATTTCAACACTGCCTTTTCAATCATAAGCGAGGAGATGGATTATTCAGGAAAACCGTTGTATGTGAGTAATCCCCTTAAAAGTTATCAGTATTTCACGCAGGCCGTTATGGAAAAATCAAACAACGAGATGGGCTTTTACCCAAAGTTCGATCTAAGGGCGGGAACAAGAGATATTTTGAGGAGCGCGGTCGAATGATCATGACTCAATCTTATTGACGCTAAAATTAATGAGACTCCGTTTATATTTGAAAAGTCCATCTCCCGTATAGATTTCCACGTTATCCTGGCGTACGCCGTCCTGGGGCTGTTCTCAAGCCCCATTTCTTTTTTTCTGTGAAGTGAGCGAATTTGTTTTACACCGAATCTTATTAATTCCATTCGTTCAATCAATGAAGTAAGTCACAGAGAGCAGAAATGCTCCCTGAGCACTATAGAAATAAATTCCTGTAAAAAATAAATTAAAAAAATTAAATTAAAATTATTGCTTTGGCTTCCTAATAAGTGCAATTGCTAGAGCCACTATTGCTATTATAAAGCCTATCAGACCAACGATCGCCAGCGCCTCTGCAACAGAAGCCTGAGATTCTAGGCTAACTATCTTCTTATGCTGCGATGATATCGTTGTATTGTCGAGACCTAGTTCAGTGGTGAGTATGGCTATCTTGCTGTTGGCCGATGAGATCTCGCCAGTGAGAGATTGATTCAGCGATGAGAGACGGGCCTGAAGCAGGGAGTTCTCAGCCGTCAAGTTCGTTATATCCCCTTGCAGAGCTGTTATAAGGGGCGACTTAACAACGAATAGGTACTGAGCTGCAGGAGAAGTCGTTGTCAGCACTCCATTCCAAGATTCACCAGTAACGTATGCATCGTAAGGACCAGCCCAGTTAGTTAGTCCGTTCTCGAAGTATATGCTCCCTGAACTGTTACCTGACGGGATCACTGCGTATCCCTGCCAAGTTTGAGTTGATATGTTGTAGTTCAACGGTATTGCCTTCAGATCCAGATAATTGAACTCTGTAATCGAGTAATATTCAACAGAAAGATCCGCTGGATATATTGACGCTGTGTATGTACCATATTCCACCGGGCTCCCGTTTTCGGTAATGGATGCGGATATCATTACGATTTGCCCCTCTTCTGCCACGTTAGGGGTGACTGTTATGGAGGGTACTGAGACCCCGGAAGAGACCCATATCTGGCCAAAGAACGAACCATTGATGTATGGGTACAAACCTTCGCTTGCCTGCATGGATGAGTTGTACGATGAATTTATGAAAATCGTGTAAAGACCGGAAGATATGTTGCTGGGGACCTCAAGCTGGGTTACGGTACCAGGAGTTGCGAATATTGTGCTCAGAACATGACCCTGCTCATTCACCAGGGAGAATGTAAGATTTGAACCGGCCTCAACGTTATAGGGTGTTTGCGGTGAGACGTAAGGCATGAAGAATGGGGATACCAGTGAACCTTCAACAAATATATATTGGCCAGGTGCAACGGCACCAGGTTCAGATACCACGGGACCCAAAATGAAACTCTCCTGCAGAAGAACGCCGTTGTAGAACGGTAGGAACATAAATGCGTTTCCAAGGGAAACTGCTGTAACCCCTGTCGATGATGTTTCTGGGAGCATCAGAGCAAATGCACCGTCGGAGACCTCGGTCGAGGCTGAGCTTATTTCAACATACCGATTAGAGAGGATTGAATACTGCGACGTTTCTACCGTTATGTTCGTAGTAACGTTTGTACCGTTAAGCCAAGTCACAGTTCCGCTGAGTGGAAGGCCATATACAAGATCATACGGGAGCATCGAGGGAATTTTCGTGGATGCGTAGTATCCCAGGAAGAGCCTTGAGTAGCTCGTACCGGAGATTCCGTTAGACGAACCTGAAACGTAAACATCTGCAATACCCTGGGTACCGTCTTTCACATAGTAACTTGCAACCCACTTAGAAGAAGATGCGTTGAAGATAAGAGGTATTTTTACCTCCCCTGAAAGTGTTGATATCGATGCAGTGAAATTCCCAGATGTAACTGTCGTCCTGTTAAGCTCTACGGATGCAACGATTGACAAATTTTGACCATCAGGTATCTCGGTATAAATAGTTGTGTTGCTCAATGGGGCAGATTCTGTCACGCTTATATTGAGAGTCTTCGAGGAGTGCGATGTCTCGGTTTCGCTGTAATAGTAGACGAATGCACCAAGGTTCAGGCTTCCAAGACCGGTGACCAGATTGTATCCTGAGGTAACCTGCCACGGGATTGTATAGCCAAACGTTATGTTATAGAAAACCTTGCTACTCAGTGACGACAAGCCCAACCTGTAAAGTTCGGGATTAACAAGACCGAGCGGGTGATGAAGGGCGCTTACAGCGAGTGTAATCATGCCTGCAAACAGAGGGCTAGACTCGCTGGTGCCCCCTGAGAGTGATGTAACGTTCTCTCCGATCACTACATACACACCTGGAAAGATTCCTGCGTTCAGGGAGATGTCAGGAACCAGCCTTCCGTGCGGGAATGTTGAAGGTATCTTTGAAGCTAACTGAGACTGGTAGAACGGTAGAGGCTCGACCACGCTGACACCTCCAGTTCCACCACCATAGTTCACATTGTAAGGTACAAAGCCGTAGTTAGACCAAGCAGTCTGCATCGCTGAGAGGAAAGATCCATTAGATGAGAAATCTATGTATGTTTCCGTACCACCCAGTGCAGCAACGAAAGGAGAAGTGGATGGGAATCCTGGTGTTCCCAGTGGACCGGCGCTATACCCGCTGCCTCCAGCATCTCCTGTCGAAGCACTGAACGTTATCCCCTCCAAAGCCCCGATCTCGTAGTAAAGATCTGACTGTAATATGTTACCAACGAAGGCAGGGTATGGCATGTTGGGGATGCTTGATTCCGGGATTGAGAAGCTCTGCGAGAGTGTGTTAACCGTATCCTGGCTAACTATGTACGCAATTATTGGAGCCAGGAATGGGATATTTCCGTTTGCGATATAGAGTGTGATATTTGCTCCAGGAGCCATAGTATGGGACATTTCCACGTCGAGGCTTATCTCTTCGTCCCACCCAGTTACAATGCCCATGTTCGGATCATACGGACCTATCGGAACTATATTGAAGGAGGGCGGTGCAGGAAGGCCCAGAAGCTGGTCATAGTACTCCAGTTCTCCCTTTATGTAAGGGTTGCCATAGAAATCAAGTATACCTATAGTTGCGTTCTGACCCATTGAACCCGTTGAGAGGAGACCAGTTTCGTTGTAGGCGCTCTGGAGATATGTTGCGGGAAACGCAGATATGGAATACGTTTGATTTATCTGCTGTGCCATGGCTCTTTCCTTGTTTATGACGGAATTAGTAACGAGGGTTGAGGGGTGCTCGAAAAGCATAGAGCTGTAATTTGATGCCATAACATCGACCCCGGGTATAACGGACGATCCGTAAGAGGAATAGTATGTGAAGGACCCGTTAGAGAAAAGATTCACGTTTATTCCTAGATCATTCCTGACCTGCCCGGCAGTGCCTGATGCGATGATCACGCTGTTCATGGCTGTTAACTCCACGCTGAAACCCTCAGCGCGAAGCATGCTCAAAACGCTCCTGTAAAGCTGCACGTTCGTGAACAGGCTTTCAACCTGTGAGACCGTCATGAAATGATCGAACATTGGAGAACCGGGCGTAGATATGGCAACGACATCGCTAGATAGTAGATTCGTGTTCCTCAGAGGAACAAAAACCTCAAACTGTATTACCTGATCCGGGCTGATTGGCCCGAGGTTCTTGAATCCTGGTGCTTGGGCTTGCTGCAGGGTTACAGTACTGTTGCCAGATGGATATGCTGAGACCACTCCGAAAGAAGAGATTGCAAGGATTGCTACGATTACAACTGCAAGAACTATTTTTGGACTCAAATTTTTCACCTCGATTATAACGTGCATTTCTATTTTAATCTTTTTAGCTTTTCATCCTGAATAACATCACTAATTCCCCGCATCTAGTGCGACAGCGGGATTGTGTTCTGGCCGCTACGGTATTTTTTTATGTACTCTAGTGCCTCAGAAACGCTCTCAGTCTCAAACATGCAGGTAGTTGGGTTGCAAATTTCAATTTTTTGCCCCCCGGGTGAAAGAACGTCAGTGACTGAATATACCTTTGAGTAGTTTGATAGAAATTCGCCAATTCTTTCCGTGGGTATCCCGATCCTGAGCAGGCGCTGGGAAAGCAGAAGATATGTTATGAACGATATAGATGATAGAGGGTTTAAGACTGCTTCAGGCCTCCTGCTATGTACAATTGAATTGCTCATATCCTTGTACCTCTGATCACCTGTGAGAATGTACATCTTCTCAAGAACTATGAAGAGTGTTGATTCCCCTGATGGGTATACAATGTCCAACCTATCCCTCCCCCTCAAAACCGGCCTGTCCCCGGAGTCGTACGATGAAAAGAATCCGCCCTCCCTCTCATCCAGGAAGAAGGCCCTGGCCTGATCGAGGTATTTCACAGCAGCCGCAAGGAACTGCCCCTCTCCTGTGAACTCGAATATAGAGATAAGAAGATTGCAGAGATATGCATAATCCTCCAGTAGAGCACGAACCCCCTTTATTCCCTTCCTCACCGTTCTGTATAATGTATCGTCAGAAGAGAAGGCTGATAGCAGTTTAAAAACACTTCTCTTAATGGTAGCAAGCTCCACTCCGGCGGTGACATAATAATCTATCAGGGAATTCAGATACATCGCATTCCATGAAAGGATGAATTTATCGTCCATTCTTAGGTTGCCCCTCTCAGCCCTCCTCTTTCTCAGCATCTCGTTTACATTGTCTATGAATTCAGGCACAGTTTCCCTCCTTCTCAATACGATCCTCCCTGACGGTAGTTCTTCAAAATAATAACACCTATTGATCATATCGTATTCCCTATTCCCGAACGACAGAAGCTCTTCCTGGGTCCACATATAAAAGAGACCCTCTTCCCCATTGAAGTCCGCATCCAGCCCGCTTATTAGGAGGCCGTCTCTGGTCATTTCTCGCTCAACAAACTCTTCTATCTCACCTGCAACCTTAAGATATTTCTTGTCTCCGCTAAACCTGTAGAAGGAGGTGTAGGTTTCCAGAGCCATGGCCTGATCATATAACATCTTCTCAAAGTGAGGTATTTTCCATTCGGAGTCCGTGGAGTATCTGTGTATTCCGTAACCGACCTGATCGTATATACCGCCATTTCTTATTGCCCTGAGGGTTTTCTCAACAAGAAATGAAAGATTCTTGTTACCCCTGCAGTCCATGTAATTCATAAGGTACATGAGGTACGTGAAATTGGGGAATTTAGGCTCCCTCCCGAATCCGCCGTTGGACCTGTCATACATTCCTCTAAGCGTATCTGCAATCGCATCAAAGTCAATTTCCCCGGGATCTCCTCTGTCTTTGAGAAGCAATATCGACGAAACCTGGTCTACGGCCTCTATTATCCTGCCCCTTTCATTTTTCCATATTTCGGATATGGCCCGAAGCAGACCGAGAAGGCCCATTTCCCCGGAATCCCTCGGAGGAATGTATGTAAATACCTGGAAAGGTCTTCCGTCTGGCATTGCTATCACGTTCAGCGGCCAGCCACCATTGCCGTTCATCAGCTGGGAAACGTTCATATAAAAAGAATCAACGTCAGGCCTCTCCTCTCTGTCCACGACAACAGGAATATATTCAGTGTTCAGAATGTTCGCTATTTCCCTATCTCTGAAGGATTCCTCCTGCATTACGTGGCACCAGTGGCAGGTGGAATACCCTATTGTTATGAAAATGGGCTTATCCTTCTCTTTTGCTACCTTAAAAAGTTCCTCACTCCAGATGTTCCAGGCAACAGGATCGCTCCTATGGCTTGCTAGATACGTGCTCCTCTCAAAATCCTCATTTCTCATTGAATTGAAATGTTCGCCCTGATTATAATACTTCTTTCTCTTTTTCCCTTAAAAACTAAATCTTTTTCTTGAGTATTCGAACAGTCTTATCCAGAGGAGATACGATAGTATAACTATTATTATTACCATGAAAATATCTATTGCGTCCGCATACAGCAGGTTTCCCTGATTGATCGCCTCATCTATCATCTTCATCAGGCCAAATGAGACTGCGTACGTCCCAGAAGGAAGAGACTGGTACTCGCCGATCATAAGACCCGCCCAGTAGCTCCCGACCGCGGACATTGAACCTGTGACAAATGCAGGAATTATTGATGGTATCGTGAGGTACCTCAGTCTTGCAAAGGTACCAAACCTGAATGTTTTGGCAACCATGTGAAACTCGCTGGGGATGCCCCTGACCGCGGTGAAAACGTTGAAGAATATGTAAGATGCTGCTGACAGGTACGTGATTATTAGGACGTTCACGTTAAGCGCAAGATCGAAGCTCATGCCTTTCATCAAGAAAGGGGTCAGATATTTCAAGATGAGGGGGTAGAATATGGGTGCAGGGACAGAATAAATAACCTGCATGGTACCGTTGAGGGTATCCCCTTCTCTGCCCATCCTACCAGCCACTATGGCGAGAGGAACCATGGTTAAAACTGAGATCGCGTAAACCACCGCTATCCTCAAGAGATCATAGCCTGCTCCAATAGATGCATCAGCGAGGAATGATGGTTTCAGAAAATACAGTGTGAATGCCTGAGAAAAGCCAGATTGGGCTATCAGATATATGCTAACAAGGAGCACAAGGATCAGGACTGACCCTATAGCTATATTTATGGACCTCGTGGAAGCTTTGATCCTCTTCACCTTCCGCCCGGAGGAAAGTCTCGCAGATGCTATTGTCACTGAGGAAAACATCTTACCGACCGCATTCACAACTTCGCCAGTCCTCTGCGAGAGGGAACTCACCAGGGGATTCCTTCTCCTCTGTCTCTGTTCGGCCGATTCAAATTCGAATGTGTATTTTCTGGACCAGTTTACAAGCGGATTTATTATGAGAACAAAATTCAGTACAATGGCGACTACAAGCACTGCTATAAGTATTAGGGTGCCGGTAATGTTCCCCTGCTCCGTGAGCTGAAAAGCGACCGCCCCGATTCCGAAGACATGGTAGCTGTGCGGTCCGAGCGATATCACCTCGCTGAACGTTATGTAAAATAGCCCGCTCGCGAAACTCGGCATTATGTTAGCAACTATCTTTTGGTAGCTCGACGGGAGATAGAGGTCTCTCATCCTCTTCCACAGGGACATCTTGAAAGCGAGGGACGTATCTATCATTTCCTGAGGTATGTGAGAAACAGCCTGGTACACTCCAATAATTATATTCCACACGAGAGCCGTGATTATCAAAATATCCACAGCAAGCTCCGTACCTATTGGCCCCCCTATGTCCACTATGAAGAACACAAGGACAATTGGAAAAAAAGAGACAACTGGGACAGCTTCAAGGACATCAACTATCGGAAGCAGTATAAGTTCCGCTATCTTAACCCTTGCAGAGAGTATTCCGAATACGACAGCTATGAAGATAGAAACAGCCATTAGAATCCACAATCTAAGCAGGGTGACTCCAGTAGCCTCGAGAATTAGTATAATCAGGGAGAGGCTTGACATGGCTCCCTTCGGTATGCTAACATATTAGAAATCCTTTTCCAAATTCTGAGACAACTCTTTATAATCAAATGCCCTGAAGCGACGATGGATTTCCTCGAGATCAGAGATCTTGTGGTAGAGTATGAAACAAACGGAAGGAGCCTCCTTTCTCTTGACAGGGTATCATTCAAGGTGCAGAGGGGTGAGTTTGTGTCGATCATCGGACCATCAGGATGCGGGAAGTCCACGATAATAAAGGTTCTTCTCGGCCTGATCAAACCAACATCTGGTACAGTATTGATAGAGAATAAGCCACTGGAACTATCAAATGTGAAGATCTCTGTTGTCTTCCAGAATGCGGCCCTCTTCCCCTGGCTCGACGTCATGAAGAACGTTGAAGTTGCCCTCGAGGTAATTTCGAAGGATCCCGAATACATAAAGGAGACAGCGAAGAAATTCATCAAGATAGTTGGTATAGACGGGTTTGAGGATGCGTATCCCCGCGAGCTATCGGGAGGTATGAAACAGAGGGTATCAATAGCTAGGGCCCTTGCTCCCGGTCCTGACCTGCTGCTCCTAGACGAGCCCTTTGCAGCTCTTGATGTATTCACGGCTCAGGGCCTCAGGGAAGAACTTCTAGATCTGTGGGAGTCACCGAATCTACCACCGGATACTATACTTATGGTCACGCACAACGTAGATGAGGCCGTTCAGATGAGCGATAAGATAGTTGTTTTATCGCCTAGGCCTGGTCGCGTACTTGGTGAAATAAAGGTTCAGCTCGAGAGACCCAGAAACACGAGAAGCGATGAATTTTATGCCATGGTCGACAGCGTTGTCAAGCTAATGTCCTCTGATTAATCATTCAGCCTGACTATACCGTCATCGCTGTCATAGCTGATAAGTTTTGTATACCTTCCCCAGGTTAGAATAACTCGTAACGTATTGTCATTCTCACCTGGTGGAAACGTTTCACTTAAAAAGGCACTAACTTCCTCCTTTGGGAGCTCTGTAACATTTTTTGCCCTAAAGTAAGCTATCAGGGAGCTGAACGGCTCGACGTTCCTGATCAACTCCTTGAGCTGCTTTTTTCTTTCCTCTATGCTGGAACTAAGAAATTTTCTGCCGGTATCGGTCAGCGCAACGTCCCCGTTGTATACCTTTATCATGTTAAGGCTTTCTGCATCGTCGAGGAGGTTCATCAGTGTTGTCCTCTCCTCGTCTAGGGAATCGTCGAGCTTTGCTATGTCAGTTGGGGTACCCAGGTCCTCAAGAATCTCCAGTAGACCTATGATGCCACTCGGACTATTGCTCTCAATACGGTGCATATTCTCGTTTCATTTATCTAATTGGATATCGGTTTAAATCACTTGCGGTTGAGTGGTTCAAGCGAGAACTGCTTTATTGTGTGGTTTCTAGGGGAGGAAAACGGGCGAAATTCCCTGCCGTTGCCGGAATAGAATTTGCTGAAAAACTCAACGTACAGCAACCTAGCCCCTTGGATTCCTGGCTCAAATACAGCTATAACTAAATTTAAAAGCTGCCCTACAACCAGGATCACAACTCCGAGAATCAGAAATGATATGCTGTGACCCATTGTACTCAAGAATATCCTGTCGAAAACAACTGCAAGGATCACTGACGATAGGAGAATCCCAACAAGTCTGGTGTACGAGAGAATGTGACTAATTATCGTCGTTATCTCCAGCAGCGCCTGCACTCTCTCGGAATATATCACGATTCCCAGACCTATGATAAGGAGAATAAGACCTACAAGGTCCAGATGGTTGGAGAGTATGCTGAGACTGTGGGTCCTTATAAGTTCCAGGCCTATTATAACAATTCCGTAAGCAAGGAGAAGCCAGCCCATCTTTCCAACTGCCTCTCTTATATGACCCCTACCGTAGTTGACGACAATCCCGAATATCAGGCCCAGGGATACCATTGCTACGCCCATGTACCCCGAAAAAAGCATGAGCTTCCCGATTCCGAAGTTACCAAGAACATTAAAGTGAGGATACGGAAGTGTGAAGCCGAAATAGGTATCGAAGAATACACCTATTACTATAGCTATTATTGAACCTGGTATCATTGCCTTTGCAAGGACCTTAAGAGATCTCAGGCTCATGAGGCTGAGTATAAATCTGGACAGAAACTTCGGTATTCTCGAAACCTTAGGCCTGTGATCAACCCTGTGAATTATCCATAAGGATATCAGGAGTATCACGAGACCGTAGCCTACATCGCCTATCATGAACCCGAAGAATATTGGGAATATAAAGGCGAAAATTAGCGTGGGATCGAGTTCTGTGGATTGAGGGAGGGAATAAAAACGTATGAAGAATTCGAACAGTTTTATGTGTCTGGGATTGTTCAACGCAGTTGGAGGTGTTTCATCAGTTTTGACCTGAGTTATTACTACCTCATTCCCCGTCTCTTCCGATAATATCTCGATTACAGCTCCCAAATCCTTCTCTGGAATCCACCCTTCCAGGATAAACGCATTCTGTGTGCCTGATAACTTGGATACCACATCTATTTTTTTAAGCTCTATATCTAGCTGCTCCCTTATTGCGGCAACCAGATGGTAATATTCCTGCGATATCCCTCTGATTTTCCCTCTGATGTCCTTGAGTTCTTCCTCTATGGTACTAAGTTCTCCCTGTTTCTCTTTGAGGATCTCTGAGATCTTCCCCTTCCCACTCGGGACCCTTACAATCATCTTCTCGAAATTCCTGACTTTTTCACCGAACTCTACCTCACCTTCCTTCGGGATTACAACTATGAATCCCTTCTCTCCGTCGATGATGAGTGAGCCTCTGATTCCAGATATTAGCCCGCGGATATCATTACCCTTATCACCCTTTTCAACATAGAATGATGAGATGCTGTCTCCGTTAAGGTAGTCAATGTCGCCGCCGTAGAATGAGATGCTGCGCAACGTATTTATTTCGTCGTTCAACATCTTTCTTTTCGACTCCAGCTCTAATTCCCTGTCCTTTAATTCTTTTACCTGATCGTAAATCTCTATTCCCTCTGCACTCCTTACCAGATCTTGGGTGTTCTTGAATGAAAATTTGTCCTCCCCCTCGACAGGATAAAGAACGTTCTCCAGACCCTTCACCTTTCTGGAGATCTCTGAAAGCTTCTGATATGATTCCCCGGGCTTGAGACTTGCCAGGATCTCGGATGTAAGGGTAACCTGTTCTATTTGTATAACCCCAAGGTCGTGAAGTACAGATAGAACTGTTTCTTCGTTCCTCTTTGTAGAGATTATCCTTATCCTTATCATCTTCACTGGTTCCAGCATGCTACCTCACTATGAGTTTGAACATACTTTCGACGACATCCTGGGAAACATCCTTTTTGATGTTTTCCGCCCTAACCTCGTATTCCTTACGTATACGCCGGGCCTCCTCTGAGGCCTCAGAAACCTTCTCCCTGACGTAATCCTGGTACAGCGTTGAACCCCTCAGCTCCGCTTCCCTCTCAATCTTTTCTGCTTCGGCCCTGGCATTGTTTATTATTTCCTCCGCTTTTCTCTTCGCTTCCTCGATCCTTATCTTTGCCTCATCTTCCTTTTCCCTTATTTTCCTCAGAATTTCAACATCTTGAGTCATATTTCACCCCAGAAGTACACTATCGCGATGGCCGCAGCGATCACGTTGATAATCATCACGCCCATGAAAATGAGATAGAATTTTAATAGCGCACTCTTTCTATCCTTACTCATTCTCGCTGACCTCCTCTATCTTCTCTTTAATCATCTTTAACGTTATGAATGTCTCTCTATCCATCTCGTCGAGCCTGAGCCTTATGTAGGCGGCTGTCTCGTTGAGTCTAGGGATAAGTATATTTTCAATGGAATTTGTCCTCCTCTTTGTTCTGTCTATTTCCTGCAGCAGTTTCCTGAGCGATATTTCCTTCTCAGCTATTACGAGCAGGGAATTCAAGAGGGATTTGAATGCTTCCCTGGACTCCATAAGAGCTGTGGGAAGTGAAATTATCTCGTAAAGTTTGTTCATGAAGGATTCCGCGCTCTCGACGCTGACCTCGGGTATCCTCACCCCCATGACATTTTTTGCCTTCACGCCTACCCTTACTTCAGGCTGGAAAAAGGCTGTGTTTTCTATGACGAGCTGGCCGGCCATCATTTCAGCCAGCCTTTCAGTCATCATCGCCTTCTGGACAACATTCTCCAGGTCCTCCCTCATGCCCCTTACATCCCTGGCGAGTTTGAAAAACTCCATTATCAGTGCGGATCTCTTGAGCTTCAGGAGCTCGAGACCCCTGACTGCAAGCCTTATTCTGCTCTTTGTCTTTAGCAGTTCCATTCTTGTGGGCCTCACATTTGAGAGATCTGCCATCTATTTCCTCCACTTACCATATTTCTCTATCTGCTCCCTCTTAACTCTCTTCATATCCCTCTCCGGCAGAGATGCAAGCAGTTCCCATCCAAGATCAAGTGTCTTTTCTATAGTTCTGTCCTCATCGTAGCCCTGGTTTACGAACCTTTCCTCGAAAGTGTTCGCAAACTCTAGGTATTGCTGATCTTCCTTTCCCAGCGCCTCCCTACCCACTATCGCGCTCAGACTTCTAAGATCCATACCCCTCCCGTAGGCTGAATAGAGCTGATCTGCTACTCCCCTGTGGTCGTCCCTTGTCCTCCCTTTCCCAATTCCCTGGTTCATGAGCCTCGAGAGAGATGGAAGAACATTTACTGGTGGATATATACCCTTCCTGTGGATGTCCCTGCTTAGGAATATTTGCCCTTCTGTTATGTAGCCTGTCAGGTCAGGTATCGGATGCGTCATATCGTCAGAGGGCATGGTGAGTATAGGAAGCTGAGTTATGGAACCCTTCCGCCCCCTGATTTTCCCAGCCCTTTCGTATATTGTGGACAGGTCCGTATATAAGTACCCCGGGTACCCCCTCCTGCCCGGAACTTCTTCTCTGGCGGCTGAGACCTCCCTTAATGCCTCCGCATATGATGACATATCTGTTAGGATTACAAGGACGTGCATATCCCTCTCGTAGGCTAGGAACTCAGCAGCGGTAAGCGCAACCCTAGGGAGGAGTATCCTTTCCATCGACGGGTCCGACGCAAGGTTAAGGAATAGAATTGATCTTAGCAGTGCACCCGTCTTTCTAAATTCCTCTATGAAGAAGTTTGCCTCCTCTGACGTTATCCCCATGGCACCGAATACTATGGAGAAACTTTCAGATGATGAAAGGACCTTTGCCTGTCTCGCTATCTGAGCGGCAAGTCTATTGTGAGGTAGACCTGAGCCAGAGAATAATGGAAGTTTCTGACCCCTCACAAGCGTGTTCATACCGTCTATGGTCGATATCCCCGTCTGGATGAACTCTGACGGTTCCTCCCTCGAGTAAGGGTTAATAGCACTGCCTACCACCTCAACCCTCTCAGACGAAACGACAGGTTCCATACCATCCCTAGGCTCGCCAAGGCCATTAAATACCCTGCCGAGCATCTCATCAGAGACCGGTATCCTTGCAGTTTCCCCGAGGAATCTAACTGAAGTACCCTCGACGTCCAGACCTGTTGTCTGACCAAAGACCTGAACAACAGCTATTCCCTTCGCGGATTCTAGAACCTGTCCCATTCTCCTGTCACCATCTGGTAGCTGGATCTCCACTAGCTCGTTGTAACCCACATTATCAACTTTCTCAACGAACATTAGCGGACCCGCTATTCTGGTAACTGTCTTGTACCTCATATTTCTCATGTTTTATCGGCCCTCCCCCTTATCTCCTTCTCCATCTCTTTCACAAGCTCTGAATAGTATGACTCAACTTCATTCTCCCTCACTTCTTTGAACCTTGAAACCTTCTCCCTGAATGGCATTGAGCCCAATTCAGAGACTGTTACGCCCTTGGATACAGCATACTTCTCCAATTCATCCATTTTGAGTATCGCCTGTAGCATGAGGAACTGCTTCTTCAGTGAACAGTATGTATCAACCTCATCAAACGCACTCTGCTGAAGGAAATCTTCCCTGATCGATCTGGCAATATCAAGAACCTCTTTCTCGTTCTCAGGAAGGGCATCGTATCCTACTAGCTGCGCGACCTCCTGAAGTTCACTCTCCTCCTGCAGTATCTCCATTGAACGCGTGGTACCCCGCTTCCACTGCCTGTCTACATTCTCATCAAACCAACTCCCGAGTTCTTCTGAGTACAGAGAATAGCTTGTGAGCCAGTTTATGGATGGAAAATGTCTCCTCTGCGCAAGGGAGGCATCCAGCCCCCAGAAAACTCTTGTTACCCTGAGTGTGTTCTGTGATACCGGTTCGGAAGTATCACCGCCTGGTGGGCTCACCGCACCGATAATTGTTATTGACCCCAGTTTCCTTTGCGAAGATAAAGTCACAACATTGCCTGCCCTCTCGTAGAACTCAGCCAACCTCCTTCCAAGGTATGCAGGATAACCCTCCTCCCCGGGCATCTCCTCAAGCCTTCCCGATATCTCCCTCAGTGCTTCTGCCCACCTAGATGTACTGTCGGCCATCAGGGCAACATTGTACCCCATATCCCTGAAATATTCTGCCAGCGTCACGCCGGTATAAATTGATGCTTCCCTCGCTGCAACTGGCATGTTAGAGGTGTTAGCAATCAGCGTAGTCCTCTCCATCAGTGGTTTACCTGATTTCGGGTCTTTCAATTCTGGGAACGTTGTAAGTATCTCTGTCATCTCATTCCCCCTTTCGCCGCAACCCACATACACAACGACCTCCGAATCGGCCCACTTGGCCAGCTGGTGCTGCACTACAGTGTTGTGAAGAATTATCCCCCCATAGCCGCCGATAAAATTCTGACCGAAATCCGGGACTGATAGGTCATAAACATCAACATCCCCCTCCTCAATTTCTATGCTCCTAACCGGGTCTACAAATATATCCTCAGATTCTTCTGCCGCTGTAAATTGCAATGTTCCGGTGTGAATACATTCTACCGGCACGGATTCCGTGTTTCCCCCATCTGTTACTCTGAATCCCGAACCCGATTCCATTATAGCGAAGCCAGATCCAAGCCTGCTTAGAATGTAAAGAACCTCAGATCTAAACTCGGTCGGAATTGGCACTGATAATGAGAGGAGCTGCCTTACAAATGCGCCCGCTGTTGAAGTACTCGACTTCATAAGAATTGATGGTATCCTTACATTTCCGTTCTGGACCACGCCATTTCGTTCGAGGAATGAAATAAGCGCGGAGCTTCTTAAAATAGCCTTTCCTTCAGCAAATTCTGGACGAATATTGAAGAGGCTTTCAACGATTTCTGAGAAATTCTTCCCATCTACATCGCTTAGGGGAAGAGTCAATTCCTCCCCTGAGATCTGCCCATATGAGATCAGGTAAGCTATGAACCTACCAAAATCACCGCTGCATTTTCCTGGAACCTTTATCTTCACGCCATCGCTCCCAACAACATATTCTTCTCCAGATCTTTCACCTCCCTCTTTGTTGTGTCTCCCACTTTTTGCATGATTTGATCCATTCGGTCCATTACTGTGCGACTCGCGATCGACCTGATCGCAGACGAAAAGCTCCGGATCCCTCCCATCTAGCGGTATCCTCAGGGGTACGACGATCCCGTCTCCGGCGCTAAGATTCATGGCCATATTTTCCTCAATTTTCCCATCGCGCCAGACGAAAAGCTTGTGAACGGGCGTTACTTTCACAACCCTGCCGGATTCTGTCTCCACTCTCACAACAGACCTGCTTTTTCCGTGGTATATGACGTTAGAGCTGCTCCTTACTATCCTACCATTGACCATTGAAAATAACTCGATTCTCCTTGGAAGAAACAGGTATTCCCCATCACCTTTGATCTCGATCGATGAATCCCTGTATTCCCTGTAAATGCTTTCTATCGGGACAATGCTTCCGTCTCCGAGGAGCACTGGTGTGTCACCAGTAACGCATTTTCCAGAACCAAACGGACCTGGAACCGCTACAGTTCCACCTTTGGCAACGGGGAAAAACGTATCTATTACCCTCTGACCGGTGACGAGAGGAATACTCGGTGGAAGCTTGCTCCTCACCGGTCTTGGCGTTCTTACCGGCCAGTACTGACCCATCTTAACTTCCACCGTTGAACCCCCTTTCTTAATGTATGCAACCGTCGCTGTAGCGTTAAGCTTCCCCTGAACAATTTCTTCAACCGTTCCCTTCAGCCCAAGAGGGGCCATTATCCTGTGCTCAAGTATGGACGTTTCCTGTACTGTGCCGATGATGTCGCCCTCTGACACCTCGTCCCCCTTCTTCAAAACAGGGATAAAATCCCACTCCTTTTTCATGTCCACTGGATCGGGATAGAGGCCGCGCTTTATGAAGTCACCTCCCTGATTTCTTATTACGTCAAGAGGACGCTGTATTCCATCATATATAGAACCCATAATTCCCGGGGAAAGGAACACAGACAGGGGCTTATTAGTTGATTCAACCTTCTCTCCGGGCTTGATCCCGCTCGTGTCCTCATAAACCTGTATTGTGGCCTTGTTTCCTTCCATTCTTATGATCTCGCCCACGAGACCGAGATCCCCCACCCTGACGACATCATACATCTTAGCCTGCTCAACATCTTCAGCTATCACCACTGGTCCGGCAATTCTAACTATCTTTCCCATATTCAGATTCCTCCTAAATCAATATTAATTCCCAGAACTCTTCTCGCCATTTCGGATATTTTCTCCTCTTCACCGACCGGAGAAACTGGAACAAAGACGACTAGAGGCATAACACTAGTCGTAACCAGATGAAGGAATTTCCTGTCCAGTGTAGAGATAAATGTGTTTGAGGCAAGGATGAGACCAAAATTTCCAGAATAGTAAAGCTCCTTCAATCTGTCCCCGAAAGTAGACTCGTCAGCAACAAATACATCCTGTATGCCTACTAGCTTGAAACCTATTGAAAGTTCTCTTTCTCCAACAAACGCAATCCTTCCAAATTTGCTAGATGAATCCAATCAAGATCACCCTATATTCACAGACATCATCCTAACAGTCTCTTCGTCTATCTTATAATACCTGCTTAAAAAAATGTTCCTGACATCTTTCCATTCCCCTTCCGCCCTCAAAAGATAGGCGAGTATGTTATTTATAGATAGTGGGCTCATCTCAAATATCTCGATGAAATTCCAATAAAGATTTCTGTAAAGTTCTCCTTCAAAACCCGTTAGTGAACCCCTTGTTTTGTAAAATTCTATGCTCTTGGTCAAGTCGAAAAATTGCTTTACCTTGAGCGCAACTTCCTCGACGGAGGAACTTTTTATCAGATCGTCTAGAATCTGATCAGATAGGTTGCCCCCCTGGAGAAGGTAATTAAATACGTTGTCCCCGCTTGCAAATTCCTTAAATTTCATTATAGTTATGATATTTTTAATATCTATGGTTCCTTTTATGAACCTATAAACAGGGCCCTCTGTACCAGTGTAGAACCTGAACTTCTCCCTAAGCATAGAAAAATAGTATAGATCAAGGGAAAGGAGTAGCGAGGATAGGCTGTTTGACTTTCTGTAATCATCCAGGTATGAAAGAAGGGCCTTCCCGTATCCAAACCTAAGGAGGTACGATATCATATCTTCTATACCTCCCATTGACAGCAAATTTTTATAATCTGAGTGTGAGAGGAGACCGGCAAATATGCCAAGCGTAGTCATGTTCTCTGAAACTAGGTGCATCTCTGTGTCTTCAACCTTATAGTTGAGATTTTTTGCAACCATGATAGTCTTGATGTTCATTATATCCCACTTTGTAAGGTACGAAGCAACCAGATCCCTCCCCTCCTTCGGAGTTAAGGAGAGTGCCAGCTTGTTCAGTTTTGCCAAATGTGTGTTCGTTGCGGCCTCAACTAGGTTGTAACCGGAGTATTGGGAGGAGTTTGCGGATATGTCTGCATCGTAGCCATGGTTTGAAAGATACGAGAGGAAGTCTACCGGACTAACCAGCCTCATTAACTCTTCGTAGTCCTTCCTCTTAAGGAGGTCATTACGCTTGACCTTTAGCGTTCCATAGGAAAGGCCGTAAACATTCTGCAAGCTCATCACCTTATATGGGACTTCACCATTGATGATAGTTCGCCCTTCATATCTCTAAGGATCTGGGAGAACGTGAAGTCAACTATCACCTTACCGTCTGCAGATGTTACCAAGACGCCCCCAATGGGATCAACTTCTTCCTCCACTATTCTGACACCAGGGTTTAGGCGGCGAAGCCTTGATGCATCTTCGCTCCTAAGATGACAGATAAATTCATCGCCGAGCTGAGACGATGCCTCGAATATCTTTCTGTTTAAAAACTGCAAATATTCCTGCTCGTTGGTGAAACTTCTAATTCTGGAAACCAGCGCATCGAAATACTTTTTTTCTATAGCTTCTAATGCCTTTTCGTACGCCATCCTCCCCTCGAGAGTCGCGGTGGATATGATCTGCCTACTCTGAATCTCTCCTTCTTCCCTGGCTTTGTTCTGGTACCGCTCAAGAATAGATTCCGAGCCGCTATTCGCTTCTTCGATGATACTCCTGGCCTTTTCGTTAGCATCCGCCAATATTTCATCTATCTTCGTTTTTGTTTCCGTTTCTATCCTGTCTATTATTTCATCCAGTCCCATAGGTCGTCAATTCTCTGGGTTCAGAATATATGCAGGAGCAATAGCAGGCCCAGAACAAACCCGATTATCCAGAGAGTCTCGGGTATGACGAAAAAGAATAGGACCTGACCGAACTTCTCAGGTTTCTCAGCGATTATGCCCATGCCCGAAGCCCCTATTCCGCTCTGTGCTACACCTGTACCTATTAGACCGCCAGCCATCGCAATAGAAGCGGCAATGGCAAAAAGAGCATCAGTTGTCGTGACCATCATTATCAACGCTGTATGACCAGTAAGATAAAAGAGTTTTGCCAAAAAAATTGTTCCATCGGTGCCGTGCTATTCCTAAAAACCTGCTTGATACTGGATGACTTTAGGCACATCATTAAAATATAGGTTTTAAATTCGGGATAAAATCGGAATTTCCGAACGCTAAACTCTAAAAACAATAAGTAAAAATATCCGTGACATCTTTTAGGGTCAGGCGAGTGTAGTGTAGCGGTAGCACAAAAGCTTCCCAAGCTTTTAACCCGGGTCCGAATCCCGGCACTCGCATATCCTGATCGCGCCAAGATTTCCCTTCGAGATTATCGTGATTTTTATCTCTCAATTCCAGCTCCTCTTCTATGGGTTGGTAATAATTCCCTCGTACTCCAATCGGGAGAGGCCTAAGTTCGCATTTTCTGCACAATCTAGCATCTTCCCCCTTTTCAATTGGAGGCAACGCGCATTATAATTCCATAAATCCGTTGCGGGTAAGCTGTTAGGCTGTCGATCGAAGTTCACATTTATCCTAACCTTCATCCATGATAAATTGAGTGCGTTAGTTCCATTGAATAATCACGTTTTAAAGCTGTGTTTCCGGGTGAATATTGGCATTTACCGAAATTTGTCTTTATTTGCGAATTTTACCTCAGTGATATTTTGTGTATCGGTAATGGCCTGTGTTTTTATTAAATGATGTGTAAATTTGCTGTAATAACGACAAAAATATTTTTACTGTTCTTTAAATAATTCAGTATGACTGAATTTGTGAATGACGGATCTCACATACCAAAGATAGGAGAGAAGGCACCCGATTTTCAGGCTAACTCAAGCAAGGGCGTCATCTCCCTAAAAGATTTCAGAGGGAAATGGGTAATACTGTTCTCACATCCTGCCGATTTCACTCCGGTTTGCACCACAGAATTCATTGAATTTGCAAGGAGATACGAAGAATTTGAGAAGAGAAACGCGCAGCTCATAGGTCTAAGTGTTGATTCTGTGTATTCGCATATAGCGTGGCTTTTGCAGATAGAGAAAATATCTGGCGTTGAGGTCAAATTCCCCGTTATAGCCGATCTTGATATGCATGTTGCGCATGCCTACGGCCTGATCCACGAGCACGCAAGCGCCACCAGCACAGTTAGGGCAGTGTTCTTCATAGACCCGGAAGGCACAGTTAGGGCTCTCATATATTACCCAGCAAGCACCGGGAGAAATATAGATGAGGTTCTGAGGGTTCTCGACTCCTTGATATACGTGGATTCCTTCATGATCGCAACGCCGGCAAACTGGAAACCCGGGGAGGACGTTATAGTTCCGCAGCCATCGACCATTCAGGCCGCAAAGGAAAGGCTTAACGACAAGAGCGTTCAGGTAAAGGACTGGTTCCTCGCTATCAAAAAAACACCAAAGTGATATAAAGATTAAATACTCGCTGTATATATAAAAAAACATGGAGACTGAAGCCACTAACCTCATTGGTCTAGAGATATTCAGTGACAAGGGTTACAGATTGGGCAATGTTACTGATGTTATGGTGGATTTTGAATCGCAGGTAATATACGGCCTCTATGTGGAGAAAACAAATGACGGTCTTGTGGAGGACGGCGTTCCAGTCCTCGTACCTTACAGGTGGGTAAGGGCAGTCGGGGACGTAATAATTCTCAAGAGGTTTCCGACGTTCGTTTCCGTTTCCCCGTCCGAATGAATATCACGGATGGGTGAAATAGCCTGCTTTTTCATCTATTATATTCACGTAACCATACCTCTCTAGCTGATTTACCCTTCCTACGTAATTCAATGCGTCCTTTTCAATCAGACCTGTATCAACAGATCCGTCGGGTTTCTTTATAGTGAATTCAGAATAATTGTTATATAGCCAGTGAATTACCTGAATTCCCCTATCCATGGAGTCACCGAGATATTCAATATCTCTCTCTCCTATCCTGAACAGGCCCAGATCTTTCAACCTTACTTTCTTTCCTAGGAGGTTGTGATAATCATCTTCAGAAATTACTATCTCTCCGCCACCGACCTCGTACTCCCTGAATGCATTGCTTGTTTTATTAGGAAAGAGTGGTATCCTTGCCTTTAATTTGTCATCGAAGTTGAAGCTCAGACGAACTGGATTCCTGACAAAGAAGTGGCGGGGGCTGCTTTGGTCTATTATTTTCCTGTTGAACGAATAGAATATCTCCCAGGAAAATGTGGTATCAACATCTCCAATACCCGATTCCACATAATACCTCCTGATTGCGGCCGGGTTAAACCCCCTCTTCCTCAGGGCTAGAAGTGTACCGAGTCTCGGATCATCCCAGCCAGAGAATTCGCCGTTTTTAATGCCCTTTTTTATAAGCGATGTCTTGAGAATGGAATGCTCTATGGAAACTTTGCCGTAATGAATGTAGTATGGTCTTTTCCAGCCCAGATGCGAAAATATGTAGCGCTGCTTCTCCGTATTTGCTATATGATCCTTTCCCCTTATCACGTGCGTAAGACCAAGATGGTGATCGTCAACAGCCACGGAGAAATTCATCATTGGATATACCCTGAACCTGTTGCCCTTCAGTGGATGGGGGATGTCGATTATTCTGAACGCAATGAAATCCCTAACGGCGGGATTGGGATGGTTAAGATCAGTCTTCACTACCGCGTACGCTTCCCCCTTTGCGTAATAACCCGCCAGCATCCTGTCCCACCTTTCCAGGTTGTCCTCTGCACTCTCCTTCCTTTCCTTAATCGGAATACCCCTTTGCTTCTTCGATTTAAATTCTTCAGAAGGTGTTGTTGCGACGTACGCGTTTCCGGCTTCGATCAACCTCCTCATCTCCTCATAATAGAGAGAGAAACGGTCTGACTGTATAACGATGTCAGTATAATTCACTTCGAGCCACTTAACATCCTCCTTTATCATTTCGTAGGCTTCAGGATCAATATTTGCTGGATTCGTATCTTCAATTCTTAGGATGAGCCTTCCCCCATACCTTCTGAAATACTCATCGTTGAGTATGGCCATCCTAGCGTGGCCTATATGCAATGGACCCGATGGGGAGGGGGCGAGGCGCATCACAACGCCGCCCTGGTCAACACCAGGTAGATCCGGGAGTTTCTTTTCCTCTTTTTTCTGCGGTTCTAGCAGCTCAGGCATCTCTGATTCCACGATTCGGACCATCTCTTCTCTTGACAATGAGTTGACCTCCTCGATGATGTCTCTTGTTAACTGAATCAATTCTTTCAGCTTCCCTTTCTCCTCAGGATAAAGAGAAATGATCTTTGATATCACAGCATTCAGATCCGCTTTTCCGTCATGCTGAATCGCGTTGAAACAGGCCAGAGCTCTTATCTTTTCTCTCATTAAGCGCATCCTCCATTCTCCTTTTAAATTCCTCCAAACCTTCTCCAGAGACGCACGATATCTTAAGCTTATCACTTCCAGAGTTGAATTTGTCGAGCTTATTTTCTACCTCTATTACTCTTTTGCCGCTTTTCTCCAACGACCTACAAAATTTCCTTTGTTCATCTATGGAATATCCGCATTCTTCCGACGGGTCCGTCAAACATATTATAAGATCGCCTAGTGTTTTTAGAGCAACAAGCGCAATCCTCTCTATGGAATTATGGTTCTTCCTGTTGAGCAGACCGGGAACATCCAGGACTTGGTACCTGTTGTTATCTGTCTCATATATCCCGACATTTATTTCCTTAGTGGTGAAAGGATAAACGGCAATCTCGGGCCTCAGGTTTGTGATCCTTGAAACCAAAGAGGATTTTCCTACGTTTGGAAACCCGGCTATTATGACCACCTTTTCGTCCCTGTTTATAAAAGGTATTTTTTTCATGGCAGATCTAGCGTCCCTTATTATCAGGAGGGAATCGTCAAGATCTTCAAGAATGGATGAGAATCTTCCGTAAAAGGAAGATCTCGCCCTTGAGATTTCTTCGTTTGTTCTGCCTTTTTTTATACCCCGTATTGAGAGAGTTGCTATTTCGGCTATCTTCCTTTCACCCCACATGACACGGCCCAGTGCTCTATCGTAACCGTAAATATCAGTTAACAGTGAGAAAAGGTTTCGCTCGAACTCATCCATATCTTCAATTTTCGGAAAACCTGCCGTGATCCTGGAGAGTGCTCTAATCGATACTGACTCCATCGCCTTGACTTTCTCAATGGAAACGTTTTTAATTTTATCAATGAACCTTGGACTGAAAAAATTCTGGACATTCTTTGTTGCCTTGAATGACCTTTCTATAATTTCCTTAGAAGTTGGAACAGCCGGTAATTTTTCAGGTATCACCGTACAATCAGCCCCAGCTTTAATTCAGCAGTTGCAACAGGCATCTTGATTCCAAGCTCCTTGAGTATTCTCGGGTGTATCTCTCCAAAGAATCCGATCGCTTTCCCGTATGCCCTTATTCTCCCTACCCTTCCTCGGATGTAAAAAGGAATTTCGCCCCTTTCTATGCTGTATTCCTCCACAGCTAGGTCCTCCAAGATACCGATCACGAGACCCTTTATGTCTGAAAAAGATGCATCCTTATCGGCTATGCCTATTCCCAGGACGTCACCCTCACCATCCTCATCGAATACAGTTCCAATTTCAAATATCCTCTGGGGGTACGGATTCCTTAAGTTGTTGAGGAATGTCTGGATTAGGGAGGGGGTTATCATTTTTCTCACCGAATCCTGTTCTTGGCTGATTGGATTTATTATTTTTCTAACCGGTTCTCCTATTTCGTAGATTTTATTAAAAGAAGTGTTTACCAGAACACTGCTGACTGTTTCTGAAAGATCGTATCCTACAAGTAGCCTCCTCAGTCTATCCTCTGTCCTGCGGAGCTTACTTTCTTCACCATAATATTGAAAATTACTGTGCCCTCCCTTCAGATTGGAGAAACCTATCCCCTTCAGTACATCTTCTACCAGGTCAATTTCCCCTAATATATCTACCCTGTACGGTGGGATGGTGACCCTTTCATCCACGGAAAATCCCATTCTTTCAAGAGCTTCCTTTATCTGGTCTCTCTCCAGTTTATAACCAAGTATCCTCCTCACACCTTCCACTGGTATTTCTAGTTCCTCCTCCTCTATCTTCGGAGCTTTCTCACCTTGGATCAACAGTGAGCCCAGGACACCTTGAGGGTAAGAGAGTGATGTAGCCATCAAAACCAGCGTTCTTAATACCGTGTTTTTATCTGTGCCAGTAACGTCTATGAAGAAATCCGTAGTGCTTTCATCCACCTTGGTTATCGAAGAGTTTAATAGTGGGGGGAGTGATATTATTTCTCCGCCTGAATCCAATATCGCTGGAATCTTCTCAGAAACAAGGTGACCGTACTCGATTGCTTTCTCATTCTTCTTCATGAATTCCGATATCTTCATTTTTTCATTCCCGTCTAGCGGTCGAAAATCCGCACCCCTATCTACGGATGTGTATCTCAGTGGGAATTTTACCTTTTTAAAATCGTGAAGGCCTATGGCGGATTTCTTCCTGTTCCTGCCGATTGTCAGGTGCAACTTCTCCTGGTAGTCTATGATATAGTCAAGCATGCCGCTAATATTTACATTCTTCACGACGCACGCTGCAAAAAATGGTCTTTCTCGCACTGCTTCAACAGATATCTCAAATCCCAAGTCATCGACAACCAACCTACGGTACCTCTCTTTCCCGAGGTACTGCCTCATCGCGCGTGTTATCCCCTGTATCGAGTAAAGGTCCGGTCTATCCGGATTGAACTCCATCACAACCTTTCCGTCATCCTCCCTGGCCTCGCCACCGAGAAGCCACGGAGTAGAAATTATCTCCTCCTTTGTCAGGGATGAAAATGCTTGCAACTTATCAAGGCTAAAACGAACTAACACCATTCTTTAGTGCATAATTATGCCGTATTTATAAGTAAGGAAAGGCAGCCCAGCAAATGAGCTGTCACTATTCCGTAAGTAGTGGAATGAACGTAGCACATTTTGCTGATTCAGCAGATCCTTATAACGCGACTTCCTTTTAATGGGTATTTAAGACAAAGGAGAGAAAATTTTCCGGATTAAATTCAGTTCTCAATACCGGGTCTTAATGCTCAAGGATTTCGCGTTCGTTCCCAATTAAACGATTTCATATGGGAAAGATCTGATCTAATATGAAGTAAGGATTCCCCTCAACAAAGAATTAAGTATTTTAATTTCTATCAAATTATAATGCAACCACGCCCAAAAGGGAAGACCCTTGTTGTTTCAATTGTACTCATTGTCATACTTCTCGTGATAACATCGGTACCTCTGAGCGGATTGCCTCCGCTCCAAAAATTACTTAATCCATCTACCGGGGTATGGGATCCACGAATTCCCTCATATTCTACAGGTGTTCGGTACTTGAACATTACTGTAAATGGATCTAGATCTAGCGTTGTCATCTTCAGAGAAGCTGACGGATTCATAGGAATAGACTCAAACACTACATGGGGAATGTATTACGAACAGGGCTACCTCGAGGCTGAATATCGCCTTGAAGAAATGGATTTCCTAAAGCGGACTGCACTAGGAACCCTCTCCCAGGTAGTGGGATCATCCGCCCTTCCTTCGGATATATTTTATAGGACACTTGAAGATAGTCAGCTGGCACAGATGGAGGCTGCTAACATATCATCTACAAGCGAGACCTACACGGCATTGCATAGTTTTGTCCTTGGTATAAACGCTTACATAAATTCCCTCGATCCGGGTGATATGCCCCTGCTTTTCAAATTGCTCGATTATAAGCCACACGATTGGAATGTAACTGACGTTCTGGCGATCCAGCAACTGTTCCTCTGGCAAAATACGCCTGCAACGTTCGACCCCCTCTATTTCAATTATGCCCTCCAAAAAATGCCCAGCGATGTTGTTCAAGCCATATATCCTTCCTACCCGGCCGGGATCCAGAACCCTATAGTTCCGTATTCGCTTAATCCTTCAATATACGATGAAGCGGGTTATATCGGAAATCTATCGCTATATTCGCCATTCTATAATTATAGCAACTTATCCTCCTATTTCATTTCAGGGAATTATGCGCCTACAGTCGTTAATTACACGCAAGTTAACTTAGATGATTCATATATTTTTGAAAATTACTTAGGCATCAACGGATCGTTGAAAATAAAATACGCGACCTTCGAAGATATGGGAAGCAATGACTGGGCGGTTAATGGAATCAAGACTGACAATTCATCTGCGCTTCTTGCCAACGACCCCCATCTAACCACATCGACACCATCGATATGGATCGGTTTCCAGCTTGTTTCACCTGGAGAGAACGCCGTTGGTGTTAT
>JAVYSX010000004.1:0-65342 GCA_038728965.1 Thermoplasmatales archaeon | reverse complement strand
TCCATTCAATGCTGCTCTTGAAATATCGCTTTTATTCCTTATTATAGGACGTCTGTTTCCAAAGGTTCTGATTTCTTTTAATGCGTTGAGAACATAGTTCTGTTGCAAAAGACATACAACAATACTCTGGCGGGAAATTGACTTACAGGCAACCAATTGTGGTTCCTTCAATAGATTTACTATTCAGGAAGCGCCAGGGGGGAGATTTGAACTCCCGAGCTCTTGAGAGCAATAGATCTCGAATCTATCGCCTTGGCCGGACTAGGCTACCCTGGCAACCGTTTGCAGTCTTGAAGGGATATACGGATATTATAATTTGTGGAAATCCTCAGATGTGCCATTGCGGTGGGCAATATATTTAGCGGTGAATTTCAATACGTGCAGATATGGTGAAAGTAACCAGTAGTTCAGCACTTGTTGTGATCGATGTACAGGAAGCGTGGTCGGATCCTGCTCTAGGAAATAGGAACAATCCAAATGCGGAAAAGGTAATATCTTCCTTGATAGCAAATTTCAGGGGGAAAGGGGGGAAATTGGTGCACGTGAGGCACCACTCCCGGAACCCGAATTCACTGTTCATCCCTGGAAAAAAGACGTTCGAGTTCAAGGAGGAAGTCAGGCCTCTAGAGGGCGAAACTGTAATAACGAAGAGAGTGAACAGTGCATTCATAGGTACGGATCTTGAACTAATGTTGAGAGATGAAGGATCAGACAAGATATTTTATGTTGGCCTGACAACGGATCATTGTGTCAGTACAACTGCCAGAATGTCCGGAAATCTCGGATTTGAGAGTTATGTGATCGAGGACGCTTGCGCAACCTTCGACAGATATGACATTTCAGGTAAGATAATACCGGCAGAAGAGGTTCATAGAGTTAATCTTGCATCGATTAATGGCGAATTTGCAAGCGTCATTAGCTCAAGTAAATTGGAATTCTAATGTTTTTCCTTTGAATTTCCAAATATCCGCCTGCCGATTCAAGCTGGAATGAAACAAATTTTGAATTTGCCAAAATAATAAAATAGCGTTATAAAATAGGTATCGATGAATCCCCTCCTGATAATAGATACATCTAAAATAAAAAATAATGCAGTGAAACTCCGAGAGCTACTAAAGGCAAAGGGTATAGATATCGTAGGGGTAACAAAAGTGGTTCAGGGAGAACCCTTGATAGCTAGGATACTGCTAGAGGCAGGGCTCTCGTGGATTGGGGATTCAAGAGTCGAAAATATCTCCAGGATTAGGGAGTCTGGAGTTCAGGCCAAACTGCTCCAGATCAGGTCGCCGCAGATCTCGCAGGCTGGGCTGTCCGCTAGGTACGCTGATGCAGCCTTGATAAGCGACGGCAAAATAGCAAAAGCTCTGGCGAATGAGGCGCGAAATATCTCAAAGAAGTTCGGAGTGATAGTGATGATAGAGCTCGGAGATCTTAGGGAGGGGATAATGCCAGAAGACGCGGTCGGATTTGTGCGTGATCTGGTGAGGAGCGGGGTAGAATTCTTTGGAATAGGTACGAATCTTGGATGCTATGGGGGGGTTATACCAACTAGGGAAAAGATGGAATTATTAGTTTCAATCAAAGATACATTAATGGATAGTGGATTCGACGTTCCCGTAGTTTCTGGTGGGGCGACGGACACGCTGATGCTATTTGAAAATGGCGCTGTAGCTGGAATAAACCAGCTCCGTATAGGGGAAGCTATCATGTTTGGTAACGATACCACCAGGAACAGGGAAATACCTTATTTAAAAAGGGACACCATGCTACTGAGAGCCGAAATAATAGAAATAAGGAAAAAGCCCTCTCTCCCATACGGTGAGATAGGGCGTGATGCATTTGGAAATGTCCCAATCGTAGAGGACCGTGGTAGCAGGCTTCGGGCAATAGTTGCTATAGGTAAACAGGATGTTGAAATTGGGAGCTTGAAGCCCGTGGATCCCGGTATTGAAGTACTGGGAGGAAGCGGGGATCACCTAATACTTGATATTCAAGACAGTGAGTTTAGATACGAATCAGGCTCTATAGTTGAGTTTGTTCCGGGATATCAGAGCGTTCTGAGGTTGATGCTTTCCCCCTCTGTCAGGAAGGAATTCAGGGAATTTTCATTATCCCGAACTTAGTTAAAGGATGGACTGGCGGGGATTTGAACCCCGGGCCTCCTGCTTGCAAAGCAGGCGATCTTCCGCTGATCTACCAGCCCTCTTGTTTTCCCCTTATTCTCTTCCCCTTTGAAATCTTGATCTCTTCTATTGTCTCACCGTCTATCGTCCCCTCAAATTCCTCAGGTTCTAGCATGCTCTCTGGGGGGACAAATTTGCATATGAATACCTGCTGGCCTGCCCGGTAGATCTTTTCACCCATCTCATTCACAACTTCACTCCTTATAGGGACCAGGAGAGGGGCGTCGAAATGGTAAAGTCCCGCTATATAAGCTTTCTCTTTAGAGTTTGATAGGTGTACCCATCTCCTGTCGGATGGCAATATTCCATTCTCTTTCAGAATCTCGTATTCCTCCCTGTTAGTAGGATAGTACAGAATTTCAGGTATTCCGTCTGTCGGGAGATCAGAGAGATCAACTTCTATGGTATGCCCATACGTTGCCCTAATGTATCTCTTGTTTTCCGAAATCTGATACCTACCCTTATCATCCGTTAGAACCACAGCAAATATATGAGATGATCCTACGAAGTGTAGCCTTCTGTTATAAAACCTGATCTCCTGAACCATCTCGTCAATGCTCACATAACCCCTATCATTCACTTCCAGATGGTATTTTTCAGGTCTGTGCCTTAATATCTTAGTTATTGTTCTGCCCAATAGGTCTACCTCCTCCTCAGAGAGGATGAATTTCCCCTCCTCCCCGCATTGGGGGCAGTTAATTCCCCTGTAATACCCGTGGACAGGGCATTTCCTGATCTGTTCTCTGGGCACCAATGAGAATTGTGAAATAACTAATAATCTTTTATGTAAATCAGGCTCAAAGGATTTATAACATTTTAGAATCGGACTTGAGATATGAATGAAAGTAACCTGTGGCTCCTCATTTTAATACCTATCCTCTTTTACACGGGTCTGAAATTAAAGGCATTCAGCAGAACTGGTGCCATAGCATCCGCCGCCGTGGGAGCCATCATCATTATTGGCGGGGGCTGGCTATATTTCGTGATGTTGTTCCTCTTCTTGGGTCTTTCATACATATCTACCCTTGCAGGGTTTGAAAAGAAAAATAGGAGAAAATTACAGGAGGGAATAAGGGGGGAGAGGGGGGCAAGGAACGTTTTGGCTGCAGGACTGATACCCGCGGCTGCCTCTCTGCTCCTCCTGTGGGGGGTGAGCAACAGAACTGTTTTCTTCATTTACATGGTCGCACTGGGAGTGATCCTGGCAGATACAGCTGCATCAGAGATAGGGTCCCTACAAGAAAATACGTACTTGATATTAACTTTGAAACCAGTGGAAACCGGGATAAACGGTGGGATCTCTGTTCTGGGAACCACTGTTTCCTTAATATTCCCTCTCCTGTTCTCTTTCATCGGTTACACAATATTCGGCATCTCAAGCTTCATTCCTTTTCAGGATCTTATTTACTTCATAATCCTGGCCTCACTGTTATCATTCGCCGGTTCTATATTCGACTCGATCCTGGGCGAGATCCTGGAAAACAGAGGTTATCTGACAAAGTACGGTGTAAATTTCTTCGCTACACTTTTCTCATTCTCTATAGCTTCCTTCCTGATGTTCAGATAAATTATTCTAATTAAGAGGATATAGGGATGAATGAAGATACTTCTGGTTATCGCTGATGGTCTTGGCGATAGGCCTTCCGTTCAGCTAGGCGGGAAAACACCGCTCGAAGTAGCTATTACAAAAAATCTTGATGAACTTACGAAAGATGCAATGGTCGGGCTTATAGATCCAATCAGACCAGGTATTATCCCAGGTTCAGACACGTCTCACTTGAACTATCTCGGTTACGATCCGGAAAAATACTATACAGGTCGAGGGCCTTTTGAAGCTCTCGGAACAGGTCTGAGGCTCAAGGCCGGTGACATTGCCTTCAGGGCTAATTTTGCCACGGTGGATGAGAAGGGAATAGTTGTCGACAGGAGAGCCGGAAGGATCCGTGACGGTACCAGGGAACTGGCAGCCTCGCTAAATATGAAAATTGAGGATGTTTACGTAATGTTCAAGGAAGGGACTGAACACCGGGGTGCACTGGTACTCAGGGGCGAGGGGATAAATATTTTTGTCACGGACAATGATCCACACTCAGATAACAGCCCCCCGAACGAAATAATACCAACCGATGCAAGGGGGGAAAAAACTGCGCGGATATTGAATGAATTTTACTCAAAATCCCGAGAGATTCTTTCGAATCACCCTGTGAACAGGGAACGGGCACGAAACGGTCTACCGGAGGCAAACGCAATTCTTTTCAGAGGAGGAGGAATGGTACCGGAACTTCCGCTCTTTAACGATAGATTCAAAATAAAAGGTGGATACATTTCCGCGGTCGCCCTTGTTTCGGGAATATGCCAGCTCTCAGGTCTCAAAGACTTCACTCCACCCGGTGTAACGGGATCCCTGGATACACCAGTACATAAAAAGATTAAAGCAGCGATTGGCGCCCTTGGGGAGGTAGATTTTGTACTCGTGAACATAAAGGGCACTGACATAGCCGGTCACGACGGAAATGCGGTGGCCAAAAAGCAATTCATTGAGAAAATTGACGGTGCGTTATCTTACGTGGTTGAAATGAAGGATGAGCTTGTTTTCTGTTTCACAGGTGATCACTCTACTCCCACAAGCTCTAAAGAACATACCTCTGATCCTGTTCCGATAATGATTCATTTTCCAGGGTGCAGGAGGGATGGCGTGAAACATCTCGACGAATCCTCATCCTCTAAGGGTTCTCTGAGGCTCAGGGGCAGCGATCTCATGAGCGTGCTTCTAAGCTCGGCGAACCTGTCCCAGAAGTACGGAGCTTAAGATAGGCTCCTTTCTATCAGTTTTTTTACTTCCTCGTCCACGCTATCTATCCTGAGGAGCCTCTCCCTGGCTTTCTCTTTCTCCCCTAGTTCAAGATAAATCTTTGCCGAAATTAGAAGGGCATCCCTGTCTCGCGCGTTGAGCCGAAGGGATGCCTCACATGCCTCCAGACTCTCGCTCATCTTTCCCATAGAATACAGGATCTTTGCCCTTAAACCCCAGAATAATGGATTCTTCTGTTCCGACTTTATCGCGATATCAATTGATGCGATCGCTTCAATGTACCTTCCCATGGAGTACAGAAGTAGTGCCTTATCGTAATAGTATTGAGGTTTTTTCAGTAATGTTATGGCCTTATTTATGAACGTAAGGGCAGCTTCCTTATCTGAATCAAAACTAGAGAGAAAGAGGCGCCTGTACGTTTCTGGATTTGTGGGATACTCTTCCAACAGGGCCTTTCTCCATTCTGATGAATCCTTCCTCTGCTTCTCCAGAATATCGATCAGGACTATCATCGCGTCTATGTTCCTCTTTATCTCCAGTGACTTCCTGGCGTGTTTCTCTGCCTCCTCTAGGTACCCGTCCTGTTCAAGTTCTACGGCTGCCATATATTCGTCAATACTCTTTGCGATTGAAGGCAGAACCCTGTCGTCACTCATCATATAATATTCTTTTTCGCAGATTTAACCTTTCTTACCTCCTAGGTGCTTTAAACATGAATTCAATTTAAAGGAAAGATAAAAGTTTAACATCGCGACGCATAACAGGCTATGAGAATTCAGATTATAGGGCTCGGTGCAATCGGAAGAAATCTTCTGAAGTTAATAGAAGAAAAACAGGATCTGATTAAAAAACTGACCGGAGATAGATTGGAAGTAGCCTCAGTTAGCGATTCAACAGGAACATTGTTATCAAGCGGTATCCCACTAGGTCAGATCGTCAGAGCTAAAGAAGAAGGGAGATTAAGGGACTTTTCCACATTTGAGAAAATTAACTCTTTGGAATCAATAGCACAAATAGATGCAGACATCGTCGTCGAGGTAACACAGAGTACTAGGGATGGAAGGCCGGGAGTGGATCATGTGCTTCAGGCGTTCAGTCGCGGCAAAGATGTTGTAACCGCAAATAAGAGCATAATGATTTCTGACGTGGATGTTCATGAGAAAGCCGCCGGTAATGGTGTTAAAATAAGGTATGAGGCAACTGTCTGCGGGGGGCTACCTGTATTCAGTCTTATGGATCACTCAATAAAGGTAGCTAGGGTAAAGTCTGTAGAAGGCGTTTTTAATGCCACCTCGAGTCTAGTACTTTCCGAGATGGAGAAGGGGAAAAACAGGTCCGCGGCCATTTCTGAAGCAGTACGAATTGGGTTGGCAGAGCACGATCCATCTGATGACCTAAAGGGCATAGATTCAGCTAGAAAAGGCTTAATCCTGCATAGAACTATATTCGGTTCAAAGCTCAAGATAGGTGACGCCAAAATATATGTTGAAGAGGAAGAAATGGTACCAGGGGTAAGGCAGGTTACAGAAGTCACGGAAGAGGGAGTTACGGTATCTTTGAGGAAAACGGATGAGAAAGGGTACCTATCGCTCGTAACAGGTCCGTCTATGATAATACGGTTCAATACGGATTCTTTCGACAATTTAACAATTTTCACTGAACACGATGGTCCGCTGGAATCCTCATCAGCCGTACTAAATGACATCGTTATCCTAATGTCTCAAAGGGCAGGACTGAGATAGCTAGAATTTGCGTAGTTCATAAAAATATAACACGGAAACCAATTGCACAAATTCAAAATTTCAGGAAAGGGGGTAGCAGGGAATACGTTAATTATGGTTCACGTATTCCCTGTGGTAAATAGAAAATTCTTATTATTCCGTGATAGATTATGGATCGGTGGACCTATTTGAACTATTTGAATTACGAGAGGGTTCCCGTCAAACATAAGGACCCAAACGAAAGGGTGAGGAGTCTCGATGAGCAGACACTGGTACCCTATACTTTAGAGGAAGTGATTGCTGAGGCCTCCAGGTGTATAGGATGTGGTCTGTGCGTGGAAGGATGCCCTGCAAGAATAGATATCCCGGGATATCAGATAGCCGTCGCGAACGGTGACCTAATGGAGGCGCTGAAGATAAACTTAGAGAAGCTGCCTTTCGTGGGCGTATGTGGAAATGTTTGCCCTCACCCCTGTGAAGATCATTGCGTTCTGGACGATAACAAAGCTCCTGTCGCAACCAGACATATAAAGAGATTTGTCTCGGAGAACTCTGGTGATTACTCAAAACTTGGGATTGTGCAGAATGACCTTGGGGGTCACCCAAGCGTCGCGATAATCGGAGGGGGCCCATCTGGCCTCACTGCAGCCTTCTACCTCTCTATAAATGGCATAAGGGTGGACATATATGAGGCAACCGGCAAGCCGGGTGGAATGATGGTTCACGGGATCCCCAGTTTCAGGTTGTCGAGGGACGTCGTCAGGAAGGAAACGGAACACGTACTCTCGTACGGAGCGAGAATATTTTACAATTGCAAGGTAGGACGGGACGTTAGTTTCGACGAAATACTAAAAAAATACGATGCCGTTTACATAGCAGTTGGAAATTGGAAACCATCGATGACGAAAACCAAGGGCGAGGATCTTAAAGGCGTTTATCATGCTATAGACTTTCTTGGAAGGATCAATGCGGGAGAAGCTATAGACGTTGGAGAGAATGTTGCAATAATAGGGGGTGGCTTCACAGCATTTGACGCGGCGAGGGTGTCTCTAAGGCTCGGAGCGAAGCGCGTTGTCGTGATGTACCGTCGTTCAGCGACTGATAGGCCTGGCTATCCCTCAAGCAATGCAGAAGAAGAACTTGAAGAGGCCGAAGAGGAAAAGATTGAATTCATGTGGGAGGTTACCCCATTCGAATTCGTGGGTGAGGGGGGCGAAGTCAAAGCCATAAAGTACTGGAGGAATAAGATGGTCGATACAGGGAAGGGCAGAAGGGAACCTCAGCCGTTAAAGGATGCTGAGTTTATTATAAACGTGGATACAGTTATTGAGGCTACGGGGCAGAAGGGCGATCTAAGTTTTTTCCCCGAAGAATTAAAGGAGAAGATAGAAATTTCCCCATCCGGTGACATTGTAGTCAATCAATATAACATGACATCGTACCCCGGCGTATTCGCTGGCGGGGATGTGACGAACAGAAGGAAGGATATAATAAGCGGGGTTGCAGATGCTCAGAGAGCATGCATGGGTATTCTGTTTTACCTCAAGGATCTTGGAAAAATTCAAAAAATACCCGCTAGGCTGATCAATTTCGAAAATGGCCCATACAGTACCCCGTTTAAATGAATTCAGAGATTCTCTGAAAACCAGCCGACTACTTCCTCCAGGCGCTTCACCCTATTCCTAGGCTTTCCTTCCCTCGAAAGATCGTGATTTTCTCCCTTGAACTCTATCATTCTGACCCTGGCACCCTGCCTTTTGAGCTGAGTGAACATTTCATATGCCTGCCACACAGGGCACCTGAAATCCTCATTAGAATGAACGATGAGGAGAGGTGTTTTCGCGTCTCCAAGGTACTTTATTGGAGATTTGTTCCAGTAGTGCTCAAGGTTAGTGAGCGGGTTTCCACCTATCTGATCATAGTTGAATCTGGGCCCAATGTCGCTAGAGAAATAGAAGGATATCTGATCGCTTATTGATCTGTCGGTAACAGCTGCCTTGAATCTGTCTGTGTGTCCTATTATCCAGTTTACCATAAATCCGCCGTAAGAACCGCCTATGACTCCCATGCTACCCCTTACCCCAAGTTCCTTGATGGAATAGTCCGCCACCTCCATTATGTCCCTGAAATCCCTCTCACCATACTTCCCCTTTATTTCCAGAGCGAAATCATCACCGTAGCTGTCACTCCCCCTTGGGTTAGAGAATATAACGCTGAAACCGCTTGAATTCAGCAGGTGGAACTCAAACATGAAGGCCTCCCCGTAGGATGTTCTCGGTCCTCCGTGGATCTCCATTATTGTTCCCTTCCCTTTCCCCTTGAGGAACCACCCCTCTATAACCACTCCATCGCTTGCCCTCATCTTAAAATTGATGGGTTTAGTTGCAATCTTCTTAGTTATGCCGTAATTGATATTCGTTAGCCTTCTGACCTTGCCATCATAAGCGTATATCTCCTGGGGGTTAGTTAAAGATTGAGCTATGAAGTATACGTTACCACCGGATATGTCAAACGAGTCAACAGAAAAGTTGCCCTTCACAACGTCTTTGAGCTCTCCCTCCCTTATTTTATAAATTCCTGCCCTCCCCGAGACAGTAGCAATGACGAATACCTCACCGTCAATAGCCTTCATAGAACGGAGTTTACCCATCCTGGAATCCGAGTTAACCGAATTCTCAAGAGATATGTCAAAATTCTGTGAGAGGTTGACAGTCTCTGACCTTCTGTATGAGAAGAGTTTTAAACTCTCAAATACGCTCCTCTCGTGTTTGGAGAACAGGAAGTAAAGGCTCCCGTCGCTGTCATAAGTGATGTTTTCTATTCCACCTACCACACCTTCTACGTCGCTCAACTCTGATGTAGCGGTATTAATAAGGGACAGTTTCGAATCATAAATGTCCCACCCGTCAGGTCTGATGACCATTGCTAGCTGATCCAATTGGGGATTGACGGCAATATACCTGATCTCATCATCTCCCTTCAACAATTTCCTTATTCTACCGGAAAGGTTTAGATGGATTAAGTTGTAGCCTACGGACGGATAAAATCCCTGGCCGTTGAAATAAATTGGGTATTTTTCTATTATCCTGAAATCTTCTTCTTTTATGTTTTCCTTGGCAACAATGAATAGCCCCTTCGACAACCTATCCCAGGACATTTCCTTGATTTTCATGTCAGTTTCCCAAAGTTTTCTCTCCTCACTTGTCTTTAAGTTTCTGAAGTAAACTACGTTCTTGTCTCCGTTCTTAGCCACGTAGGCCATCAGGTTGCCTTTAGAATCAAAGGTTGAATTCCTGTCCCCATTTCCCCTGGTGAATGGAACTACATCATTTCCTTTCAGTTCAGCTATCTGAGAATCATAATCATTTTTTTCTTTTGACGGTCTGAAAATTTCAAAGAAAATTCGATCTCCCACGGCATTAATATTTCCTAGGAAATGAATTCTATAAAAATCATTAACGGTCAATCTGCTCATGATCTTCAAAACCTAGTTGTCGATAAATAGATTTGCCTCCTGAGTGGCATTGGGACAAAAGTCCCTCTAGCCATGTAAAAGCATAAGATTGTGAAGGCGTCCCTTGCAAAATCCTTACGATTCTCTTCTGTCTTTCCTTCTCTGATATATAAGACCTCCAGTTGTTCTCTTATCGGATGAGAATCCTGACTCAGAAGCATTCCTCTTGAAGTATTCCCTCAGATAGTTCATCGGGTCATCGATGAACTTTCTTATGATATCCCTCCACACCTTTTTCCCCTTATCCTTGAGTTGCTCTTAGGGATTATGAATATCCTCGTGTTCTCATTGAAACATTTAAGAATGCTCTGTCCTGAGTAGTATTTGTCCAGTCTGACGCTTTTGAGATCCAAACGCATCCTACCTATCATATCGAGAGCCTTGTGATACGCATCTCAGATCTTATAGTCACTTATAACAGACATACATCCTCGTATTAATATCCATGAAGCGAAGGAATAGACGAACCTGCCTTCCTTCGATGATTCGCCGTCCCTCTTATTGAATAGTGGTGCTTCGTTACAGTGATGGAATAGCCTGTTCCATCACCGGATGCATCTACGGAAGATATTCTTCTTTTTAGGAAGTGACGAACAGGTTGTTGAGCATATTAAAAGAGGGTCTGAATACAGCCTCTCTACAGTTTTGTAACTTATATCCTTCTCTATTCCCAGGAGTGGAAGAAGGTATGCTGCCTTCCTGTTGCTCAGACGGAATATCTCCTTTACCAGGATTATGAATACCTTCTCTTTTGCTTCAAGAAGTGGATGCCTGCCAAATTCATCAACAAAAATTCATGCATCATTTACCATGGATCTCAGCTCCAGTGCCATGTTCTTCATCCTCTTATAGAGGAACTCATATTCCTTCCAGTCAGTGGTAACTGGTAAAGAGAATTCCCCCCTGTAGCTTGCCATATAATCGATGGAGTCACGGAAATACTCATAGTCCCGCTGGGTGATCCTCATTACGAGAGTGCTGTGCGAATATACATTTGTGCGTAAGGTCCATATCAAGGAAGGCAACCACATCACAGTAAAGAACATCCAGGCATACATGGAGAGGACAGTCACGAAATTTGGATCCGGTGCCAAGGTAGACTGTCCAAAGGAGTTCCTGGGAAAAAGGGCCCTCCTGATCATAAAGAAAGAAGAAGACTAGTCACTTATGTCCCAAAGCCCCTCCTGAGTGCTTCCTTAAGGTTTCGTTTATTTCGTAAACCCAGAAAATAGTGTCTCCTGAACTGGTGATCACTGAATTTCGTCACTTGTCCAATCAGTGAAGCTGTGCCGGCAAAAAATTATTAGAGCAGAATTGAATCAACCACTACTAAGGATGGGGAAAAATGGATTGGGGATTGAGTAACAGGCTATCAAGAATGATTGACCCTTCAACAGGAAGGACCGTAATGCTGGCTTGTGATCATGGCTACTTTATGGGCCCAACCAGAAGATTAGAGGTTCCAAGGAAGACAATTGAGCCTCTCTTGCCGTACGCAGATACGATTGCCGTAACCCGCGGCGTGCTCAGGACATCAATTGATCCAAAGTGGGACATCCCTATACTTTTGAGGGTCTCTGGTGGGGCAAGCATACTGAAGGACGACCTTAGTGATGAGGAAATTACCACTTCGATTAAGGACGCCGTGAGGCTCAATGTATCAGCCGTCGCCCTCTCAGTGTTTGTGGGAACAAATCACGAGAAGCAATCACTGGTAAACCTTTCAAGGTTAGTTGATGAGGGGGAGGAGTACGGGATGCCCGTCATGGCTATTACTGCAGTTGGGAAAGAGCTTGAGAAGAGGGATGCGAGATACCTGTCACTCGCCTCAAGGATCTCAGCGGAAATTGGTGCGCACATCGTCAAGACCTATTACTGCGAAAATTTCCACAAGGTTGCGGAGGGAACTCCGGTACCGGTTGTTGTTGCAGGGGGTCCAAAACTAAACTCAGATGAGGATGTCCTGAACCTTGTGTACAATGCGATACAGGAGGGTGCAGTTGGCGTCGATATGGGAAGAAACATATGGCAAAGCGACTACCCAGTTGCGATGATAAAAGCAATTAGGGCCATAGTACACGAGAACGCAACGGTTAAGGAAGCAATGGATGTCCTGTCTGAAAATAAGGGTAGCGCTAAGGTGAGGGCCGAAGCCCACTGATTTTATAAATTTAATGACTCCTTCTTCATCTCTTTCCTGAGCTCCGCGGAAAGTCTGCCGAGCTCCTCTTCTTTCGTATTTACGAATTTGAACGCATATGAGAGTGTTGGGTGTGCATTCCTTATTTGGTTAACAATCTCCTTTGAAAGGTTCCTCAGGTCAAAATGTGCCTGGGGTGTTGACCGGAGCTCAGTCAGATAGACAAGTTCCCTCAAGTTTGCAGTCAGTAACACTGGGTACCTATACGCGAACGGAACAACGTACTGGGCACCTGTTTTATCCTCCTTCCTTATCTGCCTGTAGAGTTCACTTGCCCGATTCATAACAGTCATGTATTTTTCTCTAAGATCGTCAATCCTGGCAATTATGGGGGGTATATCGTATCCGTATTCAGTTGAGATTCTCGGCCTCTGAAGCGTCACAATTCTATGCCTCTGGAGGTCACGAAATGCGCCAAAATTTATGACTATTTGAAACGTGTAAGCTGTATGCTCGAAGCTTCTGTCGAGTTTTTGTCTTCTATTCCTCCTCAAAGATATTATCCTTCTAATCGCATTAGCCTTATCCTCAGCCGATATTTTTGAGATGCTCTCCATCGTATCGAGAACTGTGTTCTCTCCCCTTTCGAATGTGAAGGCTGTCAGAATCTTGCTGATGGCTGTTGCCTCGTCTTCGTAGGAGATGAGTTTCAGCCCTGCGTCAGAGTGTTTATCCACATTTAAATCCAAGGGAGTGAGCTCTTTCATCTCAATCTGGTATTTTATATTCTCCTTCCCGTGCGGCGATTCCACATTGTCAACGAGCTTCGGGAAAACAGATTTCAGCTCGCTCATAACATTATAGTATATCTTCTCAGCCTCTTTCAACCCGCTTACCTTGAGCCTTTCAAGCAGCCGACTGAAGCCCCTCGCATTTCCACTGATCCCAAGATTGGTGAGGGTTGAAGAGGGAAGTATGAATCTAGCCTCATCCAAGCCCCTGCTCCTCACGGATGATTCGTAGGCCTTCCTCATGGCTGAATCCGATACATTACCTGAAGGGTATGAAACCTCAGAACCATCTGACAGCTGGAACACAGTTTTTTCAATTGGGATCTCTTCTTTAATGTAATCCATTACACGATCGATGGTTTCAACATATAGGTCAAAGAGCGTATCCGAAAGCTGTTGATACGGGGAATAATACTGCTTTGGTATACCAGTAAACTCAGCATCCAAATATAGATATTTTCCGTTTCTCTTTTCTCTGTACGAGACATAGCGCGAACTCTTTTCCAGATAGGAAAGCCCTATCCTGCCATCTTCTATTACCTTCGAGAGCACATTGCTAACGTTCTGTATGCCCATCTGGGCTGTCACAAGTTCAGCGACAGATTCATCTCCGTATTCAACGAACACGCGCTCATAAAAGCTTTCACCCCGCATCGCATCGTTCTTGAACTCTTTATCCCAAAGGTTCCTGATATCCAGTTCCCGAGTCCTGCTATATCGAGACATAAGGGCTCCCCTGTCCACCATCTTTTCACAATTTATCAAGAAAACGTCTTTGTCTCTGTTGGAAAATTCATCCATCGCCTGAATATCCTCGACCGCAATAAATCCTTTTGTTCCCCTCAAGATAAATCTCTTCTATCACTACGCATTAACGTGTGATGTTGTACACACTTCCACACGAAACAAAGTCCCGACTGGAGGATAGGATAAGAACATCGCGTCTTCTAGGCGGTAATCCGGATCTTGTACTTCACGGAGGGGGCAATACGAGTGTAAAGTCAAACATCGTTTCCATAACGGGAAAGAAGATCGAGGCGCTTTTTGTGAAGGGGTCCGGCTCAGATCTTTCCAGAATAGATACAGATGGTTTTACGACCCTTGACCTGGAAGGGCTTCTTGAAGCAAAGGGGCTTGATGAAATGAATGATGAGGATATGATATCTTTTTTCAGAGCACAAATGCTCGATCCAAGTCAGTCTGCCCCTTCTGTCGAAACATTTCTTCACGCTTTTATTCCATTCGAATACGTGGATCATTCACATGCTGATTACGTTGTTGCAATTACTAACACTGATTTCTCTGACAATCAAATCAAGAGCATTTTCGGAGGCGGGGTCGTAGTTTTACCGTACGTTCATCCAGGATTTAAGCTTGCAAAAAAGTTCATAAACATTCTTCGGGACCGTAATTTTGAAAACTACGATGGTGCCATCCTAAGGAATCATGGCCTGCTGACTTGGGGTCACACCGCAGAAGAGAGCTACAGCAAACACTTGGCCCTCGTTAATAAGGCAGAATCGTTTATAAAGTCTACCTGGAAAGGCATAGGCCCTAAGGCAATTGACGATGTGGATGTTATGAAGTTCGTTGAATTCCTTCCACAGATTAGAGGTATTCTGTCGAGGCGGAGGAAAAAAATTATTACCTGGAATCACGAGCCTGAGGCAGTGGGTTATTCACTCACGGATCTTGCGGAAAATCTTCAGACACTCGGCCCCGCGACGCCAGATATGCTTGTGAGGACCAAAAAGGATTACCTGTTTCTGAATTCAATCGATGAGGCCGAAGAACGGATAAGCGAGTACGTAGCGAGATATGAGAAAAATTACGAGCGGTATATAGGGGGGAAATATGAGATGCACGATCCCAACCCAAACGTGATAGTCATCAAAGGTTACGGTGTCATAACCGCTTCCGATACTGTCGCGGAATCAAGAATTGCGATGGACTTTGCAGTTCACTCCTTAAGGGTTGCTTCAGCCAGCTCCTCGATCGGAAGGAATAGGTTCATAACAGAAAAGGAATCGTTTGAGATGGAGTACTGGCCACCCCAGGAGGCAAAGCTCAGGAAACAGAAAAGGAGGGCATTGGAAGGGTATATTGCGGTAGTAACCGGGGCGGCAAGTGGAATAGGAAAAGTGACATTGCAGAGGTTTTCTGAGGAGGGAATTGCAGCTGTAGGATGTGATATCGACAGCAAAATAAGGGAAGTATCGAACGATGTTAATGAAACTGGCCTGATCTTCGACATTTCAAATGAAGGAGAAGTGAAGAAGGCCTTTAGGGAGATTGTGAAAATGTACGGAGGCATCGATGTCGTATTCAACAATGCCGGCTACCTCAAACCTTCTCTCCTGGAGGAAACTTCTCTCGAAGATATGAGGAAACACTTAGATGTTAATTCCATCGGAACGTTCTTGGTGACAAGGGAGGCGTTCAGGATTATGAAAGCCCAAGGTTCCGGCGGAATTTTCATATTTAATGCTACAAAAAATGTGACGCATCCGGGGGAGGGGATGGTAGCTTATGGTTCATCGAAGGCTTTTGCCGCACAGCTGGCCAGATACGTTGCAATTGAAGGGGGGAAATACGGGATAAGAAGCAATGTCTTGAACCCCGACAAAGTATTTAGGGAATCGAGAATATGGGAAGGCGGTGTTTTGGAAAACAGAGCTAAGGCCAAGGGGATCAGCGTGGATGAATACAAAAAAGCGAATCTCCTCCATGTAGAGGTGTTGCCAGAGCACGTTGCAAATGTTGCGCTAGAGCTTATTAAAGATGCTGTTTTTGGCGCGACGACTGGCACAATGATACCCATAGACGGCGGTGTGAAATAAAGGAATTGCTCGGAAAAGTTTTTAAGTTTAGCGGAATTAAATCGCCATGGCAGAAATAAAAGAAGGCGATCTTGCACCAGATTTCGAAATCCCAGGTACGAGCGGCAAGAAGCTATTAGATTACAGGGGAAAAATGGTTGTAGTCTATTTCTACCCGAAAGATTTCACGCCAGGATGCACCACAGAAGCCTGCGAATTTAGAGATAGCTATGCTGAGTTCAAGCGCAAGGGGATAGAGGTATTCGGGATAAGTGTTGATTCTGAGGACTCCCATAAAAAATTCGCCGAAAGGTACAAGCTCCCTTTTCCGCTTGTCCCCGACAAGTCAAAGGAAATTGCGAACAGATACGGAGTCCTAGGAGATTCGTCCGCAAAGAGAGTCACATTCATCATAGGGAAGGACGGGAAAATCTTATTTAAATTTCCAAAGGTCAGTCCAAAAGGCCATGCCAATGAAATACTTGACAAGATAAGCGAACTGGAGTCATCAACCTAGTTCTTTTTCTGAATCTCCTGTGATTCCAAGGGCGGGGAATTCCCCCCGTCCTGTTTTCCCTTCCTCTGCCTGGACGTGGTTATTGCCCTGGCGAAAAATGCGAATGCTAGGAAAAATAGGAACGTAACAAGAAGGTATGTGAGTATGAGGCTCTCAGAAAGGAATAATATTACTGTGCCTGCGGATACTAGCACTGGTCCAAGAAATTCAGCCTGCTTTCCCAGGGACGTATTGTTCTGGAGAATGTTAAATTTGATAATGACAACATATGCCCGCGGGGTTAATTGACCCACGTTCCACGAATAATAATGAGAGCTGCTGTTCGTTGAAAGGGTTGTATTTTTCGTAATGATAGTCTTGTTTGTAAATAGATCTAGGAGTGCAAGAGAGGAGCTGTTTGTTACGTTTTTCAAAGGTAGGGAGAAATTGAATATGTAATCCCCGTTAACCTTCTCGTAGGAGAAATGTACGTCGTACGTCGATGATGACTGGGAAACCACGAATGTGGACTGGTGGGGTGCTCCAGTTATTGATGTGGATATACCTGCCACAGCAATGAAGAATGCAACCACTATGGTGATGAATCCGTAGAACGTTCTGTCAGAGAATCTCCAGAGCTTTGTGTAGTGGAATATTACGAGAATTATTATAGGTATTAGAAGATAGAGAAATGAAATGTAAAAGGAAAGATAGAGGAGTATCGAACCTACTATTATCCCGATGAGTGTTCCGTAGATCCCGTTGCGCCTTCTGTTTCCTTTAAGGCCATCCCACATTTTATAGGATAGAATAAATAAGTTAATTAATATAACGTTAAAAGTAAGATGGAGTTCTCAGTAGTTGGAATATCTGGATTCTACCATGATCTCGAACCTTCTGGCGGAAAGCTGAGGGCCTTCCCCGAGGATTTTGCGGTTGAGGAGGTTCTAGATTCAATAGAAAAGAAGGAAGAAGGAAGCGTTCTTGTCTTAAAGGTAAGAGCAAAAAACTGGGAACACAATAGATTGGTTAAATTTCTGGCTAGGATATACCACGTTTCTCCGGACAGGGTATATTTTTCAGGTACCAAGGATAAGAGAAGCGTCAAGATACAGTATTTCTCCTTACCTGGCAAAAGTTACAGGGAAGTACATCTTGATGATTTTGAGATTTTGGAGCATTTCTATCTGGATAAGCCGCTCTTCCTGGGGTCTCATCTTTACAACAGGTTTACCATAGTAGTGAGGGATTGCAACGCAGATCGGTTGAAGCTTAACTGTCTGCGCTTAAAGGAAACGGGCATAGTCCCAAATTTCTACGGACCTCAGAGATTTGGGCCGCTTAGGCCCGTAACTCATCTAGTCGGGAGGGAAATAGTGAAAAGGAATTACATGGAAGCTGTAAGGCTGTTCGTAGGCTACCCCGGGAATGATAGATTCTCACGGGTCAGGGTGGATTTCTATGAGACTATGGACCTAGATAAGGCTCTAGAGGAATTTCCAGAATCCCTGGATCTGGAGATAAAAGTTCTAAGGTTCCTCAGAGAGAACGAGGGAAATTACGTGGGTGCGTTGAAGCAGCTCCCTAGGAATTTGGTTTCGATGTTCGTTCACGCGTATCAGGGCTACCTATTCAACAAAATGGTAAGTGAAAGGATCAGGCTCTCAAGGGGCATAGAAGTTGGAGACATCTACAGGATGGACGGGCAGCTCGTGAGGGTTAGTAACCTGAACATAGATAGGATAAGAAGCGCATTTAATCAAGGGATCGGTTCGCCAACGGGGACAGTCATCGGTTACGATTCGGAATTCTCATCAGGAATGATGGGGGAGATCGAGAAAAAGATACTGGAGGAAGAGGACGTTACACCGACGGATTTTAAGCTCCCATTCGGCCTAAAATCAGCAGGCGAGAGGCGGGACATATACATAAGGGCTTCAGACCTTCAGTGCCTAGATGAAAGAATAAGCTTCACTCTTCCTCCGGGCAGTTACGCAACCTCGGTGATGAGAGAGATAATGAGAGTGGAGGAAATGTCAAATTATTAGCCTATTTGAACGGAAAAATTTCTGTATTGAAGACGTAATCTAAAAATCACCTTCATACAATCTAGGGAAACAGAATAAGATCACGTCCTCGTTGCTCTGAGTCTCTCAAGACTGTAAGATGCACGACGATACTCCGGATCTATCTTTAGGCATCTTTCATACATCTTCTCCGCGAGTTTATATCTTCCTGCACTCTCGAATATTTGCCCCTTTACGAAGAATATATCTGGCTTTGGAGTTCCTGCCTTTACAATCTCGTTCAGATCGCCCAGAGCCATCTTCGGGTATCCCATCATAGCAAGTGTTATAGCCCTATTGAAATAAGAGTCCACTGCCTTCCTCCTGTTTATTCTCCTGAGTATGTTTATTGATTTTGTGTAGATATCTATGGCCTCTGGATACTGTGCGTCCTCCACCAATTTATTGCCAATTTCATAGTATTTTTTGGAAATTTCCCTCGCCCTTTCCCTAATTTCTTTTGTTACAGAGCCCTTAAATTCTTTCTCTCTCAGGATTTCGTCAGTCATCTTTTCGAGTTCAACTTCTTCCCTGTCTCTCTCCAGAACCTTTTCCAGACGCTCCGGATTCAACGCTGTTGCGAGCTTATTCAGATCTTCGTCTTTCATTGCAGAATTATGAAAAACTGGATATTAAAACATTTTGTACTATCATCGCGCACTCATTACCCCACTTATATGCCTTCCCTTTTGAACTCTATTTTTCCGTCTTCGAATGTGAGTGAATATACATCATTCACTTCGAACTTTATTCCGAGGGACTCATACTCTTCATCCGTCAGGCGGAGAATTATCTTTTGCAAAGGCCTTGTCTGTATGCCCATCCCCTGTGATATTCCCTTCATAAGCTCGTTTATAAAATCAGGGCCGAATGTAAATGTCTGTACATTTCCTCCCTTTTCCTGCTCATATTCATCCAGGTAAATCTCTCTCCCCCTCGTTCTGGAATTCTGGTCATTGTACGAGGAGATGTTCGTGACTATAACCTTTCTGCTGTACATGCCTTATCTTTATCACTTATACCTATTTGTATGTCACTCGTCACCAGACTCTAGAAGTAAGCGTGCTTGAATCCCCCGTAAATCATTAAAATTATTAGCAATATCCTTCACGATGTCGTATCTTCCGGCGTTGAAAAGTGCCACTACTGCATTCCTAGCCAGCCCTCTTGCCCTTGCCCTCTTTATGGCGGAGTACCTGAACTCTTCTAGGAATCTATCCTGATCTATATATGCCATCTCCTCAAGTTTCATCCTCATTGAAAAGTTACCGTAACGGAGGAGATTGGACTTAATTTCTTTATTGGAATTCCAGGGACACACATCATTGCATATATCGCAGCCAAAAATCATATCGTTCATCCTTAAGGCGATGTTCGCGGGAATGATTCCCCTATTCTCGATTGTATGGTAAGAAATACACTTGTTTGAGTCAACAGTCCTGTCTTGCATTATTGCATGGGTAGGACAGCTATCAATGCATCTCGTGCATCTGCCGCATAGATCAGGCTGGGGGAACATTTGTGTATCAGCTACTATATCTGTCACAGCAGCCCCTATGAACGTGAATGAACCAAGTACCCTGTTAATTAGCATGGAATTTTTCCCTATCCATCCAAGTCCGCTCAGCCTGCTGACCTCACGTTCCTCGAGGGGACCGGTATCCACATAGACCTTAAAATTGTTAATGTAAAGACTATTCTCTATTACATATCTCGTGATCCCATCCTTGAGGGTCCGGTGGTAATCAAACCACTGGGCATACGCTGCTATCCTGCCATATCCCTCAGTCGGAGCTGCACCGCTCCCGTACCTAAATAGGAATAATATTATGGATCTGGCATCCCTCATCAACAGAGAAGAATCTCGGATTTTCATAAGCCTATCAGTCTTCGAGATATAGCTCATAGCCGCATTGAATCCGTTAGAAATCCATCGATCCAGAGTAGCGGCATCAGATATCCCAACCCTTAAAGATGAAACCGCAGACCCCCGGTCCGGAGGTTCAAGACTCACAATCATGCAGCTCACAATATTTAAATCCTATTAAAAATAAACTTTGTAAAGATGAGTTTCGGTAAGATAGAGATCGATAGGTTGAAAAATATAATCAGCTCTCACAGGAACGCGATGCTAGAATCCAACGTCATCGGTTCTGATTTTTCGTTTGGAAATTTTGGAGGGAAAACGGTCGTTTTCAAAATTGAACCTATGGTGTATTACTCATTTCTAACTCCACTGGAAAACGCAAGGCTCTCAATAATATTTCCTATGAATGACTATCTAACCTCCGGCACAATGCCGAACCTTGCCATGATAGATCTGGAGAAACCTTCAGATGTGGCGGATGAATACTGGAAATACGTGGATTTTCTGATTCTTGCCCTCAGTAAGGCCGGAGTCAGAATAGCGTCTGGTCATACAGGAAGATACAGGAACATTAGGTCTGGTGTGGCAGGGTCCATCGCGCTAATAGGGTTTCAAGAACCGGAGTTCAGTTACGCTAAGATAGGAAACCAAGACGCCTTCTATGTCGTTGGAACGATCGGAAAGGAGATGATGTTTTTTGAAGAAAGGTTGAAACACACCAGATCCGGGATCGGGCTGGAAGGCCTTTCCATTGAGAAATATGTAAAGTCCCTGCTACCTTACAGAAGAAATGTTCACTACATTCACGATCTATCTGAAGGAGGTCTCATAAGGGGACTAGAAGAGATATCTTACCTCATAGGCGGCGGCTTCGATGTGAGTTACAGTTCCGTTATGCATCTCATTGCCGATGGGGTCGTAGGCGGAAAATCTGTCAGACTCTCAGCGAGCTCCTCAGGATCAATAGTGGTTGCGCTGGATCCAAAATTTAAGGAGAAATTTGAGGACATAGCGAGGAAAAAAGTCTGGAATTATGCGCAAATCAGGCGACGCGGAAATGGTGTGAGGATAGACGGAAAGAGGGTACGTTCAAGGGATGCGTTTTCTAATGTTGTAGGCTGAGATACCCATAAATACAATTCTTCTATGACAGGTTGATGGAGTTTGACGGTTACAAGATAGGCGTGGCCAGTGACGGGACTTTCAAGCTTGATGGGGGCGCCATGTTCGGGGTAGTACCGAAACCCATTTGGGAGAGATTCTTCAAGGCGGACGAGAGGAACAGGATAACTCTTGCGACGAATGTCCTCCTCATAAAATATGGAAAGTACACGGCTGTTGTCGATTTAGGCATGGGAGACAAGTTCGATCCAAAGCTCCTCGATATATATGAAATAAGGAGGGAGCGGAACCTCATAGAAGACCTTGAAAGGCTTCGCGTGAAAAGAGAGGACGTTACCCACGTAATCATAACTCACGGGCATCTCGATCACACGGGATGGTCCACCATGTATCAGCACGGAGCGATAGTGCCCTCATTCCCAAACGCCAAATATTACATGCAGAGCGATACTATGGATGAAATACGCAATGCAAATGAGAAGACGAGACCAAATTATAACTACCTGAACTTCGTCAACTTAGATGACAGGGTAGAACTTGTCAACGGCGACGAAGAAATATTTCCTGGCCTCGAACTCATAAAATCAGGAGGGCACACTAGAGGTCACCAGATCTTGATCCTGAGGGCTGGAAACAGAACACTATGCCACTTCGGAGACCTTATACCGACATCCGCCCACGTAAAACCTTCCTACATAATGGCCTACGATCTCTATCCCATGGAATCATTTCAGAAGAAGAAAGAGCTGTTGAGCAAAGCGGCGAATGAATCCTGGACGCTCATATTTGAGCACGATCCGAAAATGCCAGTCGCAAAATTGAAAGATACTGAAAGGTATGAATTGATAAAGGAATCCTTCTAGAATTCCGGAAGGCCGTTCCTGAGCACTTCTCTGGATATAATGACCCTTTGAATCTCATTTGTTCCCTCATAGATCTGTGTTATTTTGGCTTCCCTGAACCTCCTTTCTACAGGGTATTCAGCTGTGAAAGCGTTATAACCTAAAATCTCTATTGCCCTTTCAGTTATGCTGACAGCAGTATCGCCTGCCTGAAGTTTTGACAGAGAGCTAGAAAGCGTTGATTCCGTCATTTTCATAACCTGATCTACAGCCTGGTAGAACTTCGTCACGGAGGAGTGAAGCTGATTGACCATGTCTGCCAAAATAAATCTGTACCCCTCATTCAAGGTTGAGCCTGTTGACCGTACGTACTTCAGGACATCCATCAATGCACCTTCCGAAATGCCAATTGCCTGGGCAGCTATCCCAATCCTTCCAACGTCGAGAGTTTCCATCTCTATCTTGAATCCACTATTAACCTGCCCAAGAACCTGACTATCTCTTACCTCGACATTTTCCAGAATAACCTCAGTTGTACTAGTACCCCTTATTCCCATCTTCTTAAACTCCCTACCTATTGAAAGGCCGTCGCTATCCCTATCCACGACGAAGAGGGTCATCCCTGAGTGTTTCCTGCTGCTGTCCGTTATAGCTGACACTATAAAAAACTCAGCCTGAAGTCCATTTGTTATGAAGGTTTTTGTGCCATTCAAAATATATCCTCCGTCAGTACGCCTGGCCTGCGTCTTTATACCAGCCGCATCAGAACCTGCGCCCGGTTCAGTGATGGCAAGCGCTCCGATAGAGCCCCGTGCAATTCTATGCAGATATCTTTTCTTGAGAAAATCGCTGCCGTATCTTATTATGGGCTCCCCGAATAACGAGACTGTCACATCAGGAATAAGTGCTGTGGAGCCGCACTCTCGGGAAATGATCCTTATCGACTCCATCAGCGAAAACAGAGAGAATCCAAAACCACCGTATCCTTTGGGTATGTAAAATGCGAATAGGCCAATATCAACAAGCTTTTTGATAAGCTCCTCTGGATATCTCGAATCCAGATCTATCATCTCAGCCTCTTCTCTTATCTCAGATCTTGCAAATCTGCGAATCTCATCCAATTTTCGACGTTCCTCAGGATCTAGTTCCATTGTATTCTCTAATATTAAGAGAAACATTAACCTTAACATTTTTTTCTTTCGGACAAAAGTCTTATATTTGTCTTAATTATTATTAAATCAATGGGCCAAAAAAGTGCATTGATATTAAGTTCAGAAATGACAGACAATTTTAGGAACAGGCTCTATGGAAACGGCAAGAGTAGGAATACTGTAAAGATGTATAGTTATATCGCGAGGCAATTTTTTGAGTACGTGAATTACGATATAAGCAGGATGGATATCGAGAATATAGAAAAATTCAAGGAACACTTAGCTATCGAGAAGGGGTACTCTAAGAACACGATCTATCTCTACGTCCGGGCGCTCCAGTCCCTCATCGATTATCTTAACATTGAAGGTGTCGGTCGCCTGAAAGCACCCAAGCGACCACAAAAGGTTCCGAATTATCTGACCGTTGACGAGGTGAAAGCTGTACTGGGCAGTTGCAAGGATCTAAGGGAAAGACTTATCGTGAAACTCCTAGTTTACACAGGTCTCAGGGTATCCGAACTATGCTCACTCAAGCTCAGTGATGTTGACATAGCCGCAAGGACCATAAGGGTGAGGAACGGAAAAGGAGACAAGGATCGACTAGTAGTATTCAGCACCGACGTTGTCCAGGATCTGAAATCCTACTTGGCATACCAAAAGAATGGTCAGAAGGGGGAATTTCTCTTTTCTACTGCAAGAAGCAAGAGAATTTCCCCTGTCACGGTAGAGAGGATCGTTAGATCCATTGGGGGGAGATCCGGAATTCAGAAGAAGATTACCCCGCACACCTTCAGGCATACTTTTGCAACTTCACTCCTCAGGAACGGTGCGGACCTCAGAATGATCCAGATTCTTCTGGGGCATTCTAGCATAAGCACGACACAAATATACACGCATATAGACGATACAACCTTGAAAATGGGTTACGAGAAATTCGTGCCAAAGTACTGATATCTATAATTGATCGACTGTTTGCAATAAAATCTGGAAAATTGGGAATGTTTTAGGTTCAACAAATTTCATACCATCAAATAATTCCCCGAATAAGCTTACTTAGGTGCTTGAATAACGAATTATCTTTGAAGATTGGGGTACGGTGGAACCTATATGAGGTTGAAATTGTTCATTGAATAAAATTATAACTTACACATGCATTCGCATAAACAGAAGGTGCCAAGATGGATGGGAAACATCAGGTTGCTCTGGAGGCATTGAAATATATAAGGGAAGGAAACGTGGTGGGTCTTGGATCGGGGACTACAGCATCTGAATTTATAAGGGAACTTGGTAAAAGTGCCATAAAGGAGAAGATCGTAGGAGTTGCAACCTCTACATCTTCAGAAAATCTCGCAAGAGAACTTGGAATAAAAACTGTAGATATTGATGACGTTGATTGGATCGACATAACGGTGGACGGAGCTGATGAGATCGACGGAGGTCTAAACATCCTAAAAGGCGGTGGAGGGCAACTGACGAGGGAAAAGATGGTGTGGAAGAAATCGAAAAAATATCTTGTTATCGTAACTGCTGAAAAGCTTGTAGCAAGGATAGCAGATAAGAGGGGCATACCAGTTGAAATAATTCATTTTGGTCATCATACGACAATGAAGAATCTTGAGCTTCTAGGTCTTCACTGCCAGCTCAGGGAGGGTTTCGTAACGGATAATGGAAACCTGATCTGTGACTGCCTAGTAGCGGGCCCATTTGACCTATTATCACTTGAAGGAAAGATAAAGGCAATTACAGGTGTTGTTGAGTCTGGTCTATTTCTAGGCGGCAAGAAAATTGTACTTGTTGCAGGAGAAAGCGGCGTAAGGGAAATTGGCGTCTAGGATCTCCTTTAACTAAGGAAAACATTATAGCTCTAACTGACTAGACCTGTGCTGCGTCAATTTATTCGGGGCTTCCATTTTAAGTTTATATAAGTTCACAGGCAAACTGTTCTCATGCATCAGAACGTGACAACGATAGGCGGGCGGTCCCGTGGTAAGTCTAAGTTCCATTCTAAATGAGCAAAGTAATTCCTTTTTGCTTTCCATTAAACTCGCTTTAAATGATGCGTTAGCGAAACTATGAATGCGGTGCCCTCTGCTCACCCGCAGGGTGATGAAATTTCTTACGGTGCCGTTAGAAAACTAACTCTTGAATCTGCCCGAGAACATTTTGCATGTCTGAAATTTTCTTTCTCTGTTCCTCCTCGAGTTCCTTGACTATTTCGTTGAAGGGTTTTGCCAACCTATAACCGTGTACAGGTCTTCCCTTCCCCTCCTTTTTAATGTCTCTCTTCATAATCCACCCGTGCTCTTTTAGAATTCTCATCGCTATCGAGACCTCCGGTTGCCTAAGGTTGGCATTTTTCTCAATTTCCACCGATGTAGTCTCCTGCCTGCTTTTCATATATACCAGAGCCTTGGAAACATTTCTTGGGACCCCCATCTGGATGAGTAGACCCGCAAGTTTCTCGTCCTCTGGTGTGAATGCTTCAGCCATACCATGGTTCATAAAAATTCAATATTTATATTTTATCAAATTTATTTAGTTAGCTTATGAGTTTTATGAAAATTAGAGGATTGGGTATATATCACCTCTTAAGGTTCTAATGGAGGAAATTTATATTCAATCTCTCGGCAAATATTAACACTTGAAACCTTAAGGAGTTTGTGTTGCTGTATGTTTTACATGAATAGATCATTTAGTCCATTAGTGACTGTTTATCGCTTAAATCAAAGATACCAGATCCATTATAAAAAAAAATTAAGTACAAAATGATGTAGTAATAAGCTACAGTGGTACAAATGAATGCAGATGATGAAGTGGTCGATAGGCAGTTGGAGGAAATTCCTCCTGAAACTCTCGCCAGATTCGGGAACGATGAGTTAAGGGCACGCGTTTTTATTGATAAATATGCTATGAGGGACTTGGATGGGAGTCTCGTCGAAAAGGTTCCTGAAGAAATGTGGAGGCGAGTAGCTAGGGAGGTAGCATCTGTTGAGAGTTCGTCGAAAATATCTGAGTGGGAAAACAAGTTCTATTGGTTGCTAGAAAATTTTAGGATGATTCCTGGGGGAAGGATACTTTTTGGTGCGGGTCAGGAGAAATACAAGAGGCGTGTTACACTGAACAACTGCTACGTCATCCCGATAAAGGATGATTCCCTCGAGTCAATATTTGAATGGACAAAGGAAGCTGCCAGAACATATTCCCTTGGGGGAGGCGTGGGGACGGACATATCTGTACTCAGGCCTAGGGGAGCACCGGTGAACAATGCGGCGCTGAGGTCAACAGGTAGCGTTTCTTTCATGAATATAATGTCTGAAACCACGGGCACAATTGGACAAGCCGGACGAAGGGGGGCGCTGATGATAACAATAAGGGTAGACCACCCAGACATACTAGATTTCATAAAGGTCAAGCGGGATCTTAACAGGGTCAGATATGCAAACATTTCCGTGCGGATAACGGATGAATTCATGAAAAAGGTGGAGAACGATGAGGACTTCACACTTTACTATGAGAGTGAAAAGGTCAAGAGGATAGAGGAGACAGTTAGAGCCAGGGCGCTCTGGAAGGAACTGGTAGATTCTGCCAGAAACTGGGCAGAACCCGGATTGATATTCTGGGACACGATGAAGAGGGAAAGTACGTCAGAATACAACGGCATGGAGATACTGACCACGAATCCCTGTTCTGAGATTCCCCTAGAGTCCTACGGTGCGTGCAATCTGGGAAATATTAACCTTTCCGAATTCGTGAAAAATCCTTTCGAAGCCCCAGAGGTGAATTGGGAAGACCTGATGAAGGCCACGAGATACACGGTGAGATTCCTTGACGACGTGGTTGACTACAACCTTTACAAGCACCCCCTTAAGCAGCAGACCGAGGAAGCTGCCAAGAGCAGGAGGATCGGTGTCGGCTTTACCGGTCTCGCAGATATGCTTATAAAAATGAAGATAAAGTACGATACGCAGGAATCAATAGAGTTTGTAGGATCGCTCTTCAAGAAAATTATGAATACCATATACGAGGAGAGTGCAAATATCGCTGCTGAAAAGGGTACATTCCCTGCATTTGATCTAGAGAGTCATCTAAGATCGCCGTTTATCCAGAGGCTTGATCAGGATGTTCTCGATAAGATAAAAAACTCCGGTCTGAGAAACGTTGCCCTGATAACCGTGCCTCCTGTTGGGAGCGGATCTGCTTTAGCCGGCACTTCAAGCGGTATAGAACCAGTTTTTGCGTTCTCTTATACAAGGAGGAGCGAATCGCTGTCTAAACAGGTATTCAAGGTCTACCATCCTCTAGTCAGAGAGTATATGGAGCTATATGGGATAAAGGACGAGAAAGATCTTCCTGAGTACTTCATCGAAGCACACAGGATCGATCCTATGTTCAGGGTTAAGCTGCAGGCGACTATACAGCGCTACGTGGATCATTCCATCTCTTCTACTGTTAACTTACCATCAACAGCCACCTCTGAGGAGGTAGGAAACATATATATGGCCGCTTGGAAGGCCGGGTGCAAGGGTATAACAGTTTATAGAGAAGGATCGAGGGAGGGGATTCTTCTCACTGAGGAAGCTATGCAAAAAAAGGAAAAGAAGGAATTTGAAAGGTCGATGATTCTATCTGGCAGAACAATAGTGTTTCCTCTCCTAGAAACTGGTAAACTCTACACTACGATTAATTTCGACTCTGATGGGAATCCAGTGGAAGTTTTCGTTAACGTTGGGAAATCAGGATCTGAGGAGAAGGCATACTCAGAGGCGATTGGGCGGTTGATATCTCTATACCTGCAGCAGGGTGGGGATATATCCCGTGTGATCAAAGCGCTTTCTGGTATCAAGGGTAGAACAACGACATTCTCTAACGGTACGAAGATAACTTCAGTGCCCGATGGAGTAGCCAAAGCTATCGAGCTGGCACTAAAGGGAGAACACCCTCAATCAACGCTTACGGGGGAGTTTCTCGTTTCTATGGAAGCTAACAGGAAGAAGGAAGCCTCATTCCTGATGTGTCCACAGTGTGGGAACGAGACCCTAGTCTTAGAGAACGGATGCTTCACTTGCAAGACCTGCGGTTATTCAAAGTGTGAATGAGGTAATAAGATCGCTGCTGGTAGGAGCTGGTAATTAAAGATAATCGGGACTAACCCATCTGCGAAGCATCCCGGTAATAGAATGCAGGCGCAACTGTTGTTACCGAGAAGCTAATTAAGAGGCGATATGATCCGAAGAGCCAGGGACAAGATTGATCGCTCTGTCCTAACCATAATATTCTTAGCAATCCTAGCTGTTTCCTCTGTAATCCTACTATTCCTACTCTCGTTCATATTGTTTCTCCTCCACTATACCTCTGTGCTCAGCAGCTTCATAGGTACTCCTTTTACTCTTTTCGTCTACATCGGGATTGGTATTACGGGAACCCTCCTAGTATTTTCCATCCTGAATATGTTTTCCCGTATTGGGAATCTTGGTCTGGTAAACAGGGGATCTAGCGATGATGCAGAAAATGAAATAACAGAAGGCCTAAATTTCTTGGACGAGGGGGAGAGGGAATTGATTGAAATGCTCGTCAATGCCGGTGGTTCTATGCTCCAGCGCGACATAGCCAGATCAGGTAACTATTCCAAGGCAACGGTTACGAGGATATTGAACCGTCTGGAATCCAAAGGGCTCATTGTGAGACTGAGGCGCGGCTCCACCAATAAGGTCGTGCTGAAAAGATTTTCAAAGTGACAGTGAAACGTGTTTCAACATAGATTTAAATCTCTTTTCATCTATAAGGAATAACGATATTCCATGAAAAACATCATGAAAGTATTCTGGATCTTTGTGGGACTCATTGTTTTCTTGGTAGTTCTGTCTGTGATTCTAAGCGCAGCCTTTGTTGTAAGGTCTGCCGCTGGTCCTAACTATGGCTGGTACTGGATGATGGGCCCTGGGTGGGGGTACAGCGGGATTCTTTGGATGAGCTTGATGATGATCGTCCCCTTCGTGCTTCTCGTGCTATTCGTTATATGGATAGTTGATATAGCTTCCGGTAGGGGTAAGGGTCATTCAGAATTTAAAGAAAAATCAGCCATAGATATACTTGATGAAAGGTTAGCAAACGGTTCAATCACCAGGGAAGAATATGAAAAAATCAAAGATGCGCTGAACAAGAAATGACATTTAGAGGAAGGGGCGATTTATTTAAATATAAACATGCCTTGTCGAAAGAGCAGAAGCCACACGTCTTTGGCGTTAGTGCCGGTGATGTTCAAGTGATTCCGTAAACATCAAGACGCAACGGCTTTGCTAAAGTGGTATAGATGGCAACTCCAAACCATTCGAGACATGGCTCTATGGGATACTATCCCAGGAAGAGGGCGAGCTCACTGATACCCCACATTAGGTCCTGGCCCGAAATAAAGGACGGTCCAAGGCTGCAAGGATTCGTGGGTTTCAAGGCCGGAATGACTCATGCCCTCTTTGTAGATTACAGGAAGAGTAGCACAACTGCTGGCTCCGAGGTAGCATCTTCCGTGACGGTCATTGAGGTTCCTCCGATTAAGGTAGTAGGAATAAGGACATACGGAAACGGTCCGTACGGAGAATACGTCTTGTCAGAAACATACGATCAATCATCGATTAACGAACTCCGTAAGATAACGCCTATTTCTAAAGAGTACAAGGCAAAGGACATCACTGAGAATGATGTATTCGATGTTAGAATAGTTGCGATGATCCAGAACGGCAGAGTCAAGGCACTATCAAAGAAGAAGCCAGACATTACGGAGATAAGGGTGGGAGGGGGTACAATAAGTGAGAGGATAAATTATGCCAAATCAATCCTGGGAAAGGAGGTTTCATTCAACTCTTTCTCCTCTCCTGGAAAATTCGTTGATGTGGTAGCTGTGACGAAAGGTAAGGGATTTCAGGGTCACGTGAAAAGGTGGGGGGTCAAACTTCTTCCTAGGAAGAATCGAAAGCACAGGAGGATGATCGGTACCCTCGGCCCCTGGCACCCTGACTGGGTCAGAAACACCGTTCCTCAGGCAGGGCAGGTGGGATTCCATCAGAGGACCGAATTCAATAAGAGGGTTCTATATTACGGCAAACCACAAGATAATCCCATAGATCCTAAAGGTGGATTCCTCAGGTACGGGGAAGTAACTAATGATTATATCGTAATCCACGGAAGTGTGCCTGGGCCTGCAAAGAGGATAATTAAGCTAAGGGATCCGATCAGGCAGGTTGTACCAGATGTGGATAAAGTTTCGCTTACATATTTGTCGCTTGAGAGTAAGCAGGGGGTATGACCTTGGCAAACATTCTCTCTCTTGATGGTAGGGTTCTAAGAACATTGGATCTTCCGGAGGCTTTCAGGTTCCCAATCAGGCGGGATTTAATTCAAAGATTTGTTAACGCATATCTTTCTAATGGTAGAACACCCTATGGTTCCTACTATTTTGCGGGTAACAGGAGGGTTGGTCACAATCTTGGCCCAAACCACGGTATATCTAGGTATCCCAGAGTACAGGGGACTTCCAGGGGCGTTTTACTGAGCAATGCGAAGGGAGGGCGCTCTGCATTTCACCCCGTAAAAGAGAAGAATTGGTATGTAAAAGTCAATAAGAAGGAGAAAATGATTGCGAAGCTATCTGCTCTCTCCTCGGCGGCAGATCCCGACATAGTAAGAGAGAGGGGGCACAGATTCAATGCTAGCTCCCTCCCCGTTATTTTGGAGGATGATTTTGAAAAGATTTCCAAGACCAGTGAAGTCGTTGAAGTTCTGAAGAAAGTTGGGCTGTATGGAGATATTTTGAGATCAAAAGAGGGGACGAAGATTAGAGCAGGTAGGGGTAAGAGCAGAGGGAGGAGGTATACTACCCCCAAAAGCATTCTATTCGTAGTTAAGGACAAAAGCAACATCTCAAAGGCCATCGAAAATCTCCCCGGTACAGATGTGCTAATACCAAGGGAGATAAACGCTTACGCTCTGGCCCCCGGGGGTCACCCCGGTAGGCTCCTCGTAGTGACGGAGGGTGCACTTGAACAGATCAGGGGGTGGAAGATATGAGAAGTCCGTACGACGTAATAATCAAGCCCTTCGTCACAGAAAAATCGATGCTCCAGATTGAAAAAAATAATACAATCTGGTTCATAGTAAATGAATCCGCGACCAGATTAGATGTAAGGAAGGCCGTAGAAGAAATTTCCGGTATGAAGGTGAGCAACGTGAATATACTAAGGGACAAAGAAGGAAAGAAGGCAATTGTCAGGATTTCAAAGGATTTTTCTGCGGAAGAGCTAGCCACTAAGCTTGGTATATTCTGAGGTGATCTTATGGGTAAAAAGTTGCTGGTTCAGAGAAGAGGTCGCGGCGGGTTGATGTATAAGAGCCCAAGCCACAGACATTATGGGGATATAAGGTACCCAAACACGAACTCCTGGGAAGGGCGTGTTGTAAAACTGCTCCGTGATCCCGGACACTACGCACCCGTAGCCCAGGTAAGGATGAATGATGATAAAATAGTGAATTTCATTGCACACAATGGGATGTTTGTAGGTCAAAAAATACAGGGTGGCAGGGATGCAGTTCCCGTAGAAGGGAATACGCTACCTCTAGGCCTAATTCCTGATGGTGCGTTGGTGTACAACGTGGAAGTTAGGCCCGGCTCCGGCGGAAACCTGTCAAGAACCCCGGGCGCTTTTTGTACTGTTGTCTCCCATGGTGAGAGTGTCACCATTAAGCTTCCATCTGGAAAGCTCATGGATATTAAACCATCGTGTCTTGCCACAATAGGAGTTGTCGGCGGAGGGGGGAGAAATGCCAAACCCTTCCTGAAGGCTGGCAAGAAGATACACGCCTACCGGAGCAGGGCCAAGAGGCCATTCAGTGTCAGGGGTGTTGCCATGAATGCAGTAAATCATCCACACGGTGGTGGGAACCATCAACACGTTGGGAGGCCATCTACTGTTGGGAGAAACGCACCGCCAGGTAGAAAAGTTGGGAGACTTTCCCCGAAAAGAAAGGTGAGGAAGAATGCCTGAAGATAAGAGACAGAGATCAAAAAAAGCAATAATGAGGTCTAAGAGGAAGGCGACTAAGGCAATAATAGAGAGAGGAAAGGAGATACTCTTTAAAGGGAAAACCATAGAGGAACTCTTGGACATGGATATGCCTGAACTACTAAAGCTGATGCCAGCCAGGGCAAGGAGATCGCTGATGCGTGGGTACAATATAGAACAGCAGAGGCTGCACAGCAGGCTCCTTGAAAATGGCTCAGTAAAGACGAGGGTTAGGGACCTCGTAATTTTGCCGCAGTATGTTGGCAAGACAGTTTCGGTACACAACGGGAACAGCTATCAAACGTTCACGATTAAGGAAGAGATGATAGGTCACTACCTCGGCGAGTTTTCACAGACTCGCAAGGAAGTAAAGCACTCAGGTCCTGGAGTAGGAGCAACGAGGGGGTCCAAATTCCTCCCGCTTAAGTGAGGTTTTTAAAATGAGGTATGTACAGGAGACTGACGGGAAAAAGAGCGCTCGTGCCACTTCTATAAACACCCCTATCTCACCGAGGGATGCTTTGGAAGTTGTTAGAACGATCAAAGGTATGAAACTTGAACGTGCCAAGAGTTATCTCGAAGACGTAATGTCTAAGACAAGGGCCATTCCATACAGAAAATATCTAGACTCCGTATCTCACAAGCGGGGTGTCGGACCCGGAAGGTATCCCGCCAAGGCGGTAAAGTATGTCCTTGAAACACTGCAAAATGCTGAAAATAATGCCGAATTTAAACAGCTCGACACCGATAAGCTGTTTGTTAAGAGTGCAGTTGCTCAACCAGCACCGCCAATCAAATATTACACCTTTAAAGCCTATGGGTCAAGTGGAAAGTTCTACAGGGAGCGCGTTCATATCCAGATAATATTGGAGGAGATGGAATGAAGGAACTGAAGTTTCTGCAGGAGAATATAAGGAGACAGCTCATAAAGGAGTACCTTGTTCAAGAAATATGGGATGCCGGCTTCGGAGGGGTGGAGATACAGAGGACACCCCAGAATACTATAGTTCTCCTGAGGGTGGAAAGGCCAGGCCTCGTTATAGGAAGGAAAGGTTCAAAGATAAAGAACATGGAAATAACATTGGAAAAGAAATTCAATCTTGCCAGCCCTCTCATTAAGGTTGAGGGAATGCAAGAGCCCGGACTTAGCGCCCAGATCATGGCGCAGAAGCTTGCCAGATCGATCGAGAAGGGATGGCACTTTAGAAGAGCAGGCCATAGCATCCTCAAGAGGATAATGGATGCGGGCGCTAGAGGGGGTCAGATTAGAATGGGAGGAAAGCTGACGGGAGAGAGAGCCAGAAGCGTGAAATACACTGCCGGTAAGGTCATATCTTCAGGAAACCCCTCGGAATATATTGATAAGGGCTACGCTATCGCCACGACCAAGCCCGGGATTATTGGTGTCTCAGTGAAGATCCTGAGAAACGACATCAAGTTGCCTGACGACATAAATGTTTCTAGGATTCAACTTAAGGAGGTGAGCAACCCTGGAGGAGCTGAAGGCGAAGGACATAAGGAAAATGAATAAAGATGAACTCTGGAAGAAGTATTTAGAGATGAAGGAGGAACTAATGAGGGAAAGGGGTATTTCTGCGATGGGGGGCGCGCCACCTAGCCCAGGTAAGATTGAATCATTGAAGAGACAGATAGCAAGAGTTGAGACTGTTATGAGGGAGACGCAAAGATGAGGGACGACAAGATTTTCAAGGAACTCACACCTCTAGATGAGATAGCAAGAGAGTCTCAGGTCATCAAGATCGAGACTGACAAGAGACGGTACGGAAAGTTTGTTACCATTGTATCTGGATTTGATTCGCACACTGAGGACATAAAGGAGCTCGCGAAAACTCTAAAGAAGAAAACGGCAACGGGGGGAACGGTGAAGGATGAAAAGATAGAGCTGCAAGGAGACCAGAGGGAGAGGGTAAAGAAGGTACTGGAGGAACTTGGATTTAAGGTTGAGGTGGAAAAGTGAATCCGTATTTGACAGATATCATAGGCGCGAATGTTGAAATTCTGAAACATACCGATAGAACGTTCATTGGTCTAAGAGGGACCTGCCTGGACGAGAGGAAGAATATTCTGGTAATTTCAACAGAGAGGGGGGACAAGGTCGTTCCAAAGACACGAGGGATATTGCTAATCTCTGGACGAGAGGTGCTTATTGAAAAGATCAAGATTAGACCTGAAGAAAAGATGAAGAAAGCGAGGAGGAGAGGACACAGATGAGAAACATAGGAATTGAGGTTAAGGAGCCAGATGAAGAGTGCACGGACAGAAACTGCCCGTTCCACGGCGAGCTAAATGTTAAATCCCCAATAATAGAGGGGAAGATAATTTCTATCTCCATGAAAAATACAGTCACGATCCTTAGGGAGTATTTGAAAAAGAACGAGAAATATGAGAGGTACGAGAAAAGAAGAAGGAAATATCACGCTCACATGCCGCCGTGTATTCACGTATCGTTGGGGGACAGGGTCAAGATTGCTTATGCCAGGCCAATAGCAAAGTCAGTTTCATTCGTAGTCGTGGAGAAGGTGGTGTGAAAATATGAAGGGGCTGGCTGGTAAGCAAATTAGGGGTCTCCCACTTGGTGCAAGGCTTGAGTGCGCAGATAACTCCGGTGCGAAGGTGTTGTCGCTCATCAATGTTAAGGCGTACCACAACACGAAGAGGCGCGTTCCCGCGGCATCCGTAGGCGATATGATAATTGCATCTGTAAAGAAGGGCTCACCAGAGATGAGAAGGAAGGTTGTATATGCTGTTGTCATAAGACAGAGGAAAACTTTTAGACGGCAGGATGGATTGATGGTGGAATTTGAAGATAATGCTGCGGTGCTAGTTCAAGACAACGGGGAAACCAGAGGGACCGAGATCAAGGGTCCTGTAGCGAAGGAGGCGGCAGAGAGGTGGCCCAGAGTAGCGGCCTTGGCCAGCTCTATAGTTTGAGGTGGAATGATGAAGGATATTGTTATTCATTTATCAAAGGATCTGACTTCCCGTTACGGTATTAAAAGGTTCCCTGTCAGAAAGGGGGACCTGGTGAGGATAGTTAAGGGGGACGGAGATAAGGACGAGAAGCTGAATGTAATGGGAAAGGAAGGGAAGGTAATAAAGGTACTCAAGAATGAAAAAAAGGTAGTAGTAGAGAACATAAATATTTCAAAAGCAGATGGAAAGATGAAGCCAAGGAAAATAGACCCGTCCGCGCTGGTTATCACAAAAGTTGATCTTGAGGATAAGAGGAGAAAGGACAGGCTTGCCAGACTGGCTTCGATAAGGAATAAGACTGTTGAAGAGGAACCCGAATCATCAAATAGAAGTGAAGAGAAGACAGAAGACACTCAAAATTCCAGCGAGGATCAAGAGGTGAAATCGAATGAGTAAGCATCTGAAGAGGCTAGCTGCCCCGACGACGTGGAAACAGCCTAGGAAGAAATTTGTATGGTCTGTCATGGCCAGGTCCGGCCCGCATCCGAAGGACGAAAGTGTACCACTTATGGTGATAATAAGGGATATAATGAAGATCGCAGACACCTCAAAGGAGGCTAGAAATATAATATCCAGGGGGAAGGTGGAGATCGACGGAAAAGTTGTAAGAGATTATCAGAGGCCGGTCGGTTTCATGGATGTCATTGCAGTGAAGGAGTTAGGTGCATACAAGAGGGTTCTTCTAAACAGAAAGGGGTTAATGGTCCTCGCGGATATACAGCCGGATAGCGCGGGATGGAAGCTTGTCAAGGTCACAGGAAAAAAGATAATAAAGGGTGGCAGGGTACAGATGGCTACTCACGACGGCAGGGTCTTACTCACACAAAGCACCGGAATAAGAAGGGGTGACACCCTAAAGATATCAATTCCCGATGAAAAGGTGCTGGAAATTTACCCCCTTGCAAAGGATACAGCTATTTACGTGACTGGTGGCTCTCATATGGGTACTATCACAACGATCAGGGATGTGAACGTCTCAAGGAGCTACCAGGAGAACACGGTCGAAAGCGTGGACAATTTTATGACGACTATCTCCAACGTCTTCGTCCTTGGAAAATCTAGGGCCGATATCGTTATTCCAGGTGGTGAGTGAGATGGATATGAGAGATATCGTTATAGATAAGGTAACCGTGAACATAGGCGTAGGGGAAGCGGGTGAAAAGCTAGAAAAGGCGAAGAGTGTGCTGAAGCTGCTCACCGGTGCTGAACCGATAGTCACTTATGCAAAGAGGACAAACAGGGAGTTCGGTATAAGGAAGGGGCAGGATATCGGGGTAAAAGTTACATTGAGAGGTGATAAGATGGACAAATTTCTAAGGGCGGCACTCTGGGTCAAGAATAACAGGTGTCTCAGCTATTCATTCTCTAGCCAGGGCAGCTACAGTTTTGGGATATCAGATTACACAGATTTCAAGGGCATGAAATACAATCCTGAAATTGGAATATTCGGTATGGACGTCGTAATCACGTTCAAGAGGAGGGGTGGTTACAGAGTATCCAGAAGGAGGCTCCGACGACATCCGATTCCAGTAAAGTTCAGGGTGACAAGAGATGAAATTATGGATTTTATGAGGAAGAACTACGGGGTAGAAATTGTGGAGGTATCCTGATGACTCAGAATAAACTCAGTCCGAAGAAGAAATACGGCAGGAAGGACGGATGCGACAGGTGTGGTAGGAAGAGGGGAATCATAAGGCGCTACGGACTGCACCTGTGCAGGCAGTGTTTCAGGGAGATAGCACCGGAACTGGGTTTCAGGAAATTTTCGTGAGGGTGTTGAAATGGGAGATACATTGAACGAGGCACTGGTGGCAATACGTAACGCAAGCAAACTAGGAAGGGAAGAGGTCGATGTCAAGGCATCCAACCTAGTAGGGCACGTGCTGAAAATATTCCAGAAGTACGGTTACATCGAGGAATTTGAGTATGAAGAAAATGGAAGGGGTGGTCTGTTCCGTGTGAGGATATCAAGGACCATAAACAACTGCGGTGTAATAAAGCCAAGGTTTTCAATAAAGAAGGATGAAATGGAAAAATGGGAATCGAGGTACCTTCCAGCGCAAGATATAGGTATACTGGTAATTACAACCACAGCAGGGGTCGTTAGCAATTCAGAGGCTAAGAAAAAAGGCATAGGGGGGAGGGCACTTGCGTTCGTCTACTGAAACACCAATTAGGGTGATCCCCCTGGATATACCTGAAGGTGTTAGCGTCGCTCTCCATAACTATTCGCTCGAGATAAAAGGTAAAAAAGGTCAGGTGCTCAAAAATTTCAAGTACGAATACGCGAAGCTTGATATAAAGGACAGTAAGATCAACATATACCTCCTGAGGGACAAAAGGCCTGATCTCGCAATCGTCGGAACCTGGAGGAGTATCATAGAAAGTGCTCTCATTGGCGTAACCAAGGGATTTGTGTATACGATGAAGATAGTATATGCCCACTTCCCCGTCAAAGTTACTGTTAAGGGGAATCAGGTAATGCTCGATAACTTTTTGGGGGAGAAGAGCGCTAGGGTTATTTCCGTACCTAGTGACGTGAAAGTATCCGTTAAGGGGGACATAGTAACCATAGAGGGGTGCAATCTCGAAATCCTTGGAAATGCTGCAGCCAAGATAGAGAGGATGAGCAAGATAAAGGGATTTGACCCCAGGGTATTCCAGGATGGAATATACATCGTTAAGAAAGGTGATATAATTGAAGGCTAATCTGGATAAGGACACTCAGAGACTCCTGAATATCAGGAATAGGATGAACAGGAAAAGGCCAGAATTCCACAGGCAGGAATGGTTCAGATATAGGAAGTTAGGCGATAGCTGGAGAAAACCCAGAGGGAAGCATTCTAAGTTGAGGGAAAAGAGAGGTTACAGGCAGGCATTCGTTGATTCCGGCTACCGGGGCCCTAGAAAGGTCAGAGGACTCCACCCGTCAGGTTTTGAAGAGAGGTACGTTACCAACATTAAAGATCTGGAGGGGATCGACGGGACCACGCAGGCAGTTAGGATAAGCTCAGCGGTGGGGAGAAGAAAGAGGATCGAGATACAGGAAGAGGCTAAACAGAAAAGAATAAGAGTTCTCAACGAGGTGAAATAAATGGTGACCTTGCTGGGTCAGAAGAGAATGGCTGCGGAGATTATGAAGGTCGGAATGAGTAGGGTATGGATGGATACGAAAAGTATAGAAGAAATTTCAGAAGCCGTCACTAAAGATGATGTCAGGCGCCTGATAAAAAGAAAAGTTATACAGAGAAAACAGAAGAAAGGGAATTCTAGGGGGAGGATCAGGGCAACCAATGCACAGAGGAAAAAGGGAAGAAGGAAGGGGCAAGGTTCCAGGAAAGGTACGAGAAATGCAAGGGAGCCGAGAAAGAAAAGGTGGGTGAAGACAGTAAGGGGAATGAGGACAGCTCTTAGGGAACTCCGGGACTCAGGAAAAATATCGAAAGAGGACTACAGAAGCTATTACAGGAGAATTAAGGGGGGAATATTCAGGAGCAAGGGTGACATGCTCCTCCACATGAAAGATGCAGGTGTCCTGAAAGGTGGTTCCACATGACCAGATACGTGATGCCTTTGAAAAGGAGACGCCTTTTGAAAACAGACTATTCCAAGAGACTCGCATTCATTAAGAGCGGTATTCCGCGGGCCGTCATAAGGAGGTCACTTCAGCATTCACTCATAGATATAACGGAATTCAACGAGGGCGGTGACAGGGTACTGATCCATGCATCAACCGCTGAACTGAAGAAATTCGGGTGGAAGGCCCCCACCGGCAACACACCCGCAGCTTATCTCGCTGGATACCTGGCTGGTCTCCGCGCAAAGAAGAAGGGGATACAAAGGGTAATTGTTGATCTGGGATTGCAGAACGTTGTTGAAGGCTCAAGGTTAGTGAGCTGCGTCAAGGGACTGAGAGATGCGGGCCTTACAGTTCCATTTGATGAAAAACTGTTTCCAGATGAATCAAGAATACTCGGGAAACATCTAAGGACCGTGGACGAGAAGGGAGTTGAAGAGGTTAAAAAAATGATGGAGGGATCACTGTGACGAAAGAAGCAATTGAGTGGGTTCCGAGAACTAGGCTGGGCAAGATGGTGAAGGAAGGGCAGTTGAAATCAATAGCTGAAGTAATTGCGATGCACGTTCCAATAAGGGAACCCGGCATCGTAGATACCCTCCTCCCGAATCTGGAGGACGAAGTAATTGAAATAAAGATGGTACAGAAGATGTCTGATTCTGGGAGGAAGGTGAAGTTCGCTGCAACTGTCGTGGTTGGTAACAGGGATGGGTATGTTGGCATGGGACACGCCAAGGCGAGGGAAACAGGGGATGCCATTGAGAAGGCAATAGAGAACGCCAAATTAAACATCATAGAGATAAAGAGGGGTTGCGGCTCCTGGGAGTGCGGGTGCGGCAGAAGCCATACACTCCCATTTGAAGTCATGGGGAAGTCGGGGTCAGTCAGAATTTACCTGAAACCGGCCCCCCAGGGTGTGGGACTGGCAATAGGGGACATACCAAAAAAGGTACTTGCTATGGCCGGTATTCAGGATACTTGGGGATTCTCAGAAGGTCATACAAAGAGCACAGTTAACTTTGCGTACGCAACATTCAACGCGTTAAAAGAAACTGTAAGATTCAAGATCAACAGCAAGTTGGTGTTAAGTACCCCCATTTATAAAGGAGGTGTTATGAGTGTTAGCGGCAATCAAAATCAGGGGAAGCAATAAGACTGAAATTGGAATAAAGAAGGCATTCAAGGAGTTGCGCCTAAACAGGAACAACCACCTCGTCCTAGTAGACCAGTCCCAGCTAGGTCAGCTGAAGAAGGCCAAGGATTATATAACTTGGGGAGAGATTGACGAGGAGCACCTTGTAAAGCTTCTAAAGGAGCGCGGTGAACTTGCAGGCGGTAAGCCAATCTCCGATAGTATTTTAAAGGAACTTGGATTCGGTTCGTTCGAAGAAATGGCATCCAGGTTGATGGACGGTAACTTAAGGATCAGAGATATTCCCGAGATAAAACCAGTGTTCAGGATGAATCCACCAAAGGGTGGTTATAGATCAACAAAGAAGCCGTATTCAATGCGGGGGGACCTTGGGTACAGGGGGAACGCGATAAACAGCCTCATAGATAGAATGCTGGCAGGTGGTGAAATTGGTAAAGCCAAAGACTAAGAAGTATAGGGGTACCCTTTACGGAAGGGGGAAGAAGGCAGGCAGGGGCAAAGGCAAGAGGGGCGGAAAAGGCATGGCCGGTCTCGGGAAGCACAGGTGGATATGGATGGTCAAGTACGAGCCAGAACACTACGGTTCTCACGGTTTCGTTAGGCACTCTCAAAAAAGGGAGATTGACGCTATAAACGTTGGGGAATTGGATAGGTCATTTAATAGATTGGTCCAGAACGGGGACATAAAGGTGGAGAACGATAAGATTATCCTGGATCTAAGAAAAATGGGTTACGGGGTCCTATTGGGAGGGGGGCAGGTTGGCAGGCCTTTTTATATATTAGTGAATAGGGCCACTGATCGCGCTATCGAAAAAATAAGGAGCGCCGGGGGAGAGGTAGAAATAGATGGAGATAAAGAGGAATAAGTTCACAGCTCTTCCCCTTATCTTACTCTACGCTCTGAATGTATACATCCTCTACAGATATTCTCATTACTCTGTTGGAGTCACAGTAATTGAGTCTCTCTTCTTTGCTCCTCTGTATTACCTGATATACCTCCTTGTGTCATACAGGGGGGAAGGATCAAAACTTTATGGGTGGAAGAACCTTGTTGAGAGGCTTCCAGCTGTGAGGAAACCTGGGAGGCACGTAAGGTTTAAGGAGAAGTTCTTGTGGACTGCCCTCATCCTCATAATATATTTCATCCTGTCAAATATATTCATATACGGCCTCGAAAAATCACAGATTGTTGACGTTTTCGCCTCATTCAGATCGATTTTTGCTGGACAAGCCGGTTCAATTCTTGACCTTGGTATAGGGCCTATAGTCACGGCTAGCATAGTCATGCAGCTCTTCGTTGGTGCTAAGATTATCAATATAGATCTGACGAAGTCGGAGGATAAAGCCCTGTACCAGGGAGCACAGAAGCTTCTCGTAATTGTGATGATATTCATAGAAGCGATACCGCAGGTATTCGGTTATCTACCTCCTGATCCAGCTATAGTTTCCGCTTTCAATTCAGCGATACCGGGGTATGGTCTGATGCTTGCGAGGATCATAATAGTTCTTCAGGTCTTTATGGGTTCTTACCTACTCTTCCTGATGGACGAGGTCGTGTCTAAATGGGGGATAGGTTCCGGAGTATCACTGTTCATTGCAGCCGGGGTTTCTCAGGCGCTCGTACTTGGAACTCTTAATTGGGTTCCTATAACATCCGGTCAAGCACTCTCAATTTTAAACCCGCCATCCGGAGCTCTCCCTAAGACGTTCTACCTTCTGCATCAGTTCAGTTCTGCCCAGCTCTTTTCAGGAGGTCTCGAGCGTATAATATTCTCACCGCCGAATCCACTGATAGCCCTGATAGGTACTATTTTCATATTCTTCCTTGTCGTCTGGGCCCAGTCGGTAAAAGTGGAACTTCCACTCGCTCATGAAAGGGCAAGAGGGGCGAGGGGGAGGTATCCGATACAGCTAATGTACGCGTCTAACATCCCAGTTATTCTTGCTGCAGCAGTACTTGCAAACCTATCTATGTGGTCTCTTCTATTCTGGACAAACCCAACACTGGCCAAGATACCGATTCTCGGCCACGACTTCTTCTTCGGTGCTTATCCTTCCGCATCTCTTGCGCAGTCACTCAACATACAGCAAACAACCCCCATAGGGGGTCTTGCCTGGTACCTCGCCAATCCAAACGGGATTGCAAACTGGCTCTTTCCCATGCTTCAACCTTCGGCCTACCAGCCAGAGCTGATAAATCATACCCCGTGGGAAATGGGTGTTCACGTTCTTGCTTACGTTGCTTTCATGGTGGGTGCCTCGGTAATGTTCGCCAAATTCTGGATAGAAACGACGAATATGAACTCAGAGGGGGTGGCCAGGCAGATACAGAGCTCCGGCATGCAAATCCCTGGCTTCAGAAGGGATCCAAGAGTTTTGAAGCGTGTCCTTGATAAATATATACCTGCGATAACAATATTCAGCGGGGCTGCAGTGGGAGCATTGGCTGCCTCAGCTGATCTTATAGGTACTGTTGGCAACGCCTCCGGGACGGGCGTCCTCCTTACAGTAGGTATTGTTATACAGCTATACCAGGCGATGGGTAAGGAGCAGCTTACTGAAATGTATCCATTCATGAGGGACTTCTTCGGGGGGTTGTAGTTGAAAGTTATCATAGGTGGTATACCTGGCGTGGGAAAGACGACGGTTCTTAAAGGCCTCAAGGGTTCTGGGATCACTGTTGAGAATTATGGCGACATAATGTTTCTTGAGGCAAAGGAAAGGGGATTTGTATCATCCAGGGACGATATAAGGAAGCTCTCTGTAGATTTGCAGAAAGAAATACAATTTCTGGCTGCAAGAAAGATTTCATCATTTAAGGATATTGTCGTAGACACACATTTTTCTATAGTCACAAATTCAGGCTATCTTCCAGGTCTTCCGTACAGCGTTCTGAGCATTCTGAATCCCGACCTACTGATATCGATAGAGGCGGATCCTCTGGAGATATTCGAGAGGAGAAGGAAGGACACAGGAAGGAACAGGGATAAAGATACCCTTGAAAAGATAAGACAGCACCTCGAAGCCAATAGGAATTACGGTTTTTCCTATTCCGCCCTCACAGGAGCACCACTTCTTATAGTGCTTAACGAGGACGGAAAGGCTGACGAAGCCACTAGGCGAATCATTGAAGCAATAGCGGGAGAGGGTGTGAAATGAGCGAAAAACCAGCATCCCGCGCAAATGTTCCACAGAGACCCCAGCAGACTGAAGAAGAGCGCCAGGCAATGCAGTCTACGATGAGGACGCAGATGCTCTACTTTGTAATTATGATACTCCTCCTTTTCGTATACACTGTAAAAGGTCTGAGGGATATATTCGCCATTCCCATGACTTACATTCTCCAGCCGGTGATAGGCTTTAACTACTCCGAACCTATATTCACCATACTGATAGCTTCTCTCGTGACTGGTTTCGTGAACACAATAGCGAGGCACTTCTATACGGATTATTTTGGAATGGCTGAAATGCAGTTCAGGAACAGGAAACTTTCCGAAAGATACAGGGAAGCAATGAGGACAAGGAACAAGAAAGAGCTTGATGCGATTAGGCTAGAGCAGCAGCGCTACATGCAACAATCTATGAAGTACACAACCCAGCAGATGAAGCCGACATTCGCAACGCTTATACTCACGGTGTTTATTTTTGCCTGGCTCATCGGATTCATGGCCCACGCAGAAACGCTCCCGAGTATAATGGCAAGATCACCTTTTGGAACAGGAAGCTTGATGCACCTCTATTTCGGCTTTTACGCCTGGATTGGTCTGTATTCCCTTTTTTCCATCGTTTTTACATATCCTTTTCAGTACGGTCTTAAGATGTTTTACCTGAGAAGAAGGGTTAGGAATGAGGATAACTATATCGGGTCCTCCGGGTAGCGGTAAGACAACGGTGGCAGAAATACTCAGCAGCAGGCTCTCGATGGATCTAGTTGTTGGGGGTAGGATATTCAGGGAATGGGCAGAAAGAATGAACATTAGTCTTTCGGAGCTAGGCTCAATTGCGGAAGAACAAGATAAAATAGACAGATCAATGGATGACTATCTCCTCACTGTCCTGAGGCAGAAGGATAACATAATCGTTGAATCGAGACTTGCCGGTTGGCTTTGCTACCTCAACGGAATAGAGGCATTCAAGGTGTTTATTGATGCGAGGGAAGATGTACGTATTGCAAGGATAATTGCATCCATGAGCGAAAGATCGGGTGAAAAGGGGAGGAACGTACTGAATGAAACTAGGGAGAGGGAAAGGAGCGAGGCGGAGAGGTATCGCAAGTATTACGGCATAGATTATTCAGACAAATCTATCTACAACAGTATTGTTGATTCGAGCGACATAAGTGCTCAGGACGTCGTGGAGGTGATTATCTCTGCCCTGGGTATTTGGCAAAAGTCCGGAGGAACGGAGCATTGAGGAAAGGCTGTCGTACGGTTTCATAGTTATTGACAAACCCAGGGGGCCAACATCCCATCAGGTTTCTTCTTGGGTAAGGAGTATAACGGGTGTTTCCAAGGCCGGCCACGTCGGAACATTAGATCCCAATGCAACGGGTGTCCTCCCTGTCGGCCTTGAGAAGGCAACAAGGCTCGCGGATTTCTTGCACGAGCAGGGTAAGGAGTATGTTGCCCTGATGATTTTTCACCAGAGCATTGGGAGAGAATCCGTACAAGAGATGATGAAGGAATTTACCGGAGAGATTTATCAGTTTCCGCCCCTGAGGTCCGCTGTCTCGAGGAATCTTAGAAGGAGAAATATTTACTCCCTAAAGCTCTTAGAGATGAACGGTCGCTACGTCCTTTTCAGGGCAGAGGTTGAATCAGGGGTATACATAAGGACACTGTGCCGAGACATAGGAGACGCCCTCCTCATTGGAGCCAACCTTGTGGAGCTAAGACGTACTCGGAGCGGGCCACTTGACGAGTCTTCTATGGTCACTCTCCAGAAGCTTAAGGATGCTGTAACGTTATACAGGGAAGGAGATTCGACAATGCTTTCCTCAATCATAATCGATCCTGAAGTGGTCACAAAAGATTACAAAACCGTAGTGGTGAAGGAGAGTGCGATCGACGCGATGGCACACGGTGCCTCAATATTTAGGACTGGTATAATTCAGGATGACGGAGAGGGCAAAACAGTCAGGATAATGAGCCCGAGGGGCGAACTGCTCGGGATGGGGGTCCGGGTGGGGGAGAATATCAAACCTGTGGTCGTCCTCATAGATAAAGGTGTATATCCGAGGGGCTGGAAGAAAGGTAGTGGAAAATAAATTAATGGAATGGATATTAAGAAAGCATGTATAATGTACTGGGCCCTGTACTTATAGCATTAACTGTAGGGTATCTTGCAACGCTAATAGCCAGGGTCACGGGAACAGTTTATATCCCTTACCTCCTCCTCCTAGGGATACTTGTTGGTCCAGTTTTCTTTTTCATAAAACCAAATGAGGCCGCTTTGCTCTTCTACAATTATGTTGGTCCGATCGGTGCCGCTTTCATCATCTTAGCTGAATCAAGCAAGATTAATCGGTTTGTCCTGAGGAGGGTCATAAAACCGCTCTCCCTCCTTCTAACGTTTGTCCTCTTCGTGACCGGCATTGCTACCGGCATAGTCGTGATTCTGGTAATAAGGGCCCCGATATGGGTGGGGTTTGTAATAGGTGCGATAATATCCTCCACCGATCCGGCATCTGTCATCACATCGCTCAAAAAGAGTAAGATACCGGAAGTTCCGTCCACGCTTCTAGTATCGGAATCAGTCTTCAATGATCCCTTTTCCTACCTTTTCCTGATTGTGGTTGTCCTGATCTTCTTTCCATCAAACATAGGGTTCATTCAATCATCGCCATTCAAGTTCAGCAACATTCCCCTGTATGTAATATTCACGCAGGGGCTGCTCCCTGTAACCATATCGGTTTCTCTTTTCGGTCTTATATACCTGCTGCGAGCTAAGTTGCCGAGAACGTTCAGGGACTATTACACTGCCATGCTTCTCCTGTTTGGTCTTTCATCATACACACTAGCATTGGTTGCCGGAGGTTCAGGATACATGTCGGCAGCCATATTCGGTGTTCTGTCTGGCAATTTCATGCCGCGCGATCCTGAATTTGAGAACTACTCTATATTCATGGACAACGTATCTTCATTTGCTTCAATATTAATATTTGTGTTCCTAGGCGCTTCCATAGATCTTTCCATCCTCGGGTCTTACGCAGTAGCGGGCATAATTATCGCGTTCGCGCTGATATTTTTAGTAAGACCTATGGCTGTTATGGTCGCTGGCTCACTTGACAGAGATATGAATAAAGGAGACCTGCTGTTTGTGGGCCTCGAGGGAACAAGGGGCGTATTTCCTGCAATACTATCCCCGACAATCCTGATACTCGGAATTGAGACAGGGAATCCCCTTTTCACTTTCTGGGGAAAGGCTATTGAGGCGATAACACTGATAGTGATATTCGTTTCACTCACAGTCCAGCCTCTACTAATGAAACGCCTCTATAAGGCTTTAATAAAGAGGAAATAGGCTTATACGTTCTCAAACTCCTGGCTTATATCTATGATTACCTCTTCCATGAGTTTGTCCATGTTCCTAGCCGAGAATTCTCTTAACCCTCCCATTTCGCTCTTAACCTTTGCGATAAACTTAGACCCATCTTTGAAAATATCAAAATGGACAAGCAATTCCTCCATACTTGGGGATAAAAAAAGTAATATAAATCCTTAACTGGGGCAGAAATAGTTACAACCAGGTTTTACCCAAAGTACCCAAGGTCTTCTCTTTTCTCCTCGGTTGGGGCCTCCATCATCCTGTTTGTAATGTCCTCTATCTCCTTTATCTTCTCGTCGAAGATAGAAACATCTGCGTTCAATCCGAGGTAATCAACCACGACCTTCGTCACCTGCTTCGCCGATTTTGGATCTGTAAAATAGCCCGAAGTCTCGCCCATGAGGCACACCCCAGGTATGTCGAACAGTTCATAGCCAAGTCCAAGGATCAGCCCTGCTCCACCGACAATCCCGCCCCCCGGCTCATTTTTTGAAAAGATAACACCCAGTTTCTCAACCTCATTCTTCATATCCTCTGAAGTGTAGGCTCCCAGGACCCTAGGTATCTCCATAAGTTTCCCGATCTGATACCCCCCAAGTGTAACGATCTTCTTCACGTCAAGTTTCTTGCTTAATTCGAGGACCTTGTAGCAGATCTCGTACTGACCCTGCGATGTTAGGCCCTGGAAGTCACCGGTGAATATTATCAGGTCTCCTTCCTTCCTCTTTTTGTAATAGAGTTCGTTCCTTACCAGTCTAGCTGAAGATTCCTCATTGATCAGTACCTGTGGGGGCAAATGCACCGAGAAAACGTCCACCAGCTTCTTTGCCTTTATGTTTTCTATCAGGAAATCTGCCGATATCTTCCCCACATTCCCTATTCCTGGTAATCCTACCAGAAGAACCGAATTCTTCAATTTTACATCCTCGACCAGCCTTATGATCACATCATCCATTCAAATCACTCCTTTCCATACAAAATCCTCATTCTGTACTTGCCAAACCTATCTTGGGGGGAGAATCTTGGGGGGAGAGAAGAAATGGTAGCGGAGCCGCACACCGGGCATCTGGCATTCATTGTGTAATTACCGCATTTTGGGCACTTAAGAATAAGGGTTTTCATTGTTTCACCGGTCCCTCCCCAGTTCCGCCGTTTTTCTTAATCGTAGAAATAATAGTTTCAGCTGTTTTCCTCATAAGTTCCTCGGCCTGCTTTACATCAGGCGCTTTGGCCACTATCCTATAATGGGGGGCGCCTATGTATGATATCTGTACGCTATCATTCTCCCCTGCCCTGAGCGCTTCCTTTATAACGCTTATCCCCCTGCCAGACCCATCTCTTAAAGTTATCGTCCCTTTTACCACAGCAACCGGCGGTTTAAGATTCTCTCTAGCGTATTCAAGGATCATTTTTGCCCATTCAGCCCCCTTAGTTGCCTCTGCAAACTGTTGCGGGTCTGTCGATGCAACCTCGAGTGCGTAGGATAGCGAACCGAACTTGTCTTCAAGTTCATCCATAACCTTTTCTGCATCAAGTTTACCCTTGTTCTGGACGGCTATATTCTCGAGGATTTTCTTAGATCTCTGCTCATTCTTCCATTCCTTGAGCTTCTCTCTCTTCTGATGATCGTTAACCCTTCTGAGGGAAAGATCGAATCTACCCCTAGATGGGTTTGCGTCCAGAACTTTGCAGACTATCCTTTGGCCTTCTCTCACGTAGTCCCTGATATATTTTATCCACCCTGACGTGATTTCCGAAATATGAATAAAACCCTCTTTGCCGCTAAATTCATCCAAGGTACATACGACGCCGAAATCCCTTACCTCTTTGACTGTGCAAACGACAACATCCCCCACTTCAGGGTCTTCTTTTTTCATTTGAATTCTCCCACAATTTCGCCGTTTACCAGGTATTTGCCACCTGTGGGTTTAGCCAGTACCGTACCGCACACCAGACACTTTACCTCTGTAGATCCGCGGGAATACGTTATAGTCTCAGACCCACAGTCAGGGCACTTTATTTTAACGAACGATTTCTCAATACCTTTTAACTTCGTCGGCATTCAAGCTTCAACCTCCTCAAGTTCGAACTTTTTAGCCCTCCAAGTTGGTGTGTGATATGCCTTTTTGCATTCGAGGCATCTGTACCTTATGTTTATCCTCTTCGTCGGCTTTTCCCTGCCTTCGTATACAGGTCTCGGGAAACCGCCATAACCGGATGTAACCCGCCTGAATCTCCTCTGCCCCTTCCTCAGTTCGCTAGCTTTCCTCTTCTTTACTCTCTCCACTTCCTGAAGGGTATGCCTCTTGCAGAACGGGCAATATCTTTTAACTTTCCTAGGTAACTTCAATTGTATCACCGGTGATGCGCACTAAATCGGAATGCTATATTTAAGCATTTATTGAGTTTCTGCTGTATTTAATGAATAGCCCTATGTGTGTTGACTGCTGTTTCTGTGAATTAAAATTGATTTCTGGCTATTTGTTACACATTTAAAGAAGGGCTTCCTTGACGGGATAAAGCACATCAGGTATTACAAGGGTCTGTTCATGATAAGGAGGGAAGACGAGATGAAGGTGCTGACATTCCTGAAGAGGAAGGGTGCCAGGTGTTTGAGTGGGAAGTTGTACCCAAAAGGGAAGAACTGAGGAGCCTAGGACTCCGGACAGCTTAGTTATTCATTAAACACAGCATTGAGTTTCCCTGAATTCATATTTTTATCTGGGCGTTCAAAACGGGGCGTCCCTACCTGTAAATTTTCAGTAGATCCGAAGGCTATGCTCCTAGTAAACTTTTTTAGTTTCAGAGCGTCATTTCAAGTATGCGTGAAGTGAGAAAACTGAAAAAGGAAATGATCAGTGTTTCAAAATTGTGGTTGCAACAGAAATTGATATGAATAAGATGAATATAACGGAGCCCATGCTAGAAAAGGTTCCCCCAACATTCGATCTCTTAGCCATTGAGAAGGAAATACTTGCTTACTGGGAAAGAGAGAATATAATGGAAGAATCATTCTCAATAAATAGGGGGAAGGAAAGGTTTTCGTTTCTCGAAGGGCCTCCTACCGCTAACGGCCCGCCTCACATAGGTCACGCAGAGACAAGGGCAATGAAAGACCTCTTCCTCAGGTATAAGACAATGAAAGGATATTACATCTATCCGAGGATTGCCGGGTGGGACTGTCACGGTCTCCCTGTTGAGATCGAGATCGAAAAGAAACTGGGGATAAAGAACAAATCAGAAATCGAGAAGATGGGAATAGAGAAGTTCAACAGCCTATGCAAAAGGAGCGTATTTGAATATGTTAAGCTCTGGGAAGAGGCATCGAAGAGGCTTGCGTACTGGGTAGATTATAAGGACGCGTACGTAACTATGAGGGACGAGTACATAGAAAGTGAGTGGTGGGCTTTAAAGAAACTGTATGAAGATGGTCTCCTATTCAAGGATTTTAGGGTATCACCCTACTGCCCTAGGTGCGGAACAACACTTAGTTCTCACGAAGTTGCCCAGGGTTATAAAGATGTGGAGGATTTTTCGATATATGTGCTCTTTAAGGCGGCAGGGAATGACGAATATTTTCTTGTTTGGACGACAACCCCGTGGACCCTTCCAGCGAACGAATATCTGGCTGTAAATCCTGATTTCATATATTCTCTAATAGTGATCAATGGCAAGAAGGTATGGATTCAGGAGGATCGCGCGAAGGTATTGTTCCCAAGCGCTGAGATCATAGATAGAAGAATTGGCAGCCAGCTATCCGGAACTAGGTACGAACAGCTACTGCCTTATCTCAAGATTAAAAAAGGGCTGTACGTTGTTTCTGCGGATTTTGTCACTAAGGATGAAGGTTCAGGTATAGTGCACGTTGCTCCGGCATTCGGTGCGGACGACTATGCAGTAATGAAGAGAGAAAGGGGAGAACTGTACATAACGGTCGATGAATCGGGGAAGATATCGCTGGATTGCCCTTGGAAGGGTATGGACGTACAGACTGCAAGTGAGGGTATCATCTCCCTACTGAAAGAGGACGGAAAGCTTCTGAAAACTGAGAAGGCTGTTCACACGTATCCGTTTTGCTGGCGATGTGATACTAGGTTAATTTATTATCCAGTTGAGTCGTGGTTCATTGGAGTCTCGAGGGTAAAAGACAAGATAGTGGAATACAACAGAAACGTCAACTGGAAACCCGATTACATCGGTTCAGGAAGATTTGGAAACTTCCTTGGCGAGGGGAAGGACTGGGCTCTGTCGCGGAACAGGTTTTGGGGGACGCCGCTCCCCGTTTGGGTTTGCAGGAATGGTCACGTTTTCGTCCCCGGTAGCAAGAAAGAGCTGCTTGAACACGCATCATTTGTTCCGGAGGATTTCGAGCTCCATCGCCCCAAGGTGGATCAGATAGTTGTGAAGTGCGGTAATTGCGGGGAAAATATGAAGAGAGAACCATACCCCATAGATACTTGGTTCGACTCCGGGTCTGCGTTCTTTGCCCAGTTTCATTACCCTTTTGAGAACTCCCAGCTATTCGAAGAAAATAACCCGATAGATTTTATCAGCGAAGCGATGGACCAGACAAGGGGATGGTTCTATTCGCTACATGTTATATCGTCGCTACTGTTCGGCAGAAACGCGTTCAGAAATGTAGTGGTCATGGAATTCATTCTAAATTCCAAGGGAGAGAAGATGAGCAAGTCTAGGGGGGATACTGTAAACCCTCTGGAGATAATAGATCGTATTGGCACAGACTCCCTTCGCCTCTTTTTCTTCCAGGGTCCGCCGTGGAAACCGAAGAGATTCACCGAAGATAGCGCCCGCGAGCTATCCTGGAAAATGCTGGGAACACTGTACAACTCGTACTTCTTATTCTCTACAAATGCAAGTCTTGATAAATGGATCCCGGCAGAGGAGAAGATAATATCATCGCTTGACAGATGGCTGATCTCAAGAACAAACAAGTGCATTGCTCTTGTAACGAATTACATGGACAACTACGAGCCCCATCTTGCCTTGGAGGAGATCAAAGGCTTAATCCTTGATTTAAGTCAGTGGTATCTCCGACTATCGAGGGATTTATTCTGGGAAAATGAGGTTACATCCGGGAAGAGGTCAGCCTACTACGCTTCATATTACGCCATCAAAGCTTCTCTCGCTCTTCTTGCACCATTTACACCTTATTTCTCAGACTATGTGTTCATGAAGATGACAGGCGAAAGATCAGTTCACCTAACCCGGTTTCCATCAGCTGGGGAAATTGATGAAAATTTAATAGAGGAGATGGACATCGTCAAGGAGATAGTAGAGACTGGCAGGAGGGTAAGACAAAAGAACGGTCTCACCCTTAGGAGGCCAGTGAAAGAGATCGTTATCACGGATAGTAAATATTCACGAATAGTAGACGAGTTCAAAGATATCATCAAGAAGGAACTGAACACCAAGGAACTTAAGATTGGTCAACTGAATGATTACGTAAACGAACGTTTCATTTTAAAGAAAAGCGTTGCAGGAAAGATATTCGGAAGACATCTTAATGATGCTGGGGAGGAACTGTCCCGGCCAGAAAATCAGGAGTCCTTGAGGAGAAACGGGATCGTTACAATACTAAATAATACAATCAAGATCGAGGACGTTGATGTCGTCAGGGAGCTTAGAGAAAGTTATGTTTCAGACGAGGCTTCAAATCTAATCCTCTTGGTCAACAAGGAAACTGATGAAAAGCTGATGCTGGAGGGGCTGGCTAGAGAGATAGTTAGAAGGATTCAGAGCATGAGGAGGCAAATGAATCTAGAGTACACGGATAAGGTTATTTTTGAAGTATCTGGCGATCCGCTTTTGATCAGGGCATTCAACGAATATTCAAGCTATGTTCTGGATAACACCCAGGGTGAGATGGGAAATGTTGATGATGGGCTCGAATCTGAGTGGGAAATCTCCGGCATGAACATGAAGGTCAAAATGATGAGGAAATCTTAAAGGAGTGAGTCACGTATTCCTATAAGCTCTTCACCAACCTTTACCACCTTTATTGAGTCCGATTTTCCATCATTTATTATGGCTTTCTCCTTAAAATCAAACGGGTCCATAATGTACGCTGTGTTTCCCTGCCTGTAAAGCACCCTTGCCTCCCTTATGTGCTCTTTAGCGGTGAATACGGAATAACCTTTCAGATCCCTGAATTTCACATTTCGCGCAGAGCCGCTCTTCAGGTTGAGGAGTACCAATGTTTCTCCCTTGATAAGCTTCACCATGAACAGCTCGTTTTCTAGTTGTATCACATCCCCTCTTTTAAAGGTCGGGATTCTGATTGAAATTGTGACCCTATAGAGTTCATTGCCATCCTTTAGTCCAACAAGGTGAGAAGTTTCCTTAGTTGTCCCACCAAATTTTTCTATCACCTTCTTAGCGGCAGCTCTTGCAAACTTTTTGTCAGAGAGTAGAACATCATAACCCTCTTTCTTCTGCTCTACCCTGGTTATAAAAACGCCCTCAGACTTAGAGGCTTCAACAAGAGAGCTCAAATAATCAATCGCTTTCTTTTCCTCCCCGGATCTGCCCCTTATCTGTACCGTTGCCTCGTAATAGTTGCCGAGCTTCCTCGCGCAGGTTGGGCAAGTAACTGATGAAACTTGAATAATAAGTTCTCCCGTAACATTCTCATCGTTCTCAATTAATCTGCCTGAGTATGACACCCTAATATTTCTCTCGTCCCCAGACGTAGTAATTCCCTCAACCGAAAGGCCGACGACCTTTTCCAAAACTGATTTTGGAACATCTAATTTGTCTATATCGTCCCAGTTAACATGCATCACCCTTCCACAGTTGGGGCACTTTTTAATTTTAACCTTTACCGGACCGGTGTTTTTGCTCTTCGGCCGCCGGCATTCTTCACATATGTAGTTCCCGTCGGTCGTTTCATTACCACATACAATGCATTTCGTGGTCTCTTATTCAATTAAGAGTTAAATCATTTTTCATTTTCTCTCGATCTTATAACCTCATTGGGATTATCAAAGTGTTCCCTGAAGTACACGCAGTTTTCCCTTCCCTTACACGCAAGGAGATTTAGCTTCCAGCACCCTTTGTTATCTAGATATACGCATTCATTTTCCATCGCGTTGAAAATACCCCAAACCTCACATTCTTCCTCTATGCATCTGTAACCAGGGTACTTATAATGGCATACCCCCCTAAGGTCTGAGAAGACACACCTCACCACTCACCATGCTTAACTGTGATAAAAATAATTTTAAACCAGGTAGCTAATCAAGGCCTCAGCCTCCTAATGGTCCGTGGGAACGCTATCACTTTATTTATGTGATCTAAGCCGGTTAGCCATGTTACCATCCTGTCTATACCAAGTCCGAACCCGGAATGCGGGACACTTCCGTAGCTTCTAAGATCTATGTACCACTGATAATCCTCTGCCCTCAGATTCTCCTCCTTAATCCTAGAGATCAACTCATCCTTTTTCCATATCCTCTCCCCTCCTCCTATTATTTCCCCATAACCCTCAGGAGCCAGGAGATCATGATTTAGGACGTGGCTCCTGTCTTCAGGATCAGGTCTGTGGTAGAAGGGTTTCAGGGATGTCGGGAAATTGTAGATGAATATGGGCTTATCAAACTCCTGAGTTATTATCCTCTCCTCCTTCTCACCAAGATCCACATACTCCCCAAGGTCGAGGCCTTTCTCTCTACCTATTTCCAGCACTTTCTCGTATCTGTATTTATAAAAAGGTTTCTCTATCGCCTTAAGTTTACTGATATCTCTCTTCAGAATTTCGAGCTCATCTCTAACACTTGTAACTAGGTTCTCTGCTATGTAAACTACGAGCTCCTCCTCTAGATCCATCATACCGCTGTTATTAACCCAGGCAGCCTCAGCTTCATAGTGCGTAAATTCGGTAACATGTCTCCTTGTTCTTGATTTTTCAGCCCTGAATGATGGGGATATGGTATATACGTCTTCAAGGGAGAATATGAATGCTTCAAGGTAGAACTGCGATGACTGCGTAAGGTATGCCTTCTCCCCAAAATACGGAACCTCGAACAGAGTAGAGCCGCCCTCGACAGATGCCCCGACGAACATTGGAGGTTGGACCTCATGATAGCCCTTCTCCTTCATGAAAGACCTTATAAGGTCAAGCACAGCTTCCCTCACCTTTAACGTGGCGGTCATCTCTCTGCTTCTAAGCCACAGATGTCTGATATCTAAGAGGAACTCATCGCTCTTGTCCTTCGTTATGGGAAATACGTCGGCAATTTGATAAAAAACTAGCTTAGAAGCGTGAATTTCGTAACCAGTCACTGCTTTCTTTTCTTTAACACAGATACCGGTTACCTCAAGAGAACTTTCTACGGTTGCCTTCTTTGCGTTATCAAATTCCTCAGGTGTGACAGATCCTTTTTCTACAACAACCTGAATTATGTCAGTTGAATCCCTTACCACGAGGAAGACAAGGCTTCCTGATTCTCTTGCCCTGTAAATCCAGCCCCTGACTGTTACTGATTTTGAGACATATTTATCGTCAAGAACCTCCCTGATATGCATAGAGAGGTAATTTTTCATCATATTTTACCTTAGGGATTTGAATTGAGGAGCGAATCAAATACCTCCTTGAATTTTGGTACTGTTTCCAGTCCCTGTAGCTCATCGCGAGTTACCCAAGAGTAAGACGAATTTTCATAGTTAAGCTTGACATCACCAGAGACGGAGCTCATAAGAACCGGTGTGATCCTGAATAGAGTCTGGCCGTATCTTACCTGAACTTCCTTTCCTATCTTCAGCAGCTTTAGGTCGGGTAGCAATGTTTCCTCCGCAACTTCCCTTCGAGCTGCGTCCTCGGGTCGCTCTCCCTCCTCGATATATCCAGAGACCCCGCCGTACATACCTGCATATGACGGTGCTGAATCAGATCTTCTCATTAAAAGGAGCCTTCCATTTCTGACCACATATGCAGTTGCGACCATTTTCTCCTCTACATTTTCTATCGTTACTTCACCGGTGGAACCGTTTAAAGTAACCTTATCTCCATCTACAAATATGTCGATTGGCATTAAATCAACCATGGGCAGATTAGAAATGATTGCCCCCGTCACTACGATCTGTTCACCGACCTCATTTATTATTCCCGCGGGTGCTTTCCCGCTTTCCTTCAGCTGCAGAAAAATATAAGAGCCAACAGTCGACCCCCTTCCTCCCCGGAACACGAAGATCTTACCTGATACCAGACTACCCTCGCACGGACCTGCAGTGATGCAGCCGTCCAGACCAAGCTCGCCTAGAGGTGAAATGTATTGATCGCACACTACAGCCTTCGCAGACGCAAATCCAGGTGATAGGCCCCTGCCCTTTATCACGCGATCACCCATTTAAGGAGGTCGATGATTGCCATGAACGTCACCTTCTGATTTCCGTATCCCTTCAATGGAAGATAGAAGCTTGCTTTACCTGAGTTCGTTCCGGTACTCGAATATTTATTGCTGAGGGGCGACACTACCATGCAGGTATCAGTTAGGACCTTGCCTCCGAAGTCCTCTATGATTTTCACTGAATCAGCCTCCCTCTTCTTAACCTCCCTCGACGTGAAAAGAAAGAAATCGGGTCCTGTTTTCTTTTTTCCCTTTACCTTGCTTGCTATGAACTCTATCTCTTCTGGGGACAGGTGGGGGCACCCTATAGCTATGAGATCTGGTTCCGTCTGTGATGAATTCCTCTCCAATGTCTCATCTATAACAGAACTGTCAATATCCATTGTTTCACCTGTTTCAAAAGGAATAGAAGATTCCGGCGTAACTCCATCCATATGGAACATAGGTATAGAGGACGTCGCCGAAAGCGCAGCCGATAGAGCCTTGACTTCAGCGGGCTTAGCGCCGTTTGGTACCTTTATGAATGGTATTTTTGTTCTCAGAATTGGACCCAGATATAGGCCTAGTGCGGCAAAGCCAGTATAATCGAGCTGAGTGGTCACGTTGACGATAACCTGTGGCTTCCTGTTTTCCGTCCTGTGAAGTCCATGGTTAGGTGTTTTTCCTAATATAGCGGAAGCCAGCGCCGATGGGCCAGACTCTCTATTAGTTCTGGCACCTATTAGGGAATTCGCGTAAATTATTGCCGAGCTTTCTGCCCAGGCTAAGTGATCTCCGAACGATGGCTCGTTGTAGAAATAATAAGGTGTGCATGTGAAGCTCTCTATGATGCCCATATTCCTATATAAATCAACAATCTCCATCTGTTTCGCCCTAAATTTTTCATCTATATCTACGGGACCACCGTTCTCAATATCAAAGCCAAGCGGATTCAGTGTAGTAGGTACTGAGACCCTCTCTTTAATTCTTTTAAGAAACTGTATTCCTCCGTCACCAATATTCTTGTAGGAGACACCCGATATATGAGCGGATTTAATAGGTATAAGTCTCTCAGCGCCACCGAGCTCGCCTAGGGCGGCAAGAAGTCTAATTGATACTTTCCTTGCCTCCCCGGCCTCACCTTCGTATATCTTCTCTTCCTCTTTCGTGAGATACATATATTTCACGTTCCTGCGTTAATCATTCCTATGATATCTCTTGGGTTATCAGCCATGGTAATGCTTCTGCCTATTATAACATAATCTGCACCGTTTTCAATTGCATCCCTATAGCTCCCCCCTTGTGCTCCAACCCCGGGGGAAATTACCTTTAGTCCAGATATTTCCTTGAGGATTCTTATTCTCTCTGACCGTGTCGCTGGTGCCACAATTCCATCTGCCCCCTCTTCCTTTGCCATCCTCGCTATTTCCTCAGCGTGAACTGACATAAATTCGAGGCTACCGTTGTGGCTCATCTCTGCAACTACGTAGATCTCCCTGCTAACCTTCCTGCATGCCCTAACAACATCTCTTCCCACAAATCCGTGAACAATCACTCCGGCAGCACCATTAGAAGTAAGCTCACTCGCGATCCTTGCAGATACATCAGGGATATCAGAAATCTTCAAGTCTGCAATAACTTTTCCATATGAAGATATTTCTTTCAGGGCATCTACTCCCCGTTCCAGAATTAAAGGATAACCAACTTTGAACGCGTATACATCTTCCCGAACTTCGGAAGCGATTTCTACAGCCTTTTTTATATTGACATCCAGAGCCACTATAATTTTTTTCTCCATTAAGCTAACATAGCGAACTAAACTTAAGGTTTATCAAAACGTTTGGTTGGAGGTTAGCTTCAACGTGCTCCGAATGGTTGTCAACGGTACAATTTTTCGAATGGTTCGAGATCGTTAGCTTGCGACGTGCTACGAGAGAACATTTTAATATGAAAGAGAATCAGGCATAAACGGATGACTCAATCTGAAGGACGTCTCGGGGGGAAGTTGTTTCAGTATATAGATGAACTTCTAGCAAGAATACGAATTACGCTCATTTTATTCATAATTATATTTTTCTTCATGTTCATCTTCGGCCCCATGCCTTTTGAATTCATAGGATTCAGATTCTACTATCCATTCCCATCATTTTACGGTAGTTTTTCAGTACATCTCCTGAGGTATATGGAAAGTAATCTTATCCCTTCTAAACTCATACTGATCAACGTATCGCCTTTCGATATAGTAGTTAGCGTTGTTTACGTTTCGCTATCAGTTTCTGCTGCCATCGTGATTCCAATATTGGTATATCAATTGATAAAGTTCTCCGAACCTGGACTGTACGGAAAAGAGAAGAAGGTAATCGTCTCGTCTGTCATACCCGTGTTGCTGTTATTCGCTGCAGGTGCTACATTCTCTCTGAAGTTAGTTGTGCCACTTCTGATGGATGTTATTTACAAATTTGCTTTAGACCTGGGCGTCGAACCTACCATTGGAATAGCGCAGTTTGTCTCAATAATACTCCTTATAACCATAGGAATGGGAGCTGTCTTCGAAACACCCGTTGTTGTTTTTTCACTTTCGTACCTCAAGATTGTGCCGGTTTCAACCTGGGTTAGAAATTGGAGATATGCAGTTATAGCCGCATTTTTTATCGCACTGATCATCTCTCCAGGTGCAACTGGTGGTATAATGGAGACAACTATTGCATTAATAATAATCGCTCTCTACTTCTCAGGGGTAGTTGCCGCAAAGATTCTGGTACGTGAGGATTGATCAAAAACCGGATACCGACATATAATTTTTACACCGCGTAATTGAAACTTAACACATTCGTATGTTAAAGACAACAGGCACAGAAAACGCTTTAGGCAAATAGATATCAGGAACTGGGGGAGTATTGAGCCATGCCTAACATAGCTTCTGCGCCGACTGTTGACGGATTCAAAAAAACATCGTTTTGGAGGGAGAGGAACACAGGTATAATAACCATCCTGTCTCCAGGTTTAATTGACAACGATCTCTTGGATGAACTCATAAGGATACTTTCGATCGCGGCTGTAGACGATAATATCAAATCTATACTGCTCACTGGCACAAATTACATTTTTTCGAAGGGGCTATCACTTCCGCAAAATCGATCATATGCCGACCTCAGGGACTACTTCAAAAGGATAATGAGCCTGGTTCTCTTCTGGGCATCTCTGGAAAAACCTGTATTTTCAGCTATAAATGGCTCTGCCATTAATAACGGTGTGTCACTTTCACTGCTCGCAGACGTTGTTTTTTACTCTGAAAATACAAAACTTGTCCTCAATGATGAAGAACCTGTTCTATTTCTTGGTTCTGTTAATATTCCGGCAAAGCTGAATGTGACGGGAGAGCGCTTAGAGCCAGTCGGCATAAAGGTAGGTGCAGATAATGCGATGGGTGAGGTCATCAAGAAGGTGACCGATATCCAGAATATCCCATATGATAAGAGGAGAAAGGGAGCTCTCTCAAACATTGAAGTTATACTGCTGAGGGAAGAGATTTCATTTCTGGATTTTTATTTATGGTGCGAGGGATGTGAAAGGTAACATCTTTTTTCTATAGTCGCATTAAAATTAGTACGTTTCGTTTAACTAATTTCATTGAATTATATTAATTATGCTTAAATTAAAGCAAAATTTATACTAGAGGTATAACTAAAGCACGTATGTTATCAGAGAAAGCTCTTTATTCTATTATAGCCGCAATTGTGATCATTGGAGGTATCGGAATTGGAGCTGCTTACTACAAGGAAGTATCATCACCTTCCACCGCAAAAACAACCCAGCCAAGCACAACATTATTCCTAGTGATCTCACCGAATAACTGGTTCAACAATTCAACGATACACCACAGGCAACCTGCTTATTTCGTTGTCGGTCCCAATGGAGAGCTAGAGTCATCTGCCCTCATCAAGCTACCGGCTCACGAGCTAATTACTATTGTCATTACAGATTACGATTCCGGGGTTACCAGCAATATTGGGCCTAATGGAACTTCAAATAATTCCACTTACGCAAAGGTCATAGGCACGGTCGGAGGCGTTGAGTACATTTACAATGGCTCTTCGCAATACATAAATGCAACTCTTTCGGGAAATTCCTCAGATAATATAACGATATCACACGGTCAAGGGTGGGCTGTATCTTCTCTTCCGTGGAATGCTACGCTGGGCGGATGGGAGGTTACACATACGTTCACAATCCTCAATGACGGCTCAATTCTTCTGAACATACCTACGTACGCTGGTTCTAACCCGTCGGGGGGTGCAATAACAGTTGCCCATTTCTATCTGAACAACACGGGTACCTATACTTGGCAATGTTTCGTTCCGTGCGGGAATGAGCTAGATGGATGGGGCGGAGCAATGGCCACGGCAGGATGGATGACTGGCGTAGTTGATGTGGTTTCGTAAGGTGGGAAGATTTGGGGGAGCAAAGTAATCCTAAGGACGAGCAGAAGAGAAATTTTTTGAAGATTATGGGTATCCTGATCATAGGTGCAGGAATCGCAGGAACACTGAGGAGTGTTGTACAGAATGTGTTACCGGCGCCCGTCCAGTCTGAGACTTCATTTCCAACCCTTTTGCTAACTCTTCCCAACGGGAATCCTGTTCACACTACTGACCTTGTTGTGAATAACCCCCAGATAGTGGAGTTTTATTATCCTTTGAAGAACGAACCTAATTTCTTGCTCAGGCTCGGAGATTCATCAGGAAAGGACGTGAAGATCGATTCAACATTGGTTAGGATTCCTGCAACAGGACAAACCTACAAATCACCGGCCGGAGTTGGTCCGTACGGATCTGTTGTAGCATCCTCGGCGATATGCCAGCATCTGGGGTGCATTCCGCCGGAGATAAGATACCATCCGCCGTCCTCGGGTACTTTTCCTGGGAAAATACACTGCGACTGTCACGGGAGCACGTACGATCCGTATGCAGGGTTTTCTGTGGTAACCGGTCCAACTACGCATCCCCTTCCGAGCCTCGTTCTTTCATATGATTCGTCCAAAGATATGTATAGTGCCACCATGATGGTAGGGCCAACAGTATACGGTCACACTTCGGATCTTTCCGGCGGTCAAGCAATAACCACCACTACCACATCAGTATCAACAATACCCGGGTGATGTAATGTCAGATAAAAGTTTGCTTGAATTGGTGATGAATGAACCAAGGCCAGTACCACGAAAGGTTCCAGACTACATGAGAAGCAGGGGTGGAATATGGTACTGGACTGGCGCCATGGTTATGATCGCCTTTTTCTACGAGGTAGCGACGGGTCTCATATTGTTTCTTTACTATCAACCTTCAAACGCCTACGCAAGCACGGAGGCCATCCTTGGAATCCCGTACGGTTCAGTCATACTTACAACGCATCTTTACGGTGCCTACATAATGATAGCGCTAGTATATGTTCATCTCTTAAGGAACCTATTCGTGGGTGCATATAAACAGCCGAGAGAGATGCAGTGGGTATCAGGTGTAATTCTTCTGATTCTCACTGTTGCCGTTGCCTATTTCGGTTACTCTCTTTCTGGAGATGTCCTTTCATCGGACGCTACAGATGTTGCAAAAGGAATAATAAACGGGTTCCCATTCATTGGTTCCTATCTTTCTCTGATAGTCCTTGGAAACGGAGAATCTATCTCACTCTTCACGAGGTATGAGGGATGGCACATAATATTAGCAGGGCTCATACTTGTCATTTTTGCCATGCACTTTTTCCTAGCGGAATTTAACACCATAATGCCAGACCCAAGAAGGGTGAATTACAAAGTTCCTGCCTTAGACTCAGATGATAAAGGCTACAAACCGTGGTACCCATACAACCTTTATTATATGGCCCAGATAGCTCTCTTCACCCTCGCCTTGATCTTCATAATTCCGTCTGTAATAGCTATAGCCCCTCACGTTCCAGCACTTTTCTCACCGTTCCCTCAGGTATCAGCTACGAGTCCTCTTGCTTCACTTGTACCCCCCTATCCTCCTTGGTTTCTCCTCTTCGTGTACAAGGAGCTAGATTTTGCAGTCTCGGGCACGATTGGACCCTTTTGGGCATCTGTTCTCTTCATAGGTCTTCCCGTTGTCTACCTATTTGCCATCCCCTACATTGATAAATCTGGCACGCTCAAGACTACAAATAGGCATCTTTTCGTTTCAACGGGCGTGATAGGTGTGATCTACCTGATTGGGCTCTCAGCCTGGGGCGCCCTCTATCCCGGGATTCCAGTCAGCAATACTGTCGGCCTACTTTTCTTCGTCATACCAATGATTATAGTGATTCCACTGGTTTGGTATATTTCCAGCATCATCGAAAATGAGCGGACAAAATTTCAAAATTCGTGGAAGATATACATAATGATAGTCATAGACGGTCTTCTCTCCGTCCTTGCCGGTATGGCCATTTATTCTTCCATTACTTCAACATCTCTATTCTCCTCAATATCGGCAATACTCCTTTTAGTTCTCCTCGCAATAGCTGGCTTGGAAACGTACGCGCTCATTTACGGGTTGCGAAGGGAACATGCGGTGAAGAAGTTGTCTCCCAGAGGTCATATTGTATTTGGGGGTATCTTCGGATTTCTGGCAGTGGCTGTTATATCCATCATAACAGTTATACCTCCGACAAACTCCTTTAACCAGTCATTATACGGCGTCGGGATGGGTATCCTTTTTCTCATCGCTGGTTCATTTGTAATGCTCTACAGGTCGCTAGTATATAATGAATAGATGGATTTACATTTTAGCTATAATTTCTTTATTTTTTCTTGATCTCTTAATTTTTTTAGGGGCAGGGTTTAATTTAATAATTTACTCTTCAGATTCATCACTTTTACTCCTCCTTTTTTCAATAGCGATTAATGCCGTTGTTATATTTCCAATATTGGCCAGGAAAGAACTTATAGAACTCTATGCACTCTCCTACATACTATTTTATGAATTCGCATTATTACTGCTAGCCCAGAACGTATTTCTAGCACTATTCTTAATTCCCTCAGCTTCCGCTGCCGTGCTGGCTATGTTTAGAATAGAGGTGGAACATAAAACTACGAGGGTCACCTCTTTCATACTAGTCCTGACTTTTATGTTCTTCATAAGCAAATCTATACTCCTGGTTACTCAGCCAGTTCCTGCACCACTAACTGTTGAGCTTTTAGCTGACAAGATGGGTGCGATAGGGGAGCAAATCCCGATAACAGAATCTGCCGGTCTGTTTCTCTCTACAAAAAGCACCGACATTATTATTTCCCCATTTCAGTTCTTTCTATACCTAATTACTTCAGTTCTCCTTGTGGAGAATTATCACCTGATCGTCCCTCTTTTGAATAAGAATAAAAAGGTGGGCGGCCTCGCATCTGCAGGTTATAGCGTACTCAGTGCATTGGGATGTCAGTGTGAGAGTGCAATAGGGATATTCCCAGCTGCATCTTTCCTGATCTTAAACTCACTGCTGCTGCCATTCTTCGGCCTCAGTGTTACCCTCCTTTTAGCCACGTACCTACTAGTTTCAAGATTTTACACAAGGAGCAGAATCCCAAGGATAAGATTTGGCCGAGGATCCAAATTTATCTTTCCCATTTCCGCCACCTGGCTAATAGGAGGGCAAATAATAGAGGTCCTCGGCGTCGTCTTTGGCCTTGAAAGGAACCCCATTTTCCTTTTCGGAATGATGATGTTGATGATTCTGGATGGTTTCGTATTCTACATCATAATAAAGGGTCTCATCAGGAGTTTTAGATTGGTTCCAGCCCTCTCCGTTTTCCTGTTAATTTTAGCTCTCCTGCTGGTGATCGTATGGTTCATTCCGCCGCTCACGGGCGCTACCATGAGTAACCCACTGGTATTTTCACTGATGTCTTATCTATCTCTAGTCTCGGGTTTTATTGTTTCACTAGCTTCATATTCCAAGACATCAATTGCAGGAATAACATTCCTCGAGGGATATGTTGTGGCGCTTGGAATAATTCCGGTTGTCCTATTTTACCTGATATTCTACATGCAGAAAAATATATGGCCATTCTGGACATTTTCGCAACAGATAGACCTGTCCATGGTGCTATGGATATCGATGATCCCGTTTATGTGGCTAGCAACACAGAGCAGCCTGTTCAGTGCTGTTTTCAAAACCAAACCTAACTCTGATATCTTTTGATTCCTAGAAGGCACCTTGATTTTTTCTACTGTTTCGGTTCCACGTTGTTTTCCGTTTTTATAGATTCGTTGATTTCTCTCTCAACTTCTAGTCTTCCTTTTCTGAACTCACCCATTGCCCTTCCTAGAGCCTTCGCTAGTTCAGGTATCTTTCTTGACCCACCTAGGATGACAAGCACAACCACGATGAATATTATCCAATCAGTTGGGCTATCTAGCATGCAGTATCCCATTTAAGATTCATATATTAATTTAATGGAACGACATTCCTCCTGACTTAGTACCTGAATTCTCATAACTCCTATGACCCCGCAGTTTGAAGGTTCGCGATCAACTGATCCCAATCCTCCAAGTCCAATGGATGCTTTTAAATGCTCATCGTGTCAGGATAACTCTGGAAGCTAATTTATATAAGATGAATTAAACCGGATTCATCCCAACCAAAATAAGACCAGAAAACTAATATATGGTGTTGTCCTTACTTTCTTTTGCCGTTATATACGACAAACTCGATAGTCCATCTGGACTCCGTGAGAGTTTGGTTCCTGAACGGCAAAATGAATGAGGGTTCGAGGAGAGCAAATAACACTCGGATCTGAGATGGGAAGAGAAGATCCATTCCGCAAATAGTTAATATGGTAGAATCAACAACTCCGGTTGATCCTGCCGGCGGTCACCGCTATCGAGTTCCGACTAAGCCATGCGAGTCACAGGCCGTAAGGTACTGGCAGACGGCTCAGTAACACGCGGATAATCTACCCTTAGGTGGGGCATAACCTTGGGAAACTGAGGCTAATTCCCCATAGAACCCGCAAACTGGAATGTTGGGGGTTTGAAAGTTACGGCGCCTAAGGATGAGTCTGCGGCCTATCAGGTAGTAGGTGGGGTAAAGGCCCACCTAGCCTAAGACGGGTACGGGCCCTGAGAGGGGTAGCCCGGAGATGGGTTCTGAGACACGAACCCAGGCC
>JAVYSX010000003.1:0-69553 GCA_038728965.1 Thermoplasmatales archaeon | reverse complement strand
CGGTATAGGAACAATTCAGAGCAAATTCCTGGCCGATTACAAGGGAAATACAATTGAACTCATAAGAGCAGTGAAAAGATTCCTGGATCCTGACGGGATTCTCGGTCCAGGTTTGCAGAGCTGAAATTATATTTATCTCGAGGTGAATTAGGAGGCCGTGAGTACGCTCTTCATTGTTAACAGGACGGCAGGCAACGGTAGGGCGGGCAGGGAATGGGACAAAATCTATCCTAAAATTTCATCATTATTCTTAGATATGAAAGTTGCTTTCACTGAATACCCTGGTCATGCGTCCAAGTTGGCAAGTGAATCAACAGACGAAACAATCATTTCTTGCGGAGGTGACGGCACACTAAACGAGATCGTGAACGGAGTGGCCGGGAAAGAGGCAAAGATAGGGATCATTCCCCTTGGCACGGGATCAGATTTCGGGAAGACAGTAGGCATTAGGGAACTGGACAAAGCAATTTCTACAATCAAGGGCGGGAAGACGAGAAAGATAGACGCGGGGAGAATTACATTCCTGGATAACAGAAATACACGCCTTTTCGTAAATATACTTGAGATAGGTTTCGGCGCCGAGGTCATGAATTTCGTTAACAGTCACAAATTCTTTGGAAAATTATCATTCCTTCTTGGTGTCATTTCCGTTATTGGAAAACTGAAAAAGTTCACAATTGATTTCCATTACGAGGGTAACAATAAGGTGGACACAATAGAGGTGATAGTTGCGAATGGAAAATATTTTGGCGGCGGGATGCTCGCGTCACCTAACTCCAGCATTGATGATGCCCTCCTAGATCTCCACATCCTGAGGCCTTACTCCAGGATAAAGACGCTTTTAAATCTTAACAAACTGGTAAGCGGGAAGTATATATCTATGGGGCTCTCGATAGAAGGGAGGTCAGAAGGATTTACTTTTTTAGAGGAAGGAAATCTTATAGAGGTGGACGGCGAGGTTGTAGGAAGAACGCCTATAGAGGTAACTGTGCTTCCTGCCTATTTAGAAATGATTTTGCCCGATCAGTAGTTTTCCTGGAATATTAACCTGAGATCTTCCTCTCCTACAACAACAGGGTTAAAAGCGAGCTCGCTGTCTCTCATGGCTAGGGGTATCATAGATCCAATCTTGCTGAAATATACATCCCTATCTATCTTTAGATCGCTAACCGTTACAGGCTGCCCAACACTTTTGAAAAATTCTCTGATGTCATCTAGAAGAAGATCAAATGAGGTGAGCCCGAATCTTTTGGCTATCTTCTCATACTTGTTTGCAGTTAACGGATCTCTACGGTTTAACCGCATCGATGGCATAAGGAAAAGACCAACGGATGTTCCGTGAGTTATATGGAAGGTGGCCCCGAATGCGTGACCTAGAGCGTGAGCGAGCGCCGTTCCGCTGTTGGAAAAAGCAATTCCAGCCATAGTAGCAGCAAGATGCATGGCATCTTTCGCTTCCTCTTCATTCTTCACGGCCCTTTGAAGATTATCCAAGATCATCTCAATGGCCTTCTCAGCCAGGGCATCAGTAAACGGGGTCGATGTCGTGGAGGCAATAGATTCAAAGGAGTGAACGAAAGCATCAATACCTGTTGGAACTATTATAGCCTCATCTTCTGGGGTTAATGACGGGTCGAGTATATCGGCGTAGGGAACCAAATCGTAGTTTCCAAGGGCAAGTTTTCCATCCTTATCTGTGAGAACAACACCGAAAGAAACGTCGCTTCCTGTCCCTGAAGTCGTGGGGATAGCTATGATCTTCACCTTAAGATTTATCTGTGTAAACGGGTTTATAGTGGCGAGGTCTGATTGCGGGTCAGAAATCTTTACGGCTATTGATTTCGCGAAATCTATTACACTCCCGCCACCTATTGCCACTATGCCATCGTAATTTTTGGATGAGAATCTATCAGCGACCGATTCAATATATCCGATCTCCGGCTCAGGATGAACATCAGAGAAAGAATCCCACGCTATACCCACAAGGGACTTTCTGATCCTATCTCCCCACCTGCTGAATATGTTCTTGTCAGTTATTACCAGGATTTTTTTAAGCCCTTCTCTGGACAGTACCTCAGATAAGCTATCCAGCATGTCCCTCTGAAAATAAATCTTCCTGGGAAGCTGGTAAATACTCATAAATCATCAACGTACCTAGTAGGAATTGACTGAGCTGCTTTCACCATAGCAATTGCTGCCGAAGCATACCTCAGTAGCACTGCCATGTTCCCCTTGACTTTTATTTGCCCGGTCAGCATTGCCTGTGTCGGGTTTATCTTTCCTCCGATTATCTTCTTCCAATTCGAGTACGAAGCTGTCAGAACGAATGGAGAGCTGCTATCCACATTCTTTACGATCTCAATTCCCTCACATTTACCGTCCTTCAGGTTGAGGATAAAGGAGTCGAAATCGCTCCTACCCCTCAGCGTCTCTGGATCAGAAATTTTGAACATTATTGGATCCTTCCAGCCCCTGCCTGACTTATTGTAGTCGGAAGATTCGCTTAGCCTACGACAGTATTCTTCAATCCAGTCCTTCGATGGAAAAAGTAATTCCTCTGCCATAAGGAATTGATATGGTACTTTGGATTAATATATTTTTATGAGATTAGCCGCTACTTCTCCTTTCCGCTAATGATTTTCAGTATATTCCTGGTATCAAAGACAGCAAGGAATGATAGGAATATTCCGGTCCCTAGCATAGCCATTATGACCAAGTAAAAAGGGTTGATGGGATCCTTAGTGGCAGTGTTATCTCTCGTCACTTGCTCTTTAATGTTGCCAATTGACTCCGTAACATTACCAAATGCAGTTTTTATTACCGCAGTATCATTGTAAATCTTGGTAACTGTTCCTGAAATATTTCCAATGGTAGTGTTGATGTAAACCATACTCCCATTTAGCCTTGATATGGAGGAAACATAGCTTGCTACGGTAGCATTTAGTTCTTTTAGACTCAAGTAAATAATACCGAGCGACGTTTGTAGAGTAGCATTTTCCCCCGACAGTTCTACAAGCGTGGAGTTAATACTTTTAAGGGAAGTTTCCACAGAGCCAAGGGATCCCGTGAGAATGGCCGTTCCGTTTTCCACTTTTTCAACTGTTGCGTTTAGCTCCGAAAGGGGTTCCTTCAAAGTACCGATAGCCGTTGTCAAATAAGCCACTCCATTGCGGACAGAACTTACGCTCGCGTTCAGATTTGAAAGAGACGTTTGCACTTCTCCCAAATCTGTTTCGAGAATCACTGTGTTTGTCCTAATTGATGAAATAGTTGCGTTTATTGAAGTTAGTGGTACTTCCAGATTACCTATGTCTGTACTTAGAAATGCTTCGCCGTCGCTCACATTTTTCAGTGAGGCATTTATATTGTTCAACGACGTAAGCATAGAGCCGAATGATGTCTCTACAGTGGCAACATCACCGTTGATAGAAACCACGGCAGCATTTAATTGGGAAATAGGTACCGATAGAGTTTGGTTGATTGAACTGAGAATCTGCACCATCTGAGACGAAGTTATACCCATTATATATGCACCATTCCCTTGTACGAGCTCCAAAACACCAGCACTTCCCGTTGTCGATAGACCGGATATAGTGTAAGACTGATCTACATAATACCCCAGCTCCACTGTTACCGCTGGGGGAACAATTGAACCTGAGGAATCTATGTAATCATAGAGAGAAAAATAAATGACCAGTTGAGAATTAGAATAAGTCCATCTGTTAACCTGAGTTGATACTACTGTATAATTTTGTGTGTTTTCGGGGTATAGTACAACTGAGGTAACGTTTTCGCTGAAATTAAGAACAACCCTCCCTGAAACTGCAAAGAAGCCCGACATGTAGCCACTGGATTTCGAAGATATATTAATTTCAGAGCCTGATGCTGTAATTGTGTCCTCTTTAAGACTTTCAAGTGTTTGGTTTTCCAATGGAAAGAGCTCGTATCCAAGATTCCACCATGTTCCAGGCTGATCATTTGGGCAAGCAAATGAAACTCGAATAAGGTACCCGCTCTCATTGGATATTGTTCCGAAAACAGGTATTGCGTTCACAGTTTCAAAGGCTGAAGAATTTAATGTCAGAGTGACTTCGTAATATGTCGCCTCCGGCTTGCTTCCTCCAAGATAGACTGTGGTATTAACGATCTCCCCTGGAAACGCGTAGACCACATTTCCGGGCGGAGACATATCATCTTCAATCGGGCCCCTGAGCAGTGATTGAAGGTGTGGGTCCGTTCCACCACAGGGAAGAAATTGACCGGTGACAATTAAAAGCATGAGTATAAAAATAATTCCCTTTCTAAGCTTAAAACTAGGCGACAGCATTTTGCCCCTCCTCTCTCCTTGAACCTAAAGACGGTATTTCAGTTTTTTTTATCTATTACGTAATCGTGGATTTGCCGCGGTGAAATATTCTTGTTCCAATTTATTTAATATATATAGGATAATTATTTAATCGCCTACGCAATATAGAGCCGTCCAACAATAAAATATACGGGGTGATGACAACATGAACCCATTTGAAAAGAGAATATCTCGCCTTGAGAAAGCCTTGGCGAGAGAGAAGGCGAAAAGCATCAACGCCAGCAGATGCTACAAACTCGGTTATACTATGTTCCGGCTGGCACAACTTTACAGACTCACGGGGTCAGTAGATAGATCGAAACAGCTACTCAATGACGTTCAATCAGTTCTACAATCTCAGGAGTGCAAGAGGACAAGGAAGGTTGAGAGGTTATCTTCTGCAGTTTCATATTTCATCAGCAATCCAAACGCTCCTCCGTTAATAGAGATGCCTGCCTGGATAAAATTCATGAGCCCGGTAATACTTGTCCTAGGTTATGCGGCCTCTTACATTGCCTACTTTTCTAGGCTAATAACTTATGAACTTTTTTTCGTGATGATAATAGTGGTATTTGCCCTCAGCATAGCGGTATCCTCGATCGGCAGTATTGTCTATATGAAAAAGATTAGCAGGAATGTTGTCCAGTACAGGCAGGAAGCTACCGGCGGATTGGATAATTCAGGAAAAACATCTGATGATATAATAGACGATGCAAAGGCTGAGATATCATTGGCTAATATGTTTTATTCAGTCAAGAATATGCAGGAAACTCAGCTTCACGTAGAGCGGGCAAGAATGTACCTTAATGATCCCAGGGCTAGCCAGTCAAAAACGAGAGATGAGCTTTTGAATTCACTAAAAAGACTCGAAAGCGCAATAAAGGAAAGAAGATCCTATCAAGGGTGAATCAATAGCGCCTATTATTCCATAGACTTCAGGGCTTTTAGGGCTATCTGGGCGTGCATCGTAGCATTGAGCTGCGAATTGTATACTTCCCTTATTATGCCGTTTTTATCTATAACGTACGTTATTCTCGGTGGCAGCAATGATCCGGTTGCATAGTATTTCTTCCTTATTTCTTTTTTGGGGTCTGACAAAAGAGTAAACTGGAGCTTTCTGTTCTCCTTGAACTGCTTGTGAGACTCTATGGAATCCGAGCTAACGCCTAGAACAGTTGCACCGTGCTTCCTTATTTCCTCCCAGTTGTCCCTGAAAGCACAGGCCTCTGCAGTACAACCCGGGGTCTCATCTTTGGGGTAAAAGTACAGAACGACCGGCCCTTCCCTCAATTTGTCGCCCAGGGATACGGTAGTACCATCGTCTGAAATTGCTGTAAAATCTGGTGCCTTATCTCCAACCTTCAGTGGCATATTTATTGAAATGTGTTTCGTATATTATAGTGATGTTTCTCTGGCGGTTAACTCCCCTCGATCAACTTCTTTAGAGTTAAAGCATTCTTTGGGGCGTAACCGAAGTAATCGTTGTTAAAATAGACATAGACCTCTTTATATCTTCTTTCCACAAGTTCTTCTGCGAGCTTTTCGAGAAATTCGTCGCTGTAATCTGTAGCGTATCCGTTCACGTCTCCGTGCATCCGGACGTATGCATCCCCTTGTTCTGGCAGAAGAAAGGGAAGGCCGTTTACGCTTACCGTTACAACATTTATGTTTCGCTCTCTAAGTTTGTCAAGGGATTCGGTGTCATACCAGCTTTTGTGCCTGAATTCAAAGAACACCTTTATGTCTTCGCGGAGAGCAGATGAGATCCTCTCAACGCTGTCTTCAGAGTATTTGAAAGATGGCGGAAACTGGATCAAAACAGACGCCAGCTTTTCTTTGAGATGCAATATCGACTCGTAGAATCGCTCTATTTCGTTATCAACTGATATTAACCTCTTTGTGTGCGTAATCACCCTGTTCATCTTAACGCTGTACCTGAACGACGCTGGTGATTCCCTATACCACCTCCTTGCCTTCTCCGCACTTGGGAATGAGTAAAAGGTTGAGTTGAGCTCAACTGTATTGAAAAAAGACGTGTAGTAATTGAACCAGTTCTTTGGAGGGATTTCCCTCGGGTAAAAGACACCAGACCAGTGAGGATAGAACCAGCCCGAGCACCCTATGAAGATGTCGCTCATAAAAGAGCATTTATTTTACATTTAACACATTTCCTATATTCTAACGAACGTATTTTAAACGTGATGAAAATTATCCAATATGACAGAAAGGGATCTATTCATAGAATTGTATTCTAAAATGATATCAATTCCGGCGGTGAATCCATCGGGCGGAGGGAGGGGCGAGGATGAGAGAGCTGCTTTCCTAAAAAATGAGATTTTAGGGTGGAGCAGGGATATAAAATTTGAGGAGTACGATACTGTATCTGACGGACTTAAAAGACCCAACATGCTCTTCCTTCTTGATCTAAAAAAGAGAACTACTGTGTGGCTGGTAGCCCACATGGATACTGTCAGCGAGGGTGACAGAGAATTGTGGAGCTATCCACCCTTCAGAGCAACTATAAAGGGTGACAGGATATACGGGAGGGGAACGTGCGACAATGGCCAGGGGGTCATTTCTTCACTTGTAGCTTTCAAACACTTCATAGATCACAGGGAAGAGTTGAAGAATAATTTGGGGGTTATATTGGTTTCTGACGAGGAGGCAGGGAGCAAATACGGAATTCAATACGTCCTTCAGAAGAGGGAATTCAGCAGTCACGATAAATTCATAGTTCCTGACTTCGGAACTCCCAGCGGGAACAGTATAGAGGTTGCAGAAAAGGGTCTGATCTGGGTGAAGATAACTGTAGTCGGAAAGCAGTGTCACGCTTCAACCCCGGATGCCGGTATAAATGCCCACCGGATGGCTTCGCGGCTCGAAATAGCTATCGATACAGAGCTACATAAAAAGTTCAATGCCAGGGATCCTGAGTTTAATGTGCCGCAATCGACATTTGAACCAACAAAGGTAGAACCCGGCACAGAGTCAATAAACATTGTTCCTGGAAAAGAGAGCTTCTACTTCGATATGAGGATCCTACCTGTTTACAAGTTAGACGATGTTGTTAAAGAAATTTCCAGGATAGCGGAAGAATTCTCCAAAGATTACGGAGTCAAGGTGTCCGTGGAAGTAGAAAACAGGGCGGAACCCTCCAGCAATACCGCTGAAGGAAAAGACTTCGTTGAAAAATTTTCTGAAAGTATCAGAAAAGTTCGCAAAATTGATGTGAAGACTGTAGGTATAGGTGGTGGCACCTGCGCCGCATTCTTTAGAAATAAAGGCCTTGACACAATTGTGTGGGGAACGGTTGACGAAACAGAACATCAACCGAACGAGTATGCAAAACTCTCAAATGTGTTTGGAGACGCTGAAGTTTTCATAGATTTTCTGAAAGGGGAGATATAACTTTTCTTTCCCGTTAAAAATATGGGGTGCGTTGCGCCAGGCCGGTCAATTGGCTTCCTTTATCATAAAGTACGGGTTCTTGCTACCCATAAGATCATAGACAACCTTATTGGATGTTTCGAGAAGTTCATTAATCTGCTCTTCACTTATTCCTGACATATTGTTCCCCTTCCTGAACTTTCTGTTTGTTTCAATAAGGAACTTGGGGAAATTATAGATGTCCCTGAGATATGATGGCATCATCTTTACAATGAAATCCAGGGCGTTTTCAAGCAGTTTCTTTTTCTCATCCCCGGGCTCAATTTTCATTATCTTGCCCCTGAAGTATTTGTAGAGGTAAAAGGAATAAGTTGCATAAAATTGCGCGATCTGGTCAATAGCAGGACCTACCCGCGTTCTCATTACCGGCGTTATCACATCGTACCTATCCCAATCTAGGGTAAAGAGAGTCTTATTTCTTACTGCATCATCAAAGACCCTCGTACCAGGGAGCGGGGTATACATCGAGAACTGTATAGCATCTGCACCTGCCCTGGCAAGCTTTCTTGAAAACCTCACGGACCTTATGATATCCCTGAATCTCTCGTAGGGAGCACCTATCATCATTCCCACCAATACAACTACTCCGTTTCTGGCAAGGATCCTGACAGCCTCCTCAGACTGTGAAGTGAACTCTCCTTTATGCATTTTCTTCAATATTTCCTCACTCCCCGATTCCACACCTAGGAATGAGACCTTCATTCCAGCCTTAGCTCCCAACTCTATAAGATCTGGATTCCTGCTAGTGACGTCGGCACGCATCTGGACAATCCATTTCGTCCTAATATCTTCCTCAATTATAGAATTGAAAAGATTTCTCCTCTGCTTGACATTTGGATAGACAACGAATATGTCGTCCGTGAAGAATATCCAGTTATACCCGTAACTTAGGGCCATCCGTATCTCTTCCAGTATCCTTGCATTTGATTTGTTCCTCCATTTGTTACCCCACGTAGGTGTGACAGAACAGAAATCGCACGCATAAGGGCATCCCCTCGATGTCTCTATACAGGTAACCTTATCATCCCTCCCAAATACCTTGAATGTGTATTTCGATGGATCAAGAAGCCACATCGGTGGCATTGGCAGGGAGTCAAGATCCTCAATTAGAGATCTAGGTTGTGTTCTTATTATCTTTTCCTTGTCTCTGTAAACTATACCCTTTACGCCTTCAAAGCCCGTCCCCTCAGAAATTGCCGAAGCGATTTCAAACACCGTTTCATCGCCTTCTCCAAGGACAGAAATGTCAAACCCACTCCTGATAATTTCCTTCGGGAGAAACGTTGCGTGGTGACCTCCTGCGACCAGAACTGTATCAGGCTTTTCTTCCTTTATTCGCCTAGCAATGTAACCTGCATTGTTGTGAGCTGCTGTTGCATGAAGGGTTATGCCCACAAGGTCGGGGTTGAATTCGAGCGTCCTTTTGACAGTCTCCTCCAAGGAAAGTTCATCCCCTTCCATGTCTATTATCTTCACCCTTGACCCCTCCACACGGAGAATTTCACCGGCAAGTGAAAGAAGCCCAAGAGGCGCTGGCAGGAACCCCCACTTCGTTAGGTAACCACTTCCAGTCTTATTTGAGGGCCTGATCAGAACAGCGCTGACTGGCATATTTCTTTTTAATACTTTTTGAATTAAATATATTTTGTAACTTGAACGCTTAATTTTTCAAGTCCCAGTCGGTCTTTTCCCACCATTTCTATCCAGCCTTTTTCTCAATTTGGAATGATATAGTTTGTGGTGTGCGAACATAACTTATCTCATTCTCACCCTCCTCTGCGGTATATTTATCTACTCCGACATCCTCGCTTCTTATGAAAGTAAGATTAACTGGAGATTTCCCGGAGACATTCTACGCATTGGTAGAAATTTCGGAAGGGAGCAGGAACAAGTACGAATATCATGAAGATGTGAAGTCAATCGTACTGGACAGGATTCTCTTCACGCCAATGAACTACCCAACTAATTACGGCATGATATTAGGTACAAGGGCCAAGGACGGGGATCCACTTGACGTTCTCATAATTTCATCATCTCCGATCCAGCCAGGGATTTTGGTAAAATGCAGGCCCATAGGGATCGCAGAAATGCACGATGAGGAAGGAGAAGACAACAAGATAATTGCAGTACCGGTTGACAACGTCGATCCCAATTCATCAACCATAAGAGAAATTGGTGATATACCTGAGAACTTCAAAAATATAATAAGGCACTTTTTTGAACACTACAAAGAACTCGAAGAGAACAAGTTCATGAAATTCGGAAGATTCGGCTCAAGGAACGATGCGATACGGGAAATAAAGGCATCAATGATCAGTGAGGTTCTCTGAAATCATTCACCAAAAGACTCCCGACAATAAAGATATCTAGGGGTAAGATGGAGAAGTACAGGTTCATTTTCTTCCTTCCGAAGACAGCATTTTCGGCCATGAATGTTGAGAAAGGTAACATCGTAAGGAGGGCATCGAATTGGATAGAGGTCGACACAAAAACAGACAATCTCGATGTTGGTTTTTCATTTGCGTCAGGGTCTTGTATTGAAGAGGTGTGCGTCTTCCGAACTGGAGAGAGAGAAAGTGAAAAAGATTTAAATCCGGAAGATGGTTTCAAATTAATCGAGGAAGAGAAATACTGGCTTGGTCATGAATTTTTTGAAAAATTCTGGAGAGGAACATCTGGCGAAATAAGCTCATTCTTTCACTGTTTAGTTCTAATCTGTGTTTCTATGGTTCACTTCCAGATGGGAAACAAGGATAACTCCGAGAGGTTATTCAGGCAAGCCATTGAGGATCTTAGCAGGCTTGGGGTCAAAGAGCTTGAGAACCAGAACTTCTCCTATCCATTGAGCAGTAATGTTATATCCGCATTGAAAAGGATGGCCAAAGATCTAGTCACAGTCTAAATTCTGGAATCTATGCTTGTCATATCTCTGCCTTTTATGTGTATAAATATGGAAAACGTCGAAATTGCGAGGAATACAACGCTAAATATGACAAATGTCTTTTTTAAACCTATAATCGTGGCTGAGGCACCGAGAAATGGTTCTGCGACCGCGGTTAGAAGGGAACTAACAAGGAATACGACGGAAAGAACTGTTGCCCTGATCTCCGTTGGAACCAGCACATTCACTTCTTCACTTAGTATATTGGAATAAAAACCAAAAATCACTGAGTTTAGGATGAGGAAGAATATAGAGGCGTAGTCTTGAATTAAGCCGGGTATGTATATCGTGAAGAACGTGAGCGAAGTGAATATAAGCATTGAACCAAACCTGTTCCTGGCTATGAAGGAGAGACGCTGCGTATATAGGGAAGATAGGCCCCTGAGGAGGACGTCCAAGAAAAAGATGAATCCGATTATTCCAACAGATAGGCCTAATTCCGTGTAATACGGCTGCTTGAATATTACCATCATGTTGAAGTCAAGGACGAGTGCAACCCTTAGAATAATCAGGGAAAGGATCCTTCTATCGGAGACGTAGTACCTAAGCTTGAGCGGATTCCTTGTTGTCATTGAATCCCTGGGTCTTTCCTTGAACCTGAGGGTGTAGAGAGAAGATGCGATAACGAACGCCCCGGTGGCAAATATCACCATTCGGAGACCCCTGTACTCCCCGATATACCCTCCAGCTAGCGAAGCAACAGCTATCGAGAGCGCTGACAGGAAATTGACCACACCTATTATTTCCAGATATCTGAAATTGTGTGATTTAGAATATTCGAAAACTAGGCTCTCCAGTGCACTTGAATTTATAGCTGCACCCAATCCCCACAGGACATAGCTGATTGCAATTCCGGCGAACGACGTGAAAATACCGAAGAGAATTATCCCCAGGCCTGTTAAAATGGACGATATAAAAAGGGATATCCTTCTGCCTATTCTGTCCGCCAGCCTCCCAGTCGGGATGCTGCCGAGAGCGATGATAACATAGAACACGACATCCAGTAATGTTATAAGGAAGAGATTGAATCCCAGACCCAGAAGATAAAGTACCCAGATTGGATTCAGCAGGAGGAAGGAATACAGAAATGTGTAAACATATATGTTTTTCAGCCCTGTTCTCAAGCTTTAGCTCCTTTCTCCCTTAATCATATCCATTCTATTACTTTTTTTATTTCGCCCCTCTCTTTTCTCTGGAATATATCTGTCTCCTCCGGCTTATAACGGCCAGTTATCATGCGGTCTAGACCCATCCTCTTGCCATAGTTCTCCAAGAATTCTATAGCCTCGTGATAGTGAACCTTCGCACCATCAACGCTACCGGCAAGTAAGACGTTCTTATCCACGATTCCCTCAAGAACATCATACCTAGACGATGGGAGCTGACCATTTGTTCCGAATAATATTGCTATTCCGTTGTTCACGATATTGTCGCTTATGTCCTTCAGGACGTCCATGGAACCAGCAGCATCAACAGCGGCATCCATCTTCTCTCTCTTTGTCCGCGCAGCAAGCGGTTCTGATGATGTATCTAGATATTCAATTCCGTTGCTCTCAAGTATTGACATAACGTTTTCATCAAGGGGATGCCTGTTGACAGCTATTACGTTCATCCCTATGACCCTGAATACCATGGATATTAGGATACCCTCAGTACCAGTTCCAAACACGTAGATATTTTTGCAGGACAATGTGGAATCATCGCACCTCCACGGAATCCTGGAGGACATAAAATTGAATACCTCTTTTATTTTCATCACATTTTTCAATGGCTCCGTCAGGACAGATAGTTCAGATATTGATTGTTCATCCACCTTAAGAAGGAAGCTTTCATCATCGTAAAATTCATCCCTCATAAATCCATTTTTCCCCCTTATCCCGGCTTCTACGAAATCTCCATCCTCACAATAATCCTGTCTTCCTAATCTGCACATCCTGCACCCGCCAGGCCTCCTGACCATAGGTACAACTAGATCCCCAGGCTTCAGCGATACTGATTCCCCTGAATCAACCACTCTGCCAACTGATTCGTGTCCAAGTATCAGAAAATTTCCGCTTTCTGGCCTGGCGAAACTCAACTTTCCCAGAGCTAGTTCCTTATCAGTACCGCATATCCCTGTGAAAAGAGTCTTGACGAGAACCCCCTTCCTCCTTTCAAGCGGTACGTCCGCTATTCTAACTCCGCCAGAAGGAGGGTATGTTATGATTGCTCTCATGGATAGCCCTCAAGTGCCACGACTCTGGAGGGGGCTCCATCCCCGCCCTTTAGGAGGATTGGAAATACTAGAACAAATAGACTTTTCCCTATTATACCGGCCATTTCCTTGGAATTCAAGTTCTCGATGATCACGATAGAACTTCCTAGAAGGATCTTATGTGTGAGGAACGTTTTTGAATTCGGGGGTTCTACGGAAGGAGAATCGATGCCAACAACATTTACACCGTACTTTCTGATCTCTTCTGCATCCTCTTCCTTTATGTAACTAAAATCTCTGAAAACCTTGTATTCCCCCCACCTCTCATTATAGCCGGTATAGAGGAGGATTATGTCAAATTTCTGCTCCGGGAGGACCAGCCCCTCCTTCGGATCGTATTTTATGATCGCGCCGAAACCGCACAGTCTATCCAAGCTTAGATCTTCAACACTCATCCCGCCCGGTATGAAATGTGAAGGGGCGTCTATATGGGTACCTGTGTGACTCCCTATATTTATTGACTTCAGATTATAGCCATCTTCCTCTATAGATTTGAATTGTTTGACCGATGGCACGGGATCACCTTCAAAATAGGGCATTCCATCTTCAATGTAAATAGAAAGATCGTGAATTTTCATAAAAACACTCACCTGAATGTCCCCTTAACCACCCAAGGTGGCTCCTCGCTGATACCTTCCATTGAATCTGTTTTGTATTCATCCAGTATTCTCTCATTCACGTCGATCCCGAGGCCCGGCTTCCCGCTAAGTCTGAACGAGCCATCCTCCAGTTTATAGCCAGATCTCAGCAATCTACGCTTCCAATCTGGCCAGAAGCTTTCAAAACTCTCCTGTATCAGGAAATTGTTGATATTATAATCAAGATGGAGGGTGGCGGCCGTTTGTATCGGCCCAAACGCATTGTGAAATGCAACGTCTACACCAAATGCCTCTGCAAGAACAGAAGATTCTTTTGCCTGGATTATACCACCCACATTTGTAACATCGGGCTGGATCACATCTACAAGATCTGAACGAAGATACGGTAGGAACAGGTTCTTGTTCAGAATACGCTCACCCAAAGCTATCCTTATTCTACTTCTCCTCCTCAATCTTTCTAGGCCATCAATCTGATCAGGATGAACGGGTTCCTCCATAAATAGAGGGGTCATATTTTCCATATATTCGGCAGCCAGAATTGCGGCGTTTGGATTAAACCTTCCATGGCATTCTATCAAGATAGTCAAATTCGTGTTTTCCTTTATTGCATTTGCTATTTCTCTTGCCTTTCTGGCTGCATTTACGTTCAGTGAATCAAAATTTGACCCAAACGGATCAAATTTTACGGCGCTGAACCCAAGCTTTTCAATATTGTTAGCCTTTCGCACAAAATCCTCAGGTGTCACACAGTCATCGTACCAGCCGTTTGCATAGGCAGTGACCCTGTCTCTCACTTTCCCGCCAATGAGCTGGAATATGGGTGCTCCATAGGTTTTGCCTACAATGTCCCAGGACGCAATCTCAAATGCGCTCAATGCTGACGTTGATTCCATGGAGACCGGGAGATAGAAGGATCTCTTGTAAAATTCCCTATAGTTCTTCGCAATTTCCTCAATCTCCCTTCCCACGAAAAATCTCCCAACTTCTCTCATCTGCTCGTAAACCGGCCTGGTCATGAGCGTAGTCGGAGCTTCACCGTATCCCACTTCCCCATTGCTAGTTTCCAAGCGCAGGACGATAATAGTGGAACTCCAAGGGCTCGACTTCTCTCCTTCCTCACCGAGCTCGATGATCTGAAATTCCTTTACCGATGTCATACTAACAACTAGGGAAACGTAAGTAAAAATATTTGCTAACCTTATCTTTTATTTTCATAAACAGCGAGTGCTACTGGCGCGAGCGAGACAGTTTTATCTGAAACTTTGATTATAGGTACATCTCTGTAGTAATTGCCCAGCTCCCTATCAACAGATTCCTTGAGCTCCCTTACCAGGGAAGATTCATTCTTGATCAGCCCTCCCGCTATGAAAATGGCTTCAGGATCAAAGGTATTTATGATATTGGCAATTGCAATAGACAGGTAGTAAACTGTCTCATCAACAAGCAACATGCAAAAAGGATCGCCAAGTCTCCTTCCGCTGAATACGTCCTCTGCAGAAAGTCTGTTCACTGGAATGGACGAGAGAAAGTGCGAAGCCCTCATTTCCCTTGAGTTTTCAATTGCTCTTCTTGTTATTGCACGTCCTGACGCAAGTGCCTCAAGGCAGCCTCTCCTTCCGCATCCGCAGACTGGCCCATTGGCAAGAACGACGGTATGACCCAGCTCGCCAGCGTAACCGTTAGATCCCCTGTAGATCTCATTATTTATGAATATGCCACCACCTATCCCAGTTCCAACGGCGAGATAGACAAAATTTCTGTAATGCGAACCTCTACCGAATACCTTTACCGATATCGCCTGAGCTGTTGCATCATTTTCTATGAAAACGCTTCTTCCGAATGAGTCAACAAGCTTCTTCCTTATGTTTACGCCCTTCCATCCGAATAGGTTTGGTGCATACAACGTTATGCCGTCTGGCGATATAGGGGCGGGAAAGATAACTCCGACCCCCTGGTATTCATCGAAACCCCCCGCTAGGGAAACTATTTGATCTATTAGCTCAGATGCACCTTTGAATTTCCTGGTTTTTACCTCAATGTTCTTCCTTATGTGGCCTTTATCTGAAGCCAGCACGGCCCTTATCTTGGTACCTCCAACGTCGAAACCCAGAAAATAACCTTTTTCCACACATTGTTTAGGTTATCATTTAATTTATTATTTTTCATTCACACGATAAAGGATTCTCCGGGCTTTAGTATTGGAACCTTTACTTCTGGCGACAGCGCATCTTTCAGCTCCTTGGGATCCGTGTTAATGGGAGGGAATGTTCCGTAATGCATCGGAAACACTATCTGTGAACCAAGCATCCTTGCAGCCATCGCTGCTTCTTTAGGCCCCATTGTGAAGTACCCGCCCGTAGGAAGTAATGAAACCTTGGGATGATACATCTCCCCTATAAGTTTCATATCTCCGAAGATGCCTGTATCTCCCGCGTGGTATATGCTCACACCGTCTCCTGTTACGACTACCCCAGCACAGTTGCCAGTATGTACTGCAGGAACGAACGCAACCTTGATCTTTCCAAAGTCAACCTGACTGCCTATGTTCATACCCGCTATATTCTCATTCGGTATGCCCTGATCGTATGCAGGTATAACATTTTCAAATATCGAGATTAGCTTAGCGTTCTTTTGCTTAACGATCTCAAAGGCATCACCAAGATGATCATCGTGATTGTGTGTGACTATTACAAAATCCACTCTTCCAAGATTCTCAGGCTTTACCGGAGACTTTGGGTTATTCCTGAGAAAGGGATCAATGATCACAGTGGCCTCGCTAAAGTCAATCTGCCATGCAGCGTGACCGTACCAGGTTAATTTCACCATTTAAATCACCCCGTAACAATTGCAAACATCCGATATTAATTTTGCGTGAATTGTCTGCCGATTTCATTCCCCCGAACATCTGGAGGTTGAATTTCGCAATGACAGATTTCAAGTAATCGTATGATATAATAAATCATGAAACTAAAATTTTCTAGTATATTTCTAAGCGATGGAATAAATTATTTTGAAGATTACCCCCTTTCATCGACACTTAAGTTTCTGAACTTCAATGATACAGGAGGATTGAGGAAAATAGGTAAGTATGTGGGAGAAGAGATGATGGAGGACACAGTTTACATGGATCACTTCGCTAACCCCGAGCTTCAGATGTGGGGAATACTGGATGACAGGATAGACGAAATTTGGATTTCAAGAACACATTCCCGTATTATAGACAAACTCCTGAGTTTAGATGTTGTGAAGAGCGTATATTCGGGGAATCTGATGTATCACTTCATCTCTGGTTACCTTATATCAGATGCAGGGCTGTTCTGTACGCTAACTCTGACAGCACAGACGCTTTACGGGCTCAAAAAATACGGGAATGATGCAACGGCAAAGTACCTCAGATCGTACGTTGATGATGGATGGCTAGGGGCAACTTACTACACTGAGATACAGGGTGGGAGCGATCTCGGGGCAAACGTTACCTTGGCCACTCCCAGAGGCGATCATTTTCTGTTGAACGGGGAAAACAAATATTTTGCGAGCAATGCGGGACTGGCCGACGGCGCAATAGTTACGGCCAGAACGAAGAATTCTAAGTCTGGTGCCAAGGGCATATCCGTTTTTTTTGTCCCGGCCCTCAAGGACGACGGATCAAGGAATTACGAAATTCGGAGGATAAAGGATAAGCTTGGCACCATACTGGTTCCAACCGGGGAGGTCATATTAAAGGATTCCCTGGGCTTCCTTCTGGGAAACGAGGGTGATGGAATTTACGTTGCACTTGAGATCCTTGAAGTTTCGAGGATAAACGATGCAATATCCGCAGTTGGAATAGCAAGAAAGGCTCTCTGGGAGGCTTACCTATACTCGAAGAAAAGAACGGCCTTTGGAAAGGCGATCTATGATCATCCGCTGATTCTTAGGGATCTAATAGAAATGGAGGCGGAGGTTGAGGCATCAATGGTTCTTTCCCTAGTGGCAGGAAATGCATTTGAGAAGGCCTCTAATCTGAGGCCACCCTATGATGTTTCTTACAGCATGGCGAGGGCATTCACACATCTTTCTAAGAACATGTGTGCCTGGTCCTCCGACTACGTAACCAGATATGCCATGGAGATCCTCGGCGGGAAGGGGTTCCTGAGGGAATTTCCACTTGAGAAATTCCACAGGGATTCAATCGTGACATCAATGTGGGAGGGAACAAGCAATATTCAGGCCCTCGACTTTCTTGAAATCATATTCAAAAAGCACTTGGAAAAAGATCTATTTGAGTTGGCGGGGAGGCTCATAAGCGGCATAACGGGCAAGCACAAAGAGATGGCGATTAATGCATATTCTACGTTGAGGACAAGATTTGAAGAGTATGCATCAGCTGGCAATGCGGAATACTTCGCAAAAGATATTCTCAACATTTTTGCTAATGCCTTTGCTTTCTTTTATCTTGTATTGGTAGGTGAAACTCAGAACAACCAAGGAATGATTGATGCATCTGAAGTATTCTACTACAGGCATTTCTCTGATCATTTCCCTGAGAATTTTGATTTCAAAGCACATTCTACCTGCATTGAGTGGATGGGTTATCTCGGGGGAAGATCTTAATTTTTAGTTTTTTATTTGTATCCCCTCAACCTTCTTAATACATCCAGTACAGTTCACATCTAGTTAGGTACCTACTTGGTGAGTGGCAATAGCAATTCCATAATTTTCCCCCTGACATATTCCACATTGTCCACTTTTGAATCTGCTGTTACCAGCACGAGATAGGAATCTTTTGCTATCTCCTCTATATATGCCTCATAATCCTCTATTTCTCTAACTCCTTCCATTATCTTTCCGAGATTCTCCTTGAATGAGGTAAAGTCCTTAATCTTTGGTATTTCAAGCCTTATCTGTATTTTTTTTCTGTGCGGGTTCGCGGATATTATTCCCTGTATTACCACACTATTTGGAATTTTTGTGACTAGCCCGCTTTCTTCTATCACAGTCGTAAAATTCAGAGATATATCTTCAACCTTTCCGGAGATCTTCCATCTGAACTCGTCTCTGGAAAGGTATTTTGGCGGATACGAGGGGAGGAAATAGGAATACTGCCAGCTATTAAACTCAATATAGTCGCCTGCGGTGAATGGGTGTGACCAGATCAGTAGAATTCCACTAAAGAAATTTGAGAGTATCTGCTGTGCTGCCAATCCAATTATGGCCCCTGCAAATGCGCTTCCCAGAATAATGGAGCTTAAATTTACACCCATGACGGCCAATATAGCCAGAAGAATTACAAAGTATCCAACGATCGATACCAAGAACAGCAGAGGACGTGAATACTTCTTTTCCATGTTCTTGTCTAGAATTGATCCTATTATCCTCAGTATTATCCTGAGTACTATGTAGAGTATTACGCCTAACACGAGAGCCTCTATAACGTTGGTGTATCTGGCGTAATCCGCTGGTATTATAGATACTACCTTGAGAAGCAAAAAAACTAGGAACACAAGGACGAGTCCGACTATTAAGACAGAGAAGATTCGATTGAAAAGGAATCCCTTTTGCATCTAAAGGCTATGGGGCATTCTCTAAATATTTTTTGTCTATGACAAATATTTATGAGCCTGCTATTGGCCAAATAGATTATACTGTAACTTTGATGAATAAATTCCTGACTTTCAGAAATTATAATGAAGGACCGTAAGAGAGCCAATTTAATAAAAATTAACCATTTCACTAGATTGAGAATACAAGGCCGCTAAATTTTATCCGGCAAAAATAATTAATAAAAGGAAAATATGGGAGCCTTCCCCCTTTTTGAGGTTGTAACACAAGAATCGCGTAAAATAAAGAATTGCAACCGATTCGGCAAAGATTTCATAATTTGAATTCAAATCTTTCGACAAATCAAGTTATATAACACGAGATACTGGAGGTATGAAATGGCGGTTTACACTGTGACCTATAGAAAGCGTAGCTTCTCTAGCAAAGAGGTGAGGGACATAGTAGTATCTGTGATCACACTCTCGGTTGCCCTCTTCTTCATAGTGTCAAGATCAAGGCCGGTCATCTCAACACTGGATGCACTCGGAATCTCATTTCTAATGACAATAACCGCTTTTCTCTTCCACGAAATGAGCCACAAATTCACGGCCATTCACTATGGGGCCTGGTCAGAATTCCGAATGTGGCCGCTTGGGCTTCTGCTCACAATAGTAACTGGCTTCCTCGGATTCCTTTTCGCTTTGCCAGGAGCAGTTTACTTCGCAAGTTACAGAAATCCGATAAGGGAAGGAAAGATCGCTATAGCGGGTCCATCCGCAAACCTTGTGATCGGTGTGATCCTTCTTCCCGTACTCCTATTTGCGCATCTTGGCTCGCTAGCCCGCGTAGATATTTATTATCTGACATATATCAACATATGGCTTGGCTTTTTCAACCTCATACCGATACCGCCCCTCGACGGTAGCAAGGTATTCGCCTGGGACAGGCGAAATTGGGCAGTAATTTTTGCAATAGCGGCAGTACTTGTGGTTTATTTCTTCCTGTTCCTTTAATTTCCTCCCGACTGAGACTTCCTCCTCTTCACCGTTATGAAAATGTATAGACCAAGCCCCAGGATAAATAATATTAAAAAGATAACACCCACCTGCGTAAGCGTGGGAATAATTTTCTCCCATGATTTTCCCAGATAATAGCCACCTGCCTCTAGGGACGTAGACCATATGAGTGAACCAGAGAATGTGAATACAGAAAATTTCAGTATTTTCATCCCTGAAATTCCTGCAGGGATACTCATATATGATCTGAAGCCCGGAACGAACCTGCCGAAGAATATGGTCCATTCTCCCTTTGAATCGAACCATTTCTCCGTCCTAATGAGGTGCTCTTCCCTCAAACCCACGTACTTCCCGATGAAAAGAATTAACGGTCTCCCACCGTATTTTGATATGTAATAAAGAATAACGTTCCCAAAAAAACCACCGACAGACCCCATCAGTGCGTAGACTACGAAAAGGAATGTGCTCCCACTGGAAAGAAATCCAGCGAATACCATTATAACTTCGGAGGGAAAAGGAAGTCCGACACCTTCAAGAAGCATAAGAAAAAATACACCTAACGGACCTAGCGAGGACATCACGTTTATAGATTCCTTAATAAGGCTTGACACAATCCCGTTTAGCGTTAAACTCACGGCGCTTCCCAGCTCAATTTATACGAGATATTAAATCTATCTTAAATATTTCAATCTGGAACTATCCACTATAACTCTCTAATCGCAAGCTCCTATGTTTTTAATTAACTAAAAGATTATTTTGAAGGTTTGATATTAGCGTGAAGATGAAGCAAATTGATGAAGAAATGCTTGAGCTACTAAGCCGGAAATACGCCCGGTACGGGATAGTTTACGACTATGACCCCGGTGGCAGCAGGGAACCATCTTCCATACCTTGGAGCATAGCCAAGGAGATCACGTTAGAAAGGGATTCATATGCATGCCGAATCTGTGGAAAATCTCCTATCGTCGAAGAGACCACAAGCTCCTTTTCAAAAATAAGATTGCAGGTTGAAGTGCATCACATCATTCCGAGGATAGCAGGAGGATCTGATTCGACGAAGAATCTCGTAACATTATGTAAGTCCTGCCATATCAAAACGTTCAGGCACGAATATTCTGGAATACCTTCAAGTGAGGTGGCAAGCCTTGACAGGCAGGTCGAGGCACTGACCAACAGTCCGGCGATCGAGAGAATCGGGAACAAGTGCATCAGTTACGGTCTAAAATCGTTCTTTTATTCGAACAGGGTAGTTCAGCTTCCCGAGCCAATACCGTCAAAAATATGCCAGTTCCAATCACTAAAGAGAATATATGACGAAATTTTCCTTAGAGACCTCGATCTGGACGAAGTAATAATCAAAATAGAAAATAAAGGATTCTGTGTGGGTTTTATTGAAAAATGACCACTCAGAATCTGCTTCTGTAACTTCTGTTATTATTGAAGCTTCTCCTTGGCCTTCTTCCTGTTTCCTCTGGAGAATATTCCTTCTCACTCATGTCAAGTGATTCGTTGATCTCGCTTATCTCGGAATCCGCTTTCTTTATAGACCCATACTTTCCGACATTTAGTCTCATGTGACCGCGCACGAATGAGACATACCCATTCTCTACCCTGATACTCGAGCCATTTTCTATCTGCTTTGCCTGGTCTTCCCATAGAGACATCGTTACCTTGCCTGTTTCGTCTCCAAGAACCGCCTCAGCCACAGTCTTTTTCTCTCCGTACCTCGTTTGTATTTCTCTTGGTTCTCCAACACTCAAAACCTTCGCCAAAACAGTTACCCGCTTGGACCCAGAATTAAGGTCCTTTACTTTCGTAAGTTCTTCCATACTTTACCAATCCTTTGTCTAGAGCTTTTTGCTCACTCCAGTAGACGATACGCCTTATTAACCTTTTCCAACGCAAAAATGTCAAGAAACAAAAGAACTCATTCTTAAACATGATATAAAAGAGAATATAAATCACTATAAGATTCTATTCTAAAATTTTTTTTTAAAAAAATGAAATGATATATATGGTATTCCTAATGCGCTATTAAATCTTCGAATCACCTATATCAAAAAATTCAGAATTTGTTTTTCTTTTCTACAAGAGAAATGAATGAAGATTCATTTTTACGGAAAATTATGAAGATTCGCCGATGGTTCATTGATGAACATTTAAATATTAGATGTCTTTCATAATGCTTGGTGATACTTGGGTGTCCATAGGAATCCATCTCATTGGTGATCTTAAGGGTGTTTCTCCCTCAAAAATATCCAAGGTCAATTTCGTCAAGGGACTTATGGAATCTGCGGTCAAGAACAGTGGACTCTCGAAGATAAGATCGTATTATCATCAGTTCTCGCCGGATGGAGTAAGTGGTATAATACTTCTAGCTGAGTCACACCTTAGTTTCCATACTTGGCCGGAATACGGATTCGTGGCGCTTGATATATTTACTTGCGGCCCTACAGAACACGCCGAGGCAGCTTTTCAGTACATATTAGAAAAGCTCTCGCCGATATCTGTTGAGTATAGAAAGGTGGAACGAGGACTGGAATTTCCAAGGGGCATCCAGAGGGGTTCCGATTCAGCAATGGCTGTTTTACCTAGAACAAGTATTCTAGAAGGGAAATAAGAGATAACCCCTTTTCCCACTTCAGTACAAATGAGCCGCTCCTTGTTGTTTCTATCTTAGGTATTCTTTCAGAAAATATTCTGTACTTACCTTCAAATGGATAGTCAAATGTGAAAAATCTCCACGGATCACCTGATACTGCCTTTCTCCTGAATGCATATAATGGCATCACTCCTGTCTTTTTCATGAGAGAGATATAATTTTCTGCCTGTTGTTGGGACCTGCTTGATGACGTAGAGAAATTGAGGGTTGCATCCCTCGAGCTCTTAATTTCAATTGGAACGCTTATATCTGCCCTAATTACTATTATATCGAACCCATGACTTCCGGCTGCTCTCACCACCATGAAAGGCCTCTTCAAAATTCTCGCCTTAAGATCCGGCCTTATCCATGACATCTCGTCGAGTTTTTCCTTATCACCTGAAAAAATTTGTTTAAGCTCCCTCTCATAGACCGAACCGTTTATTGCCATTGGGTGGTCACTTGGATCCTTTTTTGTAAAGATATCCTAAGAAACTTTCAAGCTGTATTACTTCCCTAGCACCCTCAGATATCCTGAAATCTATATCGCCGAGTACGTAGAGAATATCAGCCTTGAGAACGTCATCCAGGGGCATGTCGAAGATAACTCTGTGGAACTGTTCCACAACATCCTGCCCCGATATCCCCTCCTTTATTATTGCAGTTTCAAGCATATTCTTGGCCTTCGATATATCTCCCCTAAGGGCTAGTGATATAACCTCCGATGCCCATTCCTTTCTAACCAGGCCGGTGGCCTCATATATTGAATTTACTGTTATCTTTGGTGAGTATGTCGCAGCTACCTGAAGCATATTTATCGCCTTCCTCAGATCACCATAGGATACCTCTCCTATCACCTCCAGGGCTTTCCTATCGAACTCCCTTCCCTCGTTTTTAAGTATGAAGGAAAGAAGGTTTATCATATCTTCATTCGGTATGGCCTTGAATCTGAATATTGCCGTTCTTGATTGTATGGGCTCTATTATCTTAGAGGAGTAGTTGCACGAAATGATGAATCGCGTGGTCTTTGTGAAGTTCTCCATAGTCCTCCTGAGGGCTGCCTGGGCCTCGTCGGTCATATAATCTGCTTCATCCAGGAACAATATCTTGAAGCCGAGCGTATTTGAAGGCATTATCCTGGAGTATTCTTTCACTGTTTCCCTGACCATTTTTATCCCCCTATCGTCAGATGCATTGAGCTCCAGGAAGTTCTCCCTCCACTGTTCTCCGTATAGTTCCCTGGCTAGAACTATGGCCGCGGTTGTCTTCCCTGTTCCAGATGGACCCGCAAAAAGTAAATGTGGAAGGTTTTTCTGCTCAACATAGCTTTTCAATCTATCTACCACTATTTTCTGACCCACTATATCGTCCAGCTTCTTCGGTCTATACTTCTCTATCCATAATTCATCCATTCACTGCAATTATAATTTACAAATAATTAACCTTTCTTGACGCCACTGAGAAGTATTTTATATGGAGAATCACTTTTGGTCAGGGTTATTCAAATGGTAAGGAAACCAGCGAGGATGTACACCAGGATCACTGGCCCGGCCTATACAAAAAGGGAATACATGGGCGGCGTACCTTCGCCAAGAATACAGCAATTTGTAGCAGGTAATGTAAACGGCAATTTTCAAGTTGAACTGAGATTAATAGCGGAAGAAGGCTGCCAGATCAGACATACCGCTCTCGAGGCCGCAAGAATATCCTCGAACAGACAGCTTCTAAAGGACTTCGGGGAGAAAGGATATTTTATGAGGGTAAGGACCTATCCCCACCACGTCATAAGGGAACATAAGATGGCAACGGGAGCTGGCGCAGACAGGATATCTAGCGGAATGAGCATGGCCTTCGGGAGGCCCGTTGGAACCGCGGCAAGAGTAAAGAGAGGATCAAGCGTTATAGTTGTAAGAGTAAATAAGGACGGGGTTGAAAAGGCCAAGGTAGCGCTAAAAAAGGCTTCTCACAAGATACCTACTCCCTCAAGAATTGAAACTATTGATATCAGTAATTCCTGATATCTAGGGCATTTTTCAATTCTTTCTCTATCATTGACAATTCTGGCCTTCCAATGGCATCTTTGTTGATTGACACCATCAAAATACCAGATTTTCCAATAACCTTATCCTTTAGGGAAGATAGGAATCTAATGACATTATGAGGGGAATTTGAAGTTGATAATATATAGTCTATGCAATCTATATAAAGAACAGACCTTTCTTCCAGATTATTCACCACGAATTCCTGAATCTGGCTCATTTGATTCGGATTAAAACCGCCCTCTTCATAAGTAACCAGGGCTGCCCTTACATTAGGGAATCTTTTTAGATCGCTTCTGAGATCCCTGCCTACAATAATCACCCGGATCCCCTGCCCAGCCATCTCCTCGACGATTTCAAGCCCCTTTACGTTGCTCTTTTCATATAGGATGTATGCATTTCCATATTCAAATTTGATGGCCTTCCTGTTATCCTGGCTGTGATATTCCGCCTCGAGCTTTTTAATGTAATTTTCCTCAATGCCAATCGACCTGGCTAACACTATCGCATATTTTAGCCCGTCCTTGTACCCTTTCCTGTAATTGCTGTCTTCGTTCATTTCCTGCTCTTTTCCAGGAATGATATTATCTCCTGGATTATTCTTGCTGCCAGCATTGAGGTGTTACCATTATCGTAAACAGGGGTGATCTCAGTCAGATCGAGCCCTACCAGATTAGATCCAATAGCGTCTATAAGGTCGATGATTATAACCGGATCGAGGCCGAATGGCTCCGGAGTTCCGACCCCAGGTGCGAATGCTGGATCAAACCCGTCGAAATCTATGGAGAGATAAACAGGATACTTAGCAAAATCCCTCAAATATTTCAAGGCATAAGCTGAATCCTTTCTTATCTCGAAGCTGCTAAAAAACTTCTGAGTACCGCCCTCCATTTCATCAGGTGATACGGATCTTACCCCTAGCGAGACTACGTTTTCCTTACCAATGATTTCGCTAACTCTCCTTGCCACACACGCGTGAGAATATTTGTTCCCTAGGTATGAATCCCTGAAATCTGTATGAGCATCTATGAAGACAGTCCTGCATTTGAGCCTCCTGATAGCTCCAAGGGTGATGCTGTGTTCACCGCCCAACATTACGGGAAATTTCCCATCAGAGACTATCTTGTCAATTTCGGAAAATACCTCGTCAAGCATGTCCTCCGACCTGTGATTTTCGTCTAGGTCACCTTCGTCGAAAATAGCAGAGTATTTGAGATCGACGGCTCTGTAGAGCGAAAAGCTTTCCATGTTGTAGGATGCTTTCCTGATCTCATTGGGTGCAAATTTTTCCCCGGATCTAAAGGAGACAGTGGAATCAAAGGGAACTCCAAATATTACGTATTTTGATTCATCGTAACTGTCAATACTATCGCAGAATTTCAATCTTGAAGGCATTCAAACCCTCATTATTTTGCGCTTTCCCATCGACTCCCAGTACTCTACCTCTGCCCCGCTCTTTGCCTTATCCTTGAATTCATCGGGTATAGGTGAGGTGAACTGCTCGAAGGTCTCCATATCCATGAGCAGGGCCTCGTTCTGCGTTACGCTGAGTATCTGAGCCGTCTTCTTTTCTATTATCGGCACTTTTACCTTGTGCTTGGTGGGAAAGACAACGCTTCTCTTTTGGTTGTCGAATATACCTATGGCCACGATCCTTGCCTTGGCCTCCCCGTGCTTCCCAGGTTTGGAAGTTGTGATCTCCACGATGCGGCACGGTTCTTCGTCAATCAGTATATATTTGTTTTCTTTTAGTTCCCTCACTTCTTGATCTTGCCAGGTCATTTGTTATCCTAGGTTAAAGATAGCTCTTTATAAATATCTTAGTCTTCATTTACCTTCTATCTTCCCTGAGACCTTGATGTCTGTTCCACTTCTCTTGAGCGCTATGGAGATGTGGCAATACTTTTCCTGACTCAGAGATATCGCCCTTTCCAAGCTATCCCTGCTAACATTACCCCTAACCACATAGTCTAGGTTAATTTCGGTGAACAGCTGTGGATAATCCTTTGATCTGAAACCTTCCGCCCGTACTTCCAGACCTTCCAGCGGTTCCTTCATCTTCTGGAGTATGTTAACGATGTCCATTGCCGTGCAGCTGCACAGCGCCTGAAGCATTAGCTCCGTAGGCGAGCTACCCATCTGTTTTTCCCTGTCCTCGGAATGATCGATAATCGTGTAATGACGGGAATCTGAAGATCCGATGAAGGTCAAGTTTCCGACCCAGCGAACGTTTGCCTTCATGCCTCCTGATCCACAGTTCATATAAATTTTTAAGGTATCTAAAGGATTGAGTTTCACTAGGGAATAATTAATAAAGGATTTTCATTGGGTAGGCGTGAACTGGATTTTCATAATCCTCCTGCTCATTGTGATATGGATATTGGTCTATTACCTGGCAATATCCCTAGTTAAGAAGCATGTATCGCCCTACGGGCCTGCCCTGCTTATCAGGACCCAGGCCGGGATAAAGCTGATAGAGAGGGTATCCAGATGGAAATTCTGGGACTACTTCATCTCATTCTTCTACTACGCGATGCCCATTTTGTCTGCCGCAACTGTAATCCTTCTAATATACGAAGCTATTCTGATTTTCTCAATACCGAGAAGCGCTGCAGTCCCTCTGTCTTACGCGCTCGCGCTCCCTGGAATTAATCCCACGATCCCCATAGGTTACGGGATAATAGGCCTGATAGTGGCCATAGCACTTCACGAAGGTGCTCATGGGATTGCTGCGAGGAGGCACAATATAAGTGTTAGAAGTACAGGTCTCCTCTGGCTTATAATACCTGTTGGCGCATTTGTCGAGCCAGACGAGGAGGAAACTAAGAAGGTCGAGCCAAAAACTAGGGGCAAGATTTTTGCGGCCGGCCCAGGGATGAATATTGTTTTGGCCGTAATATTCATTGTCTTGGCAATTGGGGTCGCTTCAACTTTCAGTGCTGTCCAGGGTGCACCTGTGGAGTCGTCTCTTACCCCATCGTTTCATCCTGGCGATATTATAGAAAGGGTGAATGGGGTTCCGCTAAATAACCCAAATGTGCTCCCAAATCTTTCCTTCAATCCGGGAACATACGTAAATGTTACGCTTGAAAGGGCAGGCCATCTTGTCACGGAACAGGTTATTTACGGCCTCTACATAGTAGGCGTACTCGAAGGGTACCCCGCATCCGCTGTCGGGATAAAAAACGGCGATGTCATCATTTCTATCGGAAATGCAAAGATCAACAACGAAAGTACCCTAGAAAGCGTTTTGTCTGGCTATAAGGCCGGCGAAAATACGACTATCAAGGTTTTCAACGGTTCGGCAATTTCCAGCTACGGCATTACTTTTGCGTCGGACTACGATTATCTTAAGTCCCAGGGCATATCGAACCCGGACATTCCAAAGGACTACCCGTTCATAGGAATACAGGTTGCGCTGTTTGGGATCACGCTCTTTGATCAGTATTCGTACCTGGCACTCCTAAAAGATCCCCTTTATGGAGGGGCTTTAGGATTTTTCGAGTATGTCGGGCTTCCATTTCATTTCCTTTTGCCACTCCCATCGTACCTTCTCCCTACTGTAATATCGAATCCATTGATGCTTAATTTGGAGTATTTATTTTACTGGCTTTTCTGGCTGAACTTCGCATTAGGGCTCACCAACATTCTGCCGCTTGTACCGCTTGATGGGGGTTATGTTCTAATGAACACACCTGCGCTGCAGAAAAGCAAGAGGAGAAGGGACGCAATAGTGGCTGCGGTAAGCATGATGGTCCTCTTTCTTCTACTTTGGGAGATTGTCATTCCCAGGATCTAGGCCAAACTGGTCTGTAATGAATCCCCGTTCCCCTTGAAAGCGTCTAGATCGAAGTAATTTACAGGGGGAGAGGCTGATGTGGAGAGAGATAGCGCCTCCCTCCTAAATGAGAGGAAGTTCGGACAGAGACTACACTTACCAGGTTGATTCCTCACAAAATAGCACGTACCATCTTTGTTGTAGAAACAGAATCTCCCAACAGATTCCATAGCAATGTTAAATTCCACTTAGTAGAAATTATTTACCCTCCGAAACCCCCAGCCTCGGTATGTAGTTTTTCTTGTACTTCCCAATGATTCTTTCGGTTATGTAAACAGCATTTCCTGTGTATTCCAAAGGCGATATCTTTCCCATCTTCTCCCCTGCGAGCTCCTCAATCCTTTTACTCAGCTCTCCCCCGTTCTTCCTAACAACCATTGAGGCCTTTCTGACAATCTCATGAGCCTCCTGCCTTCCGTATCCTCTGTTCACAAGGGCCATCAGGTAGGCCTCTCCCAGCGAAAGGTCATTGTTTAGAACGTTTTTTAGCATAGAGTCTTCGTTCACCTTTAGACCGTTGAGCACTTTAGTCATCTTATTCAAAATATCGTCTGTGAGGATAGAAACGTACGGTAGGATAAATCTCTCTGCAGCACTGTTTGTTAGATCTCTTTCATGCCACAGTATGGCAGATTCGTGCATCGGTACCATAAAACCTCTTATGATGCGTGCCAGTGAAACTACATTCTCAGAGGTAACAGGGTTCACCTTTTGCGCCATTGTGCTCGACCCGACCTGCTTTGTCTCGTCAAATGGTTCCTGTACTTCGTTTATCTCCGGCCTCTGTAGCATTCTGATCTCCGTAGCCAATTTCTCCAATGTTGTAGCTATACCTGCCATCAATGAAACATATTCTACAAATCTATCCCTATCCACGATCTGTGTTGGCCCTTCTTCTTCCCCCAAATCAAGAGATTGGAGAAGCTTTTCCTGTATCTTCAGCGTATCCCTCCCGAGCGCGGCTCCTGTTCCGACTGCGCCCATGAACTTTCCAACAAGAATCCTCTTCTTAGATTCATCAACTCTGTCAATGTGTCTCATCATCTCAGCGAGGTAAACGGACATCTTTAGACCGAATGTTATTGGCAACGCAGGCTGGCCGTGAGTTCTACCCATCATTATTGTATTTTTGTACTTCTCGGCAAGCCTACAGAGAGCGGATGAGATACTTCTGAGATCTTCCTCCAGGTATGAGAAGAAATTCTTAAGCTGAAGTGCTGTCGCTGTATCAAGTATATCGTTAGAAGTCGCGCCGAGATGTACGAATTTTCCAGATTCTCCACAGACTTCAGATAAAGATTTCACTAGAGCCATAACGTCATGACCTATCTCTCTTTCAATTTCTTTTACCCTTTTGAGCTTTACATGCTTCAGATTGGCGTGACCGAATATCGTTTCAGCGCTTTCAACCGGGATAACACCAAGATCTGCCTCCGCCTTGGCAAGCATTGCTTCCACCTTGAGCATGTATTCAAGTCTTCCCGCCTCAGAAAAAATTCTCTTGACCTCCATTCGACCGTACCTGTAGTCGATCGGGGAAACAGTCATAATTTTAAAACGCTTCTTTGGATAACTATATTTCCAAATATAATCATAATAAGAATGTTGTGATTATGGAAAACAACCCTAAGGATACTATTATTGCAAGGGTCACGTACAGAGAAACCTCCCTGAGACGACTAATACGATATTTACCCATCACGTCGCCATTTGATGCTATCCTCGTAACAACCAGAAGAGGAAGTGCAATTGCGACGGATGAGAAGACCATTATATCCAGAACTATTGAAACCAGATTATGATAAGTCAGGGTAATAATTGCTGCAGGTAGTATCTCCAGGAAATAGATTGAATAGAAACCCTTCTGCTCCCTAACCCTTCCATTGAAGCTGCTTTTCCATTTCATGGCATCGGAGACAGTATACGACATACTCATTGAAATCACAAACATCGCCAGCAGACCGGCTACCCCCACGGCTATGCTGAAGACAAATGGACCGGCCGGCCCAATCAACGCCCCAAGGTAGCCCGCAACAACCCTCAGGGAGTCGTCGGACTTCAAACCAAGTTCGGAGAGTCTCCAAGAAAATACAACTATCGAGATCATCAGAGCTTCAGAGACTATTGCGCCGAGTAATGTTCCCCTGCTTTCTCTTTTCATCTCAGATATGTTCAGACCCCTATCAACATCGGCAGCCTGATGGTAAAAAAGCATCCATGGCATGATGACGGCGCCTATATTTGCGGCCACCAGATAATAAAACGATCTCTCCTGAACCACAGGATTGAATATCTCTAAGTTTATGACAAAGGGTCTTACAAATATGTCTATTATAATGAATATGAACAGAAAGGCACCTATGATTACCAGGAACATTTCTATCTTCTTGTATGTACCTGTCATCACAATTATCGAATGTATTATTATGACTGCCAGAACAGCAATATACACAGGAATACCGAGAACCTCAGCAGCTGCTGCTATACCAGCAAATTCACCCACGTAAGCGGCAAAATCAATGATGGCCGATCCGGAGACCGCAGTCATAGTCCATCTATGACCAAAGTTAGACGTCATCAATTGACCGAGCGTCTTCCCGGTGACTGCACCTATCCTAGATGCAGTATCCTGAACGAGGAAAAGTGGTGCGATGAGGATTATGAGAAGGATAATAAGGTGTGCTTTGAATTGGATGCCGGATTGAATAGCAGTTATGACACTAGGCGCATCAAGATCTGCCATCATCACGACCCACCCAGGTCCAAGCATAGGAAGCAGCTTCTTGATCTTAGGGTTCATTTCAGAAATTGCCTCGTACTTCTAATCCTCTTCCTGGATTTATGTAACCTATGGTTCTTGTAGGCCTATTGGCCAGCCTTACGCTTCTCTCGTAATCCTTCGGTATGAAGGTATCTCCGTTGTCTCCCACGAGGTGAACTCCACCGTCCTCCCTCTCCAACTTAACTACCGCCCCTGGGAGTGCCCCACCTTCCAACAATTTCCTTAGGAAATCATAATCCTCAAGCGCAGTTCTTACTAAATAGTATCTTCCATCTGCAGATTCAGAGGCCGTGAATTCATACAGCCTGGTGTCGGGGTTTATTGGATTTCCATGGGGGCAAAAACTCGGCGATCCCATCTTTCTGTAAAGGTTTTCCAGGAGATTATCTGTGAAGTCGTGCTCAAGGTCCATCACAGACCTGTGGACTTCATCCCAGGGTACTTCAAGATAAGCGTAAACAAAATACTCTGTTATTCTGTGCGCCCTTACTGCCTGCTTCGCAGCGTTTAACCCGGAAGAAGTAAATTCTATACCGCGCCGTCCCAACCTTATCAGGCTTTCCCCCTCCAACCTGTGTATTCCCTCCCAGGCCGAAGGTAATGAAATACCCATCCTCTGCGAGACTTTCTTTTCTGATGCATATCCAAAGGCCTCCATGAGCTCCCATATTGTCAGGAAATAGTCCTGCTTGTTGTGTCTCATTTATTCATAATTAGGCTACCCTAATTAACATTTATCACTAATTTATTAGCCCATAAAAAATTATGAACTCGGGGACCTAGTCATCCTTCAGATTAAGCCATAAAACTGAAAATTTAAACTTCACAATTTTCTCAAGATCCGGGACAACCAGTCAGTTATCTGAAACCAGCCTATTCGCGTAATTTAAAACCGAACTTCAAAGAGCTGGCGGAACCCTGCGGTCAAAGCCATATACTTTTCACCGCTGATACCTGGAATTTAGAATGGGGTGGATTGATGCGCGATCAAGTGGGCCAGTGCCCGTGCTACTCTTAGTGGAAGTTAATAATAACCTTGAATATAGCTTCAGAATTTTTCCCAGAGATCAAAGTAATGCTACAGCAAGCGCTATCCCATAAAGCAGGTATACTGCAGAGCTTATCTCCACCCCGAGCCTCCACCCGTTCTTTCGTAGCATTCTAAATCCTAAAACCGCAAAAGGGAGCGTCAAAAGTGGCAGATTCAGAAGGATTCTTCCCGTCAAGACATACATAAAAGGTAGCCAGCAGTAAGATAGGAGGATCATCGCATAATACATAATTCGCGAGTGCTTTGCTCCCATGATTACTACTAGGGTCTTCCTTCTAGCTTCTCTGTCTTTATCTATGTCGCGTATGTTGTTTGCCACCAAGATAGACGCAACCAGTATCGAGATGGGAACCGAAGCCAGATAAGCTAGGTATGTTATTCTGCCGCATGATACGAATTCTGTTGCTATAACTTCCACTAAACCCATGACTAGACCTACGAATATTTCGCCGAAAGGAGTTGCTGAGAGGGGCAAGGGACCTTCGGAGTACAAAACACCGACTATCGATGCTGTCAGCCCCATCACGAGAAGTAAAGCGCCCCTTGAAAGTACCAGAGGTATAACTGTTATGGCTGAAATCGCGTAAAACAGGATAGCGGCGGCCAGGACCTCATTTGCTGTTGCCTGGCCACTAACTATTACTCCAGCAAATCCGTGCGATACCGACTTGTCGATTCCCTTAATGAAATCTCCATGCTCGTTGAATATATTAACACCAATCTGCATTGATAAAGATGCGATAAGCATGAGAATCCAGAATAAAAAATAGAATGAACCCGCTTCTTTTGCTATTATTCCACCGACTAATAATGGTACAACGGTTGCTGTGAGCGACGGTATCCTGATCAGTCTTATGAACTGCCTTATGTTCAACTAGTTACGATCTGTTCTTTTTATATTAAGCTGAGCTTAGGCATGGCCTTGGAATATTTTGATGGAGGACTGAATGGGGCTATGATTACTCATCAACTTCATTCGCTCGAGAAAAGAGCGGAGCATAAGCGAAACTGACGGCAAACCCCAACTAAAAGGTTGCCTAGACATCTATTGGAATTCCTATAATTCATTCGATAAATCACGGACGATTGGCGTTTAGCATATTGGGATTAAAGTGGTACCGCGCAGAAGCCGCCATATAACGCTTTTTTTGTTCTCTCTCTGTCTTTCACCTTAGTCAACCATCCACATTTTGAGAACAAGGTATATAAACTCAGGATTTAATCATCCTTTCGCATTGAAGCCATACGTTGTTTTGAACTTCGCCTCTTCGCTTGATGGAAAAATATCTGGAGAAAATGGAAAGCAATTTAAATTCTCAAACCTGGAGGATATGGAAAGGGTTCATAGGTTGAGATCTGAGTCAGATATTATAGTGGTTGGAAAAAACACCGTAAACATGGACGATCCAAAGCTTACGATTAATCCGAAGTACTTCCGCTCTGAAAATATTCCTGACGTTTGCATTCTTGACTCCTACTTGAGGGTTAACACGAATGCCAGGCTTTTCAAATACAAGAGAAATATTGTTATATTTTGCGGTTCTTCTGCCGCCGTAGAGGATTTTAGGGGTAAGTTTGAATCAAATGTTATTCTGAAGAAAGCCCCTGACCGGGTCCCGGATGCAAGATACGTGGCTGATGAGCTTGGATCTATGGGCTACAGAACTGTGATGGTCGAAGGGGGGATGTCTACGATAACATCATTCATCAAAGGTGATGTTTGGGACGAGATCAACATCTTCTACTCCCCGGTACTTGTGGGAAATGCGGGAGTCCCAATGTTGGACAGAGTGCCAAGCCCTATATTCTTCGAGGATATCGAAGTAACGGGGCTGGGAAACGGATTTCTGGTAAAAATCAAAAAACGTTTAAGCAAACACTGACTGAACCTCTATGGAAGGGCGCAACAAGATAGCGTGGGCACTTACATGGATGCCGGTTCTCGGCGCAATAAGGTCTAAATTTTCAAGAACGAAACCATTCAAGGGACTAAAAGTTGCGATGGCACTTCATCTTGAGGCCAAAACTGCGGCGCTGGCGTACACGCTCAAAGTGGCTGGTGCTAATGTCAGGATAGCCGGTTGCAATCCGTTGAGCACCGATGATGAGGTGGCTGACTCTCTCAAGCGGGATTTCCACGTAGATGTCTACGCAAAGAGGGGAATTGATAGGAAAGAATATTATGAATATCTCTCAAAAACCCTCGAGTTCGGCCCGGATATTATAGTGGATGACGGGGGGGATCTAACAACGCTTGCGCTTCAGAGGAGGGATGTGTATGAGAACATAATTGGGGGAAACGAGGAAACTACCACGGGTGTAATCAGACTTAAAAACATGGAGAGGGAGGGTGCTTTGAAATTCCCCATGTTTGACGTTAACGACGCCCTTATGAAACATTTATTCGACAACAGGTATGGAACGGGACAGAGCACAATAGATGGGGTACTGTCAGCAACCAATCTAGTTCTGGCTGGAAAGAGCGTTGTAGTCGCAGGATACGGCTGGTGTGGTAGGGGAATTGCGAATAGGATGAGGGGGATGGGTGCGAAGGTAACAGTAACGGAGATAGATCCGTTTAAATCGATAGAGGCCCACATGGATGGATTTGATGTTAAGAGAATGAGAGATGCACTAAGAGATGCAGATCTGGTAATCACGGCCACTGGAGTCAGGGATATAGTAACGGCTGATATGCTGAAGAACTCAAAGGATGGGGTGATACTGGCAAATTCCGGTCACTTCAACAATGAAGTCGCTGTCGAGGAAATAGAGAGAGAATTTGGCAGAGGCGTTGAGGTGAGGAAAAATGTTAAAATGTTTAAGATAGGAAGAAAGAGAGCTTACGTGCTTTCTGACGGAAGACTTGTTAATCTTGCAGCAGGGCAGGGTCATCCTGTCGAGATCATGGATCTCTCTTTCTCTATTCAGGCGCTGACAGCTGAATATATTTCAAAAAACAGGGGTCTGGCCCCAAAGGTGTACCCAGTGCCGAGTGAGATTGACAGGTCGGTAGCTAAAATGTTCCTGAAATCCCGTGGAATAGCAATAGATACCCTGACTAAGAAGCAGATTCAGTACGTTCACTCATGGAATGAAGGGACATAACCTGTTCTCTAGGAAGAAATAAATAACGAATATTGAATATGGCCTCGTGCCATTTGAAAAACTGGCAAAGATGATACTCCCAAGGGAGGTCATCGGTGGCCATGGGGCTATAGAGGAAGTAGCGGACGTATTCAAGAAGATTACAAGCTCGAACAGGGGTATAATAGTGACGGGTAGCAGAACCATGAAATTGGCAGGTGAAAAGGTCGGCAAACTACTTAAAGAGTCTGGTATCGAGATTGATTTTGTGGTCGTTGGATCAGCAACTGAAGAGAGCGTTGAGGTTGTGAAGGAAAAAACCAAGGCATTTGGAGCAAAGGTTATACTCGGGATAGGTGGAGGGACGAAGATAGATATTGCAAAGAAGAGCGCGTATGATCTTGGCCTTGATTTCATCTCGATTCCAACATCGGCGAGTCACGATGGAGTCGCCAGTCCGAGGGCATCTATAAGTAAGAACGGTATTTCTACATCCGTTGAGGCCGCCATGCCAGCCGCGATTATAGCGGACACGCAGATTATCGTTACCGCTCCTTTCAGATTTTTGGCATCTGGCGCAGCTGACGTGCTATCCAACCTGACTGCTCTTAAGGACTGGAGCCTGGCTCATAGGCTTAAGGCAGAACGCATCAGCAGTTCTGCTTATTCCATCTCTGAATTTGCAGCCAAGGAGATAATAAATAATGCTGCGCAGATAAAGCCGGGGATCGAGGAGAGTGTTTGGCTTGTCATTAAACAAATTGTTTTTTCAGGTATTGCAATGAGTGTGGCTGGAAGCTCGAGACCCGCATCCGGATCAGAACACATGTTTGCACATGCTGTGGATTCCATCAAGAAGGGCACAGGTTTGCATGGCGAGCTGTGCGGTATTGGATCTATAATTTCTATGTACCTTCACGGGGGCGACTGGATGCTCATAAAAAATACACTTCAGACCATCGGAGCGCCAACAAAGCTGGATCAGGTATCTCTAACTGAAGAAGACGCAGTACAGGCCCTTATGATGGCACACAAGACGAGGCCTGATAGATACACAGTTCTCGGCGAGAATGGGTTGAGTGAGGAGGCTGCGCGGGAAGCCCTCCATATTACGGGAGTTGCCTGATGATAATCACGCTAGTTCCTAGCAGCCTTAACGCCAGTGGGAAGATATTCCAGTACATCGGGCCTGCTCCAGAGTGCAATCTATGTAACCTAAAGAATGTCTGCCATAACCTGAAGCCTGGAGAATTCTACCTTGTCGTTAAATCAAGGGAGAAAGAACATAAATGCTACATACACGAGGACAACAAGGTATTTACGGTCGAGGTTGACGAAACTGAGAGAAGCCTGATGATCCCCAAAACTATCGCAAAGGAAGGCGCAAAGGTTACATATAAGAGGCCCGACTGTGACGATTTTGATTGCCCTCTAGCAGGGGTCTGTATCCTGAGCTTTGCCAAAGACCGCTCAAAGATAAAGATAGAAAAACTACTTTCCAGAAAATGCCCTAGGGGGTTTGGTTTGGTTGAGGCATCGATTCAATGAGCACATTTATAGGGGTCATAGGTAAGCCAAACGTGGGAAAAAGCACATATTTTTCGGCTTTAACTGAAAACACAGTTGAAATTGCAAGTTATCCGTTCACAACTATAAATCCTAACAGGGGTGTTGCGTACGTCAGGTCGCGGTGTCCCCACACGGAATTGGGAAGGGCTTGCAATCCCAGGTTTGGAAGATGCGTCAACGGAATAAGGATGGTTCCCGTAGAAATCATGGACGTTGCGGGGCTTGTTCCTGGAGCGCACGAGGGTAAGGGACTGGGTAATAAATTCTTGGACGATCTCAGACGTGCTGATGGTTTCATTCAGGTCGTTGATGCCACAGGTTCCCTAGACAGAAACGGTAATCCTGTAGAACTAGGATCTGTGGATCCACTCGACGATGCTGACTTCGTTCATGAGGAGATAGTGATGTGGCTCTCCGATATAATCTCAGACGGCCTCGAAAGAGGGCTCAGGAAGCTAGAGAGTGAGGGAGGGAAGCTAGAGAATATTATTTACGATAGAGTTTCGGGCCTAGGGATAGACATAAAGGATCTCTCAGTTGCAATAAAGAACACACCAGTACCGTCAGACCTGAGGAGGTGGAGCGAGGACGTTACACGCACTCTTGCCGATGAGATTTTGAAAATATCTAAGCCCGGTATTATAGTTGCATCAAAGGGAGATCTCATAAGCGGGGAGACAGCAACAAAACTGGAAAGCAGGGGTGTTTCAGTTGTTTCCGGGGATTATGAGCTCGTCTTGAAGAGGGCAGCTAGGAGCGGTCTGATAGACTACATTCCTGGTGATGGAAGCTTCAAGATACTCAGGGACGACAGGCTCACGCAGTCTCAGAGGGAGGCACTGAAAAAAGTTTCACTTTACCTGAATAATAACGGGGGAACAGGTGTTCAGCAAAGTCTTGAAAGAATTGTCTATGAAGTCCTAAATCTTATAGTTGTGTATCCGGTAGAGGATGAGAACCACTGGACTGACAAGAATGGGAACACACTTCCGGATGCAATTCTCATGCGCAAAGGGGCCACGGCCCTTGATCTAGCGTACAAGGTACATACCGATCTTGGAGAAAGGTTCATCAGAGCCATAAACGGGAGAACAAAGAGAACCCTCGGAAGGGATTACGTACTTGAAAATGGGGATATCATAAAGATTGTCGCGTCGCGTTAAACTCATCGAAAAGATCCAGAAACTCATCTAGGTTCAGTTCTTCGGGTCTTCTGTCCCCATACCTGGGCGAGTTTACCAGCCACTTTATTTTCTTTCTTCTCTGTGAGAAAAGATCCCTTACGAACGCCTCGATACTACTGTCAATCTGCGTTTCCTTCCTCCTTATCAAGAGTACGGTGCTGTAAACCTTGGGCCTCGGGACGAACTTGTTAGGAGGTATGTCAAACATTCTCTCTACTTCGAATTTCATGTTCATCATAACAGTGAGCCTGGAATAGTTTCCTGAGCCGGGTGAGGCTGTTATCCTGTCGGCAACCTCCCTCTGGACGGTAACAACAGCGTGATCAAATCTGCTATTACGGATCCTTTCAAGAAGTGGTGTGGATATGGAATATGGCGTGTTAGATATGAAAACTTGAAATTCTGGCCATTCAACTCTGAGCGCGTCACCCTGTATTACATTTGCATTCGGAAACATACCCCTCAATCTATCAGCGAACTCCTTTCTCTTTTCGATAACGGTTAGAGTCCTGTAACCACTGATGAATTTGGTCAGCTGACCCAGTCCGCCACCGACCTCCAGCACATCATTGCCAGATACATTGGCCAGGCTCACTATCTTCCTTGCTACTTCTTCATCTATAAGAAAATTAATACCTTCCCTGTTCCTTCTCCCCATACTCAACTCGATACAAACAGCCTGTGCCTCTCTTCTTTATTTTTAAGTTCCCTCAGTATCCTCTCGGTGATCATACGCTCCGGATCCCGCAACCCCTTAACCCTTGATTTCAGATCCTGGAAACTGCTGAAGGGTCCCTTTTTCCTCTCATCAAGTATCTCCCACATCAAACTCTTCCCGACCCCGTAGAGAAGATCTAGCTGATGAAGCCTCGTGGTGACGGGCTGAGCTTCGTTGAAAAATGCTACAAACCGCTTTTCATTGCGCTGCACGATCTGCATCACCACAAACTCAAGTTCACTCTGTGCGGCAGGCGTGAGCTCTTCGTAAGATATCCTCCTCTTCACACTTCCTATCTTATCTCTCTTTTCAAGATCTTTCCCTATGTAGACCCTATCACCTATCGCTAAAGCCTCGCCAGGCTTGGGGATGAGCTCGAAGAGCTTCAATTCCTCCTCTCCTATTGCCAGTGCGATCGGAACCCTTTTGAATGCTTTCTCCTCCATCCTCCCCTGGGGTAGGATGTCGAGAACGTAGGCGTATTCCTCCAAAGTATCACCTGCTCTTCTGCAGTGTTTCCAGAATTTTCTCCCCAAGTGATGCATCAAGATTCTGGACCTGGGGGTATATGACGGCTCTGAGTTCGTCGATCGTTCCTGGCATTATATCAACGATCTTGACAGCAACCGCCCGGTCCAGACCAAGGGAAACAAATTCGTCACAGACCCGCTCCGCTACCTCTCCTTCAAGCTTAGAAAATTTCTTGAGGTGTTTCAGCGCTGACTCCTGCACCGAGTTTAATTCTCTTGTAGATGAAGCCTCGATCAGTAGTTCTTTGGCTTTGGATAGTGGAATGTAGGTGATCTTCATAAAAAGCTTTCACACCCTTTTAAGGTGTACGGGGTAGGATATCACAGATTTTTTCTTCCCCTGATCACTGATCCCTATTATATAGGCATCTCCTCTCTTTGATTCAACTATACCAGTTAATCCCTGAAACCTCTTAAATGGCATTCCATCGTGAACGGAGGGTTCGATATCTATGGCTACTCTGTCCCCTATATCGAATTTCTTTATCATCCTGTTGACAGTCAGAGGACCCTTCTCGCTCCCCTTCTTTCTTAGTTTGGAGCGAGTCTTGGCCCTAGGCCCGTGAGACATTTTTGCCATCTTGCCATCCCCTACTTAACTGAAAGCACATTAAGATAATCTATTTTAACGTTTACTTTCAGGTCCTTTGAAATACTGGGCTCTGTCCGCCCTGAATCTCCTGTTATGAACTCCTTTATGTAAGTTCCAGCCTCTGCCTCTATGCATAGCCTGACCTGATAATCGGACCAGTTGAGAATCTTTATGCTGAAAATTGTTCGCCTCCTGGCAATATCCTTCCTTATAGGGAGAACCCTCGTCGGAGTTCTCTGAGATATGGCAATTCCAGAATATGATGAAAGTTTGCGAATCAGATCATCATCCAACTTCCTGTCTGTGCTAAACGAAACCTCATAGACCTTGTTTGGACGCGCGCTTTTCAACGTATCTATCTCTTCATCTGAAGCGACCCTAGGCTCAAGTACCTCAACCTTTCCGCCCGATAATTCGCTTATTTTTTTTGTTATCCCAGATCCTTCGGCCCTCCTTTTTCTCGGATTTATTACTTCCACATAGAATGGCCTGCCATTCCCGAGCATGAGCGCATCCACGTCTTCCCTTCCGGATGCATAAAAGTTGTAATTTGTACCTCCTAGCGTATCTTTGATAGATTCCCCGATGTATTCTGATATTGATCGCCCTTCCCTGCCAGGGGCGGGCGATATCCACGGTGACTGCGGTATTCCCCTTACATTCTTACGGTACCTGCCCAACACAAATACTGGCCTGATCCAGAAATCGTAGGACAGATTTCTCTGATCAACTGTGAACACGACATCCGGTTTGATGAAGTCGGCTTTAAGATGCAGTTCAACCTCTATACGAGAACCTAGTTTTGATTCGAACTCCTTCTTAAAATTTCTGATCTTTAGTTTCCCAGCCTCGATCACCTTTATTTCTTTCTCCAGTATGTTTTTATCTGCCTTGACCCCTATAAGAAAACTCCCGATCTCAAATTTAGAGGAAAAATCCCTGAATATCTCGAAAAAATCTTCTACCCGCGGAAGAATTCCGCCACAGTATTCGCACTCGTCTGAACTTCCAATTGGTTCTTTTATGTTGAGCCTCTTTTGACAAACCTCGCACGCAGGCATCTATTTTACTTCAACTGTTTTCACAACGTTCCCGGGAACCCTAACGAACACCTTGGAGCCGCACTCGCACTCGAATTGAGCTGTGTCGTTCTCGTCCTTCAGCTCCCTCCCGCACCTTACGCACTTAAACATTCTCTATATTCACCTTCTTGAAGTCAGCGCCTACCTCAGGGGTATAGGCATCCCCCACAAACTGGAAGCCGCACTTCCTGCACTCCCATACCCCCGGATGCACTCTCTTGACCGAAATGTGATGGCATCTTGGACACAGATAAGAGGCCTTTCTTAGATTTTCCATTTCGAGCCACCTCTTCTTCACTGTTGAACCGTACCTCGAACCGAACCTTCCTGCGCTTCCAACTTTCTTGGTTTTCTTCGTCATGGCTTTACAACCTCATCAATTTCTCCCTAATATCCTTTCCCAACCTAATGGATATTTCAACTGCTGAGAAGAGCTCGTCCTCCGTTATGCTTCCCCCCAGACCCTTCTGCATGGCAACTATATTTTCGTTTTCATCAGTTGCGACAGACAGCCTCGCGACAGCCACTTCTTCCTCCTCGAGGCCCGGGTCTACAACCATTGACGATCCTATCTTTGCGAATGTCAACATAACGGGGACATGGCTAACAGGGAGCCTGTAATCTGTCTGGCCTATCTTTGATGCAGGTACCTTCGCGGTCAGAAGCGAGGCAACTGCCCCAAGGGAGCTCGCATCTATTAAATTGCCGTCGTAATCGAGCACATGAATGTCCACGAAAACCACCCATACCTTCTTGCCCTCCTCTATTACCAGCTTATCAAGATCGATCATCTTTGATTCACGTATACCCCTGTCCACGACCCTTGCAAGCTCGATGGAGTCTTCGTTCGGCGGGCCAGACTCGAAAGTAGGGGAAGCCATGGGAAGAAGCTCCGCGTTGGTTGTCAGTATACCTGAGTTCGGTGTATCCGGAAAAGGCTCCCCTTGTTCTATTTTTACCCCGACGAGTACCCTCGTATTTCCAAGCTTTACCTCTGCAGATCCCTCCGCTCTCGGGACAAAATTTGTGTTTATCGTAAATTTCCTTATCTCGTCGAACTTTCTTCCGTCTATCCTGCTACCCTGCTGCGATATCTTTTCGAGGTATTCCCTCTTCAGACCGTAAACTATCTCATCCGAGCTCTTACTCATTTCTCTCCACCTCCTTCTCCTCCCTGTATTTGGCTAGAAGTGCTTCCCTCTGCAAATTGGATATGTATAAAGCTGCCTTCTTCGACATTTCCAAAGCCTCCTTCAATTCGTCCTTTGTCATATGACCATCCATCTGTAAGAGGACCATCTCCTGAGTTCTCGGGATTATCGCTACGGGAAGGTCTGCTTCTCCGTAGTTGTCTTCTTCCTTGTTCAGATCTAGGACCACGTGACCCTCTATCTTACCGGCTGCGCATCCTACAACCATATCCTTCATCGGTATCCCTGCGTCGACAAGTGCAACCGAGGCGGCCGTGAGACCTGCTATCCTTGTTCCAGCGTCAGCCTGGAGAACTTCTATGTAGACGTCTATGCTTGTCCTGGGGAACTGCTCGGTGAATATCGCGTATTCAAGAGCCTCCCCGACGATCTTGCTTATCTCCACGGCCCTCCGGTCGGGTCCCGGTCTCTTCCTCTCATCGACAGAGAATGCAGCCATGTTGTACCTTGCATTTATGACTGCCCTAGATGGGTTCTGAGTATGCTTGGGGAATGCCTCCCTCGGACCGTAGACGGCCACGAGTATCTTGTTGCCGCCCCATTCGATGTAAGCAGAACCATCAGCCCTGTTCAGTATTCCAGCCTCAATTCTGATTGGACGAAGTTCGTTGAACTTCCTCCCATCTATTCTTAAACCATCTTCATTTATCAGTTTCATGCCACCTTCCATACCCAATTCAATCACCTACTCTCTTCCAATATCTTTTTCACTCGGTCAGTGAGACCAGTTGTGTGTGCTTCTTTCTCGATGTAGCGAAGTATTCTCCTCACTATTAGAAGCTTTTCCTCCTGTCCCTCCAGCCAAACTACCCCATTCTGACCGAGCTGTATTTTTACACCAGTGAGCTCCTTTATAGTGTTGACCATCGAGCCTCCCTTCCCTATGATCCTAGAAACCTTTGTGGGCTGTACCATTATTATATGTCCTCCCTCAAGCTTCCTCAGCCCAGCATCTTTCATCGAGAGCCATATCTGTCTCGATTCCGTGATTTCATTGACCTTTGCGAATACCGTGTCGCCGATACCCAGAATCTTGCTGAGATCCTGATCGACATTCTTCCAAGGAGTGTCGTTTATATGAAGAAATCCCGGGTAAGGCCCCCTGATGTCCATGATCCAGAACGAGGGTGCTATGTCAATGACCTTGGCTATAACCCTGTCGTTCCTCACCGGATAATATTTGCCAGAGAGAGGTATTATGTTTGCGTAATTGTTGTAAACCTGGAGAACGCCCATCTGATATGCGTAGTATTTCCCATTTTCATGGTAGATGCCATTCCCCTGTTTCATACCACCTAAATCTATCTCCTCGCCTGGCAAAACAATTTTTTTCTGCGTATCCAACAACATTCACCTCTACTTAACTAACCTAATACTTACGTTCCCTTTTGTCCTCTTATTTAGGAAATCATAAAGCTGGTCCTGTATACCTGCAGGTATCTCGACCAAGGCATCATAATTTCCGTTGCCCTTCCATTCCTCCTTCAGTATCTGCCCCATCCTTGCAAGTTCTGAGTATATTTTCCCGTATTCATTCCCTGGAACCTCGATTTCCATCTTCACGTGCTCAAACTTTATCGGAAGCAGTACCCTGATCGCTTTAAGTACATCGTTAACTTGCTCCTCTGAACTCTTGAACGGATCCACCCTTACCCTTGCCTCCTCAATCGCCTTCTCTATCCTCTGAGGTGGATGTGGAGCCCCTGTTTGCGGGTTCATAGATTCCCTTGAAATGATCTCCACGATCTGCCGCTTTTTTTCCTCGATCATTTTTCTTCTCTGCTCTGTAGTTAGCTGAACCTGCCCCTTCCTGACGATCTCCGAGACGACAGTAGAAAAATCATGGGTTCCGAATACTTCGCGAATCGCTTCATCGGATGCCCTGTCTCCCCTGCTGCTGTCCTTGAATATTATATCAGCAGCCAGATAGTCGGTTACATTCACATTTTTTCCAGATCTTATAAGGTCGACGAGCCTCTCATCTATTAGAACCTCAAAGCGGTGTCCTTTCGATTCGTATCTTGCTACTAGGGCATCTTCTACCTTTACCATCTGACTTCTCACTTCAAGCCTGTAAGCTTAATGGCCTCCTCTGTAGATAGAATTCTGAATTTCTCCCCCTTCTTTATGAGACCAACACTAACCGTGCCAAGTGTCTGTCCCTGTTCCAGACCAGCCTTAAGTGCCCTAGAACCGAGGTCGGCTGCCTCTTTAAGGCTCATATTGCCCCTATATTCCTTTTCAAGTAGTTCCATTGCAGCATCCCTACCGTAGCCGATGGCATCTGCCTTGTATCCCGTAGAAAGACCAGACGGGTCCGTCTCATAGAGGCTTATCCCCGTTTCATCTATCCCAGTTATGAGGAGGGAGGCACCAAAAGGTCTTACGCCTCCATACTGCGTATATTGTTGAAGAAGATCGCAAACCTTTTTTACCAATGACTCGACGATTATCTCCTGACCGTACGTAACTTTCTCGGATTGAGCCTGAATCCTGGCATGATCAATCAGGATTCTCGCATCACCTATAAGACCTGAAGTGGCTGCCCCGATATGACCGTCTATGGCGAATATCTTCTCTATACTCCTCTCATCTATCAGTCCGCTCTTTATCCTCTTATCCGCCATCAGGATTGCGCCATCCTGGAAAGTGATACCTATCGCGGTCGTACCCCTCTTAACAGCTTCTCTAGCGTATTCCACCTGGAAGAGTCTTCCATCTGGGGAAAATACTGTGATAGCCCTGTCGTAGGCCATTTGTGCTGATTGCATCATTTCACCCACTTTTTCTGTATATGTTAACGGAGTAATAAATCTTTATGAGTGCCTGATAACAGGAAAAAATTAAATCCGGAATAGGTCAAGTGCCTCCATTTCCTCAAAGTGCAGGGCGCCGGGTATCACTACAGCTGTTGGACTTTCTGGCTTAAGCGCCTTAACATCCGATATCTTTCCGTAGACCATTCTTTCCTTCTCTGTGCCTAGAGCCATAACGACGCCGATCTCTCTGTCCCCTGTGAATATCTTTTCCGGAAATGAGCTTTCCATCCAAGAAATTTCATCCAGGGCCTCATTTAAAGTCATCGGCGGCTCGGTATCTAGTAAAAGGATAGTGTGCAGCCCCCTTTCAATATTTTCCCTTATCTTCTGGTAAGGGGATGTAGGTTTGAAATGATCAGTGAACCTTGGGATAGATACTGGAGGGCCTACCTTATAAAGCTGCAGACCGAGTGCTGTCGCAGCCGCGGGGAATATCGATGAATTGTGGAAAACCTTTACTGGGATCCCCTTCTTCCTGCATTCCTTGTATATGATAAAATGGGTTGTAGCTGAAAATGAATCGCCAGGAACTACCAGCGAGATGTCCTCCTCCTCACTCAGGATCCTGCCGAAATCTTCTAGATCACGCCGGCCGGCAAACACGAGCTCCCTCCCCCTGAATTCCCTCAAATAATTCGACGACGTGTAGGTATCCACAATAATTTTAGACGATCTCTCCATGAAAGAGACCTCCTCCAATGTTAGCGAAGACGGAGGGTTGAAACCAGAAGAAATGAAGCCTATCATAGAAGATCACCCACCTTACCAAGGTCTATCGTGCCATAGGCATCCCATAAACCGTAGACCCTGCCCTCATCTATATTAACTTTCTTCAGAACAGGAGACGATATTTCGTTTTTAAGTATGTCGGAACCCCCTGCATATATGGAAAGGGCTGGTAGGACTATGAGCCTCTCTGCTTTGAAGTATAGGAAACATGGAAGTTTCACCACCGATTCAACGGCGTCCCTTAGCCCGACTGCAGGATGTTCGTTTCCGATGACGGCTATACCATCCCAGCTGAAATCTTTGTGACCGTGGTGAAATGTGTACCTACCATCCCTGTAGATGTCGTAAACCTTTATGTCAAGCTTGGAGGCTATGTTGGCAACATAGTTGTCGTGGTTTCCCTTCACAACTATGGGCTTACTCTTTTTAGATATAATTTGCAACAGCTCAAGCACGTCCTTCCACTCCTGCGGAGTATTTTTCGAGAATTCGTGTTTCAGATCTCCGTCAATAATGAACTTCTCCGGCGAGTATCTTTCTATTATTTGGTTCACAGTTTCGTAGATTAGTTTGCTCTGTACCCTAGGTATGAAGATACCGTTCATTGCGAGAACATCCTCATACCCGAGATGAATATCTGAAACGACGACGGCTGATACATCTTCCAGGAATGCTGCTCCGAATCTCGTGAAGAATATGCTGTTTTCGACCTCAATCTCATCCATTGATTGATAATTTATTAAACTACATCAAATTACCCTTATGATGAGATTAAATGATATAGGGGAGAGAGGCCTCATAGAAAAGATATGGGAAATTATGGGTCGCAAAAATGAGGACGAGGATGCACACTTCTACGCTTCCGGGGATAAATACATTCTACTTGCAATGGACAGCATAAACGAGAAATTTCACTTCAGAAGGGATTGGGATCCCGAAGTGATTGGAAAATTCCTGGTTGATATAAATTTGAGCGATATAGCTTCAAAAAATGGGTTCCCTTCTGAAATGATGGCTTCATTCTCCTTTCCTAGAAATATCGAGGAAGACTGGGTTATTTCCCTGGTGAAGGGGATAAAGAGGGAGACGGAGAGGTACAATGTCAGATATGAAGGCGGGGATCTCAAGGAAGCAGGATCCATTTCCCTGACTGGTCTTGTTATCGGGGAGGTGGAAATGGGAAGGGAGTACAGAAGGAGCGGTGCAAAACCGGGTGACCTTGTTTACATATCATCAAAAATAGGGAGGGTCGAAAGGGCGATAGTGGATTACTACAATTCATCTGCGAACTATAGGGAAATTGTAGATTTCAGCCCAAGGTTTGATGCACTCGATGTTATGAGGAGGTACAGAATAACGTCCTGTATTGACAATTCCGACGGTCTCTATAAGTCCCTTGAACTAATATCAAAACTAAGCGGGGTAAGAATTGAGATTGAAAATGATATCATAGATGGCCTGTTCGACCAGGATACAAAAGAACTTTTCTACAGCATTGGCGGAGATTACGAACTGATATTTACATCCCCGGATCAGATAGATTCGTTTCCGCAAGTAGGTCGGGTGCTTGAAGGGAGTGGCGTTTTTGACATTTCTGGTCGGAGGGTTGTTTCTAAAGGATACGATCATTTCTCTCAGATGCTTCAAGGAGGAGGTAAGCTTTAAGTGGCTTTTTTCACGACAAGAAGTGTTATGAATCCAATGTTCCTTATATCTGGAGAATTCTACCAGCCCACTGGAAAGGTTTTGTACCGTGCAGTACTGATGGAGAGGTAGATAATTTTGATGAAGAAGGTTATTCTTGTAAGGCACGGGGAAAGCTTTGCAAACGTGAATAACATAATTTCGGAGGAGCTTGATAAATACCCGTTGACCCAGAGGGGGGTTGAGCAGATACTATTCACGGGGGAACAGCTGAAGGATCTCAAGTTCAACGGAATATTGTACAGCCCCGTTCTCAGAACGAAACAGACGGCTAAAACACTAGCTGAGATTATAGGCCTCGCCGCAAAAGAAGATAAGAGGGTGAGGGAAGCCGGACTAGGGCCATACAACGGTTACAAGGTTGACGATGTTCCGAAGATGAGTAGGGAAGATCTTGGTATGGAAACGTGGGAATCAATCTTGAAGAGGATGAGGGACACAATTAAGGATTACGATGGTTGCTATATTATTGTATCACACGCCCTTCCAATAAGGGTTCTTACCGCAAGCTTTTTGGGACTTGACGAGGCCGGTAGCTTTGGGATAGACATAAAGCCAGCATCTATGACCGCAATCGATGTCGCCGATGGCAAGGTCCTAACCATAGGTACCCTCCTTCTCACCCAGAACGTCAAGAAAAGACTAACAAGCTGCCGCTAATTTTTTCAATCGAAAGTTAGTTCATTTAGCCCTGATTTCTCGTTGCGCTGCCTCTTGAGGACCATCTCTTCGAGTCTCAGTACATGAACTTCAAGAAGAGGGTCTGCCACCCCCGAGAAGAAATGACCACCTACAACATTATGATCACCCAAAGCCACAGAAACATGGATGTGGAGACGAGGTTCATTTGAAGTTATAGTTCCGTGAAATGATACGACCTCCCCCGGCATTTGCATGACCTTCCTCTTGTAATCTGCTCCATCCCAATAACCGACCTCTAAACCTCTGATCATTCCGATGCCGAAGATAACGAGCCCCGAAAATATCCCATAATCGTCGAGAAGCTGGAGCATTGATTCAAACACGTCCTCTCCGCCCTCGATCTTCGCAACAATGTAATTTTTCTCAATGTCGGATATCACGACTCTTTAATCTGAACTCGTATATATACGGTTTCCCATTTTTTGAGGAATTGTAGTGGCACCTCGGGCACTTGTAACCCACTATTACCCTCCTGCCTTCAAGATTCAGTAGCCGAACAGGTCTCATCTTTGAGCCGCAGATAGGGCATTTCTCAAGTTTTCCCAACTTAACGCGAGCGTACCTTACGGTTACGAGAATTTCGGGTATTCTGAATATTAGTTTCCTGAACCTGTTGGGTGAAAGACTAGAGTTCCTTCTCCGCAACATTTCCAGAAAGTTAAATTCCCCCGTAACCTCCCCGTTATCACGCAAGATAGAGAGGATGTTGAAAATTACCTCCTCATCACTGGCCCTCTTGGTCACTAACTGCTCACTATTTTGTGAGATAAATTATTTGTTATTTTTCTATCGTAACGCAAAATTTACCTGAACAGTTAGCGTGCTTTCCTGAAACTGAATATTCCTTCAAAATCGTAATGTGGTCCCTTCTTAATGCGAAACCATCTATATTTATCTCCCCTTCTGCTGCTTCTGGGTCCTCCATGATTATTCGTTCCACCTGTTGAGCTTTCTCCCTGAGGATCTTATATACCTCAGGTTTAAGCCTCACGGAAATAACCCTCTCTTCTACCTTGCCTATATCTCTTGATATAGAGTTAGATCTTAGGGCTCCTTTCACATCTTCCTCATCAACATCCACCCTTTCAGGCGATACTATGGAGACATTACTGAGCTTATCGGAAAGTGATATCCTTTCCTTGACCTTAAGGTCCCTCGCCAGCGAAACAATATCCACCGTGTTTTCCCCTATGGCTGCAAGGCGGTCATCGAAATCCATAGGCGATGGGAATCGCAGGTCAAATACGCTCCTCTTCCCTTCGTACCTCCTGAAAAACCTCTGATATGAGTCTTCCGATATGAAAGGAAGTATTGGCGATATCATAACAACTGTAGAGAGTATTATGTTATATGCGTTTTCGTACGCCTTTCTCTCCGCAAGCCTGTGTTTCACTATCTCCACGTACTTGTCGGCAAGGGTATGCCACATGAAGTTCTCCAATGACCTTGTTGCTTTATCCATTGAATACGAATTCATCGCAGAATCTACCTCATCAACAATCCTGTTGAATTCCCTCCTTATCCAGTGATCTACTGGTCTAAGTTCCCCCTCAGATACCTGCTTTCCGCTGTAAAATTCCAGGAAGCTGATTAGATTAAATATCTTGTTCACGAGCCTCTGCCCCCGAACAAGATCCCTCTCTCTGAACGGAGAATCCTCCCCCAGAGAGCAGGAAGCCGCAAAGTACCTGAATGGATCTGCCCCGTATTTCCTGATAAGTTCCAGAGGATCGACCACGTTCCCCCACGAGGCATGCATAGGTCTCCCGTCTGGTGCCATTATATTTCCATCTACCATAATGTTCTTCCACGGATTCGTACCCGTGAGGAGGTTCGACCTTACAATGCTGTAATACGCCCAAGTTCTGATTATTTCCTGACCCTGAGGTCTCAGACTCATAGGGTACAGCCTTCCAAAAAGATTTTCATCCCTCGCGTAAAATGTATTGAAGAGTGGGGAGATTGACGAATCCATCCACGTATCAAATACTTCCTCAGATCCCTTGAGTTTCCCCCCGCAAAACTGGCATCGCTCTACCGGGGGTGGATCAATCATTGGATCAACGTAGCACTGGCTCTCTTCTGCCACTGTTACATGACCGTTCTCGCACTCCCACGCCGGGATCGGCGTAGCAAAATACCTTTGCCTGGAAACCACCCAGTCCCAGGAGAGTGAATCCGTCCAGTCTTCCAACCTCTTCCTCATAAATTCAGGATACCAGGATATCTTTCCTGCCCACCTCTTTACGTCCTCTTTAAATGAAATTGTCTTTATGAACCACTGCTCCCTCTGAAGAAATTCCAGGGGTGTAGAACACCTCCAGCAGGTTCCCACATTCTGCCTTACCTTGCTCTCAGAACCGAGGTAACCGGTTTCCTTAAGATCGCGCAGTATTTCTTCCCTTGCCTCTTTAATCCCGAGACCTCTGTATTTACCGGCAACGTCAGTCATCCTTCCCCCCTCATCTATAGTTTTCAAAAGTGGGAGAGAATGTCTATAAATCATCTTTAGGTCATCTTTATCACCCACAGAACATATCATTTCTGCCCCTGTCCCGAAATCCATCAGAACTTCTTCGTCTCCCAGTATCTTAACATTCCTGTTAAATAGGGGGACTTCAACCTCTCTGCCGATCAATCCTCTATACCTCTCATCCTTCGGGTTTACGGCTAGTGCCACGCACCCGGGAAGAAGCTCAGGTCGGGTTGTTGATATCTTTACGCTGAACCCGTTACCCCTGAACGTAATTTCGTGAAGCGATACTTCCCTCTCCTCGTAGACTATCTCAGATTCAGCAATGGCAGTCTCGCACCTAGGACACCAGTTAACGGGGTGTCTCCCCTTATAGGCTAGTCCCTTTTTGTACATCCTTATGAACGAGATCTGTGTGTATTTTCTGTACATTTCAGAGCTAGTTTTGTAATAGAGGGACTCATCTGCGGTAATTCCAAGCGCCCTGAACTGATCTATCATGTCGCTTATATTCTTGTCCGCAAAGTCCTCGCATAATTTTACGAACTCCTGCCTGTCATAATCCTTCATCCTTATGTTGTATTTCTTCTCTACATTCACTTCTATTGGCATTCCGTTAACATCAAAGCAAAGTGGAAAGAAGACCTCTTCACCCTTGAGCCTGTGAAACTTCGCAATCATGTCGATATGACTGTAGTGGAAAGCATGACCTATGTGCATTCTTCCCGATGCGTACCTCGGAGGCGTATCTATGCTGAAGACTGGCTTCGACGATTGAAAATCGAATCTGAATATCCTTTCATTGATCCAGTAATCGATCCACCTTTTTTCGCTCTCCCTGAAGTCGTACTGCATCCTTGGTTTATCCCAGCTTGATAAAAAAATGTTCTCGTTCAGTTCTTACCGAGCGTCTTGAAAAGCTTGGCAAGCGATTCCACTGCCCTCGTGGAATATTCTTCTATCCTCGCAACGGCCTGATCGTGATCTGCCCCCGGCCCGATTATACCCAGTGTAACAGGCTTCTCTGAATCCGTGGACAGATCAACGAGTTTTCTGACGGCCTGGTTAATGACCAGCTCGTCGTGCTTTGTATCTCCCTTTATCACGGCTCCTATAACGGCAACTCCGTCTATATCCTTCTTCTTCAGAAGAATTTTGACTGCCAGAGGAACGTCGAACACCCCGGGAACTCTTATTGATTGATGTTCCAGACCCAGAAGGTCCGCATGCTCCTCCGCCTTTTTATGCATCAGGCTGGTTATATCATAGTTAAAGTCAGAGACCACGAGACCTATTTTGGCCATCTTAATCATTCCCTCCAACTGGCCCCGCATTATTATATCCTTGCCTCAACCCCCTTCCGGCCGAACCTCGAAGCGACGATCCTCCCCCAGTTACAAGGAGTACTAGATTTCTGGAATGTTTGATCGTTCTGTCCCTGGCCAGTTCTGACAGTTGCGATTCCTCAACTTCGTCCTCGTGGACGGTGACGTCCATTATGTGTTTCTTTACCAGGAGCTGTGCGTTGATCAGACCAATGCTTGCAGCTAGGTAACTGTATTTATCCAAAACAGTCTTCCCAACCCATCCGAGAGTTATTACACCGTCGCACCCCTCTTCAAACAACTTAACGGCACCCACTGGCAGGTCTTTTATCCCCGGAACCGTGTACCTCAGTATGTTCCCATCAGGGTCTTCTTTTCTTATCGTTTCGTATGCTATCTTGCCCATGTTAACGCGGGAGAATGTAGTGTCAACGATTCCATATTTTGCCAACGCGCTCACATCCTTAATATTTCCTTACCCTCGATGAAATGTATTCCGTTCCTCGCAGCATACGATTTTGCCAGCTCCCTGCTGAGACTCTTACCATCCCCGAGCATCTCAGAAATAACCATGCTCCTAGGAAGACCCAGAGTTTCAGCAAGGTGAGTGACGAGCTCGGTATGCCCCTTACGCATGTCCAGGCCCCTCGATGCAAGTATCGGAACGTGACCGGGTGCGTAGAAATTGCCCATAAAATATGATGTCTTATCTGTAACGTGATCCGTGATGACGTTGTGAAGCTCCCTTATGGTCATTGCCCTATCCTTGTCCGATATCCCCGTTGATACCGAGATGTGGTTGACCCAAATCATAAACGCTGGGTAATCCCCGTACGATGGCTTCTTTATTAAGCTATTGTAAACTGGATGGTTCTTCCACTCATCAGAAAGGAATCTTAGACCCAGTGAAGATGCTTCCTTTCCACCCGTGACGTAACATATGAGACCGCCAGCTTCCCTCCTCAATTTGTTTATAGATTCCCACGTAATTGCCCCTCCGTAGAATACCATATCGGCCTCCTCTTCCCTGCTGTCAAAATCATATACGATTACAGGCTTACCTCTTAGGAGGTCTTCTTTTATATCCGAAAGTGATAGGTCCAATTGATTTCTCATAGTTCTTTATGGATTCATTATATTTTAATATTTTCCATTATTTTGGTTTTACCAAATTATTAGTAAAATGACAAAAACCACGAAAGAAAAGAAATAACCGAATAGCGGATAAGCCCGTCCTCGTGACAGAAATATTAAAACGGCTATAAATATAGAGAATACCGAAAACAGCAGGATAGCGGTTATACCATAGCCTGTCAAGACCCAATCGCTGACAGATATACCTATAGCCGGAAAAATTGTAGCAAACATCATCTCTTCACCTAGCAGCGCAGATATGGAGAGATTGGTCTTCGACCTCGATGCCCAGACGAGGGAGTTCATCGTTTCCGGTACAATTGTACCGACTGGGATAATAAGTATACCCATCAGTTCCCTGCCTATTCCCGATTGATCTGCAAATTCATTTATGGAGTTTACAAGTAGAGTAGAACCGAACAGAAGGAGGGAAAGACCTACTATCACTAAAATTAATATTTTGTTCATAGCCATGTCATTCCCCTCGACCTCTTTTTTTCCTCTCCAAAGCAAGATTGAAATCCCATAAACTATAACGAGAAAAAGGGATACCGCAACTCTCACAAAATATCCCCTGAAGAAGTGCGGTATTAGCATCACTGGAAAAACCAAACCTAGGAGCATGATAATTTTTGGGATGGAGTTCTCTATCCTTTCAACATTTTTCCTTCTTCCTGATAATGAGAGGGTGATGACCGCAGCTGGTATCCCAATGGAAGAAACCATGAACGGCTCGCCTATTATCGTTCCTGCTGCTATTTCAGACCCGGGTGACTTTCCTACGAGAACTATCGCCTCGGCAACTATAATAAGTTCCGGAAGCGCCGTAAAGAATGGGCTTAGCAGGGCTCCTGTGAGGGTTTCGCTGAACCTAAGCCTCGAACCGATGCCCTCTATTGAGGAAGTTAGGGCAAGAGATGAAAATACGAGTAGCAGAACCCCTGCAACTATGCCTATCACCGGGGAAATCAACGTAAATGTATCTCTTCTATGTTAATAAACTCTCATAATGCGCTGAATTTAATACAAGTTCGTTGATCTAAGCCCTATGAAAGCAGTAATAACTGCAGCCGGCATCGGTAAGAGATCAGGACTAAACGGTGTTCTGAGAAAGGAACTTCTCCCGCTCTACGAGGCCATGGATGGCAGGCTGGTAATCAGGCCTATTTTGGACATTATCGCGTCCAGACTCAGAAAAATGGGCATAAGAGACGTGGCCGTAGTTCTCGATCCTGATGATTCCGTCAGTGAGAGCTATATCAGGAGGGCAATGCCATGGTGCACGGTTCTTTATCAAAAGGAAAAAATCGGATTCGGAGACGCGTGTCTTCAAGCTAAAGATTTTGTTGGAGACGATAGTTTCATACTAGCTGCCGGTGACGCAGTTGTTGTTGACTTTTCTAGAATCAGCAATTTTCTCCTCACCTCCATGCAGGAGAATAGGTGGACCCTCCTTGTCATGAAGGTGGAAGATGCCAGAAGATACGGCGTCGCGGTTATAGACAAGTCATACGATCCACCCAAGGTGAGCGAGGTGGTTGAAAAACCCGATAATCCACCTTCAGAATACGCGATGTGCGCGCTTTATTTTCTCCCCTCGGTCATATTTGACTTCATCGAGAGGAGTGGCGGGAAAGAGATCACCGATGCGATCGAGCTTGCAATAAGGGAAGGCATTGAATTCAGGGCACTTGAAATCTCAAGGGATAACTGGATAAGCGTCGGAGTGGCCGATGAGTACATAAAAGCGCTTAAATCCAGCTACGATTATGCAAGAAGTGAAGTTTTCAGGACCTGACTAAGCCTTTGCTTTCAACCCACACTGTCCTAGGCATAATAACTGATCTCAGTGATTCTAACCGGCCCTTATTTTTCTTAAGATCCAGTATCATTTCCCGTATTGTATCTTTAAGTGAACTGCCTGGCCTGTAACCCAGCCTGTAGAGTGTTTCGTGTTCTGGGTTATAGTAATGATCCTCCGACTCCACCCTCGGATTTTTCACATGTTCTATTCTGGTCGGTTCTCCGGTCACTTCCTCGTATACTTCCGATACCGTATTTGCCAGGTAGTTTATGGAGTAATACTGATCGAATTGATTGAGTACCCTGTACCTGCCGTTTTCTGGCGGATTGACCATAGCTATTTCGAGACATCTTATGCTGTCTTCAAGAGCGAGAAACCCCCTCTTCTGATTACCGCTTCCATATGGTGTTATTGGGCTCCCCAATACGGCCTGCGCAATAAACCTATTCAGCGCTGTCCCCCAGACTTCATCGATATCGAACCTTGTATACAAGCCTGTCCTCTCAATCTCCTCTGTCCTTGTGCCGTAAACAACGCCCTGCATGATGTCCGTTATCTTGAGATTCCAGAGCCTGTTTGCAAACATCAGATTGTTTGAGTCGTGTACTTTTGACCAGTGATACCAGGAACTTGCGTTCTTTGGGAATGGCAGAGTGTCCTTTCTTCCCCTGAACTCTATTTCTATGAATCCTTCTGTTATGTCTATGTTTGGTGTACCGTACTCCCCCATGGTTCCAATCTTTACTATGTGCACGTCCGGTGAAATGTCCTTGGCCGCGTAGACGAGGTTAAGCGTACTCAACACATTTGTTTTCATGGTCTCAATAGCCTGTTTCAGACCTATCATAGAATATGGTGCAGAACGCTGTTCCGCAAGATGGAAAACCACATCAGGTCTCGCTTCAGTAAACGCTCTGTACATAACCCCTGGAAGCGAGACGTCACCCCTTATGAAATTTATATTGACACCCCCGACTTTTTCCCTCATCCTTTCTATCCTTTTAGCCAATGAATGAATTGGTAATGCAGAGTCGGACCCAACCTCCCCGACCCTCCTTCTTGTGTAAAAGTTGTCTACGCCGGTAACCTCATGTCCGGCAGAAACGAGCTTCATAGCAAGGGGCCAGCCTATGTATCCATCGATACCGAGTATGAGAATCCTCATAAAAATGCTAGTCCCTTTAAGGATTTCAATTTTATACCCAGATTTATTTTAACATCAAGATGAGAAGGATCTCAGTCTTCTCTCCTTATAGGGTGAGCTTTATAGGGGGTGGCACGGATGTCCCCCCCTTTCCAGATCTCTACGGCGGTTGCGTTATAAATGCAACTATAGACATAGGAGTAACGGTAAGATACGTAGACGACGGATTGCCTCTTGAGATAGCATCAAGGGACATACTAAAAAGCTGGAGCGCAGTTGGACAATCTGGAAATGATTTTCTCAACGGAATTTCCAGACTTCTTAAGATAAATGGAATAGATACGGGACGCCTGACAGTTGCCGGGGATGTACCGGCAGGGACAGGTCTGGGGTCCTCAACCTCCCTCGTTCTTGCACTACTAACAGTGATTAAATTGGTCAGAGGTGAGAGCCTAGACTGGATTAAGCTGGCAGGAGAATCTTACAGGATAGAGAGGGATCATTTCAGAGTAACACTTGGTCTACAGGACCCATATGCAATACCGTTTCCTGGCCTAAAATACGTAGAATTTGCTGGAGAAAGGGCTACAATAGATAGTATAGACGCGTCCAACGGGTTCTCGGAGCTTCTCAGCCGATCATCCATCATAATTTACACTGGCTCGACGAGGAACAGTTCAATGGAACTCCAGGAGGAGGTGAGCAAGCTCAATGACGGCTCCGGAGAACTGATTGAAACTCTCCTTGAAATGAAGAAATTGACACTCCAGGCTAGAGATTCCGTTGCCGGTAGGGATTTCGGTTCATTTTGCAAGCTTATGAGTAGGGGGTGGGAACTAAAGAAGAAACTAGGGCAAGGGATAACAAACGAGAAAGTGGACTCCATAATTGAGGCCGCAATAAAAAATGGCGCTTGCACTGCGAGGCTGATGGGTGGCGGTTCTGCCGGGTTCATTCTAGCAATTGCGCCAAGGGACAGGCTATGGCATCTCGAGACAGCCATGATGGACCTATCAGACTTCGTCACGAGGGTATCTTTTCTGAATAATCGGATCTCAATCCAAGATTCTATATGATTATCTTGTCAACCAGGACCATTGTTTCCAGCAAGTGAGCATTCCATAAATTGAAGTTGCAAATATTATAAGGAGCGCAATCCCACCGTAACCAAGAGTTCTGAGCCTTTCCCTTTTGAGGTTGAGTGTCAGTGCTGAACCGAACAGAACCGGTCCTGGAATACCCGCATAAGAAAGGAGGTGGAATAAATTGATACCCCTCCGGTGAAACCCAATCAGGTTCAATGCTATGAAATTCTGAACAAGATCCAGAAATGTGCTGGCATGATGCCCGATGAACCTGAATTCAAAGTACAACCTGAATATACCAAGCCCCAGTGTCAAGAGGGGCATAACAAATGTGGCTACTGTTTCAAAAGCGTAGAAACCACCTGCACGGAGGGCGGTACCATTAAACAAGTTCTTGAAGAAGTAATAATAGGAGCTCCTGGCCCATCTGATGCTCTGTTTCGTGAACTGCTTGAAGTTTTCCGGCGGTTCTGTTTCTACGGCCACTTCGAAGCTTTTCTCTGCCTTATACCCATTTCTTATAATGTACGATGTCATCTGCTGATCGTCACCCATTATTGCAGGTCGACCTGCTATCTTCGGGTCGATGAATTCCTTTGAAAGGATTAGCGGTTTTATGATTTCTGTCCTATACATGGCGCATTTCCCATCGATGACCATCACGCTACCACCATGTGCGGACATAGCTCTAAGTACAATCTCCCTGGCCCGCTCCATGAACTCAGCACTATAGGAGGCTCCGCTTGATGATCTTGACACGGTTACATTGGCACCGACACCACCCACGTTGGGTTTAAAATGAGTTAGCATAGTTCTAACAGCATTCTTAGGAAGAACCGTATCGCTATCCAAGAAAAGAACGAATTTAGTTTCAACAAATTTTATGCCCTCCGATATAGCTTTTCTCTTCCCGCCCCTCCTCTCAAGGTGAATGAAGCGTGCACCCCTGCTTTCCGCAATCGACCTGTAGGGTTCATCAATAGAGTCGCCGACGACCAGTACAACGACACCCTGAGAGATGGCAGAATCGATAACCTTTGTGAACAAGTCAACCTTCTCGTTGTATACTGGGATCAAAATTGTTACATCACCACTTTCAATATTCGATTCTCTTTCCTCCGAGCCTCTGTGCCTTACTAGATAGTAAACGTTTACAAAATAGTAAATTAGGTATACCGCCGTTGTCACGACCGAGATTAGAAGGATATAGGTAAATACTGGATCTGGGTGAAACACTGCGCACGGTATCCCCTGGAGGTAAATAAATGTTCTCGTGAAAGTTATATTTCTTAAGATAAAAAAAGGGAAACTGTTATATTATACCCGGGACGCACCTGCCACAGATAACTAATAACAATTAAAAACTCACTTCTAATTTGGAACCTCTGGTGATCGGGGCGCTGTAATATTTTTTATGCCGCGATTTCATCTTAGAGATATGGAGTTCTCCTACTTCACAAGAAAGCAAATTCTTGACACGCTTGACGGAAAAGAATTCGATGTTTTAATCATCGGCGGAGGAATAACTGGAGCGGGTGTTGCGGGAGTTCTTGCCTCAAATGATCTAAGAGTTCTTCTTGTAGAAAAGGGAGATTTTGGATCTGGAACAAGTAGTAACTCATCAAAACTGATCCACGGAGGGCTCAGATACCTTGCCCAGGGACACCTCCTCCTAACAAGGGAACTGCTCCTAGAGCGAAATTACCTATTGAAGAATGTGGAGATAGTAAAGAGCATGAACTTCGATATATTGATCGACAGCTTCTCTTGGTCGAGGCTCTCAATATCTTCTGGTCTCCTTCTTTACAATGTTCTGGGTGGTATCCACCAGATTCCAAGATTCCACGGGGGAAAATACGACTACGATGGCTATCGCGGATACTTTTCCTATATGGACGGCCTGACTGATGATGCGCTTCTTGTGATTTATAACGTGGTTTCTGCTGTAATGAATGGTGCTAGCGCCCTCAATTATGTTTCGGTCCAGGATTTTAGGAACGAAGAAGAAGGAGTTTTAGTAAACCTTAGGGACTCTCTTGATGGGAGGAGCTATTCGGTGAGGACGAATGCTGTCGTGAATGCAACAGGTCCTTGGGTTAATGAGGTGCACGAGAAATACGCTCAGAAAAAAATTGAAAATCTTAGGCTTTCACGCGGAGTTCACCTAATATTAAACAATAAGCGTCTGAACATACAGAACGCCATTGCATTTCGATCACATATAGATAAAAGACAGATGTTCCTGATCCCAAGGGGGGAGGTGGTCATAGCTGGTACAACCGATGACTTCACAGACAGGCCTTGGGACGATCACATTGAGGACAAAGAGAGGGAGTACATATTTTCATCTGTTTCGAGGATAATAAGGGAGCTGAAGAAAGATGACGTAGTGGGTGAATACGTAGGCGTGAGACCACTCTACGGAAGTGGGAACGATCCAGGTCGAGTTACTAGGGACTTCCATCTTGTAAGGGAAAAAAGGATGATATCCGTCATGGGCGTGAAGATAACAAACTACAGAAATGCTTCAAGGAAGGTCGCCGCAAAGGTAGGAGACGTGATAGGACTTAAAATAAAAACATCAGGGTTGCCTGTTATCTCCTACAGGAGGAACTGTGCTGATGCCATAGAGTGTGCGATAAAACAGGAATGCGCAATAACGACGGAGGACGTCATAAGACGGAGGATCGGGGCGTTCTATTTCACGGTTGACCACGGAAGATCTCTTGAGGAAACAGTAAACAAAAAAATAATGGAATTCAGAACCCGCAAATAAGGAATGCCAAGGTTAAAGCCTGAAAATTATTAACATATGTGCCTAGATATTCCAACATCCTCAGGGAAGACCTCATAGAATTCAGGGAATATCAACATAAAATTGCAATGAAGGCCGTAGAGAAGAACACGCTGGTCGTTATACCCACCGCTTTAGGAAAGACCGTAATAGCTATAATAGCTATATCGATATTGATAAAGGATGGCGGGAAGTGTATTTTTCTTGCACCAACTAGGCCATTGGTTCACCAGCACTGCGAAACATTGAGAAAGTTCCTTAATCTCAAGGGTGATGAAATAGTCGAAGTTACCGGCGAAATTAAAAGGGATGAAAGGAAAAAACTTTATGGAACTGGCAGGATCATTGCCTCCACCCCACAGGTCATAGACAATGATCAGGATCTCCTCTTTGGAGTGAGGGAAAAAGTAGCTGTGGTTGTTTTTGACGAGGCCCACAGGGCCATAGGAAATTATGCGTATGTGAGGATAGCGGAATTCTTCAATAATTCCAGAATAATAGCGACCACAGCGTCTCCCGGGGGAGATTACGCGAAGATAGATCAAATAGTCAAAAACCTCCATATTGAAAACATAGAGATCAGGGATGAGAAGTCGCCGGATGTGGTTCCCTACCTGAAGGGGATAGAGGTAAACCAAGTAAAGATTCAGATGCCTGTGAAATACGCGGAAGTAGTTTCTCAGCTTAGGGAGATGTTTTTAGATACAGTAGAAAAATTCTCAAACTTCTCCATAAACACGGAAATAAAATCCAGGAAGGATCTGATTGCCCTTAGCGACATGATATCATCAGAGATCAGAAAAGGCAACAAGTATTTCTACGCAGTGGCGAGACTCCGGACGGCTGCAATAATACTCGATTATTTCATTGAATTCGCTGAGACACAGGGGCTCCTCCCACTTAAGGAATACATCAAAGAAACAAAGGAAAACAACAGGAAGGCATCAGTTATCTTCAAGGATCCGAGAATGCTCTCGATTGAGCAGAAAGTAGAAGAGCTGACTAAAGGTAGAATTGAGGAGCATACCCCGAAGATGCACGCCGTCATAAAGATACTGAGTGAAAATCAGTATTCCAAGGCGATAGTCTTCTGCCACTATCGCCTCACGGCTGAAATACTGACACGAACCCTCAAGAATGAAGGTTTCTCATGCGAAAAGTTCATAGGCCAGAGTCCACGAAGTGATTGGAAGGGCATGAGCCAAAAGGAACAGGGGCTGGTTATCAAAAAGTTCCGGGATGGCGAGACAAAGATAATAATAGCAACACAAGTCGGTGAGGAAGGCCTCGACATTCCGTCAGCGGATACGGTGGTATTCTACGAGCCGGTTCCAAGCGAAATCAGATCTATACAGAGAAAGGGTAGAACAGGAAGGTATGGGAGAGGTAGAGTATTCATCCTCCTTATGGAAAATTCCAGAGACCTGTCTTACCTTTACTCTGCTAGCAGGAAGGAGAGGAAAATGAGGTATATTCTCTCTGACAACAGAAGGAATGTCCAGACAACCTTTGATATATTTAAGTGATCTGAAGATATTGAACTGAGGAGGCTAGGTAATCTAAAATGTTGGAGGAGATATTGAACGAGATTGAAGGGAAGGGCGGTATTACTAAGGCTTTCCTTGATTACGACGGTACCATTGTGAATATAACTACTGATCCTGCCCTGGCGACGCCAGACGAAGATCTTTTATCAATCCTTTGGAGTTTCGGTTCCGTTGTACCAATGTACTTAGTTACCGGGAGATCCTTGGAAGACCTTCTTGGTCTTGTAGGTCCCGGTTTCAACGTAATAGCGATGCACGGCGCCCAGTTCTGCGACCAGAATGGCAATGAAGATGCCATAGAGGGTTTCGAGTTCTATGTGAAAAAATCAAGGGAAATCGCACTAAAGTATGGATACCTAAAATCCCTATTTCCTGGCCTGATTATAAAGGATAAAGGTGGAGGTGTTATGTTCCACTACTACCAAGTTTCGAGGGATAAATGGGATATCCTAATGAGGGAAATGAGCTCCATAAACGAGGAGGGTTTCGAATTATATTCAGGTAAATATATATTTGAATTGAGAATCACAGGCATAAACAAGGGGGTCGCGATCAAGAAAAAAATGATCCCCGGAGATTTTATCATGTTTGCGGGTGATGACAACACTGATGAGGAGGCATTCAAAATGCTTGAGCGGCATGTCACAATCAAGGTAGGGGAGGGTGCCACTAATGCCAGGTTCAGACTTAGTTCACCCTACGGTATTAGGCAGCTTCTTTCGAGGATCATGACAGACAAACTTTTTAGGGTGAACCTATGAAATTCAACTCCCTCTCAGAAATGAACTCTATACTCGTTCAATGCAAGAGATGCCCCAGACTTGTGAAATTCAGGGTTGAAGTAGCATCGATGAGGAAGAAATTTTCTGGAGAGGAGTTTTGGAGTAAACCGGTTCCCGGTTTTGGAGACATAAATTCCAAACTTCTAATACTGGGTATGGCTCCCGCGGCGACCGGGGGGAACAGAACCGGGAGGGTATTCACCGGTGATAAGAGTGCATCCTTCCTATTTTCCTGTCTCTACGAGGTTGGAATATCAAACAAACCAGATTCGATTTCCATAGATGATGGCCTTATTCTAAAAGACGCTTACATAACAGCCGCTTTGAAATGTGTTCCACCGGATGACAAGCCCACGAGGGAAGAGTTGGACAACTGTTCTGATTACCTCAGATTCGAAATAGATAGCATGAAAAACCTCAGGGCAGTTTTAGCGCTTGGGAATATCGCGTTCGAACATTTCAAACTTTACCTCAAGGGCAGGGGTTATGATGTTAAGTCTTGGAGATTTGCACACGGAATTAGGTATGAAATTGGTAACATAGCCGTCTACTGCTCCTACCATCCAAGCCCAAGAAATGTTAATACTGGTAGGTTGAAAAGAGGGGATATGGTATCACTCCTGAGGGAAATAATAAAGGGCATTTCAGCCACGTAGCATTTTATCCTTCAGTTTGCCTTCTTCCTTTTTTACAACCGATAGCGTCGGAGGTTCCTCTACCGCTCTTAAGCTGAAGCTAAGAAGCCTGTTGTTTCTGAACACTTGTACGGACACCTCCTCCCCGGGCCTGACCCATTTTAGGTCATCAAGCTTGAAATTTTTAATTTCGGAGGATATTTCCCTCGTGAAAAATTCCGTAAAGCGCTGCCCGTTGACTGCCACAACCTCATCACTGGGAAGAATCCCTGCGTTGAATGCCGGATAGCCTTTTAGCACACCACGCACGTTAATCTTACCTTTGGAATCTGAGAGGACCAAGCCGATGAATCCCGGAGGTGGGGTTTTTCTTACTTTCATCTCAAGTGAGTACCCTACCGTCCTAAGGTAATGGGCAAAATCGATCTCCCCATACCCCTCGGTGAGCTTAGCAATGAGTTCTGAGGAATCTTTCCCAACAATTTGATTTAAATGTTCAACAAGTTTCCCTTTATCTATTCCCTCTCCGTTCACCTTGAACTCCTCGTAGATACCCCTGAAGAGATCATCAAGGCTATTCCTCCCTCCCGTCTCCTCCAGGATATAGCAGTTCAGAGCTAGCGCAATCAACTCTCCCTTCAGATAATAAGATACATATGCGTTCAATATGTTTCCGTCCGGTTTGTAAAGTTTTATCCAGGTGTTAAAAGATGAAAGATCAGCCGGGTAGGAATGGCCAGGTTGGAGCCAGTAATACTCGACCATTTTTGATATATGATTGAAATACTCCTCTTCCGTAACGATCCCTGTCCTCCACAATATTAGCCACTCATAGTAGGAGGTGAAGCCTTCGCTTAACCACAGCAGGTCCGTGTACACCTCCCCGGTATAGTCAAAGGGACCCAGCTCTTTTGGCCTGATCCTCTTAACGTTCCAGGTGTGGAAAAATTCATGTGAAACAGTAGACAGAAAAAGCTTGTAGTCGGTTGGATCCACTAGCTTATTGCTATTTGTTAAAATTGCTGTGCTGTTCCTGTGTTCAAGACCCCCATAAAGCTCATCTGGGATGGAAACTATTATGAAAACATATCTCTTGTATGGCAGATCCCCAAATACTTTCCATTCCTCCTCAACAATCTTTTTGAAATCGCTCACAACTCTCTCGGCCGGGACAGGCATCAACCCTTGCCAGGCAATTGTGTGCCCCTTTCCCATAACACTGAATTCCAATTCTGCGAATTCTCCAATAAGGAGAGGTGAATCGACCAAATGGTCGTAATTTTCTGCGTGTAGAACATTATATTCTCCATCAAGTCCCGTAGCCACTTTCTTTCCTCGAAGATTTTGAAGCCTGACCTCACAGGCCTCCCCCTTTCTTCCTTCAACATATGCGAATATTCCAGCTCCGTTGAGTAAGGTAAAATCACTGCTCGCGTAACTTGTCTGAACTGATAGTTCGTCGCAAAATACGCTGTACCTTATTTCAACCCTTCCATCTTTGGGCTCCGCCTTCCATCTATTTTTTGATTCCTGAGTTATCTTCCCGGTTGATGTTAGATCAAATATATGACGGGAAAAGTCACGAACGGAATATGATCCGGGGGTCCAGACAGGCATCACGGCCTCGCAGTTTCCGTCCGCGGGGAATTCCATTACCACGTTTACAGTTCCTTGCGGAGCACCTGCCAGGTCTAATGAGTATCGAATCATTGCCCTAAATTTGGGAGATATAAAATAATCTTCCGCTAAACCCTTATATCTTCCATTACTGTGGCATTGTGACCGTCCAATAGGAGGAAGATGTTCTCAGATTTTCTCGTGAACCCGAGGGTCCATATAGGGATATGCACCAAGTAAATATCAGCTATGTCCACATTGACCTCAGCAGACTGGAAGCCATGGACCCTCCTTTGAAGTTTTCTGATGACCCACTGCTGTAACCTAACCTTGCATTCCACCCTCGCCTTCTCCTCCCCCATGGTACCGTTCATCAATTTCACTGAACCGGATAGGTCTTTTGAAGATAGCTCTCTCTTCTGTGAGAGATTGAAAATATAGTCGGGTGGTTGATACTGGTTTAGATTATCTACAGCAACTACCGGATAACTCACCTGGTCAACATCCGTGCCCGATTCTATAACAGTCTGCATGCTTACTGTTGGACCCCCAAAGCCACCCCTTCCACCGAATCCAACACCAACAAAGCCTCCGGGATTAACCTGCTCCCTTTTGTATTTATATTGAGCGGAGTACCCTGCATCGATTACCCAGTAGGGAACATAGTTCAACTCAATCTTAGAGAGAACGCTCTTTTCGAAGAGATGCCTGTGAAATAAACTTCTATCGAGAAATTGCTTAGAAATTTCTTCCGCCTGTTCCTTCAACGCTACCTTAATATCTAAGATGAAGTGTTTCTTTACCCTAGACCACCCAAGTGAACCGAGAGATATGGGCGTTCCGCAGTAGGTGCAAACGACCATGGCTTCGCCAACAGCTGGGCTTAGAGGCGCGCCACAGCTAGGGCACTTCATTTCCTTCAATACCTCCTCCTCGTCCTTTTGCGCCTGCTGTTCCGCCTGGTTCTCACTCTGTTTAGTACCGCATTTGGGACAGAATAACGAATCGTCTGGAATCTGTGCCCCACATTTTCTGCAATACATCAGATCACCTTTTCTCCGCAGTTGGGACAGAACTTGCTTCCTGGTGGAATATCCGCCCCGCACTTACTGCATTTTTGTACTATCGCTTTCCCGCATTCAGGACAAAATTTTGAACTTTTTGGAATTTCCTTTCCACAGTATGGACATTTGATCGTTTCTGTGCTCATCAAGTCGTACCCACAATTTGGACAGAACTTAGCATGCTCATCCACATCGCTTTGGCATTTTGGACATTTCCTTACTCTCCGTGGAGCTGACTGACCTCCAGCAGCAGGGATTTGCTGGGTCATGCCCTGCATTATGTTGCTGGCCATCGGGTAAGCCATTCCCCCTCCAGCACCTATCCCCATACCCAGCCCCAGGCCGGCCGAAGCCCCTCCGCTCGGATTCTTAGCAGCGTCTTCCATTGCCTTCCCTGCCTGGAACTGGAGGTAATTCGCACCGACAACCCTCATGCTGGACCTGGTATCAACGGCCTTCTGGACATCCTCAGGTAATGATATACTCAACCCTGAGATTTTGTTTATTTCTATCCCGTACTGATCGAACGCACTCTTAGAAAGAGCAAGAACTGCTTCCTCGATGTTCATCAAATTTGAAGGAATATCAAGGACAGATATCCCCTGGTCTTTCATCTTGCCCAGAACATTGTATACAAGGAGAACAAGCTGGTCTCTGATCCTGTCCTCAACGTCCGCGCTCGTTTCTGCGTTAAATGTTCCCACAAATTGGTTTACGAAAATGGATGGATCAGATATTCTATACCTTACTTCACCGAAGAGCCTGAGCATAACTACATCAAAATCCTTGTCCCTGAATGCATAAGGTTCCTTGGAACCAAACTTTCCGTCTATTATCCTTCTTTGGAGGTAGTAAATATATGCCTGCTGCTGAACACCGGACAGAACCTTAACGAGGCCTCCTACGATGGGAGCGTTCAAATCAGTTAGGGCATACCTACCCGGTTTGTCTATGTACCAGATTGCCTTTCCATCCCTGAAAAATACAGCAGTTTCGTCCTCCCTCACCACCACGTTGTCGTTAAGCCTTATCAGCCTCGGCACCTTCCACATTATATTGCCCTGCTTATACGTGTCTTCCCACTCAAATGTGGTGGAGCCAAAAACACTACCCCCTTTTTTAGGAATATCATTTGATTTATTCCCGAAAACCATTTACACACCCCCGTAGAGGAGGGAATCTCTGCTATTGTTCAACGAAGTTATTTCATTCACAAGGGAATCAATGTTGGAAAAACCGGACATGTCAGGATTTCCAGACAGGCAAGACTTTAAAAGCGAGTCGACCCCGTATTCTATTCCCTGTATCTTTTCAAATATCTTCATATCAAGGTCGTATAGGGATGATATCTTCTTCGCATCTACCCTGATCGGAGGGGATATGCCGGTGTACCCTCCCCCGTGGTGCTTCACGTCCTCTGCAGCTGTCTGTATCTTCGATCTTAGAGGGCCAAAGTACTCTAGAAGATTAAAAGAGCCTCTCCCGACGAGTGCCTGTTCCGCCGTTTTAAGCTTTCCAATACAGTTTAGCATCCTCTTGTAAAGTTCATCTTTCAGTATTACGTCTGCATCTCTCAGGTCTTCGTTTACCCTATAGCCGTGATACCCCGGAAATATCAGCTGTATCCTCTTTATAATCCCCCTATCTTCTGCGACCTGATCTCTGAGATCTGTCATTGGTGAGGTATCTTTAAGGCAATGAAATAACTTTCCTTTGAATCTGAAAGCAGTTAGACCGCATATGATAATTCTCCTAGGCAAGGACGATTATGAATAAAGTAAGAATCTGGATGAAAAATCAAGGTATAATAATAGCTCACAAATTATTTTCTTGGCGAATGCATATTCATTCATGAAAACACTGAAATTGGCTGCTTTGTTTGGGATCCTTGGAATCGTCTCGGCTTGGCTCACAATTGCGATATCTTTGTACTTGAACCCCTGGTTTTCTCTGGAAGCTAATGCCCTGAGCGACCTAGGTGGGGGGAACATCACTGCCAATGGACATCCTGCGCCAGCCCTACCGGTTGTGTACAATGGGGGGCTAATAATAACATCAATCCTTCTGGTAATATTTGCATCCCTAATGGTATCGATATCCAAGAACAGGATAGAAGGGACAGGTTTTTCCTTCTTCATAATCGCAGGTATTTTTCTAGCCCTGATCGGCATATATCACGAAGGCACCTACCCCCACGACTTCGTATCCATTTGGTTTTTTATCCTAGCATCTATCTCCTATGGGACCATCTCCATCGGAGTTATGAAGCGGGGTGATCTGATACCTGGATCGCTGACGTTCGTGACGCTTCTTGCTTCCTGGGTAATATACACCCTGGTTCCCTGGCAGTCCGTAGCAGAGGGGGAGATTTTTGGTATAGCAGTAGTGGACGCTCTTGTGCTGGTACACCTGTTCTCTTTTAAATAAGGGAGTTGATACTTATTCCCACCCTTATGCAATTCCATATATGCTACCATACTTTTATCCTTGGGAGCTTAGCAGTGCTATCCCCCTTGTAATCAGCGAACGCGTTATCAAATGATTCATGAACCCACACTGGAACCGAACCCCTCACCGATGGCGGGGAATGAGGATCGTTAGTTAACCTCAATTTTGTCAATTCTTGCCTTTCATTCTGTTTCCATATCTGCGACCATCCTATGAAAAACCGCTGCTCAGGTGTAAAACCATCAACAATTTTCCTTAGCTCCGGCATCTTGGAAAGCCTGCTCTGAAGAGCTTCGAATGCGATACTCACACCTCCCATATCTGCTATATTTTCCCCAAGTGTAAGCTCGCCATTTACTTTCAGTCCGGGCAGAATTTCTATGGAGCCGTAGAGTGACGATATTTCTCCTACCTTCTTTTTGAACTTTTTCTCGTCTTCTGGCTCCCACCAATCTTTAAGATTTCCATCCGCATCATACTTTCTCCCCTCGTCGTCGAAGCCGTGCGTTATTTCGTGCGCTATAACGCACCCTATCGCACCGTAATTAACAGCTATATCTATGTTTTTATTAAAAAATGGAGGTTGGAGTATACCTGCCGGGAAGACAATTTCGTTATTTGACGGGTTGAAGTAGGCGTTTATTGTCGGCGGAGTCATAACCCACAGTTCTTTATCTACGGGGGAGCCTATTCTCCCTATTTCCCTTTTAAAAGTAAATGCATTTGTTCTCAACATGTTCCCAACCAGATCTTCTCTTTTTATCTCTACGGGAGAATAGTCTATGAATTTAGAAGGATAACCTATCTTTGCCCTGAACTTGCTGAACTTATCTATTGCTCTTCTTTTAGTTTCGTCAGTCAACCAGTCGAGATTCTGGAGCCTTTTAGCAAATACCTGTTTCAGGTCATCTACCAGCTCCTCCATCTGCCTCTTCGCGTTCTCGCCAAACTCCCTTTCAATGTAAAGCCTACCTAACGCTTCCCCCAGCTGCCTATTTATTACTCTGACGGCAAATTTCCACCTCTTCTCTGGTTCCTGCTTGCCCGTTAATTTTCTTTCGTAAAAGTCGAAATATTCCATATATGCTTCCCTGTGCAGGTACGGTGATGAAAACCTAAGAACATTCCACATCAGGAATACCTTCCAATCTTTCAAGTCGACCTGCTTTATTATCGGGCTAAGAGCCCTAAAAAACTCAGGCTGTCCGATAACGAGATAATCCACTCCGGGAGGGAAATCTACCAGTGAAAGGTATTCCTCAAGGTTGAAAGCTGAAGAAAGACCCGCAAGCCTGAACCTC
>JAVYSX010000002.1:1900-81031 GCA_038728965.1 Thermoplasmatales archaeon | reverse complement strand
GTCATCCTGATGTCATGGAACATCGAAGTCATTTTTCCCCCGTAGTTCCCAATCTTTTTTTGAGTGCCAGGTTCTGAGTGGTAATCTCCGTTATCACATCATTCAGCCTCGTTACCTCCTGCTGGAGCTCCTCCTTCTTCCTTTCAGTAGCGGGTTTCCTCCCTCTGCTGTCTCTGAATACTGTTGCGGAATTCTCCAGCAGTCTCTCCTTCCAGCTATAAAATCGTTGTTATATGATGATTCCTGCAGAGTTCAGATACCTGAATAGTGCCGCTGAGTCCCTCAAGCACTATATTCATCTTCTCTTCCATTAATATTCTTCTTTATTCATTTCCCAGGAATGGAGCCAACCCAAACCTTAATTATTTTCTCGTTTTGTCTCAAAGCGCCATGAACAAATCACTGGCTCTGAGAAATATTATATACAGTGCCACGATAACTTTTTTGAAAGGGAAGGTATGAAAAGAAGTGGTATACTAACAATAATTGTTATCGCCATTGTAATTGTTGCGTCTCTTTTTTATTTTAACATGAGCAGCAATATAAAAAGAGAGCCCCATGTTTTAGGAGAGCTTACAGTACAGGAAAGCACCAGTTCGTTGTATGTTTCTCCTGAGAATGCATCTGTCGAAGCATTTATCACAATGCCTTCTGCAGTAGACACAACACCAAATGGTACCGGAATACCCCTTATCCAGAAAAATGATTATGTCTCTCTTGGAGCGGGGAATGCGAATTTAACAGGAGGCGTTTCGTTCAATCTGAACTACTCATTTTATAACCTAGCCAAAGGGTGGGCAGCAGTCTTGCGAGAGCTAAATTCCACTCAGGAGATTCCTATTATCTTCGAAGTAAACTATTGGGTACAAAATGGGGGCAACGTTTATATATATACGAACGAGTTGTCTCACTTCTTTGATCCGTTTACCATCTCTTCCTCTCCTGTGGTAATTAACATTTCAAACAAATTTAATCTAGGGAGGCCATCAGTTATTGTTCCGCTAAATTCTTCGTCTCTTCCTGAAGGTACGGTCTCTAACTCAGTCTCTCCATCCTCTATCCCAGGAAATTTCCCAATTTGGATGTGGCTCCCTGCAGAAAGCACATCACTCTCAAATGTTAATTTTCCACTTATTATCTTTCATAATTCTACCACTTTAAACTACAATCAGTATGGTGATTTCACTCTATCCGCAAATATTGGCTCCCTCACTTCCTCTACAGAATTTACATCTGCTCAGAGCTTCTCAAATAATACTTCCTCTATCAATAATGTCAAAAACTGGAATTTCGTTTCCTCTGAAAGTCCTACAGCATCTTTGCCAAATGATTATCTTACAGGTTCGACTATTGGATACCCCACCACGACTACCAATTCCTCTTGGAATGTGTCATACGTATATATAAAAGGCGTCACGATACAGTTGATAAAGTATCAATTATACGAGGAATTCTCTTCAGGAGCAAAACAGGCATATAATTCGTGGCAGGTACAGGAATATGTAGAAAATTCAACGGTGAACGGACAATTTACAGTCTGGCACGGATATCTACCTGGGGAAATGGCAACTGTCCTGAGCTGGATATATCAGAATAAGACAGCAGTATATGGCACTGTAGAGGACGGGAATCAGGTTAATTTCCCAATGGCACAAACCAACCTTGACTCTTGGAGTAACAACAACTGGATGAACATTGTTAATACTTCTGAAATAGGGATCGCAGGACTGGGTATAGCTGTAGCTGCAGCAGCTGCTCTGAGTAGTGCTTCTGCTGGCACTCTCAGTGCGGCCGTGATATTTGCACTTATGACTTCCTTTCTTTCTCTATCCTGGGCAGTAGTTGGAGTGTGTTCCTCAATATACATATCTACTAAGCCGGTCACCACGCTCTATCTGGCCTACTTAGACAGCTTCTATAACCAACCTGTATCACTATCCATCTATCTCGATCCAATTACAGTTACATTGGGAGATACCTCTTTCAGTTTAGCGAGCAACTACCTAGTGGTCTAAGAACTTAAATCGAACCTTAAAAGACTAAGGTTCTCTATGTATCTGCTAAACATCAAAGGTGTTACTAAATGAAAAGAGAGTTTTATGACTGAGCTACCTTTAAGATGCTCTTTATTGCACTGAAAGGATAGCTTATTTAAGGCATTCCAATAATTTTTATATCCGCATGAACATTTATCCAACGGTACTCGGGCGTTCTCTAAGTTTCGAGAACCAGTTTAATATTTCGCAGCCAAAAAGGGTCATATGAATAGCTACCTGAAATATAAAAAAGGTGAAATAGACCAGTAGACCGGAAATAGAAACATCAGAAGGAAAGGGTAATTTAATTCGGTATAAAAGATCCTGGGGCAAGGTGAGATTAGGGTGGGAGGGAAGGGCTGATTGATTCTTTGAATAACGTAGTTAACAAAAGATAACGAGGGTCATTCCCAAGAGGTTGCCTCTACGAGTGAGATAATCAAATAGAGCTGGCAGGGATTAGAATTTGGACGGTCAATAAATTAGATTTTGCATAAGAGACTACGAAAATAAAATATGATGTTGCTGACATAATTTCTCAACAATTTTATTGCTATCAAATAACAGATCCAAGACAAGATAAAACTTACGAAAATTATTGAAGAGATATGACCATTACCATTCAATAGCGATTATGCAACCTCCTTAAACTGACGGTGAGATCCACGAAATAGAGGGACGAAGAGGGTAAGTTCCATGCTAACTAATGTTTCCTAAACTAACTCCGCACCCGCGGAAGAAAATTAATAACGTTAAATGAACCCTTAACTAATGATGAAGTGGAGAAATGTTGCGTTCGCTGTATCTGCCTCGTAATATTTGAGAGGTACTATTCCGCTCTAAACCAAATATTTTTGATACCCGTTCTGACTGAAACTTAAATTTTTCCTCGAGTTTCTGGTGAAATAACAGGAAAATAGGTAATTGAAACAGATTCGATAGTTAAACCAATTTATTAGGGATAAGTTTTTTGTGTCGCTCATACCTATTTATATTGTTCGAGATGATGGCGATGAAAATAGATGACATCTATAAGATTAAAGGTGTTTTGGCTGTCGGTGAGTTTGATCAGTCAGGAAAGCTAATAATGTTTAAGAGCGACCAGTTGAGCCCTGTTCAGGCGGACTCAACTGCACGTCTCAGTGGCACCCTTTTTTCCTTACTTTCTAACATATTTTCCATATACTCAATGTACTGCGGAATCCCACTAGAGCACGTGAATGAAATGATATTCAAGAGCCAGGAAGTATCTTTGATCCTAGTGTCCGGGAGTAAGCATGATGCGGGTGCCTTTATCAGAACAGGCGATGTAAACACTGATACAGTTGTTAGGAGTCTAAAAGAGTACTGTTCCGCCTGATTATCGAAGAAATTCTGCAGTTTAATTTCAGTTTGCAAAACCTCATTACTAAACTTTTTGACTCATTTCGGTGAAATCTTTGATTAGGCATAGCCATTTTCAAACTCTCCTATGTCTTTAAATTTGCTCAAATTTCATAACTTTATACCTTTGGAAATTTCTCTAGCTGCATTATTTGTATAAAAAATTGCATGCTAAACAGGGGAATATTGACTCTTAGTGGTATCCTAGTGCTTCACTTTGCTCTGTCAAGATTTGAAGTATTAAAAAGTTAAGCGGATGTTGCAATCTACGAAAGAATAGACCATTTCTTGTTGGTTCAGAAGGTGGGTGGGGCAACTGCGAAGACAATTACTATTGCTTTACGTTGTAAGTACCTGGCCCAGATTCTTGAATTTTTCCAAAGATGCGACCTCCAGCAGAAGAGAAAAAATTAGAAAACGTTGCAGCTCGAATTTCTTTAATACCTTCATGGACATCAATTAAGAAGTGATAGTGGAGGCCTTTTATCACGAGGGGGCCTCGAGTGTGATTAAGAGCTGATATCGTTTGCAGTTTAGACGTATTTAGATGAACTTCGAAAGCCAATCACATTTTATGCGGTTCCGACGCACCAAACGCTAACAATGAAGTTAATGACAGTTCTGAAGACGGAGGGAGGAATTGAAGGATGATACTTTCTCGTATGGGGGAGAGGTATCTTTTAAAACTGGAGTCTCAGACCTCAGGCTGTCCTTAATTCACCCAACTAAATCAGCAGTGAATCTTTAAAATTATATAGCCAGAAACAAAAGGTAGATCCTTTAACTTCAGATATCAAAGCGTTTCAGCTAGTTACAGTTTCCAGAAGATTCACTGGAAAGATGTCTGGTATTTGATGCCACATGAAAGTGGACCTGTTCACTATAATGCAAGGTCAGGGAATGAAGTAAAACGAGAGAATATAGGCATATAAGAGATATTATTTACAAACTATCTCCGTTTGAGCGAACCGTTTCCTTCCTTTTGACGTCACATTGAAAGGCTACCAATTTCAATTTAATCAAGATGGTGAAAACTATGGATGCATGGAAATGATAAAATAATCAACTGGACCAGATTTTCTAGACGATTGATATCCCTGAGCAAATTCTAGAGGAACGGGAATCTCTTATCCCTAAAAGTTGGATTGTGAATTTAACAGGTATCAATACTTCTCCCCGATTCTTCCCGTTACAACAAGCCTCAGACCCTTCCATTCAGTCTTGAATCCTGCCTTTCTGAGAGACTCCTCTGGCTGCAACCCCATAAAGTCCAAATAATCAATCATGGCCTGACTATCGGGGTAAAGGGAATTGAGGTGAGATACAACCTTATCGCTCAATGCTGTGCCTGCTGGAGGAAGTATTCCTTCCGAAGCATCAAGCCTCAGTTTGCGACCGTATTTCTCAGAGACAAATCCCCTTGCCCTCCACCAGTCCACTTCACCCTTGAAGCACACAGCACCCTTCGGACATTTTTCGCCTTCCTCAACAATGCAGAATGTTTCCGCTTTGAAACCAAAATCGCGTAAAGTTGTTTCCCTAGCGAAGTCTGAGTCGTACGAAGCTGGCCTAGAAATGAAGATAAAAACATCTTCCCCAACGTTTATTGAATAGTCCGGGACAACAACAATACCCCCCGCATTGATGTCACCCGGCGAGGTATTCACGAAATCAGGAATAACGTCAGATTTTTCAATCTCGGTATCGATAATTTCCCTAATTGAACTGTCAAGATGGTAAATGTACTCCTTTTTCTTTCCATTTTCCTTCAATGAAACCGATGCGTCAATCTCCCAATCATCATGCGCTATAACATCCCGAACAAACCGGGAGAGCTTAATTCCGTATCTCTCGCTCCTCTCAAATATTGACATCGGGCCGTTGACCCTGATCTTGTATTTGTTTTCATCCCTAACTTCGCTGTACAGAAGGCCCTTCAACCTCAAACTCCTTATGAACTCATTGGAGTGCCTTTCGGTCAATACCTCAACCCATAATGACTTCATCACAACAGTCTCAATCTGTTCTCTGTTGAAAACTCTCGCGAGTTTCTCTGAAGATAAGCGGGCAGGAGAATCTAAGATCTTATTGCCATCCATATCGCTGTAAAGTGCATTTTCAACGTCCGCAAGGTCCGCGACAAGGACAGTAGCCGCCTTAGCCAATATTTCCTTTCTCTCATCTGGGGTAATTGATGGGCCCCTCGCCAATGAAAAAACTACTTTCCTAACCCTTTCTGAATCTAACGATGACAACCTCCTGAACTCGGAAGATCTGAACATTATAAGTGCTAATCCCCTTAGTATCTTAGGGTTCTGTACCTTCAGCTCCATGGTCTTCAACTCATCCTCGATCTGATTCCTGGTTTTTCCAACGCTAGAACTGAAAAGGTCCAGTACGGCTGAACAGTAGTTACTGTTTTCTTCAGTTAGGAATACGGACCTGAGTGTGCCTTTATTACTTCTCCTAACTGACATCAGCTGAACTGGGAACACCCTTCCGCCTCCTTTTTGAAGTAGCAAATTCGCTTGTGCCGCTTGCCACTATTTCGTAGAGAACTGCCTTTTTCCCCTCAGACGGCCGGAGAATTCTTCCGAGCCTCTGCCTGAACTGCCTTGTGGAACCAGATCCACTCAGTATTACGCCGACGGATGCGTCAGGTACATCGACGCCCTCGTCCAGAACCCTAGAAGTCACAATTGTTGTGACGGCACCATCCTTGAACATCCGGAGGTATTCCTTCCTCTCCGGTCCTGGTGTCAGGTATGTTATGCAGGGGACAAGGAATTCTCTGGAAACCAAGTATGCGGTGTCAGTGTCCTCTGAAAATATGATTGTTTTTTCACCTTTGTGCTTAGAAAGGACATACCTAATTGTGTCAACCTTGACCCTCGAGTTAAAGGCTATTGACCTTGATTTTCTCCAAGCAATAAGCGCCTCTCTCCCCTCCGGATTCCAGGAAGAAAGGATAAAACGTTCAAAGTCCCACGGCCCCCTGATCCTCATTCTGTGCTTTCTTAGGTACGATATGAATACTGCCCTATTTCTCTCGTACTCCTCCTCCTCATCCTGCTCGAGCTCGACTGGTATCCTTACTATTTCATAGTCTGCCAAATATTCCGTAAGCTCTTCGTATCCCAATTCGAATATTTTCCCGCCCATGAATTTCCCCAGATTTTCCTGTAACATATCCGTTCTTTCGTAGGTAGCGGTAAGGCCCAACCTGTAGGGTGAAACGAACATCCTCGCTATCTCCACAAACCTTTCGGCGGCAAGGTGATGCACCTCGTCCACAAGTAAAAACGCGAACCTGTTGCCGAGCTTCTCTGCCATGAGGTAAGCAGAGTCATATGTGCTCACAGATATTTCCCTAATATCCTTCTCCCCGCCGCCTATCTGTCCTACCTCTATGCCGAAAGTCTTCTGCAGCCTTTCCCTCCACTGCTGGACAAGTTCAATGGTGGGCGCAATAACGAGGGTAGTTGTTGATAACCTTGCCATGGCCTCTATGCCAATGTGCGTCTTTCCCGCAGCAGTCGGCAGCACCACGACCCCATTGTATGAGTTTGCAGCCCATATGTCAACAGCTTTTTTCTGGTACGATCTCAAGACCTCCGTGTGCTTCAAATTAATTTTACCCTCCTCGATCACGTGATCCTCCACATCCGGGAAATCCGCCTTGAGCTTCGCATACTGATACCCCTCTGCCCTGTAGGAACCGGATCTTGCATCAAATTTCAGATACCCTGGAATCCTTTCTGGGTCCTCCACGACAATCGTACCCTCGCTGTAAATCAGCTTCATTTCTCCTTAGCATCAAGCTGCTTTATTATAAATGTTGTTGCCTAATTCTCGAATTATTAGGCTTTAAGAGAATGCTTATCCTGAAAGCTGAATTTGTTGAAACTCACATCTTTCCTACCGGAGGATTTGACAATTTTTAGACCTCAACTATTATCCCTCTTGAGCCTTAAATGGGTAATGAAGGAACTAAATTTCATGCGTAGGACTGGCAAAAATCGCTGTTCATATTCAAAACCCGCAACTAAATTTCTCTGAATCGGGAGTGAGTGTTATTTCTCATCTTGTCTTACTTGCTTGTGATTGCTGCTCAGGTGTATTTCACCTTTAAGCTAAGATAACTCCAGGAATTGCTTATTTTCTAATGTAGATTTCTTGAAAATAATAAATTTACAAACAGACCTTTTCAGGCTAATTGTTTTATGAAAAACTCCTAGCTCTCAGCATGTAGAAGGTGTGGTAACCCGTTACAACCTTGTAGTAACCCTCCAGTTTCCTGTCCGTATCTGGAGAGCCTGTGTCCAAAAGAAGACGTTTTGGCTCAAAAGATCTGATTTTATTCCATGTTGCTATAACGACTATTCCGTCCTTCCCCACTTTATCTATGATTGCTGGACTTATCTGCTGATTCCCCCTGCCTAGGAGAAATCCCTGACCACCAAGTGGAGTCACGATAAGGTGTAGCTTGCTCGAGTCTATATTTGAGATCGCCTTTAGGATTCCCGCCTCATTCATATCACTACCCACAATCTCTACCGTGCCTGTTTCTTTTACAAATATCACATCTACTCCCAGAACATTGCTTCCTATCCCCAGCATTTTTAGAACATACTTGGCCGTTGTACCCGGACCAATTATGTAGTAATGACCTTTCTGAAGATTTTCCAGCAGATAACTGGCTATTGCCTCCTGGTAAACCTTCTCGCTGCCTTCATCACTTGCGACCTTCGAACCCTGCAGCCGAAGCCTTTCATACGGTGTTTTCAAGTAACAGTAAAGCTTTGTGGAAAGAATACCCTTCCTGAACAGTTCTTCATCCACATCAAGTACCTCTGCATCAATTATATCAAAATCTTTATCTGAAAGGAACGTGAGAGCTAGCTCTCCCGCTGCCTCCGGAGTGACAGCGAAGCAGGAAGAGTACATCTTTACACCTGCAGGGACACCCAATACGACAATCTTATTTCCGACAGCCTCGCATATGTCCCTGGCTGTTCCGTCACCTCCTGCGAATATAAGAATGTCCGCCCCCTCATTCAGAATCTTGCGAGCACAGTCCACTGTATCATTTCTCGTTGTACTTTCCGGGGCCTCATAGACAATTCTGAATTTGAATCCCAATTTCTTAGCTGTGTTCTCTCCCATATCCCCGGAACAAGTAAACAGTTCCAACAATTGCCCAATTCCCTTCAGTTTCTCGAGAGCCCTGTATCCCTTCTCAGGTGAGGTCACTCTGGCACCCATCTTGAGTGCTTCTTCAACTATTTGTGGAGTATCAGTACCCTTTAGACCTACTCTCCCGCCCATACCTGCAACCGGGTTAATGATAAAGCCCACCTTCTTCATTTCAAATCCTTCAGTTAACTGAGATAAAACAGGAATTATTTTAAATTCTGGTCACGGCAAAATCGCTAGTCCGGGCGGATAGAAAATGATTAATAATTATTGTAAATAAGGGGTAGGTTGACGGCCATAGCGACGGGGAAACACCCGGTCTCATTCCGAACCCGAAGGTTAAGCCCGTCCGCGTTCCGCATGCGTACTGTGTTCCGCGAGGGCACGGGAAGTGCGGTTCGCTGTCTCCACTCATGCTCTTATATATAGAAAACGTATCTTGATCGGATGCAGCCCTCCCTCATAGCATTCGACGTGGATGGTGTTCTCCTAAAGCAGAAAAGCAGCTGGGGCATTATTCATGACTACTTCGGAGTCAGTAACGGGGATTCGCTCAACGCATTCCTCAAGGGTCTGATAAGCTACCAGGAATTTGTTGACAGGGACGTGGCCCTATGGATTAGAAAAAAGGGCACCGTCAGGAAATCTGAGATAGAGAAGATAGCAGAGAGCGTTGAGCCGAACCCCAATTTCCAGGAGCTATCCTCATTCCTTGCTGAGTTCAGGGGAAGGAAGGTAGCAATTTCAGGTGGTGTGGACGCAATAGTTTCTAGGGTTAGCTCATTCTTTCCTATTAACGAGATATACTCCAACGAACTTGTGTTCAGAGAAGGCAAACTAGTTGGGGGGAGGGGTGTGGTGGATCCCCAAAATAAGGGTAAAATACTAGACAGGTTCAAGGGATTCAAGGTCTCTGTGGGCGATTCCGAATGGGACATAGATATGTTCAGAAGGTCTGATTACTCCATTCTCTTCAATTCAGAACGCGAGGTCGACGGGGTGGATCTTGTCATAAAGGGAAATGACCTCGGCCAGTTAGCTAAGGTTCTCAGAGAAATTATATGAGTGGCAGGCTGTCAACTGGCTCCAAAAATTTGGATGATTTTCTGCAGGGTGGGTTCGAGAGCGGTATAATTTCAGAGATCTACGGTGAACCTGGGAGCGGAAAAACCAACCTTGTTCTCAGCGCTTCACTCAAAAATTCGAAAATTGGAAAGATAATCTATATAGACACTGAGGGCGTCTCGGGAGAAAGATTTGCCCAGATGAGTGGACCTAGCACAGTCCCTTCCAACGTGAAATTCTTCAGAATAAAGAGCTACGAGGAACAGCTTGAATCCGTTCCGACTATTCTTAACCTGGTTTCATCCATGCAGGATGTGGTACTGATCGTAGTTGATACCATAACGGCCCACTACAGGGTGGAAAGAGACATAAGGACCGAGCTTCGTAAGAGAACGTCCAACACCCTCCTCACGCAGATCGAGATGCTTTCAAACCTGGCATCCACACTAGATGTCCCGGTACTCATGGTAAATCAGGTATATACTGACAAGGATACCAGCGAGGTGAAACCTATGGGCGGAAGCGCCCTGGCCCACATGGCAAAGGCTATTTTCAAGGTGGAGAGGGGGGGCGGAGGGGTTAGAGAACTTGTAGTGATGAAGCACAGGAGTCTACCCGAAGGAATAAGGTGCAAATTCAGGATCGTTGAGGATGGAATAGAATAAATTATATTCTAAATTAGCCTAATTATTTTGAATGGGCGTAGACATATCCTCCTTGGTCGAAAGCAGGGAAATAGACCTTAAAAGCCTGAAGGGCAGGGTAGTTGCGGTCGATGCGTTTAACGTTGTATACCAGTTCCTCAGCAACATAAGGGAATATGATGGCTCTCCTCTCAGGGATAGGAACGGAAATGTAACATCGCACCTCTCTGGCATCTTTTACAGGAACATAAATCTCCTAGAGGGTGGGATAGTTCCCATTTACGTTTTTGACGGGAAACCACCGGCCTTAAAAGACAAGACCATAAAGGAAAGGATCGCCCTCAAGGAAAAGGCAGAGGAGGAATACAGACTGTCTCTCGCAATGGGTGACTACGAAAAGGCAAGAAGTTACGCGTCCAGAACTTCAAGGCTTACACCTGACATGGTTGATGAATCAAAGAAATTGCTGACAGCAATGGGCATTCACGTGATCGACGCACCCTCGGAAGGCGAGGCAGAGGCTTCATATCTATGCAGGACCGGAGTTGCGTATTCTGCAGTTTCGCAGGATTATGATTCCCTCCTTTTCGGCTCTCCCAGGCTCATCAGGAACCTTACGATCACTGGCAAGAGAAGATACGGTAAAACTGGAAGGGTGATCGAAGTTAAGCCGGAAATTATTGAGACGGACGATGTTCTAAGAAAATTGGGAATAACGAGGGGACAACTAATTGATATAGGGATTCTGGTCGGAACTGACTTCAATGACGGGGTAAAGGGGGTCGGCCCGAAGAAGGCCTATCAGCTTATAAAGAAATACGGTTCAATAGAGAAGATACCGTCGATAAAAATTGAAAACTACGAAGATATAAAGAACATATTCATGAACCCTGAAGTGCGTGATTCAGGACAGATAGGTAACCTGGAACTGGATGAGCAAAAAATTATGGAAATACTCGTAGAACTGCATAATTTCTCTAGGGACAGGGTTGAGTCGGCTCTTTCACGGATAAAACAGGCCAGAAAACAGGGGGTGCAGCGGAGCATTGACTCCTTCTTCTAGGTTGTACGTCGCGATCGAGGGAATAGATGGAACTGGAAAAACATTCGTTGCTAGACATATATCTGAAAAGTTTAATTTTCTTATGGTTCAGGAACCCTCAGACTCTGATATCGGAATGCTCGTAAGGAAGGGCAAGTGGGATCCTACTACTGATTTCTTCCTATTTATGGCTGACAGGGCGAACATGCTCAGGAATTTACCCTCAGACGCTAACATTGTTTCTGACAGGTCGCTTTACTCAAGCTTTGCCTATCAGGGCTATGATCTCTGGAAGAGGTTCGGCAACATCGATCGGTACATTGATTTTTTCAATAGCGTCTCCAAAATGCTTCCGGTAATCCCCTCCCACGTATTCGTTCTATTGAGCGATGTTGGTAGAGCGCTTGAGCGTATCAGGGGGCGGGGGGAATTATCGAGATTTGAAAGAATGGATTACCTTGAGGGCGTTCAGAAGATGTACCTGCAGTTGGGAAATGTAACAGGCAATGTAAAATACATCGATTCGAACGTAACGCTTGAAAAACTCTACGAATCTGTAGATGCCGAGATCATAGAGTTGTTACGATAGGCCCATCTTCCCTCAGGTATATGGTGTGCTCGGTCTGGGACACCATCTCTCCCCTGTCCTCTTTCAAGATAGGGTAGAAGTAGAAGTATTTCTTCCTTTGAGCTTCCTTTAGTATGGAATCATAATCCTTGTACAACCTTGAAACGTCCCTCACAGAAAATGGAAGACCCCTGGATTCCTTCCTTATAGCCTTTGACCATTCCTCCGTCTCATCCTTTAAACAGAGCATTATGTTTCCGAATTCCAGGCCCTTCACCCTTCCCCTTCCAGTAGTTGCGAATGGCTCGATCGCGAAGGCCATGCCAGGGTAGAGGCGCACCCTAGAACCATCGTCATAGTTAGGAAACGAGGTGCCCGCATGCAGGACGTATTTTTCCAGGGTATGACCCGTGAGATTGTATATTGGATTGAATCCGTATCTCTTGATCGTCGCCTCTATCTCCCTACCAATCTCGGATGTGAGTGAACCGACCCTGACCTTCTTTATCGCATTCTGCAGAGCTTCCTCTGAAGCTCTTATAAGCTCTGACCATTTGTTTGTTGTCACCTCCTTCGTGACGGCAGTATCTGCAAGACACCCGTTCACCTCAGCGCCAAGATCAAGTTTCACTAGATCACCCGCACTAAACTTCAACTCCGTATCTGGCGCTGGAGTAAAGTGGGCGGCCTCGTTGTTTAAAGATAGGTTAACAGGGAACCCTATATTTGCTCCACTACCCCGTATATAATCCTCCAGATAGTCGGCAACCGCTCGAAGCTGTACACCCTCCTCTATCATCCTGAATCCTTCACTCCTGGCAGCAGATGCTATCTTCCCAGCTTGGATATAATCATCAATTTCCATTTTCTGACTCCCTTATCTGTTTTAGCGTTATCTGTCCTTCCCTCAACAATTTTCCAGTGGTGTAATCGTATATGGTTGAAGGAATACCCCCCACCTTCTCAGCCTTGACATATAGTCCAACGCTGTTCCCAAACTGTCTAAGAATTTCTTCTATATTGGAAGAAGTCTTGTATCCCCTTATATTTGCCCCGACCAAGGTTATTGGACCAACCATTCTTATGACTTCCCTAACGAATGGTCTGTCCGGTATTCTGGCGGCAATTTTGCCGTTAACAACCCAGTGACCTTCAATCTTTGCCTCGAGGACAAGAGTTAAAGGACTAGGCATTAATTTCCTGACTATGTTCTTGGCGCCCTCATCCATGCTGCAATATTTTTCCATATCTCTTAGACCATAGAAACCGATCGGGCTCGCGCTTTCCATGGTCTTGTTTTTCAATTTGTAAACCCTGTCAAACTGCGCCTTGCTCCTTATGGGTACGGACAGAGCGTAAAGGGTATCTGTAGGCAGAACAACTGGCCCGTCCCTCATCGCGTCTACAACCTTCTGAATATTGTCGAGAGTTTCAGATATCACCCTCATATGGTACACGACCGGAAATATGAAATTCCTGGGTTGAGGAGATTCGCCTTGTTTGAATTATACCCTAAACAAATATCACCGGTGGAAGCATTCATTAAGCGTCAATTGAGTTTCACTATATATGCATTTTTCCCTCACTTGATCTGAAAAAACAGAGTTGCACCCGTCAAGATATACTGTATAGCGAACCCGGCAACTAGTATACCGAATACCCGGGTGAGTGCACGAGCCCCTTTTTCTTTTATTATATCATAGATAAAAAAGCTTGAAAGGAAGAGGAAAAACGTAACGGCGGACACTATCACTATCCCTAAGACAACGAGTACCGGACTGTAGTCGTGCATCAATATTATGACTAAAGAGATCGCGCCCGGACCTGCCAGAAGAGGAGTGCCTAGCGGAACAATTCCGAGGTCCCTGGGACCGGCTTTATCTCTGTTACTTTTGCTCTTACCTGCCGGTTTGTCACCCTCTGTAACCATCTCAACGCTGGTGAGCAATATAAGTATGCCTCCTGCTATTTCTAGTGCCGCAATTGATATGCCAAAGTAAAGCAATATATAATATCCCGCAAAAGCGAAAAAGAGGAGTATCAAGAAGCTTGCCAACGTAGCATCGTTCAACATCACTTTCCTAGCCCTTTCACTCTCGTCCTTCGCAAACGAGATGTACATTATCATAGCTGCAAAGGGATCAACTACCACGAAGAGTTCTATGGTTATGTGGATCAATTGATCGATGTAGCTCATTAAAACGGTATATGGATAATTATTATAAATAGTCGTATTGATACCTTCAATTTAAATTAAAGCTTTCTTATCTTCTCAGGAAGCTAAGAAAAGTAGATAAGATAGATCAAGCTAGAGCAATGTGTTCACATTGGTCAGGTACTCGGAAATAGGTACAAAGGGTGATAATAGGGGATACTTCGAGGAGCTGCTTAGGAGAAACATAATGGCTAAGCTGAACGAAAACTCTATCAGGGGTGAGGTGAGTATCGAGGAGTCAAGGCTTGTTATCGAATCCGACCGCTTACTGGATAACATCCTGACCAAGGTTTTCGGCATTTCATCGTTTTCTCCAGCTACAAGAGTAAATTCTTTACCTTCTGAGATTGAGGACGCAGTTTCCAAAATTTCAATAAAAGGGAGTTTCAGAGCCACTGTTAACAGAAGGAACAAGAGCTTCCCCTATAACTCTCAGGAATATTCTGCCCACCTCGGAGAGCTCATCCTAGCCCAGAATCCAGGTGCTCGGGTTGACCTCAGGGGGTACGATGTAAATGTTGGTGTAGATATTGGAACAAAATTCACATACATATATACCACGTCTATAAGCGGACCTGGGGGGATGCCTGTCAGGTCTCAGGGAAAAGGAGTTGCACTTATCTCAGGTGGAATTGATTCACCCGTTGCAGCTTATATGATGATGAAAAGGGGTATGGAGCTTAGCCTGATACACTACTTCCAGAGCTCCCGCCTACTCGAGAAGGTTTTCAGAAACAAGGAATTCCTTGAGCAGTTTTCCCCCTACCCGATAGAAATTAAGATTGTTGATCACAGGAAAATGATAGGCAAGACTGTTATGGAGCTTAGAAAGAACGGAGAAGAGCGCTGGACTTGCATCTTCTGCAAGAGGAAGATGTACAGTGAGGGGGAGAAGTATGCGAAAGAAATTGGAGCAAAGGGAATAATAACGGGGGAGGATCTCGGCCAGGTCGCAAGCCAGACTGTGGAAAATCTGGGCACGATCGAAGAGAAGACATCGATGCCTGTTTTCAGGCCGCTGATCGGATTCGATAAAATAGAAATAGAAGGACTGTCGGAGAAGATAGGATTATTTGATATATTCCTTTCAGACACGGCGTCGTGTGACTGTTACTTCCTACCTCCCAGGCCAAGGACCAGAAGCTCTCTAGAAGAGTTCAAAATTGTAGAGGAAAAAATCTTCGAAAGATCCTGATGCTGTCGACGGTTAAATTGTATATACTCGGGACAGGGGGGTCCTGGCCAACACCTCAGAGGAATACACTCAGTATAGCGCTTAGGATTGACGAGGAGGCTATTCTTTTCGACTGTGGGGAAACCACCCAGACATCTTTGATGAAGAGTTCCCTCTCAATGATGAAGATAAAGAGAATATTCATCACACATTATCACGGAGACCATTTCCTCGGTTTACCTGGGTTAATTCAGACGATGAGTTTCTATGGCAGGAGCGATCCGCTGGAAATATATGGGCCGATTGGCTCATCCGTCATACTCAGCAATCTTCTCTCAATCGGCTATTTTTCTCTGAACTTTGACATCAGGATAAAGGATCTTTACGGGGACGAGACCCTGGATTTTGGAGATTATACGATAAAATCCGCCAAGGCAAATCACACAATACCGGCGCTATCGTACGCATTTATAGAGAAAGATGTTCCCAAATTCGATGAAGTAAAAATACAAAACCTGGGAATTCCAAGGAACCTCCTCGAAAAGATAAGGAGAAACGGTAGCGCTGAGTATTTGGGGAGGACAATAGAGGCGAAGGATATCTCCGGAGGAATAAGGAAGGGCAGGAAAATATCATATTCCGGTGATACGAGGAGAGATCCTGCACTTCTAGAATTATTCAGGGATTCAACTATTCTGATCCACGAGGCGACTGGTGATACCTCATTTAAAGATAAGGTCGTATCCTACGGGCATTCGACTGGTTATGACGCGGCCATTCAGGCAAGGGACTCAAATTCCAGGAAACTAATTTTGCTGCATTTCAGTCCCAGATATGCCGATATTTCACCTATCGTGAGTGAGGCCAAATCTGTATTCCCGAACGTATTGGCCGCTGAGGAGCTGCAGGAAATGGAAGTAGGTCTCAATGATAGATAAGCCGGATATCTACGAAGCATTCTACGAGCTGGTCAGGCAAATTCCAGAAGGGTACGTTTCCACCTACGGAGACCTTGCGATGCAATTGGGAGATATAGTTGCCTCAAGAGCTGTAGGGCAGATGCTGTCAGAAAATGAGGAACCCGATTCCATACCCTGCTACAGAGTGGTAATGTCAGACGGACGCATCGGTGGCTACACGCATCCGAGAGGGGTCAGTGAGAAGATAAGAAGATTGAGGAGTGACGGAATCCCTGTCATAAACGGAAGGGTTGAGAACATGGAAAGAGTCAAATTCACCGAGTTCAAATCAGAATTCCCCCTTAAAAGATACAATGAACAGGTTAAGAATCTTGATATTTCAAAGCGTGACGGATCGACGGAATCTGTGAGAGCAATAGATGTATCTTACAAAGGTAGGATAGGGGTGGGCGTTGCTGTTGATTTTGGAAAGGAGGTGACATTTGAGATTTCAGTTAAAAAGGTAAGAGCACCATACATTCCCAACTACCTCTATCTTCGCGAGGGGGAAATAGTTGAGTGTCTCCTTTCGAAGGGGAGACTCAACGCCGTGGATGGTAACGGCGTCCTTCATCCGCTCGGTAGGGGGCTTGCCACGGTTGCTGGTGCCAACACGGACAATTCAACTGTGGGGATAGCAAAAAAATTGCTGATGGGCCACACTGAAGGGGAAAATGTTTACATCGGTGGAGAGATGGTCGCGAGAATATACGGAAAATACATAATATCTTACGGGTTTGGTACGCCGCTTGAAACGGCACTGCAGCTACTCATGAAGGAGGGCCATTTCCCGCAAACGAAGCTTGCGGACAGGCTTTCCAGGAGGTACAGGGACTTTGTTCTGCCTGTTGAAAATAGCGTACGATGATACATTCCATGGGTTCCAGACACAGCCAGGTATCAGAACTGTACAGGGAGAAATCCTGAGGGCTCTTAACCCACTCGGAATAAGGAAAGTACTATCCTCCTCTAGGACAGATTCGCACGTCAGGTCTGCGGCTACAGTTATTGAAGTCGAGTACGACGATGTTTTGAAGCTATGTAAGGTGGTGGATTCTCTTAGCGGGATAGCAGTAACGGCCTACTTTGCCAGTAACGAATTCATCAACCTAAGATCTGGAATTGAAAAAGAATACTGGTACGTCTCTCCTCACGCCACTGACCCACTCAAGCTATCTTGTGCCATAAATGAATTCCTAAACGGGAATCTTAGCAATTTTTCAAGGGACAGAAATAAGAGAGTGGCGATCGAAAAGATTGCAAATTTTAACGGGAATTCGTATACACTCCTCATATTCTCTGGCAAATCTTTTTCCTGGAATTTTGTTAGGATATCGGCTGAAACAATTATCAGGAGAAGCATAGGACAGGTATCCGATGAGGAGTGGCAGGAAATGCTACGTGGAAAGAAGACTTCGAGGTTCAAGGGTAGACCAGAAAATCTTGTTCTTGCGAACGTTAAAACTAACATCCCCTTCATTCCATATGCATCATCTAAGATTCTCACGATAAGGAGTTCGATTCTTCCGCTGATCGCATGGTCGAGTTTTCTGGACAATTCTGTAAAGGAATTCTTGGAAAAAGCACCTTTGTGATAATGGGCGCATTACTCTGTGATCAATGCCATATCGTCTGCAATGTGCAACAATCTTAGACCGTGATTTTTGGCGAAGTGAGCAGGGGCGTCGGACCAGTTGTAGTTATCAATAACGATTAAATAATTTAAACTTAGGTATGGAAATACAGTTTCAAGTTCAAAGATCACGTTTTCATACGAATGATCGGAATCGTGGAAGAAAAAATCCACCCTTCCGATTTTTTTCAATACTTCATTTAGCTTATCTGAAGTTCTTCCCTTCGCGTATATGAGATCCTTTTTCAGTTCCTCCGGAATTACGAAACCAATGTCTCTGTCTCCCTTACCGTAAGGCTCTCCAGGATCGATGCTAATTACCTTTCCGGAACCCTTTAGACCTGACAGAATTGAAGTTGTTGAAACTCCGGGCCCCATGCCCGTTTCTATCACGACCTTGGGCCTCCTGGCAGCGATTAAGGAATATAGGACCCTGACCTCATCCTTGGTTATCTGCCAGTACCTCCCACTTCCAATTTTTCTATGCACGTATTCCCAAACAGCGAGGCTCTCTCTCATTATCCTTGATGTTTGCTCACTGTTTCCAGTTAGCCCATCCATGACGATGCGGAACTCATTGGTGATCATCACCTATTCTTAGGATGAATTTATAAATGTATTTCGTCACTGCGCTTGTTACTTGCCAAAAACAGAAAAAGGAAAGATATAATAGATGATTATTGAGTGATGATTCCATGAAGATCTGCATAAACAGCCAGACTCCAATAGTTAGATTCAAATTAAGTTACGAGAATCTCCTGGAGAAGTATGGGACCCTTTCAGATCCGGTGAACGTATCGGAGCTTGAGGAAGGTATCGATTATGAGTTTACCCCCGGTGGGGTGACAAACATGATATTCCCATCAGTTAAGAAAATGATGCAAGATTCATCCGTAAGCGCTGTCACATGGGTCGCGCTGGGGATCAATTCCCCTCCTAACGTCCTAGTTGACAATATTTTAGTGTCGCACGTGGAGGTAGAGGAAAAAATACTAAGGGAATACACCTGGTTCAAGGAAAAACTCTGGAATGAGATCCACGGGGTCGAGAACGGTAAATTTACAACAGATGGCTTCAAGGCCTATGCACATTACAACTGGGTGAATGCTAGCAGAATGTTCGATTATATAAAGGATGTTGACATATTTTACATCCAGGACTTCCAGCTGCTCCTCACTGGAACGTTCATAGGCCCTCCTGCTCCAGCTCTACTGAGGTGGCACGTACCGCTTGTACCGGGTATCCTTGGTGATTTTGCGAGAAGGATTATCATTAAGGGGATGGAAAGTTTCGATGCCGTTATTGTAAGCACGAGGCGTGATCTGGAAGGATTAGTTAACTCGGATTTCAGGGGAAAGGCATTCCAGCTCTACCCGTACATTGATCCAGATGAATGGTACCCTCCAGCAGGATGGGAGGAGATCGAGAGGCTTAGAGAAAGGATAGATCTAAAAGATGATGAGAAGCTCATTCTCTTGGTCGCGCGCATGGATAGAATAAAGTCCCAGGATATAGGTATAAAGGCTTTTGCTATCCTTTCAAAGAGGGTAAAATCGAAACTCCTACTTATAGGGGATGGGAGTTTTTCCTCCTCCCAAAAGGGTGGTCTGGGTTACGGAAAGGGCGCACAGTGGAAGAGAGAGCTAGAAAACTTATCCAGGGAGCTAGGTGTGTCCGACAGGGTATTCTTCCTGGGTCATTCTACACAAGAAGAATTGAAGGCGGCTTATTCCCTGGTTTCTGTTGTTCTTCTGACTTCAAACATAGAGGGTTTCGGAATAACGGTTCTGGAGGGGTGGTTGCACAAGAAACCGGTTGTTGTTAGTAGCGGAGTTGGTGCGAGCGAGCTGGTGATCAACGGGTCGAACGGATATGTTTTCCCATCGGGCGACTATGAGAAAGCCGCTGAAGCAATCCTGAATGCGCTTAAAAGTGACCCTGATAAACTTGGCAGCAACGGCTACGAGAGTGCAAAACAGTGTATGATCAACGTAGCAGTCGAGCGAGAGAAGGCCATTCTTGATGAAGTTAGCAGACAATTTAGACTTGAATGAGCCTGCATGCTGCCGGTACCATTCTTAACTATCAGTAATAGCCAGGAGTTATCTAATGACTTTTTGTAGATTAAACAGGAAGTATCACAATAAGGTTGCCGAGGGATGCAGAAATCCTCTTAAATCTTTGGCCCAGAAGTTGGAAAATTATGGTTTTTTATTGATATAGAAATCCTTCACAAAGTTCCACCGCCACTCCTCAATTTCAGAGCCCCATTCCAAAATAAGATTGTTCAGTTTTCTTATAAAGTATAAAATTGTATGGCTCACAGGTATTCCCCCGGGGTAGGTGGCGCAAGAAAATGCGTAAAAATCGATTAGTAAGGCATTGGCGCTTTTGATGCCTGGTTACTTTTGAGAGAATATGCTATAGCGTATAATGCTGATGTCACGAGAAGACTCGCGAATACATACCTATACTTGTAATCATACTGGGACGTGAAGAGGTACAGACCATAGTAGCCGATCAATTCAAGCCCTATGTATCTGAGTGAGAATCCTACCGTGCTGACGATCATGAAGGAAGAAAACCGCATTTTAAGTGTTCCGGCCGAAAATGATGCAGCACTGTAGAAAAATGGCACAAAAGTTGCTAGAAACACTGAGAAATTACCGTGTCTCTTCACCCAGTCTGTAGCAACGGAAATTCTTGCATCCGAGATCCTCATGTGGGATAGGATCTTCTTAAGAATTCTGGAGCCTGCGTAAAGACCCAGTATGAATTCGATTGGGATTACTGCGCCGGCAGTGCTTGCCAGCAGGGTAAGGTAAGGGTTGAAAACACCGATCGAGCATAGGTAACCATAGGACGGTATCAGAACGTAATCTGGGATCGGAAGGAGCAGAATGCTGATGAATATTCCTGCGTAACCTGCAAGGAATCCGGCTAGAGGAATGGTGACATCTTTCAGTCTGTAAGACTGGACTGAATAGAAGTGATAAAACCCATTCAGCAGCGCAGCTGATGCTAGTATGGCGAGGAGAGTAAAGACGGTGAGACCATAGTGCCAGTATTTATGCATTCCGTTGATATCATTATTTGTTTTACCTTTCATATAAGAATTGATAAATGGGATTTCATTTTCGGATTAAAATTTTCCCCGAATTTATGCGGGCAGTAAGTCGCTATTTGTTATAACTTTATTATCAGTACCATCTCAAACCGTTATAAAGAGTGGAAGATGAGTTACAAAACGTCGCAATAAAAACTCTCTATTCCAGGACCGGGATGCTAATTCAACCAATTTGAACGAACATAAAAACATTAATTTAGACTAATCATGGCCAACGCGCCATTAGATAAAAATAGCATTAAATAATTGTAACGTCTCTATATATCGATCAATATGGCTGAGAAACCTACTATAAATTATGGATTGGAGGGGGTATATGTTGATGAGAGCTCGATATCACTCGTTGATGGATTGAATGGGAAGTTGTGGTACAGGGGATATTCCATAGAAGACCTTGCGGATAAATCAAATTTTGAGGAGGTTGTATACCTCCTAGTATATGGAAAATTGCCTTCAAGAGCTGAACTGAATTCATTCAGGACAAAACTTTCTGAGAGGATGGAACTCCCGCAGGAGATCATTGATCTGGTAAGGCTAATCTCGGTGAGAACGCACCCCATGGATGTTATGAGGACAGCAGCTTCCATGTTGAGCGTCTATGATCAGGATCCGCTGAACAGGGAAAGGGATGCCACGCTCGATAAGATAATCACCCTGCTTGCTAGGCTCCCGCTCATCGCTGCACTAACAGGAAGATTCAAAAGGGGGCTACCGCCCATCAATCCGGACAGGAGTCTTTCTATACCTTCAAATTTCCTTTACATGCTCAAAGGAAAGAAACCGAGCGATTTTGATGCGAAATTGATGGATCTAATGTTCATTTTGCACGCTGAACACAGTACTAATGCATCTACATTTTCAGTTCTCGTAACGGCATCCACACTTGCCGATGTTTATTCTGCCGTTACAACAGGAATAGGGACCCTTAGGGGGCCGCTGCACGGGGGTGCTGATGAAGCCGCTCTAAAGATGATGTATGCTATCGGAAATCCTGACAATACGGAACGCTACATCGAGGATGCTTTGGAAGGTAAAAAGAAGATCATGGGCTTCGGCCACAGAATTTACAAGGTGTACGATCCGAGGGCAAGAATTGTTAGAAGGTATCTTGATGAGAGCCTCACAAGAGAACCAACGGAAGAGGTGGAGACCCTTTTAAAGATAGCAATTAGGGCAGAGAAGCTTATGATAGAAAAATTGGGAAAAACAAAGGGGATCTGGCCTAATATAGATTTCTTCTCTGGCCCCCTCTACAGGGTTTTGGGCATAGAAAGTGAACTTTTCACCCCAATATTTGTATCTTCAAGAATGGCAGGCTGGGGAGCTCACATTTTGGAATACTGGAACAACAACAAACTCTTCAGACCGCTTGAATATTATTCAGGGCAGATAGGGAATAAATACATACCAATAGACGAGAGGTAGCTAGAGGAAGTAGCTCACCAAAAAAGGACTGGTCAGGATCACGGTGGCCGATATCCCACTTGCCATGTCAGAAAAAACGATGTAATATGTTCCGGGTATCAGGGATATTGAGAAGTACGAACTGTTGACCAAGCCTGTCGAGTAAAGATACCCAAATATTTCCCTCGCAGCAAAGGCCTGGAATTCATTGAGAGTGAGAACATACATTACAATGTTAACAGATGAATGAAAGGAACCTTGGAAAAGGGAATCGTAGTGAAGCGTGGTAGTGAATGCAGAGTAATTCATCGCAGGTACCTCGATTACCGTGCTGTTCCTTATTACAGTGTCCGTGAAATATGTGAGACTGACAGAGACCTTATTTTCAGCGGAATGCTCGTGATAGATTCCAAAACTTAAAAGTATGACTACAGATATAACTATGCCCGCGACAATATATGTCTTGATCCTCCGCCGTAATCTAGACCTTCGGACCAGGTCCCCATATTCATAGGGGGGCACGAGATAAGATTGTAAAACCCCGTATTAATATTTATTGTGATTTTGGAGTTACTGGATGCCTAAATGCAGAGACGGAACAACCACAACTGCTTGAATGGAGAGCGATCACCTAGATTGGCCAGCCAAAGCAAAATTGGTGCAATATTCTAGGGAAATGAAAATAGTAGAGAGCTTGTGCAATGAGGAACAGAATCTTAAACCTTCGCGCTAAATGTGAGGTTCTTAAGCACCCAGTTCTGCAATATACGCTGTGCTTCAGTATTCATGAGCTGTGTAAAAAACCCCAGTTGGTGCAAGGTTTCAAATAAGGGTAGGTGGGGATTCGAACCCCAATAGTCGGGATCTGCAGTCCCGTGCATAGCCACTCTGCCACCTACCCATCTTGAACGCTATGATCTACTGAGTTATTGATTTTACTGAACTTACTAGCTATCTCTATAGCATTTCTGTCCCCGTTTCTTATATATTCCATAAATTTGTTCATGAATGTTAGATTGTGAATTGTGACGAGGTACTGGAAGGCAGGATCTTCATTTCTATACATTTCTCTAAGTTCTGATCTGCTGTAGTTTCTGCATGCCTCACAGTCGCAGGAATCATCAATGGGCCCCAGGTAATCCATATACTTCGCGTTCTTGAGGTTTACAGGCCCCACGGAGGTTAGGGCAAAACCATGCCGTGCGTTGCGCGTTGGATAAGTTGAATCGAATATGTCAACCCCAAGAGATGAATAACGGTATATGGATAAGGGATCACCTACACCCATCAGGTAAACAGGATAGCCTTCTGGAATAAGTGGAAGGGCCTTAATGAGGATCTTGTCCGTCAGTTCTGCAGGTTCACCTATTTTCAACCCGCCAATAGCAAATCCGTCAAAATCCAAGCCTGTCATAAGTTTGGCGCTCTGCCTCCTAAGGTCAGGATCAAAACCTCCCTGTATTATGCCGAACTTTTTCTGACCAATGACACGACGTTCCGAAAAAATCCTCCCCCACTCGTATGTCCTCCTGACGGAGAGCTTTATTCTTTCTTGACCATCACCATATGAAGGGCAGTCGTCAAGCATCATCGCAACACTAGATCTGATTTTTGCTTGAATTTCCGAGCTGTACTCTGGACTTACAAAGATCTTCTTCCCCGATTTCCTGTCTCGGAAGGTGATCCCCCCGTCATTTACTTTGACAAGTTCCTTCTTTATTATCTGAAACCCACCTGAATCCGTGAAATAGTTACCGGAGAATTTGGTATAGCCGTTAATCCCCCCTGATCTTTCAAGTGTTTCTATCCCTGGCGATATTGCAAGGTGCACTGAGTTGGAGATGAGCGTGGTAATTCCCAGTTCATTGATCCTGTGCATAGGTACAGCCTTGACAAATCCCCTGGTTGCCACAGGGAGGAATATGGGAAGCTGTACCTTCCCCCGGCTTAATATGAGCTCCTTGCCGACGGCCATTCTTACTTTATTATTTCATCGTAATATAGTTTACAGATAACTCTTAGATGAATAACATCTCTCGCAGTAATAGTTCCCTGCTTTGTAAATTAAATTTTCTGAGAATTCGTGGCATGAATCGCAGATGCCGTGAATCCCCTTTATCAACCCCTCCTCCCTATCACCCATTATTCCCCTTGTTATTTCTATGAGTCCCGGGCTGATCCTTACGATATCGTTTTCGGTCAATATCCCGATGACTTTTCCACCCCTCCTCACAGGAAGCCTTCTTATTTTCCTCTTCCACATAATTTCAGCAGCCACCTCAAGAGGACTGTCATCATCTACATAAACCAGCGGGTGAGACATTATCTCATTAACTTTTATATCATATGAGCTGAGGCCAAGGGCTACAACCTTCGTTACTATATCCCTCTCAGTTACGATCCCCACATACTCCCCGCCTTCTGTCACGAGGAGAGAACTTACCTTCTTATCTCTCATCATTTCTGCGGCATCCCTTACGGTGATAGATGATAGTACCGATATCGGATTCTTAGACATGACGTCGGAGACGGAGATAAAATTCATCTTTTCACCTCCAATATCACATTTTCTCCCTCAACTATAGTAAATGGTCTGCTTACATTTAGGATCTGCTCTATTGCCCTGATCCTTTTCTCCATGTAGTCTTCAAGTTTTAGACGGTCTCCCTTACCCTTGTTAAGAATGTATAGGGCATCAATGTAAAGGTAGGCCTCCATCCTTACCCTGAATGAGGTATCCTGATCCAAAGTTCTAACATCTATGGTCATTCCATCTGATCACTCAAAGCCCGGATAATATCTTTTCTGGTCATGGAAAACTTTTATTCCGATATATCATGATAATTGCGGTATGATATACCTGGGCTGCTCAGGCTTCCAGTACGAGGATTGGGTGGAGAGGTTCTACCCGAGGGGGCTTGATGAGAATAGATTCCTTCTATATTACTACAATTTCTTCAATTCTGTGGAGATAGATTCCACATACTACTCCTTCCCTAGCGAGAGAACCGTGAACTCGTGGATCAACAGAATGAAGGGTAGGGAAAATTTTCTTTTTTCTGTTAAGTTTCCAAGAGAGGTTACACACGACGAGAGGGGGATTACAGACCGCTCCGTAAAGGTTGCACGTGATTTTGTCAAAGCGGTTATAGAACCTTTGCAGAATTCAAACCTCCTAGGATCCGGATTATTGCAGCTTTCACCCTTCCTTGATCCTCTGAAGGATAAGAGTGTGTTAACTGGACTATTCAACCTGATATCCTCCATTCATTCTGATTACAGGATGTCCGTGGAATTCAGAAATAAAAATTTTCTGAGCCAGGAAGTGTTACCCATCGTTCTAAATTCTTTCAGAGAAGCAAATGTCGCAGTTGTATCCGTCGATTCTCCGGGTTTACCTTACTTTTACTATACAACCGCAAACTTCTCCTATGTTAGATTTCACGGGAGAAATGCAGATCTTTGGTTCGGAAAGGGTGAACTGAACGGGCGACTAAACAAATATGATTATCTGTACGATGAGGACGAGCTGCTTCCCTGGATAGATAGAATAAGAAACATGAAGGGGGATGTATTCATATACTTTAATAATCACGCTCAGGCCAAGGCCGCTATAAACGCAATAGGATTCCAGAGAATGCTCGGGATAAAGATAATCAGAAGGGAACCCCAGACTAGTCTAGATGCTTTTTAATACCCGCGAAATATGAAGTTGGAAATGAAGCCCTATTCAAGATTTGATGAGATGGCAAAGATGAAAATGGATTCGTACCTGTCTAATCACAATTTCAATTTAATTTACAGGTCCTACAGGGCTCCAAAGGGCTTTGGAGATCTGACATTTGACTTCCAGAAAAGCAATGTGAGCATTGACAGCAATGAGGTTCAATCCCTCAGCGATGATAACTTGAGCTTTAAGGCAGTTGGAAAATTCGTCAATGTTCTTTATAATGATAACAAATTCTCCCTTGAAACACTCAGGAGCGCATCCAGCGGGGAGCTCTTTTCATTTGAAAAAAGAAGAGAGAAAATTCTCGTTGAACACACAAGCGCAAATCCTACGGGTCCCCTCCACATAGGTAGAGTTAGGAATTCCATCATAGGGGACACAATTTCAAGGCTCCTTAGGAGGTATGGATACGAGGTAAAGACTGAATATTACGTGAATGACATAGGCACGCAAGTAGAGGCTCTCCTCCTCGCAACGGATCTTTTCAAAGACATGAACTACACTGATTCCTACAGGAAAATATTTGAGAATTTTGATCTCTATAAGGCGAAGGTAGAAGAGCTAATGCTCAGGGCTGAATCTGGAGATGAAGCTTTCATAAGGGAATCCAGGCGTAAACTGAGCGTATTTCTCGAAGATGTGCTTTCTGATCTCTCAAAGCTTTCGATCTCATTTGATATTTTCATATGGGAGAGTGACTTTATCCTTGACGGCTCTGTTAAGAGACTTCTCGAAAGACTTTCAGGAGTTATAAAAGACGACAACGGTGCCAAATACATTGAAACCGAAGACGGTAAGATATACCTTATTAGGTCTAATGGTACATCCGTTTACTTTACTAGGGACGTGGTTCACCACATACTTAAGACATCCGGGTTCGATAGGTCCATAGATGTTCTGGGGGAGGATCATAGGGATCATTATCGGAAGCTGGAGTACGTCTTCAACCTGCTCGGCCTTAAAGGTATAGAGACAGTTTTTTATTCGTTCATATCGACCAAGGAGGGGAAGATGAGCACTAGACGCGGTAACGTCATCTACGTAAGGGATCTTATAGACGAAGCCATTTCCAGGGCAAGGAACGAAATAATTGCAAGGCGCAGCGACCTCAACGAGGATGAACTTAGGGAAATATCCACCAAGATAGGGACTGCGGCAGTAAGGTACAACATAATAAAATATTCCCTTGAGAAGCCGGTGGTGTTTGATTGGAGCGAGGCTCTGAACTTCGAAGGTGATGCGGCACCTTTCGTGATGTACAGCTACGCGAGAGCAAAGTCAATCCTCTCCAAAATTAGAGAACAGGATGAAATCAAATATTCATTCAAGAAAGAGGAATACCCAATCCTAAGATTTATAGCACTTTACCCCGAGGTAATCGAAGATGCGGCCTCGCATTTGAGGCCAGATAGAGTTGCCAAATACGCATTTGAACTTGCAGGTACTTTCAATCAATTCTACAGGGACTGCGAAGTTATAGGAAGTGGGGAAGATCAGGGAAGGAGGTCCGAGGTAGTAAAAGCCTTCGCAAGGACGATGGAAGAGGTGTTCTCCATACTAGGGATAAATCCATCAGATAAAATATAAAAAAATATAAAATAAATTACACCTTTAGTTGTTTCTTTGGCGGCTGCTGCTTGGGTTCCTTAGGTCTTTTTCTCCTAACGGTTAAGTCGTAGTATATGAAGGCCAGCACGCCAATTGCAACGACTATTCCTCCTACCAGTGCTGGGAGTTTCCAAGGTGCCTGTGCAATTGATACTGCCTTTGTTATAGATGTATTCGTGTTGAAGAACGTAGGTTGGCCAACTGCATACACGGAAATGACCATCGAGTATGTACCTGACGTAGGTGGCACTACGGTTAGTATTTCGTTGACGGTGCCATTGGAAGTAAGATTTGTGAATGTCTGGTTTTTGACGACTGCCCCATTTATCTTCACAACTAGATAAAATTTGGTTGCATTACTAAGGCCCACATTCTTTAGAGTAACGTTTAGAACTGAGGGGCTGCCTTCAGTGTATGATTTTGGATATACTATCTTTGTTATCTCGATTTCCGGCCCAACCGCATTAACAACAAGACTGAGCGTGTAGGTTGCGGTATTGTTGGACTGGTCAGTGACCTTGAGCTTTACGCTGAACGTTCCGTACTGTATAAAGGCGAGCCTCACAGTAGAGTTGTTGGACGACTGGTAATATACCTTGTACTCCACATTCTTCTTAGCAACTGTTCCGTTAGAATAAGAAATGCTCCAGTTATATGTTTTTATGTACCCGCCGTCAGGAGCATAAGATTTTGATCCGTTCAGCGTAACATTCTGGTATTCCTTTACCGAGGAAACTGTTACGCCAGCCTCATTTTGAATCTGGAACGTCGCTATTGGGGGGGTGGTATCGTTGACGTGAATTGTGAAGTAAATCGTGAAACTATTTCCGACACCATTTTCGACAGCCAGAGTAGCGTTGTCAGTCTTGTTGAAAGTTGGAGCTGTGAATGAATATGACACATTTGAGCCTGTGAGCTTTGTGCCAGTGATATTCCACGAGAAAGAGAGTGGAAGGCCTGTAGATTTACCTGATGGCAGAAGATCCTTTGATTTTAAGGCATTAAAATAGACATTGGTTGTCTGGTTTACCCATAGAACTGTAGAAATACTGCCTGATGCTGTTACATTCCTAAGCGTTACGCCGTTCTGTATTATGTTGAGATTCAATTGGGGATTCATGGCATCGCCAATTATGGTAAAGTTTGTAGAGTTTGTAACACCGGCCGAGCTAGCGATAGATAGCATGACAGGATACGCTCCGCTGGAGAAGTTGTACTCTACGGTATAGCCGTGCATAACGCCACTCCCGATATTCCAGGTGAAGTTCATCTGGTAATAGTTGTCCGTCTTAAGCACGGGGTCATATGGTACCATGCTAGCATTCAATGTAACCTCCTTCCCAACCGGGACGAGGGCGGTGTAGTTTCCCGTTGAGGAAGAAATAACTGTAGATTCGAACCAGCCGCTCCAGCTAGCAGATAGGCCGGAGAGATTCAGAACGGGCTTTTGCTTCAATGCGAGCTTTACTGTTATAAAACCTGATGTTGTTGCATTTGATATATTAATGGAACCGGAATAACCGGAAACGTCAGCCACACCGCTGCTAATCACGTTAGCTCTCTGGTACTGCTGAGGTATATTGATCTCCACACTATACTGTACAGGAGAAGTAGAGTTACTCCTCTGGAGGTATACATCAATTGTGCTACTGTTGGTTGCAGTTATCAAAGGTTGAGAGTATGATGATGTAAAGTTAAACTGGTACAAAATTCCACCAGTGCCCCTTAGAAGCGATGTTGTAACGGACCCTGTTGAATTGTAGGAGTAGTTGTTGTACAGGACTGTGTTTGGTGTACTGGTTGGCACAGTCCCATTGAGTATGGACCAAAGATCCCCCTCGCTTAGGCCATTCAGCCTGAGCTGATCATACAGTGAGCCGGCGTTAGCGTATGGTAAAAATGGCAGCGTTGTAGAGTTAGCCAGAGTTATTTCACCCTCTATTACTATTGTCTGGAAACCTGAACCAAATGTAACTGTCTCCGAATCTCTTACCTTTATCGGCGTGAGTACAACTGGCTGGAATATGGACTTACCTCCGGGAACAACACTCACGTTTAGCTGAGTAGGGATGAAGCCGGGTGAAGAGAATACTAAATCGTAGACACCGGGGCTGAGAGAGATTGAGTAATAGCCGTTAGCAAAGCTGTCCATTGAGAGAAGTTCTTCACCCTTGTAAACTGAAACTGCTATATTGCTTATGTAGCCACCGTTACTTGACGTTACGGTACCCAGCACGTTCTGGGAGGACGTTACGTTGGCAATTATTGTGTTGTTCACAGTCGAAGTGGCATTAAACTGGGTGGAGTAGATTACAGTTGTGCCGAAATAGTACTCCACATTGAGCACCTGTTTACCAGCTATTGTCTTAAGCGAGTACCCCGAGCTGGGATTTGATGAGTTGACTAAACTTGCGGTCAAGCTTAAACCGTTTGGTAGGGTCACATAGACGGAGTACACTGCGCTTGTACCTTTGACTATAACGTATACCGGGCGATTCACTAGCGAATAATTAACATAAGCATCTTTGAAGACGTGACCAGCGCTCATGGCCGTGCCGTTAGAAGTGATAGAGACTTGAGCCTCATATACGCTATATACTAGTCCCGAGGCTGCTGTGTATTGGGAGGGGATATAAATGAAATAATTTCCAGGATATACATTGAACGTTACAACGGGCGTCGATGTGCTGTTGGATAAAACTGCTCCCGTGCCACTCAATAAACTCACGCTTACGCCTTTTGCAAATACAGTACCATTTGAACCGGTACCTATAACGCTAAAGCTAAACGATACCTTCTGAGCCCCCTGCACCTGTCCGAAGGAGGCTCCCAACACTCCTGCCATAAGCAGTAGTGCAATGGCAACCAGAGCAGTTGTTTTTCCGATTTTTTTAAGCATTGTGCCTAGACCTCCTAAGTGAGATGGACTGGTAATTATAATTACTATTAAACAGTTGTTATGATTTTTCCAAGTTCTCAACATTATATTTTAATATTATTATATTTACAGTCAGTACTGCAAGAAAACAATTAAATTTCTGCTTCCAATACCGGTAGGATGAGCAGGACAAGACTGATCCTAGCATTCCTATTCCTTTTCATCATATTCGCGGTGGTGGGGATTATAATAGGGGCGATCATCGGTAATGGACTTCTCTGGCTCCTTATTTTCCTCGCTTTCGCAGCAGTTATGAACGTAATCACATATTTCTTCTCGTACAGATTTGTCCTATGGAGTTATCATGCCAAGGTGATATCTGAGGAACAGAACCCGAAACTTTTCTCAATGGTTAGAGATGTGGCCCAAAATGCGGGGCTTCCGATGCCAAAGGTTGCAATTGCAGATATCCCCGTACCCAATGCATTCGCCACAGGTAGAAGCAAGAAAGCAGCCTACATCGTTTTCACCGGTACAATCCTCAACATACTTAACGACAGAGAGCTGAAAGGTGTTATCGGCCACGAACTTGGCCATATTAAGCATAACGACATTCTTGTCGTCACCATAGCGGCAACAATTGCGTCGGCGCTTATGATCGGTGCGAGGATCTTTGGCTTCGACGCACTTTTCGGGGGAAGAAGGAGCGGACAGGATCTAGTTATTATGATACTTTTGCTGATTGCTGCGCTCGGAGCAACACTCCTCCAGCTAGCAATATCTAGACAGAGAGAGCTTTACGCAGACGAGCACGGGGCAAAAGTTAACAATTCTTCCGAGGGGCTGATAAGCGCTCTCATGAAACTTGAGCAGTGGAACAACCAAAGACCAATGAGAAACGCTAATCCTGCAACTGCGAGCCTGTTCATAGTGAACCCCTTGGGGGGCCAGAGGATAAGAAATCTCTTTTCCACGCATCCGCCAATAGAAGAGAGGATAAAACGCCTGAGGGCACTCGGAATCTGAAATGTTCTAACTTATAAGGGAAACTTCCTCCACATCCACCTCTCCAACCTCTGGATGCTTCCTTATTCTTTCCTCAACGGAATCAATAAGCCCACCCTCATCATCCATTATTACGATAAACTTAAGGACCTTAATACCGAATGCCAGCTCATCTATACTTGATTTCCCCAGAACAAAGTCTCTGGAGAGCTCCTGTTTTAAACTCTTTTCAATCTCCACCAGATCCATATTCTCGTCAGCAGGCATAACTTTGAATGAAACAGCTACCTTCCCCAATTTAAGGCCCCCTGAATCCACATTTTTCGCACTCGTACTGAACTGACAGATCCCTGCAATTACTGCATCTACTTATCACAACCTGCCCGCACGATGGACATTTGAATGATGTTGCACCAGCGTCCTCTAATCCTACTCCGCAGGACGAACATACCTCGAGTGAGTTTACTTCCATGAGGAGACCTCATTATTTCATCAATAAAAACCCTGTTGGTTTGACCCTAAACACCCCAGAATTGATTTCCCTTTCTTTTTATATCCCATATTTCGTTAAGCGCCATCTTTTCGTCCTCGTTAAGCTCTTGTTGCTTCAGCTCCCTGAATTCCCTCTCCTTTATGTCGCTGTAAAGTATGTCGCCTTCTTTCACCTGCCTACCCACGGTTATTGAATCCATAGCGATAGCCACCTCCTCTCCCTGCTTCGCTTCCTGGAGGGAAGTTTCACCTGTCCTCATGCTCTTTATGGGTCCAATTGGAGTACCATCCGCTTTCATCATTTCTGTCTTAACTCTGATCTTTCCTGCAATTATTCTGATCCCGAATATCGCTGGCTTTGACGCCCTGAAAACGTTCCCGGGGAGGATGAGCACCTTGCAGGGAAAGGTTATCTCTCTTCTTCTCTCCTCATTTTCCCTTTCCTTTATCTCCTCTCTCAGCTTTTGAACATTATCCTTAAGTGAATATATGATCTTGTCCTGCACTATGCTTACGCTTTCCAGCTTGTCTGTGTCTATCGGTACGTTGAATGCGACGACTATCCTGTCCTCGGGCTTCGAGTTGGTTCCTGCCTCAGTTATGTCCCTTTTGGAGACAGGGCCCACTTCAGCCTTCTTTATCGGTACACTGACCCTCCCTAGCTCATAAACCAGTGCCTCAAGACTTCCGACGGTGTCGGCCTTGGCCACAACACCTTCCGCGCTCGGTTTGAAGGAGCTCTTTATTGCTTCTTCTATTGACCTCCTGAGATCTATAAGATCACCTGTGGCCTCCTTGAACGGGCTGCCTGGTATCACGCCACCCCCACCTTGGAATAGTATTCTAATACCAGATGCAGCCCTTACCTGGCTAACTGGCTGAAATCTGTCCCTTGGATCCCTTATTTCGTCGAGGGGCTTTGGTTTAAATATACCCTTGACCCGGAGTGCCTTTATCCCGTCCACAGTACCGGTGAAGACTGTTTGCCCCCTCTTCATTATTCCGTTGTAGAGTATGGCATCTGCAACCTCCCCCATCCCTTTCTCCTCCCTAACCTCAAGTATTGTGCCTTCAGCAGTCTCGTCCTCGTTCCTTAGCTGTGCGCTTAGAAATGTTTGAGCAAGACCCGATAGGACCATCATAAGATCGGGGACCCCGAACCCAGTTTTAGCGGAAATTGGCACTATCGCAACATTCCTCGTAAAATCTGTTATCCTGTCGTACCTGTCTGCACTGAATCCACCCCTGTATAGCTGGGATGAAAGTTGGAGAATTTTCTCATCGAGCTCCTCTATCCTCGTTGCATCCATTTTCCCAAGCGCCAATAAGAATGGCCCTTTGAGTCCCGAGAATCCTTCGAGCAGATCAACTTTGTTGGCCGCAACAACAAAGGGCGTTTTAAAACGCTTGAGTACGTCAAGGGATTCTTTTGTTTGAGGCATTATTCCCTCACGTATGTCAACCACGAGAACGGCTATGTCGGCTATGGAGCCTCCCCTTATTCTAAGGCTCGAAAAAGATTCATGCCCAGGTGTATCGATAAATAAAAGGCCAGGTATCTTGAATTCCCTCTTCCCAATTATGTCCTTACAAATTCTGACAATATCTTCGATTGGAACTTCCGTAGCTCCAATATGTTGCGTTATTCCTCCTGCCTCCCTCGAGGCAACCATACTCCCCCTTATATAGTCCAGCAAGGAAGTCTTTCCGTGATCTACATGTCCAAGTACGCCCACGATAGGTTGCCTTATCCACATACGACGTCACAGCCAATCCCTGTCTGACCTTTCGTAGTCCAAAATTTCGTTCTCCCCGAAGAATATCGGGATCTCGTAAGAGGCAGACTCATCTGAATCACTAGCGTGAATTAAGTTAAAATCTATGCTCACGGCGAAGTCACCCCTTATCGTACCCGGTTGGGCCTTAGCGCCGTTCGTCGCACCCACGAGATTCCTCGCTATCTCCACGGCATCCTTGCCTTCAAGAACAATAGCGACGACGGGACCTGATGTTATGTACTTCAAAAGAGATTCGTAAAAAGGCTTGCCCTTGTGGACCATGTAATGTTTTTCAGCCATCTCTCTTGTTACCCTGATCATCTTTAAGGCCACGATCTTGAGTCCCTTTTCTTCGAACCTTGATATTATCTTGCCGATTTTGGCTCGTACAACGCCATCAGGCTTTATTAATATCAATGTTTTCATTTTGCCCCTTACCACCTAAGCTTGAGACTCAGTAGCGCCTGTGACCTGAGCTGACTGTTCGTTCTTATCTCCCCTGTTCTCTGGAGGCTCTTTCGAACCCCTCGACCTCTGTGACTTTTCCTCTTTCCCGGCGTTAGTCCACCTAACATTTCTTGGTTCCCGTCCAAGTCGCAGGTAATTTTTCTCGCATTTGGAGGAATCGAAGTAGAGAATTGCACCATCCTTTTTAACAAACATTTTTCCAGTGCCGAACTCTATCCTCTTTCCGCAAAAGGAGCAGTATCTCGTTTCCATCAGGATTCACCTCACTGACAGTTTTCTAGCTTCTCTCGCTGTCTCCTTCAGCATGAGGATGTCCCCGACCCTCACAGGCCCCATTACGTTCCTTGTGAGTACCCTACCTTGATCTTCGCCTCCAAGGACTTTGATTTTTACCTGAGTTGCCTCGCCGGCCATCCCTGTCCTTCCGACAACTTCTACAACTTCGCAAGGAATGGCATCATTTTCTGGCATCTTACATCACTTTACTTCTTGATTTCCTTAAATTTGTCGGAAAGTTCTGCGAGTAGCTGTTTTCCGTTCCCAGGATCTATAACCGCCACTGTTGCAGAGCTCTTCAACTTTACTTTCTGACCAAGTTCCTCCTTCTTTTGAACGTAGAAATACGGAATTCCTTTCTCCTCGCAGAGGAGCGGGATATGAAGAACTACTTCGGGCGGCTGTATGTCCTCGGCTATAACAACAAGCTTCGCCTCTCCCCTCTCCACTACCTTTGTAACCTCGTTCGTTCCCTTTTTAATTTTCCCGGTCTCAGATGAAACCTCAACAAGTTGAAGCGTCTTTGTCCTCACATCATCCGGTGTCTGGAATCTAACATACACATTTTCTGCCATTTTTAACCTCCTTCACCTTTCGGTCATTGGTCTATCAGTAATTTGCGACGGTATAAATATTTTAGTGGATTTTTCCGGAATATTGAAAACGGGTTTCATCGATCAGCCCAGCTGGAGAATTCCAGCGATCACTATGAAGCCTTGTAGGCGTTTATACCTTCTTTAAGGGCAGGCTAGGGCTGTATTGTCAGGGTATAGTTCTTGGTAAGATCAACTGTATAATACTCCGCATTACCTTGATACAGAACCGTCATCTCGTAATTTCCAGGGAGGAGATAGATGTAGTACTTAGCGTTTCCAGATGCCGTGAAATTAAAATCTGCAATGCTAACTAGTGCAGATGATTTTGAACTTTCATACTCTAGCTGCAGCATCAAAGGTTTCCTGTTGTATATGTTGATAGTGTTTCCGAGATAAAATACGATGGATTCGTAAGAGACTGAAGCATTATGGATAAAATATGCCCACGAGGTAACACTGTATGTTTTATTTTCTATAGAGTAGCATACATCCGTGAAGTTGTACGATATCCCAGGCAGAACACCACCGAACTTGTAAATCTCTTCATAGACAGTCAAGTCTGAGTAAGAAACGCTGCCTATGACCTCATTTGAGGATATGACGAAATCGTTACCGCCTGTAAATGCCACGAATGACCTTCCGTCAACAGTGAAGGTGACATTTCCGCCATAGATGTGCATTGATACTCTGTGAACTCCGGGTTCGATGCGAAACCAGTGAGGATCGTATACGTATCTGATGCTCCCGTTTTTGGTTATATACGTATATGAGTAAGTGGAAAAGTAACTACCGTTGAGGGAAGATACCCCGACCTGGTCATAGCTCCGATTAGTATCCCAAACGGAGAGAATAACGTAGTAAACATTACCCTGGAGATTGTTCCTTCCCCCAAAGGAGATTGTGGCAGAAACCCCGTTGCTGTACCTTGTCTGTCCTTCATAAATCGCACCGATGTAAACGTGCGACCCTTGATTCGCAGTCTTACCGTTCTGGTATTCGCCGTATATGAAAAGTGAAAGGGCTACTATAACTACGATAACTATTACAAGGAGAACGGCTGATTTCATTATTCTCATCATTGCTATTCTTTAAAAAAGTTTTACTTTTCCAACTGGGAACATTGATTTATGTGATATCCATACTTAGGCGTGAGCGAATACGAGCACCTTCAGGATGACATAGAAAAACTTGACCTCGGAAGCGTGGATTCGATCACTTTTCCGTACGAGAGGAATAGGAGCGTTATAACGATCGAGACGGAGGAATTCACATCAGTTTGCCCCAAGACAGGTATGCCGGATTTTGGTAAAATTACAATACACTACGTCCCTGATAAAAGAATCATAGAACTGAAATCATTAAAGATGTACCTCTACAGATACAGGAACATAGGAATATTCCAGGAAAATGCCGTCAACAAGATACTCAATGATCTCGTTAAAAGCGCTTCTCCATTACGTATGATGGTGATAGGCGAGTTCAAACCGAGGGGTGGATTGAAGACGAGGATAGTGTGTAGATACGAAAAAGCTAAGCACTAATTTTTCATATTATTTTGTTCCCACATGGAATAGCTCTCGAATCAGTGAGAGAGTCTGGACGACAGGGAACTAAAGGGATTTTTGGGCCCCTTGATGAGCGTGGTGTGTCACCTTACTGTGAATCCAAGGCCAGAAGAAATCCCAGATCCCCGGAAGGGTCAAAGGGTATGATAATGAGTTCCCTTGTTAATTCCGGGGAAAATCAAATTTCCGCACCCTTGATCTCTAATATCCTGAAACCATACTCGTTGAACTTCTTTCTTATTTTGGTCAGGTCCTCGTTCCCGTATACCTTCAGCCTTGCAGTAATCTTCTGCTTGCCCACTTCAAGATCGTAGTCGTAAAGGTCAGTTTTCAGTTCCTCTATGTTTAGCTTCATCTCTGAGAATAACTCCACGGCTTTCCGCATTTCTGAGGGGATATTGTCAACGATAAATGTTATTGTGAAAATCCTACCAGACGTCATTAGATTCCTCTCTATGATCTGTGAGAGGAGGGCCAGATCCACATTTCCTCCGGAAACAAGGGCAATCCCTTTCTTGTCCTTGACATTCAACTTTCCGCTTGTCAGAGCGGCGACAGAGGCCGCGCCAGCAGGTTCCGCAACTATCTTACCTCTTTCAAGAAGTGTGAACATTGCGGCCGAGATTTCCTCATCGTTGACGGTTACAACCTCATCGACCAGTTCTCTTGTTATTCTGAATGTTGTTTCGGACGGCGATTTGATAGCAATCCCGTCTGCAATTGTCTTGACAGATTCAATCTTCGTAAGCTTTCCCGTTTCCATTGATCTCTTCATTGATGCCGCTGCCTCTGCCTCGATACCGTATATCTTGCCCCTGTATCCCATCTCCCGAAGGTAAGTGGCTATCCCTGATATGAGCCCCCCGCCGCCTATCGGTATTGCTATAAAATCAAAATCCCTTGTGATATCATAAATCTCAACTCCAATTGTCCCCTGACCCGCGATAACGTACCTGTTGTCAAACGCATGGGCAAACACTTTCCCCTGCTCCTTCGACATTTGCCTCGCTTTTTCGGTAGCCTCGTCGAAGCTGTTTCCGTAGAGTACTACCTCCGCACCGTATTTCTGGGTAGCAAGTATCTTTACGGGAGAGGCGAACTGAGGCATTACGACCGTTGCCTTCAAAGAGAGAAGTTTAGCTGCGAGTGCAACACCCTGAGAGTGATTGCCAGCACTCGCCGCTATAACGTCCTTACCCTCTCTGCTGAGTAGATTATAGGCCCCTCTTATTTTGAATGAGCCTCCCCTCTGCAGATTCTCCAGCTTCAGGTAAATTTCAGCTCCGCTCAGCTCGCTAACGGAGTTTGACCTCTCTAGTGGGGTATTCTTCACCACGCCCCTAAGCCTGTCGTAGGCGTCCTCTATGTCGTGAACTGATACCTTATAAGAGCCCCGTGATGTTTCCGTCGTCATCTATGTCAACTTCTTCCGAGATGGGGTGCTTAGGGAGACCGGGCATCGTCATGATTTCGCCCAGGAGTGGAACTGCGAAATTTACACCGGAGGAGATCATTATGTCCTCTATATTTATCGAGAAATTCTTTGGCCATCCCAGTTTCGTCTGGTCATCTGTGATAGAGTACTGCGTCTTCGCCATGCACACATCCATGCCGTCCAGTCCTTCGTCCTTGATTCTCTTTAATGCCCTCAGTGCTTTCTTTGAGTATTCGACCTTTGACGCTCCGTAAACATTCTTTGCTATCTTCTCTATCTTTGTTTTAACAGGCTCTCCCACTTCGTATGTGAAGTTTGGTTTTCTTTGCTGATATTTCTCGAGCAAATCAATAACCTTACCGGCCAGTTCGAGTGCTCCTTCTCCTCCTCTGGAATATGCTTCGTTGATGACCAGATCATACCCCTTTTCCTTTACTTTCTTCCTAACGAACTCTATCTCCTCGTCAGTATCTTCCTTAAACCTGTTTAATGATACCACAAGAGGGATTCCATACCTTTCTATGTTCCAGATATGGTAGTACAGATTTTCCATACCCTTTTCTATGTTTTCTATGCTGCCTGCCTGACCCGGCTTAAGTCCGCCGTGATGCTTAAGCGCCCTTATAGAGACCACGATTACAACTAAATTCAGATCATAACCAGCACGTCTCATAACGATGTCTATGAACTTCTGAGCACCCAGATCTGAACCGAATCCTGCCTCGGTGACAACGTAATCAGCTAGTTTTAATGCAATCTTGTCAGCCAGAACGCTATTGTGGCCGTGCGCTATATTCCCGAATGGGCCAATGTGAACAAATGCTGGAACACCCTCGGTCGTCTGCACCAGGTTCGGTTTTATCGCATTCTTCAAAAGCGCGGCCATGGCACCCTCCGCCTTCAGATCTCCGGCAGTTATCCTCTTTCCGTCGTATGAATAGCCAACCGTAATTTTTGAAAGCATTTGCTTAAGCATGGGGTAATTTTCAGCGAAACCCATAATTGCCATTATTTCAGACGCTGGCGTTATTAGGAAACTGTCCTCGGCAATGGCCCCACCCTGATCTCCGATGCCAACTATGATTTTTCTCAAGCTTCTATCATTCATGTCGATAGTTCTGTTCCAGGTTAGCTTTCTTACATCAATTTTTAGCTCATTACCCTGGAAGATATGGTTATTAACGATAGCCGAAAGGAGATTATGAGCAGCTGAGATTGCTGGAAAGTCCCCGGTGAAATTAAGATTAATTTCGTCCGAAGGAATGAGCTGACATTTCCCTCCTCCGGTACCACCTCCCTTTATTCCAAAGTTGGGCCCCAATGATGGCTCCCTAACAGTGAGCATCACTTTTTTACCCAACGCTTTAAGACCCTGTGATAGGCCAACAGTCGTTGTTGTCTTTCCCTCACCAGCCGAGGTTGGGCTCATAGCAGTTACAAGAATTAGTTTGCCATTACTCTTTGAGGCGAGCCTTTTAAGCACCTTCGGATCCACTTTCCCCGTATACTTCCCGTAGGGCTCTAGTTCATCCTCATTTATCCCCAATTCCTTAGATAAATCAGCCACTGTTTTCATGGTCTCACCTTCCTCTATCATTTCCACATATTTTTCATTAATTCTCCAATCATACTCTGGGAACTATTTATCAGGTCGTTCATCTTTGCCCTGTAATCCTGAACTACGTTTATATCCTTTATCAGCGAAATGTTAATTTTTACATTCTGCATCGAACCCATTACGCTGGAATACAAGAATAGACCGGCACAGTAAATATCCGACATGGCATTTTTATTCCCCTTCTGGAGCATTACCGGCACGAGATCAAAAAGTGACGCTGCCAGTCTTCCGGTCTCATAGGGGACCTCCGTAGCGACCTTTAATTTTTCCTGAATTGTTCTCGCACGGGCTGCTTTTTCCTCTTCTGTACCCTTGGGCATCTGAAGAGCGGCTGAGAGTTCGTTGTAAGATCTCGTATCCATTTCGGCCTGCCTGTAAAGTTTCCACATCACGTTTTCAGCCCTTTCCTTCGCATTTTTCATGATATCTGCACTTTCTTCGTAGCCCTTCTTTCCGATCGTTAGTCCTGCAACCATTGATATGAGAGCTGCCCCGAATGCGCCGACGATACCACTGGCAGATCCACCACCCGGAGCAGGTTTGTCGCTAGCTAAGTCTGAGAGATATGAGGCCAGACTTTCCCTTTTGTATATGTCTAGTAGTCTCTTTTCAATAACCTGGTCGATACTGAAATCTCTATTTTTGAGGTAAAATCTGTAAACCTCCTCCATAGCCCCCAATGGGATCAAACCTACAAGCTCCGATCTGCTGACCTGTAGCCCTCTGGCTTCGGCTTCCCCTTTCACGAATTCAAAGACCTCTGGTAGCGGTGTTTCCTTGTAGTTTATTAGATTCATTGATACCTGTGCCTCGTTCGTCTCGCTCAAATCAAATCCAAGAGCTCTTACATTTTTAAGAGCCCCGCCCCTCTCCCTCGCCCTCTTTGCTATATCCTTCGCGAGCTTCAAGTTTTCAGGCCTGACATCGACGTTAAATGCTATCAAAAATTCCCTCGCTCCTATTATGGTAGCTCCTGCCGAACCAACCACTTTCGGGCCGAAATCTGGTAAATATTTCTTGTCTGAGACTATTGATTCTTTCAGCTGTTCGTATTGGAATTTCTCGTTCCTGATATCTGGTAGTTCCCTTCTTTCAGGACTTCTGGCTGCCTGACCGTACAGGTACACAGGTATGTCCAGCTCGTCACCTACCCTCCTTGCAAGCCTCACCGCCAGATCGACACAATATTCCATTGGAGCCCCGAGGAGGGGAATAAAGGGAACAACATCGGTGGCGCCAAATCTGGGGTGCTCACCGCGGTGCGTATTCAGGTCTATTATCTCCGCAGCCTTCTTTATAGACGAGAATATGGCTTCGGAAACTGAATTCCCATCACCAACGACCGTGATCACTGACCTGTTGTGATCGTAATTCATCTCCACATCTATAACTTCAACTGGGTATTCCTTAATGGCAGATACTATGCGCTCTATCTTGGTTTTGTCCCTCCCCTCGCTGTAATTCGGGACACATTCTACCATATACATTGGGCACACCTCATATGAGCTTCATTCTTCGCCCTATTTCTTCAAACTTATCCCCGGCATACTTAAGGTCCTCCCTTGAGTGAACTGCTGAAGGCATAAGCCTAATTCTAGCTGTTCCCTTCGGAACCGTTGGATAAACTATCGGTGAGGCAAAGACCCCGCCCTCATAGAGCTGCTTGCTGAAATCTACAGTCTCCCTCTCCCCTCCAATTATCACGGGGGTAATTGGCGTCTTGCTGTTACCTGTGTTGAAACCAAGGTTCTTTAACTTCTCCTTAAGAAAGTCAGAATTGTTCCATAGTTTCCTGAGTAGGGAGTCGTCCCTTTCCATAATCTCAAGGCTCTTCATTATAGCAGCAGCTTCTCCAGGGTTGAGGGCCGAACTGAAAAGGAACGGACGCGCCCTCTGCTTGAGATAGTCTATGAGGTCTGCAGAACCTGCAACGAATCCCCCCATAACGCCAACTGCCTTTGAGAATGTACCCATCTCCACATCCACTATTCCTGCTAGTTTGAAATGGTCAACTATCCCTCTTCCGTGATCCCCCAGAACACCCTCACCGTGTGCATCATCGACATACATCACTGCATCATACCTCTCAGCCAGTTCTGTTTCCTCCTTTAAGGGCGCGATGTCTCCGTCCATGCTGAATACCCCGTCCGTCACAATCAATGCTCTCTTTCCACTCTTTCTTTCACTTTTCAGTTTTTCCTCAAGATCTTTCACTGAAAGATGAGAGAAAACGATCCTTCTCGCCGAGCTGAGCCTTACGCCATCAATGATACTCGCATGGTTTAACTCCTCGCTGAAAACGAGATCGTCCTTTCCAACTAGGGCTGGAATGGTACCTAAATTAGCAAGAAGACCGCCCTGATATACAATAGAATCTTCCATGTGCTTGAATTTTGCAACTTTCTCCTCCAGTTCTATGTGTATTTCCATTGTTCCCGCTATGCTCCTTACTGCCCCCGCACCAACGCCGTACGTATCAATCGCATCATGCATAGCCTTCTTTACCTCCGCGTTATTCGCCAGTCCGAGGTAATTGTTTGAGCACAGGTTCAAAAGCTTCCTACCTTCAATTTTCACCCAAGCTCCCTGAGGTGACTGAATTGTCCTAATTGGAACATACCTTCCGGATTCCTTCATTGTTCTGATCTCTTCCTTGACCCATCCTATCCGTGACATGAACTGCCATGTGTTAAGCGGTGATATATTTTATCTAAGCGGCCGGTCGATCGGGACCCAGGATCTTGATCAGTGCGAAATATTTTTTATGGCATTGCGGCTTCATCCAGGATGACATTTGAAAAAATCCTTGTCACGGGTGCCAAGGGTCAGATCGGAGCTGAGCTGGTTCCATACCTATCCAACATTTTTGGAAGGGAAAGGGTGATTTCCTCTGACATCAGAGGGACAAAAGCTGATGTTGCCTTCATTAATTTAGATGTTACAGATAGCGATGCCCTGGATCTTGCACTGGACAAATATAATGTTGATACAGTATTCCATCTCGCTGCCATACTCTCTGCATCGGGTGAGAAGGACCCTGACCTGGCGTACAGAGTTAATATTGTGGGAACGTACAACATATTCAGATTGGCGCTAAAGCACAAAGTTGGGCTTGTCCTGACCCCAAGCTCGATAGGGGTGTTCGGCCCAGAAACTCCTAAGGAGAACGTTCAGATTGAAACGATAACAAGGCCGTCTACGATTTATGGTATCTCAAAGCTCTTTGCTGAAAGGATTGGCCAATACTATTATGAAAGATTCGGGCTAGATGCTAGGGGTCTACGTTTCCCAGGACTCATAAGTTATAAAGCGCCACCTGGAGGTGGGACAACTGATTATTCCATAGAGATGATCATCGAATCCGTGAAAGGGAGAAGATACAAGTGTTTCCTCAGGAAAGACACTAAACTTCCTATGATGTACATGCCAGATGCTTTAGAGTCTATGGTAAAGCTTGCGGAAGCGGATGCCTCAAGATTGAAACACAGAACGGACTTTAACGTGACCTCCTTCTCCATTACCCCTGCAGAACTCGAAAAAGAATTGAAGCTTCACTACCCGGAATTTGAGGTTGAATACGAACCAGATTTCAGACAAAAAATTGCGGACTCCTGGCCGCAATCACTGGATGTGTCAGCAGCTGTTGCTGAGTGGGGTTTCAGGCCCAGGTACAACTTAAGGGAAACGGTCGAAGATATGATAAGAAATCTCAATCCCACCTAGATACAGAACGGAGAATATTTTTATAGATGATGTAACCTTTCCAATAAATGGAGAGGTATCTGGAAGTAGAGGGACTTGAGTCGGTTCAGGTATCCCTGCCGTTCCTGATATTCAAACCTTCGTGTTGTGAAATTTTCAATGCAACGCTAAGACCAGAGGGAACGAAATGGAGTACTATTCGCTTTGAGCTAGCTACTGATTCTGGAAAAGCAAGGGTTAAGGAGTTCTTCCTCGATTGGTTCTATCAGGGGTTCCCTAAGAATTTAATGAACTCCTTTGTCTCTACGTATACCAGGGTTGAAACTGCAGCGGGGCGCGGGTATGTTTACTTCGTGGGAAAGGATTATAAAGATATGCACGCCTCTTCCTCCTTCGTCCTGGGTACGGAGGTGGAGATCGAAGGGGAAAGCAGAAAATTAGTGGAGGAGGTGAGCAAAACTTTGGTACCTGTTATGAAAATGGATGGGTTTAAAAACCTCCGTTTTTGCAACAGGTCGTTCTTTGCGCGCGGGGGAAAACCGGACTGGTTTGAAGAACGAAGGATTGCGTCCCTTAGCTGGACTCCGCTTACCGAGCCTGCGGGGTGGGATAGATTCAAACCAGACTCGGTAGGAACACTTACGGAGGGAGGTAATATTGTTCAGAGAATTTCAATATTTAGCGAAGATTTTACGCGTAGGACAATCTGGATAGATTTTTCAAGGAAAGATTTTCCCGGTAAAAGCAATTATTATAATCTGAGGAGGGATGGGAACTTCTACGATGCATTCTACGATATCGGAGGTCTCCTTGCGTTTAAACAACCCTACGGACCAGCCATGTTTCAAGCATCTATTGACAACAACATTGTGACAATATCATTCTCACCACCTATAGACCTTCATGAGGCTAGAAAATTGATCTCTGAAATTTTGAGTGAAGGAAAAAATTTATTCCTTTTTTAGGCATTGTTTATTATGATAATCAACGACCCAAAGGACATAAGAAAGCTTCTAGACGAGAGCAGGAACATTGCTGTTGTCGGAATGTCACCGAATACCGAGAGGGACTCAAACAAGGTCGGCAAATACCTCATAGACAAGGGATACAATGTCATTCCCGTGAATCCAACAGTAAATAAAATATACGGCAGAATGTCTTATCCGTCCATCCTCGATATACCGAAAAGTATCAAGATAGATATTGTTGACGTTTTCAGGAACCCCGAGGCATCGAAGGAGGTTGTCAAGGAAGCGGTTAAACTTTCCCCAAAAGCTGTCTGGTTACAACTCGGGGCAGAAAGCAAAGAGGTAATAGACATCGCGATTAAACTGGACCTGAATATTGTTTACGGAATTTGCATTATGGAAACACACAAGAAGATAAGCAATGGAGACCTTTCGTTTGTAGTTCCGTCCCTGGGTAATTAAATATCGTACCTTCTATATCGTATTTTGAATATAATAAGGAATCCTCATTGCCTCCACATTCCTAAAAATAGAGTTAACTTTATATATTAAATAAATATATTCTTAATATGGTCGGAATAAACGAGATCGCCAGGGATGTTGCAAAAAGTTCTGGCGTATCTGTCAGAAGCGCTGAATCAGTAATCAGGGAAACCTTCAAGACAATCGTGACCAATATCAACAAAGGCCAAAAGGTGAGGATAGCTGGATTCGGAATATTTTCGAGAAAGATGACAAAGGCGAGGAACGCAAAGAACCCAAGAACAAAGCAGATAATAAAAGTCCCGGCAAAGAACAAAGTGCACTTCAGCGCATCTTCAAAAATTAAATACAAGTAAATTCTATTTTATATTTTTATTTATTTTGATATTAACCTTTTGACGATTTCTCTCACCCCATACCTGGACCGTGGAACCGTTATTCATGAAAACATTTATATAGAGGGTTAAACTATTTGGAATAGCCCGTTTTCGTGGATTATTCAGCATTTACAGTTGAAAACCGTGCGTGATGCCGGTTATAGGAGTACTTTGTCTTATACCCAAGCGTTCCTAAAGCGAAAATGGGTAGGAGGGACCACTATGGAAAAGAAAATTCTGAAAGAATTTTATTATTTTAGCCCGTTTCGAAAATTCGGAACCTTTTTTTGGGCTGAGTGTGGGGGTAGTGAGAGCCTAATGGAGAAATATTTGAATCTGTTTTGCGAGGAAGGATCCTGATGTCTCTTTGCTGGCGCACGTTCATAACTGATACAACCAACCTCAGGGAAGTACTGAACCTACTTCTCGTCGGTCGAGAAATAGAGATGTCGATTGCCAAGAGTAACACGGTGTCCATAACATTCTTTGACGGGGAGATTGGCAATGATGTTGCAAGGTTGCTTTCAGAAATATTGGGTAACAGGGTTGAGCGGATTTATTACGAGTTCAGATGGAGTGAAAATGTATTCCTCTCAAACAAACCTAGGTATGCCCTATTCGTTGCCTTTCCGTTCATCTTGGAGACGGTCCTAGGTCTCAATACCGGGGAAAGAATATTCGTCAAGACTGAGAGCTACAGGACTTTAAACCCATGGAAGAAAAAAACTCTGGGATTCAAAACCAACAGACCTATGTATCTGGTCAAGATATTTACCCCAATCCTGTTAAGGAGGTATACATCGTCAAGTGGCAGACAATCGATTACATTTGCAAAAGGACACCCTATGATACTGACTGATCCTGAAATATCAACACTTATAAACGGTGGTTCAGATGATCGATTACTGGCCCTATGAAAGCGGTATCCTCATGCCTCTCACAGGTAAGAGGATAGCTATCCCGGATGAATTTCTGAGCGCACATTCGCTCGTTCTCGGTAAGACAGGCACCGGCAAATCAAGGCTTCTTGCATCACTCATCAACGCTTACGAGAACCTAGGTATGACAGTCATTGTTCTAGATCCTCACGGTGAACTCTGGAAATTTTCAGGGGAAAAAGCAAAGATAGTCACGATTTCCCCATTTATTGGGAGGAAAACAGGGTACCTTAGGTTTAATATGATGGCTGTTCTGCCATATCAGAACGAGACTGAAAGGTTAATAATCGAGGATCTTGTCATTCGCAATTTAAAGGATATATTTTCAACAGAAGATGCCTTTTCTATCGGTACATGGGGTCCTAGGGTCGAACTCATCTTCACGATCGTACCCAGGCTCCTCTTTAAATACAGGATAGAACCGTCGCTGCAGGACATCGCAGACATCCTTCTAGACTTTTACAAGAGGAGGGATTTCATGAGTTCGCTGGAGCCTGAGGAGAAAAAACAGTTGTACTCGATCTTCAACATGGGCTATGATTTCATTTCTTCCACGGTTAACAAAATTCTTCCGCTGCTGTCAGAGGTCACCTCGAAAAACCTTTTCTCATCCAGGAGGGATTATTTTGATATCTCAAAACTCTCAGGTACTGTTTATTTTGACCTTTCTGGCGAACATTCTGCACAATCTCTCGTCAGATCTTTTTCAATAATGCTCCTGTACAAGATATGGATCAACGTAATCCTGAAAAGGATGAGGAACGTGGTTGTTGTAATGGACGAGCTGCAGACCCTATCCCCTTCCATACTAGTAAGGATCGTATCCGAGGGAAGGAAATTTTCCCTCTGGTCAGCTATGGCTACTCAGTCATTAAGCTCACTTCCTCCCAACTTGACAAGCTCCATAAGAACAAATGTCCACAATTTCTTCCTGTTCCAGACATCAGAAGAAGATAGGAAAATTTTACATATTAAGGAGAGCATAACTAAGCCGCGAGACTTCCATTCGTTTGTCTGTTACGTTCCAAGTGACGAGGCTTTTTTTTCAGGGACCCTAAAAGCTATGAACCCGGCGAGAGATTTTCATGTAACGGAGGATTTTTACGATTTTGACGACGATCCTCAAGATTGTTTGGAAATTCAAATAGATAAGATGGAGTCTGCATACGTCTCACAGCTAGTTTCCAAGGGCCTGGCATTCGTAATCAACGGAAAGGTCGTGATGAGTGAGGACTACTTTAAAAAGATGGGACTGAGGGGGAGGAAGGGCAATGAATCCTTTTTCCACAGGTATCTAATAACTAGAGCTTATATTTTCTTCAAAAATCGCAGATACGACGTGACGGAGGGAATAGAATATAAAGGGAAGAGACCAGATCTCATGATAAGGAAAGACGGGTTGGTCAGGCCGGTAGAATGTGAATATTCAGATATTGAATCGCCGAAGAGAATGGAGGAGAAGCTTGCGACCTACGGAGACCTAGTATTTGCGACATTTCCCTCTTTACTGGGGAAGATTCCTGAAGGCTCCGATGTGCTACTAATTCCGCCTGTCGGCGATTCATCTGAACCTGAATTTATAGAAAGAAAAAGTAACCGGTCTTGATTCGCATCAAAGGATTTTTGCATAAATTATGAATGAGGTAACGTGGAGATATACATAGATGGAAACTACTCGAACATTAGGTTTTCTGCGGCGCATTTCATCCCCGGAGACTGGAAGTGTTCGAGAATTCACGGCCATGACTATTCGATATCCGTAAGAATTAAAGGCGATATGGGGGATGAATCCTACTTTATGGATTTCTCGAAGGCTAAGGCCAAGCTGAGGGAGATCGCAGATTACCTAGACCATATGGTTCTGATCCCTCAGCTCCACCCGGGAATCATCATCTCCACAAATGGAAATAATAAGAATATCACAATGGATGGAAAGACATATAGCTTCCCTTCTGAGGAGTGCAGGATAATACCGGTTAAGGACACAACTGCCGAATGTCTCAGCGGCTATCTTATACAATCCTTCGTCTCCTCGGTAGACGAGAGAGTGAATGAAGTAGAAATAGAGGTTCATGAGGGGCCTGGTCAATATGCAAAATCAGCCTGGAAGAGGAATTAAGGCCATAAGCCTTCTATCTGGTGGTCTTGACAGCACGACCCTCCTAGCATTGGTTTTATCAAAGGGATACGATGTTACGGCGCTAACGTTTGATTATGGGCAGAGACATTCAAGGGAACTGAAATCGGCAAAGAATGTTGCTTCTCACTACACTGTTCAGCACAGAATATTCAAGATAGATTTGAAGACTATAGGGGGTAGCGCCCTTACTGACAGTTTACCTATTCCAGATGTGCCCCTGAAAGATATAGGAACTGAGATACCGGTAACATACGTTCCGGCAAGGAATACGATCCTTCTATCTGTCGCACTCGCATATGCAGAAGTTGTTAATGCCTCGAAGATATTCATAGGTGCAAACCATCTCGATTACTCAGGTTACCCAGATTGTAGACCCGAATATTTCGATGCAATGAACAATTTATTCAGGTTCGCAACAAAGAGAACGGTTGAAGGGGGCAGCATTGAGGTTGAAGCCCCGCTACTTAGTTACACAAAGGGAGAGATTGTAAAGCTGGCAAAAGAGCTCAATGTACCCTTAGAGCTGACCTGGTCTTGCTACCGGGGCGGAGATGTTGCCTGCGGAAGGTGCGATTCCTGCAAATTGAGACTGAAGGGATTTATGGAGGCTGGAGAGATCGACCCCGTTAGGTACGAAACTTTTCCTGATTTTTACGCTACCTATATGGCTTCGAAAATTTAGCGTTAGTTCTCAAGTTCTGCAATATCCACCTTAAATTATCTCGGGAAAAACAATTAAAGAAAATCGCATTGAAGATGCGTGATAAAGGATCTGGAGATAACATCAATAGAGGGCAAGAGAATTATGCCGATTGACTCGAAGCCCCAGGAGATTAGAATAGATCAAAATTTAACCATAGTCGATGTTAGGGTAGAAGGTGAATATCTTAGGGTAATATACAAGTTCACTTCTTCATTTTCAACCCTGGGGATGATAAGCATAGAGGGTTCTCTCCTATACTCAGGAGACGTGGAAATAGAGATGAAATGGAAAAAGGATAGAGTACTGCCGGACCCTGTTGCATCAGAGATACAGGCCGCGATCTTCTCGACCTGCATCACTGAGACTATACTAGTCGCGCGGGATCTCAGGCTCCCGCCTCCGATACCTGTGCCCACCATAAAAAAGAAAGACGTAATCGGATTTGGATAATTTCAGTATTCCCTCCATCTGTATCCGCAGTGTATGCACGTATAGAACCTAGTTTCAGGTTCGTCTGCAGCCCTTGTCTGCATGGCTTCCCAGTAGGCGCCAAACTCGTGACATTTAGGACATTGGACAGTTTTGTCAATAGGGAGATTGACTTCCTCCTTGTCCACAACTATAGTCTCCTTTGTTTTCGCCTTCTCAACAATAACGTCCTTTTCTTCGTCCTTGATAGGTACGGTATACCCACATTTACGGCAAACCCAGTTTTTATCCTTGGGAAACATCATCGAACCGCATTTTGGGCAGAACACCGTATCTCAAAGTTAAATTAGATAAATACATTTTTCCCCATTGAGATTGCCATGCTTTAGAGTGAATAAAGATCTGGCCAAAGATGAGATCTTGAAGCTGAGGAAAGAGGGGAAAATTCGACCCGGCTATAGGATAATGAGGGACGGGGATTCTGTTCTAATTCCTGTTTTTGAATCTGGGGAACTCGCTGAATTTTATGAAAGTAAAGACGAAAACATGAAACACGTCGGAAGTTTTGATAGAATCGCTGATTTTTTTATTATACGGGAGAGGGAGGGGTGGGAGCTAATACTTTCAGAGATTATTCGAAAGCAGAAACCTAGGGCTGTATTTCTAGACTACGGAGTAGAAGGCAGACTAAGAATAAGGAACCTTAAGCTTGTTTATGGTTCAGGTTCTCCCACCGGGATTCACAAGGAGTACGGTTTCAGGTACTTGGTCGATTTAAACAAGGTTTATTTCTCACCTAGGTTATCTACATTGAGGAGAATTATCGCTGATAGAATTACGTCATCCGGAGAAAAATCTCTTGTTGTTGATATGTACGCGGGGGTTGGTCCTATCTCTATCCCCCTGTCAAAGAGTGGATTAAGGGTCATCTCCGTAGACATTAATCCAGATGCTATAAGACTTCTGCGAGAAAACTCGAGACTAAACCACACATCCCCGGAAATAATACTCGGTGATTCCTACTTGCTGTCCCCTTGCTGGAGAAACGCCAGTCAAGTTGTAATGAATAATCCCGCTCAGCCCTTGGATATCACCCTGGATATCCTGAAACAATTTCATAGGGGTGTTATCGTACATCTAACTAGCATAGAGTCTAAAGATAAGCCACTGACCCTCCACGGTTGGAATGTGCTAGAAAGGTTGACAGTCCATGGCTATTCTCCGTCTTCATCCCTTGTCTATTACCGTCTTCTCAAAGGGTAATGATTAATTCCTTTGAGTTATTAATGAGTGATGCCGAGGGAGGGTCTCTTCAGTTCCATATTATCTGCCATAAGAGAAAGATATGAAGAGAACCTTTTGCAAGAGATAAAGAAGAAGCCGCTACCAAAACACATAGCTGTGATAATGGACGGCAACAGAAGATTTGCGAGGATGTTACACAAATCTGCTGACGAGGGTCATGAATTAGGTAAGGAAAAACTGGAGAACTTCCTGGACTGGTGCTTTGACATAGGCATAAAGATTGTCACTGTCTATGCATTTTCGACAGAGAACTTCAAGCGCGACTCCTCAGAGATACACTACCTAATGAACCTTTACGCTCATAGTTTTGATGATATTACGAGGGACCCGAGGGTCATAAAGAATAGGATAAGGGTTAGATTAATAGGTAAGATCGATCTCCTTCCAGAAAATGTTAGAGAAGCGGCCATGAGGGCAGAGGAGTTCACAAAGAGTTTCGATAAATTTCTACTTAATGTTGCCATTGCTTACGGAGGAAGGGAAGAGATACTCGACGCAATTAGGAGCATATCGAGAGATGTGAAGAGGGGAAAAATTGAACCGGAGAATATAGACGAGAAGACTATTGAGAAGTACCTTTACACTGGCGAGATAGATGACCCTGACCTGATAATAAGGACATCCGGAGAAGAGAGGATAAGCAATTTCCTGCTATGGCAGTCTGCCTATTCCGAGCTATACTTCACCGATGTCTACTGGCCGGAAATAACCAAGCTCGATCTGCTTAAAGCAATCGGAGATTTTCAGAAGCGACGTAGGAGGTACGGAAGGTAGTGCCAATTATCGGGATAGATGATACAGACTCAAGCAGAGAGATGTGCACAACCTATCTAACTGTCGAGATATTAAAAAGGACAAGCCTAGACTTGATAGGATTCCCAAAACTTGTTAGACTGAACCCCAATATACCAATCAAGACGAGGGGTAACGGGGCAATTTCTATGCTCCTTGGCAGGGGGTACGGAAGCAAAAGAATTGTAGGAATGGTAGATGATGAGCCGGTTTATTCTTATGAAAAATACGCTCCGGAGAAAATCGATGTAGATATAATGTCAGTCATCGAAAGATTCTCGCCGCAGGACAAGGAGACCAATCCAGCCCTCATAGTATCCGATGAGAGACCAAATCCCCAGTATTACTGGGATGCAGTCCGTGAATTCGTAGATTTCACGAATGTTTTGGGAAGAATAGTCGGAAAAATCAGTACGATCAATGGAAATGTTGGAATTGTCGGGGCAAATGCCGCAATGAGCTGGCCGGCGGAAACCGTAACATACGAGCTCATAGCCTATCTTGAACCTACCAGATGGAGCGGGGAGCACTACGTTGATGATGAGAGTGCCATATATCTGGAAAGGAACTATAGCGATATGTTTGATAGCTACGATTTCGAAAACAGGTACAGTGCTATCAGGCCCTCTACCAAGACCCCGGTCCTGTTTGGACTACGGGGCACTGATCCGGAACTTCTGGCAAAACACAGGATCAATGTTAAGAGTGAACCTTACAGGTCATACATCATATATATGACAAATCAGGGTACTGATGATCATTTAATGAAAAGAGACATCCGCGATTCGAAAATCTATCAATCATCAATAATAGAAGGTTATCTGAATCATAATCCGATACATATGCGAGGGGGGATTGTTCAGTTCCCCGTGGAGGATAAAAGCGGAAATATCGTTGCTGTTGCGATGGAACCTACTAAGCAATTTCGCTCAATTATCTCAAGCCTTAGAAAGGGGGATCTAGTGAGAGTATATGGCGGGATTACCAGGCTTGGGTACATTAATGTTGAGAAGATCCAGATAAAGAAACTCTCAACTGTAAAGGTTATATCACCCCCGACGTGCAGAAAATGCGGGAAAAAGATGGAAAGCATGGGGAAAAATGCAGGTTTCAGATGCAGAAAATGTGGTTCGAGATCTAGGTACGGCATAGAGTCTGTTGAGGAGAGAAGCATATCGGAGGGCTTTTACGAGGTACCGATAATCGCCAGGAGACACCTTGCGAGGCCTCTTAAACTGGGGGTTATAAAATGATATGCATCACTGGGACGCCTGGCGCTGGTAAGAGCACTTTGATGGAGGAGATGAGGAAAAGGGGGTACGACGTGCACGAATTCGACGAGCTGGTTGCAAATTGCATCGAGAGCTACGAAGATGGTGAAGCTATTATAGATGAAAAGTGCATCAGGAGAATTAGGAAGAGGGGGATGTACTTCGGCCATCTTTCTCATTACGCAAGGTGCGATATGGTCATAGTTCTCAGGGCACACCTGAAGGATATTGCTAAAAGATTGGCTGACAGGGGATATGATAGAAAAAAGGTTGTGGAAAATGTGGAATGCGAGGCTATAGATCTCATAGGTGAAGAATCTCTATCTATTCATCCGGAGAAAACCTATGAACTGATGAATGATGATGTAGGGCGTACTGCAGACGTGATAGAAAGAATAATTAAAGGAGAAATATCACCGGGGGAGAAGATAGATCTAATGGGGGAGATACTGGATTGGTACTAGATAAATTGAGGGGGAAGGCTTCATTCTTGACCGAAGGTGTTGCGTCACGCTTACCAAATATATCTCCTAACGTGCTCACACTGCTTGCTTTCATTATTTCAATATTATTCGGCGTCGCGTTCTACCTAAATTACCTCATTGGCTCGTTCTTCATTCTCATAATCGCGTCCTACCTTGATGCTCTTGACGGGGCAGTTGCCCGCATATTTGGAAAGGCATCAAAGAGGGGAGATTTCCTCGATCACCTGCTGGACAGATATTCTGACATCGTGATAATTGCAGCACTGTCTGTCAGCCATTTTGGAAATCCCTATCTTGGCATCCTCGGTATCTCAGGAACTTTCATGACAAGTTATGTTGGAACGCAATCTCAGGCAGTAGGACTTAAGAGGATTTACGGCGGTTTCCCGGGAAGGGCAGACAGGCTCGTTATTATCCTCGCCGGTATCATCCTCCAGGCAGTCCTTTATGATTTCAAATTCCTTGGGCTATATGTTACCTCGTGGATTCTCATTATTTTGGGGGTGGCCGGACTTATCAACTCCGTTTACAGGGCGGTTCTGTCCTACAGATCTATCGGCTAGATTCCTGATCCTGTAATAGCTCAGGGGATGCTTTATCCTCCCAGAACTGCATAACTGATCGCGCTCCTTGTAGCAAAGACCCAGTGATGCAAGCGTTTGACACGATGGAACGCTATACTCCCTTCCCCTACCTGTTCCCGTAATATGCTCTACCTGGTACCGTGTAACTTTCTCGGCATAGTCCGGAACGTCCCCGAAATACTTTATTATTTCTTCGTTTGGAAGACCTATCCTGTGAAGGAATGTTACCAGGTAGAACCTGCCGGCATGGGAAACGTTCATTCCTTTCTTCATTTCCTCTATGATTTCCTTCAAACACGGAGGGAAAGATTTTTCATTAAGTGGTCCTAGATACGCCCTTTCCTGCCTTATCTCATCTCCCCTGGCAACAATTTTACTAACGAATGGCCTGAGAAATTCCTCCACGCCAACAGGAAATTCAACCAGGTCATTCACTTCCTTCATATACCTTCTGTAAAACGCCTCTCTGACAATCTTTGCAAGAACATGCTTTGTTGCAACCACCATCCCATTTCTCAGTTCCTGGTTGCAGAGATGAAGTTCCCTATCGTTAAATACTACGGAATTCCTTAGGAAAGCTTGCAGAGGTATGGAATATCTTTCTTCTGTTTTCTCAATGTCTATACCAAGTTCTCCTGACACCATCCTGATAACTTTCTCATCCGTTTCACTCTCAAAGGTTTCGTATATCACCTTTCTCTCCCTTATAGCGTATCTCGCGGAGATGAAATAATCGCGTATGAATGTCAACAGTATCTTGGTTATGATATAGAGCCTTACCCTCTCTTCTGCTTCCAAAGGGAAAGAGACCTCTTCACCGTTCACCATTGAGTAAAGAAGCTCAGATGCCTTCTCTACATAGTACTCATTATCCCTCAGAAACGATTCAATTAGAATACCTTCACCCAGATATTGGATAAGACCTTTTTTTAGGAACGGATATTTTCCAAGTATCTCTTCCTTCATACTATTAACAATTCCTTCGGTGCAGTCGTGATCACCTGACAGCCATTAGATGTCACGATCACGTCGTCTTCTATCCTCACCCCGCCCTTCTTCGGTATATATATTCCGGGTTCGACAGTGATTGCCATGTTCTCCTTAAGGAAGAAGTCTGTCGAAGAGTTGAGCGCAGAATGATCATGCACCTCTAGCCCTATCCCATGGCCTAAACTGTGAATAAATCTGCCTTTGAACTTTGATGAATCTATGATTTTCCGTGCTGCGGCGTCTATATCTTTTCCGTTTTTCCCCGCAGATATCGAATCTATACCTTTCTTCTGAGCCTCAAGAACTGTATTGTATACCTCAATCATCTCATTCTCCGGCTTACCAAAGAAGAATGTCCTCGTCATGTCGGAGCAGTACCTCTCGTATTTTGCCCCGAAGTCTACTAATACTATATCCCCCTTTTTCAGTTTCCTGCTGCCACCGGAGAAGTGAGGTTCTGATGAATCTGACCCGAATGCAACAATTGTATCGAAGCTTGGGGATGATGCGCCTTCCTTCATCATTTCATAACTAACCCGCGCAGCCAGTTCACCCTCTGTCATACCCTCCTTCAGCATTTCTGGTATTTTCTCGCCAACTTTTGAGACTATCTTGGCTGCCTCTTTGATCCTAGATAACTCCCTCTCAGATTTGACCTGCCTCAGACTCGATATCGACTCTCCAACATCTATGAATTCCTTATCAGGTAGTTTTTCCCTGAGCTGAACAAAATCTCTATGCGAGAGCCCGGAGAAATTGATGCCCAAAAAACTGATACCGGAAGTTACATTCTTCAGAATGTCGTCCCTCTCCTTTGCTGAAGAGAAAACCTGTACGTCTATGGCCTCCTGTCTTGCTGTCTCTTCCTCGAGTTGACTTGTTATTACGGTGAGCCCCTTCCTTGTAAGGAATACGTATGAACCTTCAAATAGCCCACCTCTTGTCAACTGGGTGAAATAAAAAAATGAATGGTCTGTGCAGCTCTCGTCTCTATTATATATAAGGATCCCTTCAACGTTCTGGTTAAGGTCAAAAAGCTTTTCAACGTCCATGGTGTCCTTAATTTGAATTTGTTAATCTAATTTTCTTAAATTTAAGGTGAGAATAATGGTAGCACAGGTTGCCCTACGTCGTGCTATTCCCTGAATGTAACAACAAATACTTCGTTCACATCAGGGCTAACCATATGGCCAATTCTATATTTTGAGAAAGAGAACACTTCCTCTTTCCCAGCAGCATACCAGGGGCTGTACTTCAGGCTTTCGACTGCTGAAACCGGATCATACCTTATCTTGGTGTATGCCAACCCGAGAGCCTCCCTCCCAAGGAACAGATCGCTCCTCTGAGAATAAGCGAGGTGGAGAAGGTAAATCAGGTGATCCCTTATCTCTAAAAGTTTTGAGAATGCATAACTTTGGAATTTCCTCATTTCGTCATCATAGATAACAATCCTAGATCTCCTCCTCTCCATCCTTCTTAGTATACTTTCACTCTGTACTATATTCTCAGAAAATTCCACGCCCATTGGAAATACGAGCACAAGGAAATTATTGGTAGATTCCGTCAGCATGTTCTCTTCTACTCCCGTCACCTCGGGAAGGAAACAGAGGTACATCTCCTTATCTGGGAAAGAGCTGAATGACACAACATCCTTCATAAATAGTTCTGAAGCTCTCTTGCCTACGGGTTTGAGCACAGTTGAAAGTGGTTAATGGCTAAAATGCTTTCCCTCCGGCGAAGGTAGAGATCCATCTTGCACACTACTTTACTTCGCTGACCATTCTCCTCACTTCGCCTTCCACCTCAGGTTTAAAGACTATCAGACCCAATCCCTCAAGTTCTCTCTCTAGAAATTGCATAACTAATGAGAAATCCGTTATCAGCTTAAGGCCATCTTCAGTTTTGATCTTCAATAGCTCCTTCTTGTAAGGTGATCCGAAATATTGATGAGTTATTAACAGACCGCCTAGGCTCGCAACTACCTCGTCAAACTCCGTTTCATTCCTCCTCAAGATTATTCCCTTGGGCAGCTTCCTGTATTTGAGCATTTGGTATACCTCTGGCTTTTCTCGTTTTAGAATGCACATCAAATCTGAATCGTTCCATTGAACAAAGTCATCATAGTCAGGGTTTATTTCTACGACAGCTTTACTGGCAACTGACGCTGCAATAAGTGCCGTCTTGTGCCTGTAAACAGTCCTGTACATTAGCATCCTTGCGACCATCAGACCCTCTACTGCGGGGAGACCCTTCTCAAGAATGCATAGATCTGTGCTGCTTATGCACAGCACCTTTAAAATTCTAGGTATGTCCACCGCCCCAAGAGCAACCCCGGTGTAATATGAATCCCTGGCCAGGTAATCAATCTGATCAAGGTCTCCATTCCCAGAGATTAACCTACTGAGTATCCCGCCCTTTCCGCGGAGTATGTCCGATATATCCGATTTCATCTCTCCCAGGACATCAGAAATTTCATTGTCGCGGGTTTTTCCTTCTATTATGTCGAGAGAGACGTCAAGGTGGTCCTTCCCATAGAGGCTGATAGTAGCATTTTCCAGAGAATGAGAAAACGGTGAATGACCGATGTCATGAAGAAGACCAGCAAGTGAAAGAAGTCTAGAGCTCTTTTCACCCAGGTTCAGGTTTTCTGATGCCTTTAAGGACAGATGATAAGTTCCCAGCGAATGTTCGAATCTGGAATGGGTTGCCCCGGGGAATACAAGATATGTGAACCCTAGCTGCCGTACGGAGTTGAGTCTCTGAAATTCCCTTGTTTCCACGATCCTTGATACTGTTCCGTCCAGATCAATCGACCCGTAAATTGAATCGTGAATAGTCTTCCTATCTGTCAACGCTATCAGATATTTACGTTATATTTAACTGATAGTGCCAGGCTCCCGATATCGAAGGTCAACGGCATGACATCTCCCCCCTTCGGCACTCTGCTCCGCACCCCTATCAGCATCCTTGGTCCACGTAACCGTTGCTCCCTTCCGGTCCTGGCGGGTTCCCGTGATCATTCACACCACCTTTCCCTCCGGAAAGGTGATGCGCTACCAGGATCCAACAGGACAGAGCTTCATAGCCCCTCCAGGGAATGTGTAGCCGTTGTTGCCACCTCTACCGGTTGTCGCCCTCGCATATAGACGGTTTCGAGTCACAGGAGACGCCTATCCTCCCGGCCAAGCCTGGCGGTTTATCTTATCAATATTTTAAGATAAACTTATCGATTATCCGCCACCATTTACCTAAATTGCGAGTTTTGCCCTTAAATACAAACAAGAAAAATCTAGTCTGGTCACTCCCTCCACCTTATGAATCTTCTCCCGAGAACTGTGAGGATGACTGTTTCAGATATAAGAATAAATATCATAGAGATCTGGAGCGGCTCAAGCTTTACTAGCCCTTGCAGTAGAACAGCAGCGGGAGTTACAGGAGAAATTGAAAGGGCGTAAATTGCAACTTTCGGCAAGAATGAGAATGGATAGAATGTTGGCGGGAGAACTGTCATTATTATTGACAGTATGGATGTTATACCCCATACATTTCTTATGTGTTTTAGAAGCCCGGCGATTATAAATGAGAGATTGGAAACTGTGAGCGTCAACAGGACTAGGACACCAACTATTGGGAGTGCAGACGAAAGCGTGAATATACCCAGATAGCCCCCCATGAATGCGTAAAGGACTATGCCTGGTAGAGAGAAAACCAGATAACTGAGTGATAGGGCCAGCATATAGTCCTGTGAGGATATGCTCGTAGCCACAAAAAGGTCCTGTATCCTTATCTGTAATCTAAAAAACGCAGCATCTGCGGCGCCGTTTATGCTGTTTGACGCAACTATTGCGATGGGCCCTCCAGCAACGGCAAACGCGATGAGAGTTCCATGAGAGAAAATGTAAACCATAAAGAGGAGTGTAAGAGGGAGGGAGAGGGAGGCAAGTAGATATGATGGGCCCCTGATGATAACGTAGAAACCATAATACCACGCGAAGTAAAGTATGAACTTAGGATTCAAGCATGACACCTTTGGAAAGAAAGATATCATCCAGACTTATCTTCTTGATGTCGTACCCTCTCTTCACGAACTCTTCGATCCTGGATTCCTCTATGTATCTTATAGCAATATTCGCAATCTTTATGTCGAATTCATTCCCGTCTACCTTCTCGGCCCTCACCTTCCCTCTGTAGGGGGATAGAAGGTCGCTGATCTTTCCCTTCGCAATTATCGCCCCTCCATCAATGACAACAACCTCCCTCGAAAGCTCCTGGGCCTCCTCCATGTAGTGCGTAGTAAGTATAATGTCGGAGGGAAGCCTTTTGATAGCTGACCAGACCTCAACTCTAGACAATGGATCGAGGCCCGTGGTGGGTTCATCAAGGAAAATTACATCGGCGCCCGAGGCAAGAGCCATCGCAACAAATACTTTCCTCTTCATACCTCCAGAAAGCGTATCTGAAGGGACGTCTTTGAAGTCGTACATCTCAAGTTCATCTAACGCCTGCTTTCCCTGATTCCTAGCATCGGACGCGCTGTATCCCCTTGCGATCAAGTAAAGCTGTATTTGCTCAAGGGGGGAAAGGATTCCGATCAATTGAGATTCCTGCGGTATGCTGCTGATTATTTTGCGGACTCTCTTTGTATCTCTGATTACATCGAGCCCGTTTATCCTTGCAACTCCTTCTGTTGGCGTTAGCTGTGTTGAGAGGATCCTGACGAGAGTAGTTTTGCCTGCACCATTCCTCCCTATGATTGTCGTGAGCCTTTCGTTAAAAGTTGAGTTTATATTTCTAAGCGCGTAAGAGACTCTGTCGTATGTTTTGGAAATATTCTCTATTTCGATCATTTATGTCCTCAGTTTGACAGAGTGCTCTTCCTTAAAAATACCCAAACTCAGAACAGTACTTACAGATCTTATCCCCCTGATTGCTCCGACCTTCTCGACCTCAAAATCCTTGAGTTCGCTGGCATCCCTTACCTTTACCTTCAACAGTATATCATTATCCCCCGAAACATGATGAACGTCAAGAACTTCGTCCAGCTTTGAAAGCTCTTTGGCAATCCTATCGAGCTCCTTTATATCTGTTATTGCTATAAAAATGAAAGCGGTCATTTTGTAGTCCAGCTTCTCGTGATCAATGAGAGGTACTATCTTTTTTATTATCTCTCTGTCCTTCATCCTCTTGACGCGCTGGAAGACTGTGGTCGGGGGAGATTTCACCTTCTTTGAAATCTCATTATAACCAATCGTTGCGTCGTCCCTGAGTACGTTCAGTATTCTAATGTCGAGCGAGTCATATGCACTTTTCATCGTGTATGAATTTTAAAGAGTATTTAGTAATTGTGTGATTCCCGCCTATGGAACAATTTTTACTACAGTACTGAATCAGGGGCTGATAGAAATGGCAGAACTATCGGCATCTGTGCTTGCTGCAGATCTTCTGAATTTGGAGCACAGCATAAGGGTCGTCACTGGTTCGGGGATAAGGTGGATACACCTTGATGTCATGGACGGGCATTTTGTTCCGAATCTCACTATGGGGATTCCGTTCGGACAGTCAATAAGGAGCAGATTCCCTGCTGTCAGGCTTGAAAGCCACCTCATGATATCGAACCCGGATGTTTATGTGGAAAAATATGCCTCTTTTTCTGACATAGTTACGATACATTACGAATCTCCTGTACAGACTAAAAGGGTTTTAGCGCAGATAGAGAAGTTAGGGAAAATTCCTGGAATAGCTATAAACCCGGATACGCCTGTGTCAAAAATAGAAGGTCTCCTAAGTATGATCGGCTACGTTTTAGTAATGACTGTATTTCCGGGTTTCTCCGGGCAAAAAATGATAGAGGATTCTACTAAAAAGATCCATCTGCTGAGGGACTACAGGGATAAGGAAGGTCTAAGCTTCATGATAGGGGTTGACGGGGGAATAAAAAAGGAAAATATTTCCGCGATTGCAAAACTTGGACCTGATATAATAGTCAGCGCATCCGCGATATTTTCCGGAAACATAGAAGAAAATATTAAATTGCTTGAAATGAGTACGAAAGGGAGCAAAGATGGACAGCGAGATAGTTGAAAGAGCCAAGGTTCTTGAAGACAACGGGGATCTCAAGAGCTGCATTGCCTATATTGAAGAAAATATAAAAAATCTGGAATCGAAGGCGTCAAAGTCGGAAATCCTTAGAATAAAGGCGGAATGCTACCTATACCAGGACACACCCGACCAGGAAAATGCAAAAATGAATGCGGAAGAAGCCTTAGCAATATCAAACGAGATAAGCGACAGGAGGGGTATAGCTGATTCCTGCCTCCTTATGAGCCAGATTCTGTCTCTAGAAGACACAAAGAAGGCAGAGGAATTTGGCAGGAAGGCATTAAGCATATATCAGGAATTGAGTGATAAGGACGATGAGATTTATTCCATGATCTCAATCGCCACTATAATTGATGACTTTAAGGAGGCATCCTCTTTATTTGAGATGGCAATAAAAGAGGCCAATAGCGGGGGCAACATTGACATGCTAGCTCAGGCGACTGTCAACTATTCCTATCTCCTTCTTGAGAATGGAAGGGGTAACGACGCTCTCAGAATAATCGATGATGCTATCAAAAGAGTGACTGAGAATGCATCCAAGCTTAAGAGGAAAGAGGAAAGGATCAGATATGTTTCTAATTATTCTGAGATCTTTGACGCGGCATCCGATATTGCTATGGAGCTTGAAATGTACGACACCGCAACTAAATATGCATCATATTTGAACAAGGATCCCCTAGAATATTCAAGGGGATCCTCCTGATTCAAGGAATCCGTTGACATCAACGCCAGATAACTTAGCTAGGATCAACGCCGCTATCCGGGCCCTGATGTATGGGTTCCTCTCTATCATTCTGTTGATCTCCGAAACTACCTCCTTCTTTGTCTTTCCCGTCTTTTTCACTATTTCCTCTATAATGATGTCCGTGTCATCCCTTTCGCCTTTATTCTCGATGATTATATTGAAATCCGGTTTGTAGTCAAGCCCAAGGTCGATCCCGTCAAGGGAACATGTTATCCTATATAGACCATTCTTAAGGGTGAGATATCCTCCCTCCACGGCAACTCTCAGGAATTCCTTAACCTGGTCTGGGGTCAGATACCTGGATTTTATCGATATGTTGTTCATAATCTCTGTCTCTGAGAACTCGTACTTCCCAGTGCTCCTCTCAAGGTAAAGAAGGAGCTTCCTTATTTCTTCCGTCATTCGCTTCTCCTATGGGTATAACCATAAAACAGTTTTTGCACCTAAATTTGGATGTGAACTGCACCTTTGCACCTGTTACGACCCCCACATCGGAAAAAACGTAAGAACCCCCACTCTCAAGAAAGTATCGGGTCTTCGACTCATACTCTCTTATGTACAGAATCACAGACTCCGTTATTGATAAAATCTCTCTAACTTTGTCTCGACTCATTCTATCTGTTATCGTCACCATTGAGGCCCCAGTGGTGAGGGCATCTTCCACATCGTCCGTGTGTCTTGTTTCCAGATCCAGGTACAAATTATAAAGGGAAGACAGATCATCGTATAATGCGAAGTTCAGCTCTTTTCCGTGCTTAAAGTCATCATCGACCGCCCAAAGTGGACCGGATTCGTAATCATTCAGAGCATCTAATTCCACCACCTTCCTCCTTCTTATCGTGACCATCGGTATTATCATTAGATGCCTTACTATCTCTACGTTGATATAGGTTTTCTTTAAGGCGGAAAATTTTGTAGGATTTTTAACCAGGTGCCCTAACGGTTCCCAACTCCCTGTGAAAGAATCTGAAGTATAGGAACACAGAAACCAAAACTTCAGGAATAACAGCAATTAAGGAATAGGATCCCTCGTAGAGTTCGAGAAAGACTGCTGAGGAAAACATCATCTGCACGAGAAACGCTAAAAAATAGTAGAAACGAATTTTCCTCAACATTACACCTTTTGATAAGAGCATTCCTGACATCATGTTCGTTAAAAAGGCAAAGGCTGCGATGAGGGTAACAAAAAAATAATCATCGATGCTGTTCTTTGTTATTATGGCTATCCCGAATGAGACCGGGAAAGAGAACGCACCGCCCAGAGAGGAACCAAGCTGATAAAGATCTGACCTATTTTTATATTTACCCGTGAACATAGACGTCTGTTCCCCCGCTGAAAGTAGTGGGAGGAAAACGAACGTCACGAGGAATATAAGGTCAACGTACGATGATAATGTGATGAATGCGTAGAGGAATAGTACAGTATAAACAATTCCAAGGAAGACTCCATAAAGAAGAAACTTTACAAATGTGCCCTCGTCTACTATCCTGTCTATCCTGTTCCAGTTTATATAGAAGAGAACTGTGAATGCACTGAGAGATATTAGAATAGCAGCATAGAAATTCACGTGAGCCAATGTAATATATACTAATTATAATTTCTCTGCCGTTGAAATTAGCCGTAGCGGTCAGGAAAGACCTGGATATGGGCAGGGGAAAAATTGCAGTACAGGTTGCTCATGCAGCTGTGGAGTGTACCTTAAGACCTTCCATTAAAAAAGATACATGGGTAAAGGAAGGACAGAAAAAGGTAGTAGTGTGGGTAAAAGATGAGAATGAACTGATTTCACTCATAAGAAAAGCAGAAGCGATCGGCGTAGAGACCTGCCCGATCAGGGATGCGGGGCTAACCCAAGTTGAACCCAATACCCTGACCTGTGCAGGGTTTGGTCCAGATGAAGACAATTTGATTGACAGCATAACAGGCGATCTAAAACTCGTTTAGTAATCTCCTATTCTAGCCAGTCAGTGCCAACAGATCTGAAGCCAACTTTTGGAATATAAAAATTAACCCTCTTGTGGGCATTTTTTCCCACTAGAGAATACACCCTTTCAACTTCCTGTTTGGAGCACCCTTCCACGGGGCATTTATCTGGAGTTTTCAGATACTCCAGACACTCCAAAATTTTGTCAAGTTTCTCGTATGTTATTCCTAGTTCGTCTTCATCTGATTGGCCCTCCCACAACTCAGCACTAGGTTTCTTTTCAATGAGCCAGGCAGGAAAGTTAAGCGATCTTGCAATTGCGAAAACCTGAGTTTTGTAAAGATCGCCAATAGGCTGAAAATCAGAACCGCCGTCCCCATACTTTGTGAAATAACCGGTGAGTAGTTCGCTCTTATTGGATGTTCCGGCAACGAGACCATTTAGCCTGTTTGATACCGAATATAGAAATACCATCCGTAGTCTTGACTTGAGATTACCTATAACCTTCTTATCGTTAGTATTAGTTAGGAAGAATTGAAGAAGAGGCATCAGATCAACAGTCTCATAACTCATTTTTAGGAAGTCGGCCACCCTTTTGACGTCGCCGCTCTCGGCACCAAACGGTAGAGAATAGAGATGAACCCTTTCTTTCTTAAGATTTGTTTTGAGAAGATAGGAGACAAGAGCCGAGTCTATCCCGCCAGATATGCCTACAACGACGTCCCTTTCCCCTACGAACTCCCTTATGAATAAATTTATGGATTCTATAGTTCCCTCTAGGAGTTCCATGCGCATCTGAATGTGGAAATAATAATAAACCTTGTGTCCTTGAGGTTAATTGAAGCCGGGGTGGCCCAGTCCGGTAAGGCGCAGGCCTGGAGTAATTCACAGAAAGCCTGTTCTCGCAAGAGATCGGGAGTTCAAATCTCCCCCCCGGCGTATCTCATAGGATGAGTGACTGTCAGGCTTTACGATGATTAAGACAATAGATATCTAAGCTGCAGGCATTGTCAGATAAAGTTAATAAAAAAGGAGAAATTATCGCATGACTAAGGAAAAACTTAACTGAAAGGCGTATGAGGTAAGCTGAGATGTATCTGGAAATCATAAAATTTGTTATAGTATCCATTAAAGCTATCTAATGTAGCTGGAAAATCAATAAAAAGGTGATCCATGATTTCTAGAGCCGCATTTAACTGGAAATCTAAATAATTGGTGGCCGTAAATAGTGATGATCCTTTAGGAGCGGATTTACAAACAATATTCTGAATTTAAGGCCCCTTAAGAATTTCAAAATCCTCTACTTTTTCCATTGATTTTTAAGGCTTCTCACGGACCACATAAATAGTTTTATGTAACTTTACCCTCAGGATAATGTGCAAATTTTCAAAAGTATTCTGGAAACAATTGGAAATACTCCCATAGTAAGGATCAATAAGATCGCACAACCCGGCGATAACATCTATGCGAAGCTGGAGTACTTCAACCCTGGCGGAAGCATAAAGGACAGAATGGCATACTTTATACTAGAGGAAGCAGAAAGGACGGGCAGATTGAAAGATTGTGTGGTGGAAAATTCTTCTGGAAACACGGGTGCTGCAATAGCCATGATTTCCGCTGTAAAAGGGAAAAAGGCTATTATAACAATCCCTGACAAGATGAGCCAAGAGAAGATAAACCTCATGAAGGCATTTGGTGCTGACGTTGTAGTGACGCCAACCGACGTCCCCTACGATTCGCCCGAAAGTTACTACTCCAAGGCCAAGAAAATATCCGAAGAAATGAATGCTTATTATCCAGATCAGTACAACAACCCGGAGAACATCAGGTGCCACTATGAGACGACTGGCCCAGAGATTTGGCGGCAGATGGATAGCAATGTAGATGTTCTTGTAGCAGGGATTGGTACTGGGGGCACCATTTCTGGGGTCGGAAGATACCTTAAAGAAAGAAAACCTGAAGTGAAAATAATAGGGGTTGATCCTGAGGGGTCAGTCTTCTACGATTACTTCAAGTTTGGCAAGATCACTAAACCGCATACATACAAAGTCGAGGGCATAGGGGAGGATTATATTGTCAAGGCAGTTGATTTCTCTGTTATCGATGATATGATACAGGTCAATGACAAAGAATCATTCCTCATGGCCAGAAGACTTGCACGTGAGGAGGGTATTTTTGCTGGAGGTTCTAGCGGATCTGCTATGGTTGCCGCGCTAAAGATTGCACCTAAATTCAGGGGAAAGAATATCCTGGTTATATTTCCAGATTCCGGGTATAGATATCTAAGCAAGATATACAACGACGAATGGATGATAAAAAATAACTTTTTAGAGGTGAAAGGATGAGATTTCAAACAAAGTCAATACACGTAGGGGAGGATCCTGATCTTAATTCCAGCGGAGACGTTGTTGCGCCTATACACCTTTCCACAACATTTGCGAGGAGGGAACCGGGCTTACCAACATCCGGCTATGAATACACGCGAACTGGAAATCCAACTAGAACAGTACTTGAGAAGAAACTCGCAGCAATCGAAGAAGCAAAATATGGTCTTGCTTTCTCTTCCGGCCTTGCCGCCGAGACCACAACCCTACTTTCTATACTCAAGAAGGGGGATGAGATCTTGGTTTCTGACGACTTATACGGCGGTACAAAGAGATTGTTTGATAAGGTCTTAAGAAAATTTGATCTCAAGTTCAAATCCGTGGATCTCACGGAAGATTTCGAAGAAAGGATATTTCAGGGGGAAAAGGCCGTGTGGATAGAATCACCTTCTAATCCATTGATGAAAATAATCGATATAAGAAATATAGCGAAAATTTCTCACGAACATGGCTCTCTGCTTATTGTGGATAACACTTTTGCCAGCCCTTTCTTTCAGAACCCTCTGAAGCTTGGCGCTGACATTGTGATTCACAGTACGACTAAGTACATCAACGGTCACAGTGATTCGCTCGGGGGTGCCGTTATGCTGAACGACAGCGAAATCTATGATAAGATAAAATTCAATCAGAATGCGATTGGAGCCGTACTTAGCCCATTCGATTCATATCTCACCGTCAGGGGAATTAAGACCCTTTCAATAAGAATGGAGAGACATGAAAGGAATGCGATGGAGATTTCAAAGTACCTGGAGGAGAGGGAAGAAGTCGATGATGTCCTTTATCCAGGATTGAGCTCTTTCAAGTACCACAGGCTCGCCTCTGCACAGATGTCAGGATTTGGGGGAATGCTTTCATTTTACTTGAAGGCCAATGGGAGGGGAATCAAAAATTTTCTGAAAAATCTCAGATATATTTCTCTTGCTGAGAGCCTTGGTGGTGTGGAATCGCTTATAGAACAACCTTACTCGATGACCCATGCGGGAATACCAGCTGAGCAAAGAAGGAAGGCCGGCATAAGTGAGAACCTCCTGAGATTTTCCGTAGGACTGGAGGATGTTTCTGATCTCCTAGAGGATCTCGATAATGCTTTTAGAAAAATGATGTTATAACTTCATTTTTCAAAACCTAAACAAGCTCAAACGTTTGGTAAGCCTGCTGATTGGGTTGTATTCTGCACCGCTTAATTAAACCGCCAATCGATGCTAGAGTACCGTGGACCTTGATCTCAAAAATCCCCTTTTAATTTTCTGAAAAGGTATTTAAGACAGACCAATTTTTAATCTGAGTGTATATGACAGATAGGTTGTTTGCTCGGGAGTTTGAAAAATTTGACGATTTCATATTTTCAAAGGTCAGAGAGAGTAAAATGCCAAGTGTGACCGTTTCCATCTTTAACAGGAATCAAATAATTCACGCCAGGTCTTTTGGATTTAGGAATGTGGCAGATGCTATTCCCGCAGACATTGATACGATCTACGGGATAGGATCGATATCAAAGTCGTTCACTTCGCTTGCAATATCTAAACTAGTGGAAGATGGGCTACTAGATTTCCACGACAGGATAACAGATTTCTTTCCATCATTATTAGGGAGGGGATTCGATGATGTTGAAATCCACCACCTGCTTTCTCATTCTAGCGGAATTCCTGGGTTGGGTTGGGCGGAAACGCTGATATACTATGCTACAGGAAAAACTAAAAATTGGCTTCCCATAACAACTGCGGATGATATGGCCTCATTCCTCGATGAGGTATCAGACTGGAGGGAGGGGCCCCCTGGGTCCAAATACTTCTATCTCAACGAGGGCTACTTTCTCCTTGGAGAATTGATCTCAAAGGTGAGTGGTAAGTCTTATGAAGAATACGTGAAGGAAAACATTCTGAAACCCCTCCATATGAAAAGAACGTTTTTTAAAAAGGAAGAGGTTGAAAGGGACGGTAACTTTGCGACACCTTATCTTTTTGACAACGGTAGGGTTGTGACTAGTTCAATTCCCTGGCAGAGCCAACCTGCTGCCGGAGGTATTATGAGTAATGTAAGAGATCTTTCAAACTATGTTATGATGTATATAAACAAGGGCAAATTTTCAGGGAAGAATGTGGTTGGGGATGATATGATCGAGAAAATGTGGCTCCCGTACTCTAGACCTCCAAAGAAAATATTCCCTGATATTGGTTATGGCTACGGCTTTTTCACGACTAGAAAATTCTACTCGGAGAGGCTCTTGTGCCACGGTGGCTCGGTATCCGTTTACGCATCAGCTATTGCGTTTCTCCCCGAGAGGGGGATTGGTGTCTCAATATTGATGAATGCTGAAGCATATGATCCCGTACTGTTATGCCTGTATGGCCTGAGCCTGATGTTAGGGGAGGACCCTGAAGACACCCTTGTTCCACTCAGGATGGAGAATTTGTTAAGAAAACTTGAGGGTATTTATAAAACGTACAAGGGACTGCTCTCTGCGAGGGTAACCAGAAATGGTGATTTTCTTATGCTTTCTGGGGAAGATATAGGCGATCATATCCTGATCCCCGACAACGTTGGTGAAAGCCAAAGTGAAGAGGTCAGATTCTTCACTCTATCGGGATCAGCGAGGATGGAGGTTATGTTCAGATTAACGAATTCTGGAGTTGAGATGGTATTCGAGAGGTACAGGTATAGAAGATGTGTATGTTGAAGGGTGTGTATGTGTGCGCATAGATGCGCACATATGCGCATTTACATGCACGATATCTAATATAGTATCATTTAGTTTTTCAGAAATAATAAAATATGGGGGGTACATGTAATGAACCTAGAAGTTATTCTATCGACATCAACGATCCTTGTTTTGAGTATTTTTCTTGCAACCCTGCTGTCACAGAATTTTTTGAATAAAGGTGGGCTGAGTTACCTGTTCTGGTCGGTCGGAATGTGGTTTTTTTCAATGGGTGTTGCTCTTGAGGTAGCATTTTCTGTAGGTGTTTTCAACGAGGTATTGATTGACGTTTATACCCTGATCGTTGCCGTGCTGGTAGGGTTTCTGGCTCTTGGGTCGATGTCTCTTCTGTCTAGGAAGATACTTTTTCTCTCTTACGTCCTGTATTTTGCGTTTACAGCTTCCTTCCTAATAGTAGCTCTTTTGCTTACGCACACTGGAGATATAATATCGGGGGGCGTTGTGTTCGGGCCCCTCCCGATGCTAGTTGTTGTGTCCTCCTCACTTGTTACATTCCCAGCTGCCGCCATATTGATAATAGTATCACTGCTATCTTATGCCAGATCAAAAAGCTGGAAATTAATGAGCATAGTAGCAGGGGTTATAGTTGTCAGCATTGCAGGCACGCTCTACATAGCATCCTTCCCGTCATTCCTGTACATAGCTGAATTTGTAGGAATCCTCCTTCTCTGGTTTGGTTTCGTAGATTTTCGTTATCTCTTTAGTTCGAAGGAGGTGAAGGAAAGAGATGTCGTTGGCAACGTTCGATAGATTCCTATTCGCGTTTACGATAGGCTCTCATATTATATTAGTCTCAATGAGCATTTCAATCATACTAATGATTTTCTCGGCGGAAATTCTCCACTTTTTCAAGAAAAACCCAGAATATCATGACCTCATAGTCAGGTTGAGAAAGATATTTGTCATATCGTTCGGAATCGGCACTGCTAGCGGAATAGTGCTTGCCGTTGAGTTAGTTGCACTGTTCCCAAAATTCATGACCGTCGTTTCAGAAACCGGCGCCATAAATCTATTCTACGCTGAGATCTTCGCATTCTTTCTAGAAACTATAGCCCTTGTAGTATACATTTACTTTGACGACGTTTACAAATGGAGATACACGAACATCACGCTATCTTTCACAATTCTCTTTGGCACCCTGTTATCGGCGGTATTTATAACGATGGTCAACGCCTGGATGAATTCGCCGAACGGATTTAATTTAGCAGCATTCCTAACTACAGGCAAAGTTACTGGAGTCAATGCGTTTGCACCTTTTATCACCTCGTCAACATTTTCGGAGGTAGCTCACGTCCTAGCAACGACAGTTTTCGCAGGTGCCATGGTTCTAGGTGCATATTTTTCATATAAATATATAAGGGTTAAAGATACAGCCATGAAAAATCTCTACGCGATTATGGTAAGAATGACAAGTATAGTTTCCATAGTGACTATAGTCCTGGCAGGAATTACCGGGTCTAATGAAATGACCACAATACTCAAGCTACAACCTCTTAAGTATGCGGCAGCAGACCTAAATTATTACCCGGGGACAAACCTGCCAGAAAAGATCTTCGGGACCATAGTAAATGGGCACGTCGTTGGTGCTATTACGATACCAGGACTTCAGTCATTCCTCGCAACACTTGAGACGGGAATAAAAAGTCTACCTGGCCTGACACAGTTCCCTTCTTCTGAATGGCCGCCTCTTGTGATCCATACGACATTCGACATAATGGTGGTAGGAGGGCTTATTCTCGGACTTTTTCTCTTCATTTCATTTCTCATATGGATACTTAAGAGAGACGTGATGAAGTATAAGGGCATCCTTTACGTTCAGATCATAGCTGGAATTTTTGCATTTATAGTCTATGAGTTAGGATGGGTAACAGATGAGGCAGGCAGGCAGCCGTGGATCATATATAACGTAATGACAGTGTCTCAGGCTGCGAGCAATTCTTCAGGTCTTCTGATTCCGGGATATTTCATAATTGCTTTTTACTTAGTGGTAATTCCATCAACATTCTACTTCTTCGATAGAATTTTCAACTCCTCTCCAGTAAAAGATCGAAAGAATGAGGTAAATTCAATTGCAAGCGCGGGAGGTGGTCGACATTAATCTAATATTCTACACAGACTTTGCAATATTCTCAGTGTTCGTAACTCTGGTGATAACGGAACTAATGGGATCTGTTCTTCTTTTGATAGCGTACGACAGGTATAAAGCCGCAGTGCTTTCGTACGTCGTGCCAGTATGGGAGGTCACTGGAACATTCGCTGCTTTCTGGGTTGTTGCCAGTGATCTGGCTTACCCTTCCATTCTTGTACCCGTAGCTTTGATCTTCTCGTTCCCGATAGTGCTGTTTCTGATATTGTTTGTAGCAAGAAATACGGCTATATCCTTTGCAGAATTCATTACAAAAAAGAAATGGCTCGATGAGAAAAAACTGTACAAGGGATACGCGATCGCATCGGTCCTTATGAGTACCGTGGTTCTGGTCGTTCTTTCAGTCATTATTAGTGGGAATGGGATAAATCTTTCCAATCTCACGTTCAGTGCATATTCGTGGATTATGCACCCCGACGGCATTGTCTTCATAGTAGGCGCCATTCTTCTAGTTATCGGGTTGGCTCCAATATTTTATAACGACTTATCCCTGAAGAATGCGTCTGTAATCTTGGTAATTACTGGAGTTATTGTTTCAACGATATCATTTGAGATGTTCAAAAACTGGCATCTAACTCCCTATGTCGTGATACCGGACATACTTGCAGTTCTTTTATCATTCCTCTACTACTTACCTTCAACGAGAAAGGTTGTAACAAACAAGGCAGTTTTTATTGCTCTAGTTTCCATCGCATCCTTTCTCTTAAATTTCATGGCATACCCCACCATACTGGGTGGCGCGATTAAGGTTGATTCAATAACTAACACGGGCCCGGTCGCAGAATCCTTCTTTCCAATAACAGCTCTGGGAAGTATCGTACTGGCAGTCATGATCTTTCTATATGCGCTTGCCGTACGGAGGAGGGGCTCTGTTCCAAGGGAGATGCCAATCGCAAACATCGGGGGCGAAAACAAGTAAGATCAGAATTCTTAGTATAATCAAGTTACTTCATTTTCATCGTTGTTGATCAAATAATATTTTCATGCTTCCCATAAATTCAAATACCTGCGAATAAGATTAATGGATAGAAATAACTATAAGTCGTAGGCAATTTATCGGCCTAGAATCATGGATTCTAGGTATGTTCTATTCTTTACGCGAGCGTTTCGGGGTTATATTTACGGGGCCTTCTCAGTCATAACACTGATACTTCTTATAGACAGTGGAATAAACCCGATAATTGCAGGCCTCGTCGTCACCGGGTCCATAGCTACAAGCTCTCTTCTAACTTTTTACATATCCACCCGTTATGGCGCTGGCTATTCTAAGTTATTCCTTACGATATTTTCAGCTCTTCTAATTCTTGGCCTCGCGGGAATTTACCTGTCTTCAAATCCTTTCATTAAGGCGCTGTCCGTTATAATAGGTTCACTGGGGGTCAACCCCTCGGACAACACCCTTTTCTCATCGTTTGAGCAACCAATAATATCCAGAATTAAGGAAGATCAGAATTCTAGAAATAGGTTGTTCTCAGCATATTCTTTCTCGGGGTATCTTGCATCGTCATTTGGAGCAATTACCCTTCGACTCGGCATCAACAACGTGGTCATAATTTCAATCATTCTTGCGTTATTCATTCTGGTTTCATACGCCTTCCTTCCACATATAGAGGGGAAGGGGAAAATATTCTCCGCCCCCGTTTCCCGTAAGAGCAGGGTAATCGCCAGGGACGTTAGCGTTCTGTTTTCGATTGACGCAATAGGGGGCGGTTTCGTCCTTCAAAGTCTCATGGCGTACTGGTTCAAAGTGAGATACGGTTTCAATATTGGCGAGCTTGGGTACGTGTTCACTATTGTAGATATAATTACTGCGTTAAGCGTCCTCTTTACTCCATTAATATCTTCTAGAATAGGCCTAATTAATACAATGGTTTTCACCCACATCCCATCTAACGTCTTTTTAGCCTTAATATCAATCGTTCCAAATCTCTACGCATCCCTGATATTTCTGTTTCTCAGGCAGAGCCTAAGTCAGATGGATGTGCCCACGAGGCAGTCCTACCTCAACAGCGTCGTTGACAAAGAAGACAGGAGCTACGTTACAGGAACGTCCAACGCCTCCAGAAATCTGTCTAATGGTGCAACACCGTATATATCTTCCTATCTTATTTCGATCGGTGCGGGGTCTGCTTCCTTCATCAGTGGGGGGATCATTAAGATTTTGTATGACCTCTTAATATTCTTCAGATTCAGAAGTGAAAGGGAGAAATACTGACAAATCTATCATTGTCAGTTTTCATTTTAAACCAATATACCGTTCTCCTAGCTGGACGCGCTAATTTTTCAGAAGACTGTTGCATCGACTGATTTAACTTCCTTGCTTTTAGAGAGATAATAACTGCCAACAATAATCATTGCGATGGATACGGGAAACGCTAAAGCCCAGTACAGTATGATTATAAGGGTCTCATGGGGATGCAATATGGCCTCTATGTCAGCATAAACGAGACCTCCGTCAACTAGACCGTGAATCAAGAACGTTTCGGCAAGATAGTAAATGCCCTTTCCTATTATTCTTCCAGCTTTTAGGAACTCAGCGGTCCCTGGATGGAATAGTAATGAAAAAACGATGTTCAGTGATGTCAGTATGATTAGCTTTGCGGTCAACCTATAGAGGCTTCCCGATAGAAGTTCCTCACTCATTAAAAATACGATGTCCACAATGGCAAATCCCAAGCCTATCCAGAACGCTAGCTCTTTTCCCCTGGTATCAACAGCGATGTATTTCATGGTTTCCTGCGATACACCAGCTGCAAGACCTATGAAGACCGAATACACAACCGGGTTTAAAAGTTCGAATGAGGCCAGTTTAGTGACGTAATCCTTGGTCCCATATTTCAAGATTTCTAGCAAGGCCGGTATGCTTTCGATAGCGGATTCTATTATTAAGGCTATTATCATGAAGGCGATACCTATCAAAATAGCCGTAGGGATACCCTTCATTGTTTGTCTCCTCGAGTCTAGGAGAGGGAAACTCTCTGGATATTTTCGTTTGCATCCTCAACGAAAACGGCAGTTCCATAGGCAACAATTTCGCTCATTGTCTGTCCAAGTTCCGAAGAATCGAACCTCAGGTCAATTACTGCATTGGCCCCAACGGCCGACGCCGCCTGCTTCAGTCTTTCCATTGCTTCGTTCCTTGCATCCGTTAGCATTTTTACATATTCCTTTATTTCCCCACCCGCTATAGATCTAAGACCTGCAACCAGGTTTCCACCTATACCTCGGCTCCTCACAGTAACTCCCATTATTGTACCTATCAGCTTCGTTATTTTCTTTCCGGGAATGTAGTTGGTAGTGACCACTATAATACTGGGCGATTCATTAACCACTTTTTTCAGCTCCAAAGACTAGACGTTAATTCTGCCTGGTATTTAATTATATCTTGGATTTGAGGGGATATAGCCAATGATATCGCCTTAGGAGGAATTTCATAGGTTTGTTATCTGCTGTCGCTAAGGTTTAGGAGTTTTATCAATCTGGTCGTTATTATTATTTTAACGGGCTAGAATAATCCCTTAATCTGGCTTTCAAATTCTTATGGCTGCAAAATATGTCTTTCTTGGATCCTTTACTAACTTTAAATCATTCATTCCTTCATTATGAATGTGGGTATGCCGCGATGTTGGTCAAGAATCCTTTTAGATTCCGTGCAAAAATAGGAAAATATAAAAGACAACTTCCTTTTCAAATCTGCCCCTGCACAAATGTGATTTACAGAAAATCAAGTAACTACATTTATGACTCAAAACAACTATAGGCAACAGCTTTCCCGTTTTAAATCATTTCAACCTTTTCTTGTGCTCGGAAAAAGACGCTACTGTATTAATTCCTTTGAAACTAACATAACTGACATCTTAGTTTCAACGGGATAACTTTAAAAACGGGTGAGAGTGCTTTCACGCGTAAATGGATCACGATTCAAGCTCTTCATATTCATAAGAAGCTCTCGTATATATTAAGGTAATGAAGCCTGTGATTCTTGCTACGCGTATATTATTCCTGTGTGGGGATCGATATTTAAAAATTCGCCCTCGTTCGGAGACCTCCTGAAGATCACTGAAGATACAACTGTTTTACCATCCCTCACTAATAAGTCCACTTTGTAAAGTGGAGGCCTGTAAGTAAACAGGACGCCCTTTGACTGTTGAGGAATACCGTCATCTGGTTTTGAGGATATGAATATGTCACCTTTCTTGTCACGACCATATGTTGCCTTCCCTGCGCAGAAAGGCCCAAAAGCAAAACCCCTGCCTATGAAATCACCCACTACGATGCATCTAACATCATTGGTGCCTCCAAACGGGAAATATGGTTCTCCTGAAGTCAATACAAACATAGTTCCCTTAGGAAAGATACCTGATCCAATAATCTCGTTAGTTATCTCCCCTATGCATCTCCCCTTAATCTTGAGATCCAAGGGGTAGACATTGTTATAAAGGTAAAGTTTCCTGAGTAGATCAGCGTTATCTGATAGGACATAAATCTTCCCGAATGGGCGGAGAGCAGAAAGCATTTTAACTGTACTTCCTGACCTTGTTAATGCCACTATGTCTTTCCTGATATCAGATGAAAGAATCTTGGCGGATTTTGCGACGGCATAGGCTATTCTGTTTCCCTGAAATTCTCCTGGCTCCGGATAATCGGAAAGCTTTGATTCGACATACCTCGTTACTGAGTTCAGGACTCTCACTGCCTGCAAGGGATGCTTACCGACTGCAGTCTCTTCTGAAAGCATGAGTATATCAGCACCATCAAGGATCGCGTTGCTTATATCGTTGATCTCGGCCCGAGTTGGCATTTCATTCTCTACCATTGATTCCAGGATCTGAGTCGCGACTATTGAAGGAATCCCATACGAGTGCGCTTTGTGTATGAGCTCCTTCTGAACTATTGATATTTCCTGCCAGGGAAGCTCCACTCCAAGATCCCCCCTAGCAACCATTATCATGTCAGATGCCCTACAGATACCATCTGCATTTCTTAGACCTGTCCTTGTTTCTATTTTAGATATAACAAACTGATCTCCTCCATACTCCTCTACCTTTTCTCGAAATTCCGCAACATTTTTAACGGACTGAACAAAGGAAAGTGCAAAGAACTCAACCTTCTCCTTTATTCCTTCCTTAAGGAATATCTCGTCCCGTTCCGTTATCATGCCAAGATTCAGTTCCTTGTCTGGAATGTTTACACGTGCATTGTTCCTTATTTTCCCGGAGTTAAACGCCTTTACCAAAAGCTTATCCCCATTTATTCTGACAACCTTCATTTTCACCTTTCCGTCACTCAGGAGTATTGTATCACCCTCTTCGAGCTGAGAAATGGCTTCTCTTATGTTAAGAGAGATGTCTTGGGATTTATCATAGCCCAGAGTGTAAGTTTTATTTTTGACAACAGAGAAATACCCGGCTGATTTGAACCTTGCTCTTATCTCGGGCCCTTTAAGGTCTACTATTATTGACGGTTTTATCTTCCCATCTATTGTGATATTCCTCAGAAGCTTCTTAGTTTTAGTAATATATCCAGGTTCTATATGTGCCGTGTTCAATCTGAAAGAGACCGACGATAACTTAACCATCTCTGAAACGGTGGTCTCATTGAAGCAAGATGGCCCTAGAGTTGTAATGAACCTCGTCCTGTTCATATTTTAGTAACAAATGTTTATATTTTAATGATCCTCTTAGGAGCTAGTCAGTATAGCAATGCTGCCTCTTGCCATAGATAACCATTTGATTAGATCAAATGCTAAATGTCACCCGGTTTCTCGGATTCACTCAATTAATTAACAAATATATGGAAGGTATTCCTATGGATCCGAAAACACTCTTCCTAATGTTACATTGATCTAGATTAAACGACAATTTCTTCAGTTGCACTCTGGATCACATTAAAAATTTTAACAAATCTTTACCTATACATTTCTGAGTTCAACGAATTTTTCGAGGCAAGTCCTGCCATGCCTTGCAAATGTTAATGAGCGTTGTTGTCCATTGACTTATAACTATAGAGAAGCTTCCTGTATTACCCTGCATAGGCCCAAAGGAAAATAAAGATTAAGCATCTCTTGATACAGTGAGAGGAGCTGATTTGAAGTGGGTACCAGAAATAACCAATCTATAGTGAATGGCGCTCTCGGTGATTCAAGAAGAAATTCTGGAGATGCAAGGGTGATCTCATTTACTTCTTTAGGTCACTTCATAAATGACGGTACCATGTTTCTGATACCGGTGGTCTTGGATCTGATGGCTGTAGTGAAACACGTCGAACCTATTGTTATAACTGTGTCTCTGACTCTCTTCTATCTTACTATGGCGGTAAGTGCAGTAATTCTTGGCGGCTACATTGATAGAAATGCTCTCCAATCTTCAGGAATGGCATTAGGAATTTTGACGATGTCGTTGGGCTTGCTAATGTTCATTCTAGCCCTTACAGACTTTATGACCTCGGTTATAATAATAATATCGTCGATCATCTCAGGATTTGGCGCTTCCTTTTATCATCCTACAGGTACCTCTATTTTACAATCGCATTATAGAAGAGACAAGCTTGGGAGATATCTCGGAATAAATGGGTCATTCGGAAGCATTGGGAGGGCGATTTATCCTTACTTCCTACTTGCTTTCATAGCTTTTTTCGCCTCTGAAATAACAGGCATAGGAATTCTCGGCACGATTGGATTATTGGCTGCGATCTCCATCTTCATTGGGCTCAGGGGATATTCGATACGCCATGCCACGCAAAATAAGGAAATTGGTTCTTGGAAAGGAACATTGACTTTTAGTATTATTCTTCTAACTGCGATCTCACTGATAAGGTCTATGGCTTTCTACGGTATTATATCATGGATACCGGAATACCTTTCATTTGATAAAGGACTCAAAGCGAGCCTTGCTCTTGGGTCGATTATGTCCCTTATGTATGTTGGGGGTATAGCTGGTCAGCTGATATTTGGAAGACTAGTAGAAATCTACGATAAGCGCCGTATACTTGCGATGACAACAGTACTTGCTGCAGCTTTCATGTATTTATATATAATCACGTCTGGAACAACTTCGTATGTATTTCTTGGGATATTTGGATTAGTTAACTTCAGCAGTTTTCCAATACTGATGTCGATGATTTCGGATTACGTTCCTAGGCAGAGTTTAACTACAACGAGCAACGCATTGGTATGGAACGTCGGGGGTTCTGGTGGACAGGCCTTGGGTCCTCTGATAGTTGGAGTTGCAATAATTGGTAATTACTCTAATCTGCCCATTGTATTTGAAATACTCCTCGTACTGGCCCTTCTGGCATCGATCTTAACATTTATACTGCCTAAACCTGCTGTCACCGGTAAGACCCCGTTGTTTGGATGAAATGAGTTATGAAGCTACCATAATTTTTCTGTCTGAAAAAGTATTTTAGGTATCTTAGATAGACAAATGTGGTGACACCATTGAAGAAGTGCATAGTGGGAGGAATACTCCTTTTTAATAAATCTAAAGACAGGGTTCTCCTAATCAAACATAAAAAATTAGGCGTTTGGATATACCCAGGTGGCCATATGCGATCTGATGAGAATCCTCTCGAATGTGCAATAAGGGAAACGATAGAAGAGACAGCTACATCTTTTCGTATAATCTCGTCTTCAAAAAAAGAGATCTCTGGAGACGGTGCCTCAACCCTTCCAAATCCCTTGATCATAATGAAAGAGGTAGTACCATACTCAGATGAGCCACATGAGCACTTCGACATGATTTATCTGGGTCTGAGCGACTCCGATTTCTACCGGACGAACGATGAATCTACCGACGCGGGGTGGTTTTATGAAGGTGAAATCAACGACTTAGAGACATTCCCCAATGTGAAGGATATCATAAGATACGGCTTCCTATTTATGAGGGAGAGAAAATGATTTTATTCCTGAAGCGAGGGAGATTATAAGCGAGGGAGATTATAATCCAGCGAGTTCATTTGCAATAAGTTTTCTTTGAGTGAGTTAATGATAGCGACGATAGCCTTAAATAAGAACTAATATGCTTTTACATATGAAGGAAGAAATAATAGAA
>JAVYSX010000002.1:0-1800 GCA_038728965.1 Thermoplasmatales archaeon | reverse complement strand
AAGCGAGGGAGATTATAATCCAGCGAGTTCATTTGCAATAAGTTTTCTTTGAGTGAGTTAATGATAGCGACGATAGCCTTAAATAAGAACTAATATGCTTTTACATATGAAGGAAGAAATAATAGAATACGACACATTTGACGGCTCCAAGATCAGATCTTTTCTCGTGGGGGAGAGAGAATCTAGAGCCGCCATAATAGTTATTCAAGAGATATGGGGTCTCACCGACTTCATAAAAAATTATTCCAGAAGGCTTTCATCTCTGGGATTCCTTGTTCTTGCACCCCATCTGTATTCTAGGAAGGATGAAGATCGCCTATTTACGGAGGAGAACATCGCAACCGCAATGAAGCTTTTTTTTGATATACCAGCAGAAAATAGGAATGATCGAACGTTTATAAGCAAAATCGTGGAAAGAGCCGACAATGAGCAGCGTGAGGTGATAAGAAGACTCATGATGGGCAGGGGAGAAATGGAGGAGAGGATGCTCAAGGATCTAGGGATGGGGTATCAGTACTTAAAGGACAATTTTAAACCTCGGAAATTTGGTGTCGTTGGATTCTGCATGGGTGGAGGGCTGTCCCTGAGATTATCAACCCAGGTCCCACTAGATGCCACGGTAGCTTACTATGGAGCCAATCCCCCTAATATTGATGATATTTCTAAAATAAATGGCCCGATAAATGCAGTTTATGCAGGAGATGATCCCAGGATAAATTCCGGCATACCGGACCTTATTTCTGCTTGCATTAAGTACAAGAAGCAGGTAGAACTGAAAATATATCCGAATACAAAGCACGCGTTTGCGAATAGCGACGGAATTGCTTACAACAAGGATGCCGCTGATGATGCATGGGAGAGGGTTTCAAGATTTTTTGTGAGGTATCTAGCATGAGAGAAGATTTACTCCGCAACTGTTTTCTTACTTGGGCATTAATTCTTGAGGAAGAAAATTCAATAAAAGAGATCAGTGATAAGGGTAAAAAAAAGTAATTACTTCCGCATCGCAACTGATATTGCTCCTACAGGGCAAGCAGTTACGCACGCGTTGCAGAATATACAGTCAGATTCCCTTATCGGATCGCATTTGTCCGTCCTGTACTTGTTCCACTCATCTGATCCTTCTTCCACTTTCTTATCGTTGCCTGTACCCTTGTTCCCAGGATTTAGGAACCATTCATAGACGTTAACGGGACAGACGTCCATACAGGAACCGTCCGCTATGCAAGAGTCCCAATCTACTGCCACATTTGTTCCGTGAATTCCCAACTTGGTAGGATAAGGCTTTCCATCTTTATCCTGTCTCTGCTTTCCCTCTGCTCGTACCTCGTGACCATTATGATTCCCGGTAACAGGGTATTCATCAGACTTATCGAAGAAATTATCATCTATTGGTTTTGAATTGAAGTCCACCTTGGCCATAATTGGAAAGAGTGAGATAATATTAATAATTTTTGACCTTTGCAAAACACAGCGGGAGTTAAAGTTGGTTTAGAATATTTTAGATGCACAAGATTTAAGACGTCGCATTCTCAGCACTTGTCAAGCATAGCCTTCATGTTTCAACACCTCAAGGGATTACCTAATCTGCTGTGTTTAATGAATAACTAAGCTGTCCGGAGTCCTAGGCTCCTCAGTTCTTCCCTTTTGGGTACAACTTCCCACTCAAACACCTGGCACCCTTCCTCTTCAGGAATGTCAGCACCTTCATCTCGTCTTCCCTCCTTATCATGAACAGACCCTTGTAATACCTGATGTGCTTTATCCCGTCAAGGAAGTCTTTCCGGAGATGTACCTGCC
>JAVYSX010000001.1:0-122645 GCA_038728965.1 Thermoplasmatales archaeon | reverse complement strand
TCCGCAATGGCTTGAATGGACTCATCATCCAGATTCCTTATATTATCATAAACGCTCTTAGAATTACTGTGTGAATTGATCACGGGCTTCTTAGTGACTTCGCAGGTATCCAATATCGTCCTTTTGCTTGCATGGGCAAGGTCAATTATTATCCCTGATTTATCTGCAATTTCAATGAGCTCCTCCCCAAAACCCGTGAGGCCATAGTCCTTCTTAGACATTGCAGCTGCCGCAAACTTAGTATCGTAATTCCAGGTGAGACCAATATTCCTTAATCCGAGGTCGTGAAGGAGATAAAGATCATAAGGGCTCCTAAGGCAATCGGTTCCTTCTAGACTCAATAGCATCTTTACACCTTTCTTCATTAGATCATTGGCGTTTCTGACAACTATTATTTCTCTAATTCTCTCAAGGTACTTATACATCTTAAGCTGCTCCATCAGATCTTCCCAAGAGGCAACTGTTCCCTTTGGATTGAATTTTCCCGCTGACCTTTCTTGGCCCATGGTACGAGCTCCAGATTCGTTCATGGTTGCAATATGCGGGAAGCTCACCCCGAATACCAGTACGTCATCGAACGATTTTAAAAAATCAAGGTTGGACTGGTTTGCCTCGTGAATAATATCAGTTTTTTGGGAAGTGATACCGAAATCTTCGTGTAGGTCCGTGAAACGCATGCTTGCTTAGCTCTAATTGTTTATTTAATTTTGTTGCTTAGCTTATCTATACTCATAACTTAATTCTTAAGGTAATCATTTTTATTTAATGGCAAAATCGAGATAAACAAGAATCTTACCAGGAAATAACTTGCCACCCTTTTCTAGTTACAATACTTCTCACGGCAGGAATACTAGTTCTGGATGCGCCTGCAATTTCCTGTTTAATTCTTCCTTGAGAGTATCTTTTTTTAGATTTTTTGCGAGGGTTTTTACGTAATTAACATCCTGCGGATAGGAAATGGCATTCCACAGACAAGATACTTCGCAATTGTTGCAGCCAACCATGCAGTTATTGGGATATAAAACAACAGCCTTGCGAAGAGATTCGTCGTACCCGAACACATTCCTCTTTTCCCCGCAAGTAACGACGCATAGTCCGCATCCAGTGCATTTCTTTGCATCTATGATCGGATACCATTTTATACCACTCCTTTCAAGACCGTGCCAGTTTTTAAACTCATTTTCCATTGTTATTCCCCCCGAGTGTATTTACTAAATGATCTGGAAATTTTATCATCCGTTCAGCCAATTCCTGCTTCACCTTTGGATATATCTTGTATTTAATCGCGAGATTTCTTACGAATTTTTTAGGATCTTCTGGAAAGGAGATAGCTGATTCCGGGCACAGTTTTCCACAGGTGGTGCACCCAAGTACACAATTTTTCTCCTCTGCTACGATCGGTCTGTTTTCGTTAACGTTCCATTTGAAGACAGCATTACCGCACGTGAGCAGGCAGAGCCCGCAACCTGTACAGGCGAGATCATTTACCGTTGGGAACCACGATATTTCTTTTCTCTCAACCCCATGCCACCGCTTGGCTGCTTTAGCATTAGCGGTTTGTATCTCGTTCATAAATAGGTCACTTCGAGATATCACATTGTGATATTTCAATCTAATTATTTCATATAGAACGGTTAAAACACCTAAGCAGCAGGTAGGCGGAAGCAACATGGACAGGTTAGTTATCGCTAAAGTTTTACAGCATCCGGCACGAAAGCTTTCCGCTAGAATCAACGGCTCTTTTATTTAAGGTTTATACGGAAATGTTTAAGATTTTCAGAAGGAATACATTGCGTGAAAACCTTCAAGATAGATCGTCTAGATTTGGAAATTTTGGACATAATAGAAAAGGACTGTTCTAAAACATATTCAGAGATTGCTAACGCTTTGAATGCCAATCTGTGGACGGTCAGGGACAGGCTCAACTTGCTAAAAAGCAGGGGCATAATTAAAGGGTGTAAGGGTATCATCGACTACCATCTCATCGGGCTGCCGTTCAAGGCTATAATTCAGCTAAACATTGAACCATCTCAGTTACAGGAGTTTATTTCATTTGTGAGAGGCCAGAAGAATGTTAAGGAGATGATGATAATAACAGGTTCTGAGAGGGTTCTTATAACCGTTCTCGGGTCCTCGCCGAATGACATCAGGGAATTCATTCAGAAACAGCTTTCGAGGTTCAATGTTGATATAAAGAATTTTAATATGATACTTGAGGAGCCCTTAGCGTGAGAACTTTCTTTACTTTAGAATTTTCTTCAAGGTTGTCATTCAAGGAGCTCTGTTGCAGGCCAGGATTTTAATTACCACGTTAAACAGTAAATCGATCTTCGACAGCCTAGTCTCACCGTTTCCCAATTTATTGTGAGCAGCATAAATAAATCCCATTGCATAAAAAGATTTTTCTTGTTGAGGAGACCGGTAGATGAACCTGTAGTAAGCTTAATGCTTGAATGCAATTTTGGGCGAAATAGATTCTCCTTCCATAGAGCGCGGAGTTCGTTTCGCGGAATACCTCTATCTTTCCTCCGGGGTAATACTGCACCAGATTTTGAATATTGGACTATTAAAAAATTTAGCACGTGATTTTCTGCGTTTTACTGTCTGTACTCAGTCGGGGGGCCCGAATACAATAAAATTATGAAAAGACGGATCTGATCATCAGCACCTTTGCCAGGGTGGGAACTGTTCAGCGCACACCACAGATTTTTTCAAATCTAGCTGTCAATTAGGATTTTTCTCTTTAGGCAGATCGTAGATCCAATACAAAGTTACGATTTGCGAAACCAGCGGACTCCAGGCAGCCATTGCGAGTTTATGTCCCCGAGGTAATCAGAACATATACTTTCCCTCCCAGTATATGCGATCGGGTTAGTTACTGTTCATCCAATTTGCATTCGGCGATTTTGCTTATGAATTTCTATATTTCACCGGAATTTCTTAAAAAACACTAGTAAAATCTCTTTTGTATTTCGTCCTCAATCAGTCGGATAAAACTGGAAACGGTAATGGTATCACCCTATCGATCACCTAGCGATATGATTGTCGACCTAATTTTCTATTCACAGATCTTTTGTTAAAAAAATTCCTATGCAAACATGTCCCTCCGTTTTGGTACTGGTAACTGGGAATATTGCCAGGGCTAACATGGTCCATAAAGTGCAATAAACTTGGGCTCGAGGAAACAGGGTTCTTTTGTTAGGAAAGATCATCGTCGGCATTCTGGAAACTAAGTTTGCCTTTTATAGGCAAATTCGGATTTTTTGCTTTTATCCAATGTTTAAATATTCAATAATCTAGAGCTGCAGTACCATCTTCTTAAGAGCGTCGATGAAATCCCTCTCTCTTTTAAGGCTGTACAAAGCAAAAATGACACCACCGATCCCACCCGCTATGGATACAGAAAGGATAGCGTGCCCCACCAACCCGGTAGTGCTAACCAGTGCAATTATTTCCATAATTACGCCCGCTATTCCAGAAAGTATTGAATAGACGAAGAACGTAAGGGTACTGACGCCTGTCTCAAGCCTTTTAGCAAGAATCAATTTTTCGAGAAGTTCGTAGAGTCGTAGAAACTCAGTTCCAAGCCTAGAATCCCGATTTTTGGATTCACATACATTGATCAATTTCGTGATTTCGTCTTTTTCGTTCAGGAACTCAGCCTCCAGAGTTTCAAATCCTTGAGCGGAACTTAACCCGTTCCTTTTTTCGATAACTCTAAGTATGAGCTTGTTAGGTGATATCATATTTTACCGCTCCGTTGTTAAAGAATTTGAAATACATCTCTAACAGCCACTGTCGCCTCTGAGCATTTGCCGGTGACCGCAGCGAATTATTGGGTAATATTTTAATAAAAGTATTAAGGAGGAAGGGGGCACGAAATACTTCTAAATTTGTTCCGGGTGATCTTAGAGAGTTTGATTCTAAAACTCTCTGAAAACTGTGACTGTGAGCATAACTTACAAACATCATTCCATCCCTTGATTATTTAATTACATAAGTTACTTAACTGTTTTTTGCAAAAATTGCAGTGATTGCACTCTGGAATCCCTTTTTTTGTCTACTAAATTAATTCAAACATCACAGATTGGAAGGCTTGGTTTTACCCAGACCTGCATTTTCCCCATTAGTTAAACAATCCATAGAAAATCCAATCTGAGATCGCCATTAGGATTAATTATTGATTTATAGCCCAATGATGAGCTACGCCTCTTAAGAAAGAATAAAACTCACATCTTCCGGAAAAGTACCAAATCTAATAAGTACTTCAGGGAAATAAACGGAGTTATGTTTGACGAATCTCAAGAAAGGATAGATTCTTCGTTCAATTTCCTCCTAGTATCAAGAGCAACTAGGAGTATAGCTCTCGTATTTGTATCACTAGCATTTTCCTTGTATCTTAACGAATTAGGTTACAGCCTGGTATTCATAGGTATCGCGTTTCTCGCCATAGTGGCTTTCAACATGGTGATCTCTCTTTTTATTGGTATGATGGGGGATAGAATTGGGTATTCTAGGGCGCTCCTAATGGGCGAGATGTTTGCTGTTGTGGGAACTGCCGGTCTGTCCTTTTCCACAAATATTTTAGTAATACTCATCTCAGCAGTGTTGGCAGGCGTCTCTGGAACGGCCGGTGCGATCAGGGGAGCATTCTCACCCGGCATGACTGCATATATAGCTAGCAATTGGTCGAACGAACTTGCAAGGGTGCAGAGACTGGCAAAAGTGAACATCGCGGCATCACTCTTCTCAATAGTTGGGGGGATTATGCTTTACACGCATGATTACCTAACTCCTTATTTTGGAAAAGAAGGTACATTTAGATTTTTATTTCTGATCTCATTCTTCTTGCTCATTATTTCTGCTGTTTCGCTCCTCTTTCTCAGGGAGAGAAGGAGACCGCGGAAAACTACGTCAATTATGAAGATGGACAGTGCTAAATATATGATCAGAATAATTGTGCCAAACTCCGTGAATGGAGCTGCGATTGGTCTCGCTATACCTCTCCTTCCTCTTTGGTTCCATCTCAGATTCGATATTTCTATATCTACGGTGGGAGAAGTTTTCACGTACGCATATGCAGCGACAGCTTTGGGTTCCTACCTTTCCGGGAAATACTTCAATTCAGGCAAAATAAGCGCTATTTTCGTCTCCTCGGCAACTAGGTTTTTCCAGGGCTTTTTACTCATTGCGATAGCCTTCTCCCCCCTTGCCTTCGTGGCAGCCGGACTGTACGTTGCAAGGAGCACGGTCGCCGGAATTGGCGCTCCTATGAGGAGTGCGATATCAGTGAGGGGGATCGGGCACGAGGATTACGGGACTGCGTCAAGTATTGAAGGTACAGCTACCAGGGGCTCCCAGATGACATCCGGCTTATCGGGTTACCTTATGGATCTCTATTATTCTCTCCCTATATTCCTGGGCGGGGCCATACAAGCGGCTGGGGCTATCATCTATTACAAGCTTATCAGGAGCTGGGAAATAAATCATCAGAGTTCTCAAAAAAACTAACCTGGCGAGAATCAATATTGCTTTCCTGTTTTTTATAGTTCTTGAACACTTTTCAGGAAGTCCACTATGATTTTATTGAATTCCGCTGATTTATCCAAGTAACAGGCGTGCCCTGCCCCTTTGATTAAGAACGTTTTACCATTTTTAAGCGCGTTGATCTGCGAGGCGTTGGATGGGTCTGATATTTTATCCAATTCTCCCCAGATTCCCAGTATTGGTACATTTATCTTATGAAGATCAACCTCACTAGCATTAACAGGGTCGACCGCTATGACTGCGCTTAAATTTTTTGAAACTGAGGCATAATTTAGTGCGAGAAAACCGCTAGCTGAAGAACCTAGAACTACAGGGGAATCTCCAAATTCCATTTTAATGAGATTGTCCAGAAAATCAACAAACTCTTCCCCTGACAGAGTAAATCTGCTTTTACTTTTGGGGAAGCCGGGGACATCAAGTGAAACAAATTTTGATACTACATGGAAAATGGAATCGAGTAGCCCGCACTCTTTCCATATCTCCGCATAGAAACTGTAGCCGTGCATCAGTAAGATGCCTGTGCTCCCCGACCCCCTACCTCTGAGGTATCTGAATCTTTTTCCCTTGTAATTCTGAAATACTTCTTCTAGTTCCATAATCTTGAAGGATGTCTTTCAAGAAAAGGTTATTTGTCCATTTTTATGTAAGTATCTTTCCTGTTTTCCAGTACCGGATAGAGTGGTATTGAACTTTGAAATTCCTGGATAGTTATAACCGTGGACCTTATGTTATGAATTGTATGATAGAATTTTTTAATAGCAATACTATGGGGGGTGATGAGATTCAGACTTATCATAACAGGTATCGCTGAGCTTATCATTACAGGGGTACTCGTTGCTTTCAGGGGATTTCATCCCGCATATTATTTACTTCTTCTAGTGGGTATTATCCTAATCTTAATGGGAATCATATGGAAATGATCCCTTTATCTAGATCGCATATTGCGTCCTATTGAAACGCTACCGCATTGGATGTAGCGGTCAATTCTCTGAGGAAGTTTTAATGCCTGTAAGGTTTCAGATGCGCAGTTTCCATGTAATTGCGGGTATAGTTCTAAATAACCTTGGCATAGATTTTACATAATAGGTAGTAGCCTTCTGGAACCGAATTATAAAAATACATTTTTATCCGCGCTACGAAGGTGCCCGCTCCCTTGATTAAAAATGACCAGAAATGAAAAGATTGTATTGCACAACAACTTTTTTAATGATACGTAAATTTATTCTAAATGACAAGTTCGTTTCCATTGATTTCATCGGCAGCAATACTTGTAGCCGTATTACACATGATAGCTCCGGATCATTGGCTCCCCATTACCGTAATTTCAGAGGCCAAAGGCTTTTCTAAGGTTAAGAAGTATGGGATCACAGCGTCTATAGGGCTCTTACATGGTGTGCTATCTTCGTCGATAGCATTGGCCTTGCTCTATGTAGGTCTGGTGTTTCTAAGCAAATTCATAGAGTACCTGACATTAGCGGGGATATTACTTCTTATCGTTGTAGGTGCGTATTTTTTTATTAGTGGGTTCTTAGAGAGGGGCTCAAATACTATAATCGGGAGCACATCGATATCAGTTAGTATCCTGCCTGATTTTGCGATAATTCCCATCTTGCTCTCAGCCTCAGCTCTCAATGCATACCAGATAGGCGTGATCGTGACACTCTTTATACTGGTTGGTGTTGCATCGTTGATTAGCGTAGTGGCCGCTGCCTCTTACGTGACAGATCTCGCCTTAAAAAAGGTGAGTCCGGCTTACTTTGATTATGCGATAGGTTTCACACTTCTCCTCACGGCCCTGTATATTTATCTGGAAGCCTCATGAACATAGCGGATCTAGGCTCTAATATCTGCATACCGGGAATCCCTGGAAATTCCAAAAAATTGGCCTCCAAAATTAATACTATTCCCTTATTGCATTTGGCCGGCAATTTTGGTACGTTTAACCTAAGTAGATGTTAGATGATCCAACAGTAAGGTTTCAGTCAGTTTGCAGATAATAAGAAGTATATGAAAAAGCTTGGTAAAGTTTATAGGCTCTATTGCCAAAACGGAATAGCATTTAACCAGACTAACAGAACTGAGAAGCAGTCACCTCACTCGTAATGAGGGAGTTTGACGAGTAAGCAGTGAAAAGAGAGTGTGTTGTAACTAATTAATATTTTTCCCCGTTTGACAAGCGTTATTAAGTCAATAGCATATTGAAAGCTTTAGAAACTTTCGAGGTAAAAATCTAGTTCTCTACTACAGAGAATTCGTTAAGTTAAACGAGAAGAAGGATCAAATATCTTGACCTAAAAAATATAAACCAAAAGAAACCCTCGCAAATGGACCAATTAGGTCCTCCCTGAGGATCTCTAGCATAAAAATCAAGAATGTTTTCCCTCTCGTTGTCAGTATTAAACCCCAGATCTGTAAAGAAGAGTGGGAATCAAAAAACTCTGCGTCCATGAAACATAATATAGGGGCAGAAAATTTCCAATTTGATTACAGACTAACGGAGATAAATGAAAATTCCCACTCAAGTGGGTTACGGGAAATTCTTAAAATGTAAAATTTTGAAGCATTTTAGATATCCCCAGAGATCTAGTGGGGCCGATCGGATTTGGACCGACGACCTCCCGGTTATCAGCCGGGTGCTCTGACCAATCTAAGCTACGGCCCCTTTTTGGTTAATTGTCAGGGATATTAATGCTTTTAGTTTTCCTTTCTAAATATAGATCCCAATAAACCAGGATGGCTAGGGCTCACCTCTAGGTGCTACCTTCGCTATAAAATAGCTATTTTCCGTGAATGCGCAGGAATTCTTCGACCGTTTCCTCGTTTGCCTTTCTCAGTTTTAAGCACAGCTGGTACAGTTTCTCTTTTACATCCCTCGGGAGAAGCTCAATGGAACCTGTTGTTGAGGAATCGTATTTTGCTGTAGGAAAAAGTGCCATGAGCCTGTTCTTCTGTTCTTCTGTCACAGGTAGCCTTATCATTTTCATTCCTGCTAGTCTGTCCTCTGCCATGCCTGCCAGCCCTTCCGTTTCCAGCCTTTTTACCTTTTCTTCATTAAGCCAAATGTTAATCATTATCTTCTGTTCCATCTATTCACCCCTAAAGTCACGTGAAAGAGTAAATATAGGGCCCCTCTTTTTGAGATATTCTTCGTTCACAAACGGGGATCCTGATCCATACTTAGTGCTCGCCTCCATAACCTTATCGAAAACCTCAGGCCTCATTAATCCCCTGGTTGGTTTGACGCCATCGATCAGTATGCTTCGAATCAGAGTTCCGCTGAAGCTTTGGCTTTTATCCTCGTGGCCGTCAAGAGCCGCGTTTGTAACCTCCCCGCATACAGTACAGTAATAATTTTCCATCATGAAAATGGGTTTTATCCTCAACCTGTCCTTAACCTGTTTGAGAAGGTAGTGCGCATCATAAGGCTTGTAAAAATTTCCGACACCCGCATGATCCCGGCCAAACATGTGATGTGTGCACCCTATGTTTGTCCTAACAATAGCGTGATGTATTGCCTCTTTAGGTCCAGCGTATCGCATATCCCATAGCAAGATTGAAACTGCGAAAACATCCTGTTTGAAATAGCCGGCGTTTCCCAGCTCCGCCTGACCGAGAACTATCGCCTCATCAATGTAGTCCCCTATTCTCTTCTCGCCGATGACTGCATTGACCAGGACACCAGTTCTGAGTTCATCTACTGGCAGATCCTCGTTGGCTGCAAACCAGCAGTATTTCATGAGCCATTCGTGCCCTGTGTGCGGCACGTTTCTTGTCTGATGCGCAACAATGTGTTTCCACCCTCTCTTCTTGTAGAGTTCAAAATGCTGGCGTGGCGTGAGCCAGTATTTGTCGAATGGGGGTTGAAATACGGGTTCCTGAACGAGTTCAACCTTCCCCGCAATGAATCGTCCTTTTTGTGACAGAGTTCTCTTGACTCCAGGGTGCTTTGGATCAGTTGTCCCATACACTTGCCTAGCCATATCCTCTAGGTTATAATTGAAGATCTCTTCCACGTTCAGAACTGCAAGCGGTTTCTTGTCGTAAGTTAGTAGTATGTCGTCCCCTTCCTTGACCCCTTTAGTTTTTATTTCTTCTTCAGCCATGTTTAGGTTTATGGGAATGCTCCAAAGCGTGTCATCGCTGAGGGACATTTTGCTGCACACTGAATCCGTTTCGTTTCTGGTCATGAAACCCTCTAGTGGCGATAAAAATCCATACCCGATTCCCAGGCACTCGTTCGCTGTCTGACTGTTAACATCGATCGAGGTTAACGAGTCAAGACCCTTTAAACTGCCTCTGTAGATCCTCTCGTGTATTTTCTTCCCGCCGTGTCCTAAAAAACCAATGTCTTTAGCTGTCATTTGATCACCTCATCTAGATCGGCCTACCAACCAGATACATCTCCGCCGTATATAGTTCTAGGGCTTCAATTATTTTGTGCACCTGGAAGGTATTTTTCACAGCTACAAAATTTCTGATGTAATATAAGAGAAACACCTTATCTGTTCGGGATTCAGCCCTAACATTAATTATGGAATATTTTCAATTTCACACTTTCAAACCCGTGAATAGCAAACAATATATCCATAGCTCTATCCACGATCATGAAATTCGGGATAATCTCTCTAGGGAATCACGCTCTGACGAAGGTGATCCCTGCAATCAGATCGCTAGGACACGAGGTTACCGCAGTGTTTTCAACAGACACCTCCAAGGGTGAAAAGGTGTCAAAGGAGCTCGGGGCGGAATACGTTCCAGACCTGAGGAAGATGAGTTCTATGGATGTCGAATCTGTTTACATTTCTTCTCCTAACTATCTTCACTATTCTTACTCTAAACTTTTTCTTGAGTCAGGTAAATCTGTACTCCTGGAAAAACCTGCAACTTTGAGGGTGGAAGAGATAGAGGAGCTTACTGAGATAGCGAGAAGAAATGACCTAAAGCTATCCATAGGATTCCATCTCAGATTTCACCCTGCCGTAGAGACCGTCAAAAATATGATATTAACCGGGAAGATCGGGAAAGTCGTTTACGCTTACGGGAAGTGGAGCTATTACTCGCCGAGGGCTGGCGATACATCGTGGAAGGCGAAGCCTGATATGGCCGGTGGAGGCTCCATTGCAGGAACCGGAGTTCACATAATGGACAGTTTTGTCAACCTATTTGGGAATGATGTGACGAGTGTTTCCGCATTCAGCAGTCCAAAATGCAAGATTATCGATGAAACCGTTCATGCGACATTAAATTTCGCTTCAGGTATTATCGTCGATTGCATATCTTCCAGACTTATGGATGAAAATTACAACGACTTGATCATAATAGGAGAAAGGGGAGTAATAAGGGTAGCTAACTTCTACTCCACATCCGTGAAATCAGAAATTCACCTGAATGGTTCGATGGTGGGGAGGTTTGAGGAGGGAGATATGTACTCTGAGGAAGTGAATGCGTTCGTTAAGGGTGATCCCCGTATCGCCGGAGGGGAGGCCGGAATCACTTCGACAAAATTGATGCTCGCAGTACAGAAATCCGCGTGCAGCGGAGAGATCATTGCTCTTGGCTGAGCTATGCCTTTTTTACTAAATACAATTTTAGGTGTACTGTTGGCGTGCTCTTCGATTTACTTTTGCCCTCACTGCGAAATTTATAAGCATGCTTACGAAAAACACTGCTATTATCCCTCCCAGGAAGTATGAGCTCGTAAAGGTATTCTTGAATTCGTAGTAAAGTGCATATATAGCAATATATCCAACAATCAGTACTATAATGGATAGGTATCTATATACAGAGGGAATATTGGCTGCAGCCACTAGCTGTGGTTTGTCCTTGTAGTACTCTAGGCTCTTGATCATTGATTCTGTGCGCTTGTTCTTGGGACACATTGGATCCTGGAGCGTTCTGATTGCGTCCTCCAACGAATCCTGGTACTGCATCGTGTTACCGTACGAGGCGTAGATCTTCGCTAGCTGTATGTCAATTTTAGCTATATCCTCGCAGTTTGTCGGATATGAGCTAGATGATCTGAGTGCTGAAAGCTGCCTCTGGAGATTCTCAATTTTTTGTTCCGTACTTGCCAATGAATTTCACTCCAAATTGTATAGTAGAATTTATTATAAATAATGAGTGTAAGAATGTTTTAACTCACCAAACGCAAATTTCAGGGATTCTCCCCCTTGTGCTTCAGCTCCTCAAGGAATCTGTGATAGTTCTTGTCGTCAAACTCAAATATAACACTCCCCACATAGCCACAATCTAGGCACCTGTACTTTCCCGTGATATAGCCTATCTCCAAATCTATGTGCTCCGAACCACATTGAGGGCAGACCCTGTGAATCACAATACAGTCAACGAAATATTGAATATATCCTTCTTGCTACAAGAACTCGTTCCCTCTTACCGTAATAAGTTCCTTTACCTTTGTTCTCCCTAGATTGATGGCTTTCCATATATCATACTGCTTTTCAACCATCAGAGAAAAATCGTAACTATCAAAATTACCTATTTCTATACCCTTTTCCTTTGCCAGGGATGAATAACCAATCTTCCGCGTCCTGTCAAGGCTGTTAAGGCTATCTATACCGACCCTTATCTTTTTTACATTTGCCATCCTTAGAAATTCGTCGTGATTCGCATAAACATTGCTGAGAAAGGTTTCGCCGCCACTCGGCGGTGTTGGATAACTGATGGGCGGGAAGCATCGGATCCCTTGGCCGTTGTACGATGAGTTTAAGACAACATCAACTCCAAGAAACCTGAGCGCGTTTTCGTAGTAACTGATTAAAGGTTGGAAGGCCAGCTTTTTAAATGGATCGTAGATCCTGTTAAGTTGCCCTCCTATCCTATCCTCCTTTTCATAAAGCGTGACTTTAAGCCCAATTTTTGAGGCGAATACGGCAGCCTCAAGACCCTGTAGGCCTCCCCCAATTATAACGATTTCACCGGAGTACCTCACGATTTTCTCATACTCTCTACCGACATCGGGATTTACCGTGCACCTTACCTCTCCTAGAGAGAGATCCCTGCAAGCTTGGTTGCATCTTATGCAGGGTCTTATTAAGTGAGAATATCCGGAGAGCTTCATGGGGAGGTATGGATCAGCAAGCAGACCCCTTCCTATCACGGCAAAGTCCACTACAGAAAGCACCCTTTCAACGTCTTCACGGCTGGTTATAGACCCTACAAGCATCGTAGTAATATCTGGCCTGCGATGAAGTCGTCCTAATATATGGGTCCGAGGGGAGTAGAAGGAGGCGGAGGATCCGGGTGGGTAGAAATTGCCAGCTGAGAAGTGCACGTAATCTAGACCCTTTAGGGATTCTGCAACCTTCAGACCATAGTCTTCGCTCCAGCCGCTAGGATCGTCCTCATACAGGCTGAGCCTGATCCCAACAGGAAAGTCTCCTGTTTCTCTTATCGCGTTTATAACCTCTTGTGGAAATTTTAGTCTCTTCTCAAAAGAACCTCCATACTCATCACACCTCAAGTTTAACGTGGGAGAAAGAAACTGATGGATCAGGTAGCCGTGAGCACCGTGTATTTCTACGCCATCAAAGCCGGCATATCTTGCAACCTTGGCCGCATTGGCGAACGCATCTATAACCCTATCTATGTCAGTTTTCTTCATCTCCCTCGGTTTTTTTCCGAGGTAGTCCGCGGAAGACGGTGCCATCGGATCTTCAGCGTTCTCCCCCCAGAGAGCTTTACCACCTGCGTGAACCAACTGCATAAAGGCAAGGGCTCCGAAGCTGTGTATTCCTTCAGTGATCCTCTTTAGTTTTGGTACAAGTGAAAGGGAATAGGCACCGAGCTGGTTCCTAGACCCCCTAGAATTTACGTTGTCAATGTAAGTATATTCCGTGATTATGATGCCAGCACCACCCTTTGCCCTTTCGGCTAGGTAGCTTGCTATAACATTATTGCTGCTCCCATCCTGATTCGCAAGGTTGGATATCATGGGGGCCATCACTATTCTATTTTTTGTTTCAACATTCCTAATAGTACCTAGTTCTAAAGCTTTCATTGCTTCCGAAATATTGGGTGTTATTAAAGATAGCTCCTTACAAATTTAATTTAAGGTGATGAATACACTGACTTCTGCAGTTTAACTCGGGCGCATAAAGGTTAAATTTTTGAAACAAATACGTCTTGCCTGAGGTTTATGACTGTAGACTCACTTTCCGAATTAGAAGCTAAGAGACTTACTATAAAGAAAGACCTCGATGAAAGTAGAAAGAGAAGGGAGGACCTTAGACAGGAAATGGATAGGTTTGCTGATGAGAGAGATATCCTCAACAACAAGGTCAAGGAGCTGATAAAGACACTCAAGGAGATGAAGAGCATTAAGGATGACCTCTCAAACAAAGCCAATGAACTCAAGCAGAAGAAGGATAAACTGTCTGAGGAATTTCGAAAATTTTTAAACGAGAGGAAGTCTCTGAGACTTTCAATACTAAAAGATAAGGGGAAACAGGTTGATATAAGGAAGTTGAAGAAAGAGAGAGACGACCTGATAAAGAGACAGATGACGGGTGTGTATAACAAGAAGGAAGAAGAAGAGATCGTCAAAAGAATACACGCCATAAATAAGATAATAGAGGACTATGAAAAAGAATCAGAAAGGATAGCCCTCGACGATGAAAACTACAAAAAGCTGGATGAATCAATAAAGTCGAATAGGGAAGAAATCAAGAAGGTTAACGATGAATATCAGGCTACCGTGAAGGAAGTGATCAGATTAAGGGACAACCAGAACAAAATATACGAGGAGATGCTTGAAACAAAGGGAAAGGCAGACGAGCTTCACGAAAAATACCTTCAGGTCCAGGCGGAGCTCTTCAAGGAAAATCAAAAACTCGATGAATTATTCAATACCATCAGGGAATATGAGAAACTTATTCTCGCATTAAAACAGAAGCAGTCCAAGGAGAAGAGGAAGGGGAAGGAGAACGAAGCAAAAGCTAAAGCGGAAGAAATATACGAGAAATTCAAGAATGGCGTATCCCTCTCAACTGAGGATATACTGGTCCTACAGAAAGCAGGGTTCCTATGAGCCGAATTAGGAGAAAAAAGAAGTATAACCTTTAATTTACTATCGAGGGATGGGTGTTAGTAACCAGGTTGGAGGCAGGACAAATTATTGGTTATATTTCTTGCCTATTATTTCTGTAGTACTGTTTTTGATATCTGAGGTTATATTGTATTTACTTGGTTTCGTCAAAATTTATTATTTTTTCTTTATCCCTATCTTTGTCTCCAACTCAGTGCTTTCACTAGTCCCTCTCATATTTTTCATTCTTCCAGTCTTGATATTTTATCTATCCGTTGGGTCAGGCACCAAAAGAATCGAAAACGTTCCCCCAGATTACTTTTCCTTTGGTAAGGAGAACGAGAGAACCGAAGGATCCAAAGAAAAAAAGTCGAGTTATGGGGGGCTGATAATGATTGGGCCAGTTCCTATAGTATTCGGCAAGGGGATTAGCGAGAGAACCCTTATAATTCTCGTTATATTGATGCTACTTATACTGTTTATATGGTTTTTATTCGCTAAATGACACGACAGTCCCTTCTATTTTTCCTCCCCTCCTAAGCAGAAGTCCTCCTCCGATTACAGAATCGGAAATAATGACACCTTCTCCGAGAACGGAACCGAAAGATAGCACCGAGTTTCTCACTTTGCTTCCCTTTCCCACGGTTGAACCGTCGTATATTACAGAATTCTGAATCGAGACCTCATCTTCAATGGTTACGTTGTCGTATATTGCTACGTCGTTTAGTTTGCATCCTTTCCCTATTTTGACGTTCCTTCCTATGTACGCGTTTCCTTTTACCTCTATTCCGGTTTTCCTTCTGGCTCCTATCCCGGCCAAAAATATATTTGCGCGGATAAGGTCGCTCGGACGGCCGATATCTATCCAGGTTCCTTCCATCTTAAAGCCCCCTATTTTCTTCTTATCATTCTGGAGGCGCGGGAGAAGATCTCTTGCCACGTCCTCCTGTTTCCCCCTGTTGATGTAATCAAAAACCACGGGTTCCATGATGTAAAGACCAGCATTAGCCAAATTCGATACGGGGTTTTCCCTCGGTTTTTCTTGAAATTCGATGATCCGGCCGTCCTTCACTTTAACCACTCCATACTCAGAAGGATCCGAAACCTTTGTTAGACCAAGTGTTATTGCATTGCCATTTTTCTTGTGGAATTTTACTATATTTCGAACATTTTCCTGGAAAACGGTATCCGCATTGCCCACGATGAACGTTCCATCTATGAACTTCTCAACCTTCTTCAGTCCGCCAGCCGTGCCCAGGGGTTCTTTTTCGACAGAGAAAAGAATATTGCGGTTTCCTGGAGCAGAGCCTGAGAAAATATCTATGATCCTTTCGTATCTGTAACTGACTGTAAGGATAAAATCATTGGAAATCTTTGAGAGGGACTCGATAAGATAGAAAACCACAGGCTTTCCAGCTACCGGAATCAGCGATTTGGGAATTTTGTCCGTTATTGGCCGGAGACGGGTGCCAAGACCCCCGGCCATTATTACGGATTTCACAAGCAGTTTCTATACAGAATCTATATTCCAGTCCAGCCCTTTTGCTCCTGCCGCCTTTGCTACTGAACTTATTTCTCCTTTCTGACCTATGATATAAGGGGATTTAACTCCAGTGAGAACAACGAGAACCTTGATAGCACCCTTCAACGTGGGATCGATAGAGGCACCCCAAATAATCCGTGCGCTGGGACTAACCTTTTGCTGCACAAGTCGAACAGCCCCCTCGGCCTCAGCAACAGACATCTGATCGTCTCCAACAACCCTAACTAGGGCCCCCTTCGCCTCGGAAATGTCTGCCTCGATCAGTGGCGAGGAAATAGCCTCCTCCACAGCTTGCTCAACCTTGTTCTGGCCTGAGGCATCTGATTCCCCTATCCCGATCATCGCAACTCCGCCGCCGGACATTATGGTTTTTATATCGGCATAATCGAGATTTACTAGGCCCGGTTTGGTTATTATCTCTGTTAATCCCTTCAGTGCTTCCATAAGGATCCCATCTGCAACTTTGAATGCCTGATCAAGTGGAAGGCGAGGTACAAGTTGGAGAAGCTTGTCGTTTGGAATGACTATTGTGGTATCGGAATTCCTTCTTATCTTCTCAAGACCGAATAAGGCATTTTCCATTCTCACCCTTCCTTCTGAAGCGAAGGGCAATGTTACAACACTAATGACAAGGGCCTTTTGCCTCTTAGATAGCTCCGCGACAACAGGTGCAGACCCCGTCCCTGTACCACCACCCATTCCTGCGGTCACGAATGCAATATCTACTCTCCCCAGTGCATTGATGAGGTCATCTTCTGCCTCTCTTGCGCACTCCTCCCCTATCTGCGGAATGGCTCCAGCCCCCAGTCCCCTCGTTGTCCTTTTTCCTAGGAGGACTTTCCTGTGGGCTTTGATTGTCAGGAGATGCTTCGCGTCTGTATTTGCGGCGATCATTTCTGCTCCATAAACCCCTTCCTCCATGCATCTATTCACAGTATTGCTCCCGCCGCCTCCACATCCTATAATCTTAATGGATACCTTCAGTTGTTCAACAATTTTCGCCAGCTCTTCATCGTCTGGAGACGCAAGAGGTGGCTTTGGGCCCTGGATTCCGACAACACCGGGTACATTGTTGGTAGCATCAGCCCCGGTAATTTCGTTTTCCCCCAAGGCATTTTTAATGATTGATTTCATAGGCATTGCGATTACCCCTGTCATCTATATGTATGACGCTATATATATATTTTGCTAATCAGTAATTTCTAATTTTTCAAGATATAACTGGCTTAAAAAAGATTCTGTTGAGGTATAACATGTTCCTTTTGTCGATTTTGATCAGACAAGTGTCATACACATTTCAAGACCACATTTCTCGTGTCGTAATTTAGCCTGTCATCCTCCTGATCCGATATTTTTGTCCCGTAATATAGTCAGGTAGAGAAAGGAGCGTTTACCTCAACGATCGAATGCAGACTTTTACTAAGGTCTTTAAATAGGTAATTTTATAAACTGAAAGGTGACAAAATATCAGTTTAAAAAGGCCCCGGTAATGGAATTTGATTACAATCTATTTCCGGAAAGACTATTGGTACCAGGTATGATCAAAGAGCAATATCATTCGAAACCTTCCAATTATAGTTACGAACATGAGTATGAATGTACGGGGTCCCCCTATTGCAATCTGAACTCCTTGTTCATAAGATTGAATAGAAGTATTTTTTATTGGATAAACAGTTGTCACAGACGAAGGATCGCTATGTCCGAAACTAATTTTTACAGAGTCTCGGTGTGGTAAAATATGATCATTGTGTATAAAGACCGATCTGTTACTTCAAACGTATAAGTATATAGGCAACCTAGGTGTCTTCATCTTCATGCGCATTCTGTTATTGGGAGGAAATGGTTTTGGAAGAGTCCATGCCCAAAGTTACAAAAATCTGGGGTTTGATTTTTCAGTGTTTTCTAGGAACCGAGATGTACTCAAGGAATACAAAGAGAATTACGATGTGACAAGAACTTTTGACGATATCAACCAAGCTATGAGGTCGGATTTCGATGCGGTTGACATTGTCCTGCCGCACAACCTACATCTGGAATACAGTATCAAAGCAATGGAGATGGGTAAACATGTGCTCATTGAAAAACCCATAGCCACTACAATCGATGATGCCAAGAAAATGATTAATATGGCAAAGAAAATGAAAGTAAACTTCATGGTTGCAGAACAGTACTTCTTTGACTCTGGATTAAGGCATGCGCTTTCCCTAATTTCAAACAGAGCTATAGGAAAAATACATACAATTATCTTGAGGGACCAGAGGCACTTTACAAAGAGCGGAGTGTGGAGAACCCAAGAGTCTATAATGGGTGGGGGTGCGCTAATAGACGGGGGAATACATTTCATTGAAGCCCTGCTGGATATCGGTGGGCCATACGATGAGGTGCATTCCTTCAGCTACGGTGGAGGTTCTACAATACAGAGAGAAAGTAATACCGCAGCAATCCTTTCCTTCAAAAGCGGAGCAAAAGGGATTCTTTTTTATTCGTGGGGATATCCTTATGCTCCACTGCTTCCCAGCTATGAAATAGTAGGAACAGAGGGCAGCATTGTTGAGGATCTGAAAACAAAGCCTACGGAAGATTTCAAAACAATGAAGTCACCAAGACATGCGTTCGGGCTACCGGTGCTTAACGGCAAGGTGTCAGAGACAAAGATAAATGATGTATTTGATCTGGAGATCGAAGAGTTTGTAAATTCCATAGAGAAAGGTACTGAAGTACCATACAAGCCAAAAATGGCCTTGAGGAATTTGGAACTTGTGATGAAAATTTACGGAAGAGTGAACGGTAGGTAGAGACTTTAGTGATTACGCAAAGGTTTAAAGATTTGCCAGTTCACCTGCAAATTAAAACCGTGAAAACAGATGTTGTATGTTCCCTACTTTTTCCCGTTTTTAGATCCTATTGGTTGGATCCGTCTAAGAGAAGCACGACGGTCTGATCTTCAGACCTACAAAGTTAGGGATATGCAATCTTTGACGACGCTCGTTCGATGGTACAGTGCATTGTTAAGAATTCAGAAACACATCTATGATAGATTAACAGGATGTCAAGGGGATTTCCTAGAATCTATAGATCACTGAGCTTGAGTTTCGAAATGATAAAAAAGAGATATTGCTGCTCTAGCGGCAATGATCTTCAACCTGCAGTATTTTTCACTTCTTGATTATTGGTGTGCTGGTGGCCTTCCTAGAATATGTTACTTTGAGTTTATCCGGTACTATCTTGCCAATCCCGTATTCAGATATCAGCGTAATTATCCCTTTTAGGCATTTTAACGGAAATGGCCTTCAGCTCCAACGTATATCTGATATCGTTGATATCGTCATCTCACCGTTCAGAGATGTTTCGGACAACCTTGCTGGCAAGAATGAAATCACTGAAAGAATACGTGACCTTCTATCTTCTCCTCCACACTGAGGTATACATGTTGCATTTCAAGGAGTGATTTTACTGTGAAAACGACATCTCTATTTCCATAGATTCTTATATCCATTCACTACCTCTTTTAATAGATAGGTATCGCTCACGACTATGAAGCGACCAGCGAGCTTATTTATTTTATTCATCTTTACATCGTTAATTCCCGCTCCACTTGATTTTCTGTAAGATCAGATTTTTCCAGGGAAATTGATAAGATCAGAACACTTCTTCTCTGAGTGCATTATGTATTTCACAATGATGTATTTCACAGTGGGATACTTCCTTTTCTATTCTGCAGTATCTCTCCTCTCCCTCTCTTGACTGCACACCTCTATCATCCTTTTCTTTTTTTGTATTCTACCTCGAGTTTTTCGAGATCCTTTATATTTTATTTAACGTCCATCTTTGAATACAGATCGAGATCATTTACGGAAACACCCATTCTTGAACTTGATGGATGTTAGAATGTCATTATATGGCTGATCCCATTCATAGATCGCGCTATGTATTCGCCCTCATCCAAGTTTAGCATGGAATATTTCCCTCCAAATGCTATATCGCTAAGGAATTTTACTCTATTAACGTGAAATAAATACCTGACATCTCCGAATACTAGTCAAGGCGTTCTAGGATCTTTGCCGTTGTTTGGAAATACAGGTTTATGTATAGGTATACGATCAACCAACTAGAAACCCACACTGGTCCACTTCTCTCCTCTCTTTCCCTCCGTGGAAAGACAAACAGCGCGAGATCATTCTTCTATTTTCACTCATGCGAGGAGGTCAGGCCATAAAACGCTCCTTTTTTGCACGGCTTAAGAATTTTCACTACTCCCTCGTCGGTCTTGTCCTCCTCTGATGCAAGGTCATCCTGTGCTGAATATATCTGACCATTTTTCATTTCCATCTTAGGGGGGAGGTAAGTCTTTTCCCTTCGTATCGAAACCCAAGATCTTGTATAGGATCTGCAATCCTTGAAACTACCGAGAGGAATATTATGTGAGATAATTGTCCAAGTAGATTGAACACCTTTTCTATACCAACTGGCATAGGGACCTCGCAACATATATCATCAGAATCTTCTAGGCTGGAGAATCTCCAGAGCCATCAGACCAGGCCTCCCTATTGGCTGTTTTCTCCAGTCTAGCGAGAACATCTTCCTGAATCCTTTCTCATCCTGCTCAGACCTGACGCTACCGGATGCTTTATCAGCCTATTCCATGTCATAAAGTTCACGTGCACCTCTCAACTGCCTCTGCACACTTGTGCGCGTTATTCACCCTATTCAGTATGATCGCATGATAGTGCATGATAAACTATCACGTCGGTGCGCGTGAACGATTCGTGCGTAAAGACACACCAACGAAAGAATCAAGATCAGAATGAAACAAATTACTACAAATACCAACCAGAAACTCGGATTAATAATCCCTATAATTCTGGGGGGCTAAGGTAGTAATGTTCGGCTTTGTGGAATGGGATTATCCCATCTCTTTCACTCTTTTACATTGTGATCTTAAGCTAATCTTTGATATGGTAGGAAAAAGCGGATGAACAGGTAAATTTGGAGTTAGATCTTAAAGTTACCAGTCCGATTCCATTGTTGAATGCATCAGGAGCTGAGGTCATCGGTTCCACTGCAACCGATTTGCCGTTGGAGTACTTCCCGTTGTATATTTCGAAGTAATTCATGTTTTCCGTTTGAACATCAATAATATGATGGGCTGTCTCCAAACCTAAACTGGGTCCAACTAAAAAGCAGTTGTCAAATTCTCTCCCATTTCCTGACGAAAGATATTCTGAAACTACTTCCGTCATTGTTCCATCTGGAAAATACTTATCTGCATAATTCAACTCCTTCACTTTGCTTGGTTCTCTAACCTTCCACCACCCCCCGTGAAGAAAATACGGATGCAAGCCGATAGAAAGTGGCGCATCTATGTCTCCAACGTTTGATATGGTGAATCTGATAAGAATGGAGTCTTCTTTCAGTTCAATCGCAGACTGACATTTTAGCCTTGATGGGTAGTCTTCTCTATCAATATCAGAATTAAGAATCATTTTTGTGTCTCCGGTTGAAATATCCCAGTTCATGTCTTTCGTAAAGCCATGGATACTATTGTTTCGATCGTTCCTAGGAAGATAATATCTCCTTCCTATCCAAGAATAAGAGGCATCTCTTACCCTATTTGCAAATGGTATCAGACTAGCGCAGCCTCCGTGAGTCTGATTTCCGTCCTCAGACTCCATAAGAATCTCATTGTGGGAGAGCCATAGAGAACGGATATAAGCTCCGCAACTATCAATGACAGCCCAACTTCTATCCAGATTTATAATGTGTGAAGTCACTTTTTACGATTGTGTTTCCAATAGTTATTCCTTTCTATTTACCGTAAAAAGTTAATAGACTTTATTTTACTGTGATAAATTCCTTGGTATTTTCACGGAGGATTATGGGTTCTGCCACTTTATAATAGCGGGTTGATCACGCTGTTCGCAGAATTAAAAAGAATCAGGGAATAATAGTTTATCTCGTTGACCAGAATTGGAAACCAGGGGAGAGATTTATAAACTCAAGAGGGAGAATGGAATAAGAGACGGAGAAATGGTTCGGCGTTTGAATAAGTCAAAAGAAATGATTAAATATGGAAGATAAATAAGGAAGTAGTGAAATTATGGTTGATTACGTGACTTTAGTTGTATGGGAGGCCCTCCAGGAGGACGTTGGGCTTATCAGAGCTAGAATAGATCAGGCCACACGCGAGGCGCTTGGTGTCTCTATTGGTGAAATAATTCGTCTTGAGGGTAAGAAAATAACAGCTGCCAGAGTCTTCAGACTGAGCGAGGAGGAAGAGAATAGGGGTATAATAAGGATAGACCCGCTCGTGAGGCAGAACTCCGGCGTTCGGGTAGGCGACAAGATAAAAGTATCGAAAGCAGAAGTAAAACCTGCTGATACCCTTGTACTCGCACCTATAATAGCAGAAAATCAGAGGATCAGGTTCGCTCCTGGGATAGAGGACTATGTTCGAAGATCACTTCTCAGAAGGCCCATAGTTGAGGGAGATATCATATCTGTCCAGGGTCTAGCGCTCACCAGTAAGGGCGGTGTTTCATTCAAAGTAGCCAAAGTTGGTTCTGGCAAGGGAATTTTCATCGTAACCGAAGATACTATGATAGAGATGAGGGAGGAAGCCATTTCAGCTGAGGAAGAGGGAGAAAAAATAACATACGAGGACATAGGAGGCCTCGGCGAGGAATTAAAGAAGGTCCGTGAAATGATTGAGCTACCCTTAAAGCACCCGGAATTGTTCGAAAGGCTGGGCATTGATCCTCCGAAGGGCGTCATATTGTTCGGACCCCCGGGTACGGGGAAAACACTCATAGCGAAAGCGGTTGCAAACGAATCAGGCGCTAGGTTCTTCTCAATAAACGGCCCGGAGATAATCAACAAGTTTTACGGTGAAAGTGAGAAGGCCCTCAGGGAAACATTTGATAGGGCTTCAAAGGAGTCACCATCTATAATATTCATAGATGAAATAGATTCAATTGCACCAAAAAGAGAAGAAACTCAAGGTGAACTGGAGAGGAGGGTCGTAGCCCAGCTTCTGACACTTATGGACGGGCTTAAAAGTCGCGGGCAAGTAATTGTCATAGCAGCGACAAACAGACTTGATGCAGTGGACCCCGCACTCCGGAGACCAGGGAGGTTCGATAGGGAAATAGAAATAGGCGTACCTGATAAGAATGGTAGAAAGGAGATACTCCAGATTCATTCCAGGGGGATGCCTTTCGATGGGAAACCTGAGCAGAGGGATAAACTGCTTGAGGAGCTAGCGTCTGTGACCCACGGTTTTGTTGGGGCAGATCTCGCAGCTCTAACCAGAGAGGCTGCCATGAAAGCACTGAGAAGATATCTCCCTGAGATTGATTTGGATAACCCTATCCCTACAGAAGTTCTAGAGAAGATGCACGTAACTTCAGAGGATTTTTTCAGTGCTTTAAAGGAAATCGAACCATCCTCGCTCAGGGAAGTGATGATAGAAATACCGAATGTTAAGTGGGAGGATATAGGGGATCTCGAGGACGCAAAACGGGAGCTTATAGAAACTGTTGAGCTTCCTGTCAAGAACCCTGAAGTATTCGAAAGAATGGGGCTGAAACCCTCTAGGGGTATCCTGTTCTTCGGCCCCCCCGGTACCGGAAAAACTCTACTGGCCAAAGCTGTAGCAACCGAAAGTCAGTCAAACTTCATTTCCATTAAGGGACCTGAGGTAATGAGTAAGTGGGTTGGAGAATCTGAAAAGGCAGTGAGGGAAATATTCAAGAAAGCAAAGCAGAGCGCACCTACTATAATCTTCTTGGACGAACTTGATGCCATTGCGCCGAGGAGAGGGGTCTATGCATCTTCCGGAGTCACAGACAGGATCGTGAATCAGCTGCTAACCAGTATGGACGGTATGGAAGCCATGAAAGGGGTCACTGTTCTGGCAGCTACCAATAGACTCGACATAATCGACCCTGGTCTGTTGAGACCGGGAAGGTTCGACAAGATCATATATATTGCGCCACCAAATAAGGAAGCGAGGCTAAAGATATTGAGCGTCCATACAAGGAAAATGCCCTTGGCAAGGGACGTAGATCTTGAATTGATCGCAGAGAGGACTGAACATTTTACCGGAGCAGACATAGAGAATCTTGTCAGGGAGGCAGGTCTGAACGCGATTAGGAGCGATATAAATACAAAGGTGGTAACGATGGACGATTTCTTAGTGGCGCTAAAGAAGGTTAAACCGAGCCTGGATGAGGAAACAATAAAATATTACGAAGAAGTATCTAGAAACATGAGCAGGGAAGCAAAGCCTGCTCGGAGAGAAGATCTGATATACTACAGGTGAAAACATGAGGAAATTCGTAACAGAACTGAAAGGAAAAACTGTGATGACGAGTGACGGTATGATATTGGGAACAATATCAAATTTCGTGATCGATACGGATACAGGTCAGATAAATCACGTCTTAGTGAACCCAGCAGAAGACATAGCAAGCGACAACCAAGAAAAAGATGCTCAGGGACGACTAGTAATTCCGTTCAAAACTATGAGATCTGTAAAGGACGTAGTAGTTCTAGAAATGAAGTAGAATAAGTTTCCTATTTTTTCTTTTTTCAGTTGACTTCATAAAAATGCTTAAATTCAACGGTTGATAAAGGGTAGAAAGGGTGCTCTGATGAAGAGGAGTTCTAGAGATTGGAAAAAAAGACACAACATGCGCTGGAAATGGCGTAAGAAGAAGATGAGAAGGCTAAAGAGGATCAGAAGGGCATCCCGGAGTTAGTCAGGGAGCATGGGGTAGTCAGGCATCCTAGCGGGCTCCAGTTAGGGTTTGATTGAATGTGGGTCATCTGATCTTGATGAGAAACTGGAGCGATGACCCTAAGAGAAACCCGCAGATCTGGGTTCAAATCCCAGTGCTCCCACTGATAAATATTTGCAACAAAATAGCGATTTTTTGCGTCAATAATGTGGGTGGCGGTATCACTAGGATACACCCCGCGTGCAAAATGTGACTGAGCTGCATTCTTCGCAGATGGCGGATAACATTCCTTATGTATTATCATACGATGTGATCTTTTAATTGAATACGGGATACAACCCTTAAATGGAAATATTTCTGAAGCGAAACATCACAGTAGGATCGGGGAAAATAAAATTTTTATCTCCGGTAGAGTGCGATTTAAGGGAGAAATAATGGTTTAATCTGGTCTACCACTGCCCCTGGACTATAATCTCGTCGTACAGTTGTTCCAGCTCATTCTCTCTGTGCATCTCATGCTTGTACAGTGTCTCGAAAAACCGCCTTATTTGCTCGTCCTTGTATTCTTTAGACATTATAGAAAATATATTTTTCAGGTTATTCGAGACTTTCAGCGCCTGAAATATAACTTTTTCTTCATCTGATAAAGATCTCTCATCATCAAGTACGAGATGAGTAAACATGCCCAGGTTCCGGTCATCTGTGTCTATCGACGGCCGCGCGTTTTTGGATAGCATTTGCTCAAGCTCCTCGCAATCTCTCCCAGCTTCTTGTGCAAAATCCAGGAGCATATTCCTAAGGTGGGATCTTTCTGTTCTCCTCGACATTGTCTCAAAATTACGCTGAAGCTGGCAGTAAACATCTTTCGCCTTAGACATTAGCTCCTTCCTGAGCGTGTCAGGATCCTTGTCTGATATGGAGTCCTTAATTTTTTTCACTGCGGTCATTACACTACCATGACTTTACCTGTATATTAATTTTCATAAGGGAAAGAATTTGAATAACTTGAACAGTGATCTAAGAGAAATGAGACATAATTTTCTCCGAGATTGCTTTTTCACAAAAAATATTTGATGCGGAAATCGTGAAAGAGTCATTTTGGGTAATTATTCCTAAATTTAGCTAACCGGTTATTGGCTTTCCCCCGCTCCAACTGTTGAGATAATTTAAATACTGGAGTGTTAGTTTCCGAAATAGGTGTTTGCGATAAAAGATTATATAATTTCATATAAATGATATACTTATTTCGCCATTTATGATATTATAGCTGCCGGAGTTAAATAATACTTATTAACTGGCCTTAATTAAATTATGCGGTAGTGAACCTTGAAATCCGTCAATTACGAGAGGGTACCTGTAAAACACTATGACGTGGAAAGTAGGGTGAAGAGTCTGAACACCAGGGCGTTAGTACCTTACACACTAGATGAGGTCATCGCAGAGAGCTCGCGATGTCTTGGTTGCGGTCTGTGCATACAGGGATGTCCTGCAAGGATAGATATTCCCGGGTACCAGATCGCTATGGCAAACGGGAACATTGAGGACGCCCTCAAAATAAACTTTGAAAAACTGCCTCTTGTTGAAGTTTGCGGAAATGTGTGTCCTCATCCGTGCGAAGATTCTTGTATCCTGTCGGACAACAAAGGGGCGCTTGCAACGCGCCACATCAAGCGCTATATCTCTGAAAATATCGAAAGTTACAAGGACGTTCTAAATGTGGAGATCCAGGACCTCGGGGGGCATCCAAAGGTTGCTATCGTTGGTGCAGGTCCCGCTGGTTTAACCGCTGCATTCTACCTCTCAATAAACGGTATAAAGGTGGATATATACGAAGCAAGCTCCAAAGCCGGCGGGGTTATGGTCCACGGGATACCCCCATTCAGGCTTTCAAGAAACTCCACAGATAAGGAGGTAAGCCATATCCTCTCTTACGGGGCCAGGATTATCTATAATACAAGGGTAGGAGAGAATATTCCATTCGATGAGCTGCTCAACGGATATTCGGCAGTGTACTTAGCCGTCGGAAACTGGAAACCGTCGCGAACAAAAATTATCGGGGAAGATCTCGAAGGGGTTTATCATGCTTTCGAATTCCTGAAGAGGATAAATAACGGAGAAAGGATAGATGTGGGAAAGAACGTAGCTATCGTTGGGGGCGGGTTCACGGCATATGACGCAGCCAGGCTTAGTCTTAGGCTGGGCGCGGAAAAAGTTGCGATGCTTTACAGAAGGTCCGCGATAGATCGTCCCGGATACCCATCAAGCAATGCAGAAGAAGAACTTGAAGAAGCAGAAGAAGAAAAGGTAATTTTCGATTGGGAGACCACTCCCTTCGAATACGTAGGCATGAACGGGAGGGTCGTAAAGCTTAAATTCTGGAGAAACGAAATGGTCGATACCGGCCAGGGCAGAAGACAACCTGTTCCAATAAAGGATAAGGAATACGCGATAGATGTGGATACCGTGATCGAAGCTACTGGTCAGAAGGAAGACCTTTCCTTCATACCTTCCAGCACAATGGAAAGGCTTGCTTTTACTAAGTCCGGGGAGCTTGTCGTGAACCAGTACAACATGACAACATACCCTGGTTTGTTTGCCGGGGGCGACATTACTAATAGGAGGAAGGATATAATTAGTGCGGTGGCTGATTCTGGGAGGGCAAGCATGGGTATACTCCTCTATTTGAAGGAACAAGGTCTGATAAAAAAGGTTCCTAGCAGGCTGACGAACTACAGAGGAGGGCCGTATTCTACAACATATTACGAATTGGAACCCGGAAACGTTTACGATACAGGCATTCTGTTAAATATCCATAACGGTGTGACAGGCGGGAATTTGTGATATATTACTTTTTCACATTTTCTGATGATTTCCTATAGACACTTCTGGCTTTTCCGTTTTTTCTCCCTCTCTCCTTACCTTCGATTTTATCAATCTGCTGATAAAACTTTTCGTCAAAATACTGAAATAAACCTCCCATAACATTACCACCCCTTTAGTCCACGTGTTGCGTCGTAGTACTTATCGGCTCCCTATGATATAGGTCTCTAACATCCATCTTGATTCTCTAAAGTGAGTGAAATTAGCTTTCCCGTTGAATTTTGTTCTTAACATAACGGTTGTACTATTGCTTTATTGGTTATTAATATTATCTATTACGTATTACATTATCAATGATAAGACATTATCTACGAACGATTGAATTCAGGTTATGCCAAAGATCAAGGCGCTGGAAACACAATCTGGCGCAATGAGACTGCTGCTTCATCTATTAAAGGGTCCGTCATACGTCACTCTAATACTGGACGAGACGGATATACCAAACATCCAGCTCCTGAGATCCATTGACCTTCTAGAGAAATTAAAACTTATTCAGAAGAGGGTGGACGTTTCAACATATCCAAAAAGGAATATAATATCACTCACGGAAAAGGGAAGGGCAGTCGCGCTAAAGGTGCAAGAAATAGAGGATCTCTTGAATGGTGATGATCGATACCGTCAATAATTATCTGCCAGCTCTATCTCGTCCTTCAAATTTTTAGCCCTCTCATAAGCGAGTCTTGATATTATCATCGACATCCTATCTTTGAAAAGGGTTATCAGTTCGTCCCGCGTCTTCGTCTCACGCACGCATTCCCAGAACGTCGTGAGATCAAGATCAAACTGGTCTCTCCTCCCGGAAACATACTCTTTATTCAATGTCCCCTCCGTCATACAAATCTAATCGTGATCTTCAGGCTTCTATTTAAGAGTTGGGGGGTTCAGTTCATAATTTGGCCAGTACCTCCTGTGCTGCGGATATTGCAGTACCGCCCTCCACTTTATACCCGTTACTTTTTAGGGAATATTCAATCGCATCTATCGCTCCGAGTACTTCAGTTGAACCTATTATACCCATATGACCGATCCTAAAGTACCTAGCAGAAATCCCCTCGATCAGCCCTCCAGCAAAGACAAAGCCTCTGTTCTCAGCTGAACTTAGGAATTTCGGCAATTCCACACCTCCAGGTAGGTATATCGCGGAAACGGTGTTTGCAAATGATTTATCAGCAATTAACTTAAGCCCCATTTCGTTAAAGGCAGTCCTGAATGCTTCTCCGATGATCCCGTGCCTCCTAATCCTAGAATCCAGACCCTCCCGTATTATAGAATCCAGACTTACTCTTAAACCCCTTACAAGGTTTACATTAGGGGTAGCGAAATATGAAGGTTTTGCGTCCAAGGTATTCCTTATTGTAGGTGCCCAATTCCTTAGATCGGAGTAATATGTTAGAGGCTCCTTACTTTCCATTACTCTCAGGGCCCTTTCCCCAACCACACCTACAGCTAGTCCTGGCGGGGCCCCTAGCGCCTTCTGCGATGCGGAAAAGGCAACGTCAATACCCCAATCCATCCTGAGGTGTTCCCCGCCGGCAGAGCAAACCGCATCGACTACAAGCAATGAACTGGTTTCTCTGATAAGATTTGCAATTTCCTTGATATCATTCCTAACCCCAGTACTGGTATCTACGTGTGTGACAGTCACGATGTCATATCCATTCTTTGTCACCATCTCGTACAGCTCTTTTGGTTCTGCGGCCGATCCCAGAGGCAACCTCAAAATTTCAACATTCTTTGTGAACCGCGAAAGGAGATTTGCAAACCGCTCCCCGAAGTAGCCAGTGCTTATGACAAGTACCTTGGAGTTTCTCGAGATGAAATTTACTGTGGAGATCTCCATTGAGAGCGTTCCGGAGCCAGATATTATGAAGGGCAGCGAGTCGGGCGAGGCACCAAAAATGGACAATAGGTTTTTAAGCGAACTCCGATATTCCGAAATGAACTCCTTCGAGTTATGCGATATCGTTGGTAAGGACATAATATTAAGAACGTCGCTTTCATACTCTATCGGACCCGGTATCATCAAGATTTTTTCCATAAATACAGTATAACATGATCAATCTAAGCTTTTACCAAAATCCTATAGAACGCATTCCTGAGCTCCTGAAAATATCTCTCTTAACAAAAAGCAGGGTCAGACGTTATAGCTATTCTCTTGAGTAATAAATTATGAAAATGTCTGATACATTTGTTCCTGTAGGGCCTGTGTAAAGGACATCGTGCGTTTCCAGCAGTGGCGATAAGCTTTCGCTCCTAGAGAGAAAATCCTCTATTTTCTCCCGGCCAAGAATAGATAGGGTCTGATTATCCACCAACGCACCCATGGCACCGCTGGATCCATCGATGCCGTCAGTCCCGAAACTTCCGAAATAAATTTTCTCCCCATCCTCTATAAGGGTCAGTACCCTCAGGCAGAGTTCGAGGTTCCTCCCCCCTTTCGCATTTCCTACCCTTACTGTAGACGTTTCTCCACCACCCACCATATATAGGCCTCGCTTCCACTTTCTAAACTCATTCCTAGCACGTTTCAAGATCACTTGTGCCACCGCCTGTGTTGAGTCCTGTATTCCAGACCCAACGTTCACTGCTATTTCCCCCTTGTTCATCAAATATGTTACAACGGCATCTACAAAGTCAGCATTCCTCAGGATGATATGATTTCTGCATGGTGATCGTGCAAAATCCCTGGAATAAGGAATATTCGGGAATCTACAAACCCTGTCATATTTTTCAATAACAGCATTTATTGAATCTATGGAAGGGGGTGCACCGGTTGGTCCGGAAGCCACAGTGTTTACATCATCTCCCGGTACATCTGATATTATTAGCCCCAAGACCCTTGCTGGGAACGTATACTTTAGGAGCCCTCCCCCCTTCACCTCTGAGCAGATGTAGCGGATGGCATTAATTTCAGATATGCTAGCACCGTTCCTCATCAAACAGCTTACGAGACTGTTAAAATAATCAAGATTACAGCCGCTCCTCAGGGCTTCGAACAGCGATGAGCCTCCCCCGGAGATAAGGGCGACAACGAGATCATCCTCGCTGAGACCTTTCAGCGATTCTAATAGCTTTAGAGAGCTCCTGATACTCTCCGCCGTTGGAAGGGGATGCCCGCCAGGTAATACGCTACTCTCAGGCTCATTGATTTCATACCCTGGCGCTATTAATACAGAACGCCAAACTCTGTTCCCAAAATATTCCTTGGCACCCTTGAACATCTCTACTGCTGCCTTTCCAAACCCGATTATTGTAACCCTCCCCGTCCCAATATCATCCAATCCGCGGAGAAAGTTCATAACCTTTTCACGAGGGGAATTTACCGTAAACGAAAAATCTAGAGCCTTAAGAATGTTCTCTCTAATTGGCGAAACCCTGAACTCCTTGATGTTAGAAAATAGATGCATTATATGAAATATGAAAAACAATCAAAAATATTTAACCACTGAGATCATTTAAGTTGGTGAATGATTTAATTGTAGAAGGAAAAATATTCTATAGCGGTCATATGACATACGGCAAATACAGCGTATTGAAGGATTCCTTCGTCCCAGATTCGTACAAAACCTCGGTAAGGGGAACGCTCCTAAAGGGTCCTGTAAACTTTCACACCCATCTCGGCGATTCGTTTATCTCGGAAGAACCGGTGGGTAATATCCCGGCAATTGTAGGTCCGGCCGGATTCAAGATGAGAAAACTCAATGAGGCTGGCGTCCGGGATATAAAAAAAAGCATGAAGAAGGTGATAGAGTATATGAAGAACCTCGGGACTTCCGCATTTTTTGACTTCAGAGAATCCGGTATCAAGGGTATAAGATCTGTTCCCAGGTTCGATGGTATACACGGGTTCTTCCTGACAAGACCCTCTGATAAGTCTGAAGTAAAGCAACTTTTAGACTTATCGGCGGGATTCGGTCTGAGTTCAATTTCTGACTATGGAGAACCTGAGCTAGAGAGGCTGGCAGGCCTAGCCCATGGCCTTGGTAAGATTTTTGCAATTCATTTCAGTGAAAACAAACGCGAGGACATTCAAACGCTCATAAAGCTAAAGCCAGATCTTATAGTCCATTGCATAGAGACGAGGAAGGACGATCTTGAGCTGATCAGGGAAAACGGGATACCCATTATTTTGACCCCCAGATCAAATATTTTTCACGGTAAAAGGCCTGATTACAAGAGAATATTTGATGCGGGTATTGAGGTTCTTCTAGGCACTGATAACGCTTTCATAGTGGAGCCGGACATTATTGAGGAGGCCTCATTTCTCTACCAGTATCAGCACAATTTCTCAAGGATAGAACCGGATTCTATAATTTCTGCAATAACAGAATCACCGAGAAGGGTAATGAGGAAACTAGGTATCGAAACGAGAGATGAAAAGTACTTGTTCTTCGATGAAGAACTGTCCTCTTACCAGATCCTTACAAGGCCCCACGTTTACCACAGGTATATAATAACACGCAGTTCGGGGAGGATAAATTTTTTTCCAATGAAAGACTGGAGATAGGAGGGGGATGCAGGGTGGCTAGAAACGAAATAATTGAGGAATACGTGAAAAGGCTTTCAGAGGCTGTGCAGGGCAATGCCCAGGCCATAGATGAGTTCAGGAAAGAGACGACCATCCAAGGTCGCCCCCCTGTCAAGGTTGCCGTTGATCTCATCAGGAAATATTCTGGAGATCTGAATAAGTTTTTCAGGGCACCTCTCATAAACACTATCTCCTCAGGTTACAGGGGGAATATACTAGGTGTTGTTTCGTCCATAAAATGCTCAGAATATGAAAAAGAAGGGATAAAAAAGATCAGGTGCATAGGGTCAATAGAAGACAGATCCGGCCGCCTACCCTTTACTGAGTTCCCGGATGGTTCAAGCAGGTTATCCAGGGATGACCTTGTTCTAATAGTTAATGCGTACGTAGGAAATTTCAACAATAGACCGTATTTAACTATCTCATCAAGAATCGAGTTAAATATCATTGAACGCTCCGCACCTAGTTTGAGAAACGAAAGCCTAAAGATCAAGGACTTGCATCCTGATATGTACGATATCAAGGTCTCCGGTAAGCTTACTTATATAGGCAAGGTGGACGGTGTGGGGAAAACACAAACAACCCTTTTTAAGGGGATATTAAGGGATGAAACAGGGAGTATACCTGTGGAGAGCTGGGGAATTGAGTTGAAGGATGGTGATGCTGAGATTGCTGGTGCATCCATAAAGCAGTTCAATAACAGGCTATACCTCAATATTGGTAATGGTACGCAGATTAAATTTAATTCCCTAGAGGGTGCCGGGGAATTCAAGAACCTCGAACTTCTGATGGGTGCATCGAGGGGGACGTTCAAAGGAAAAGGAATTATAATTAGGATATCTGAAAAAAATCTTACCGTAAGTGTGTGCGCGACCTGTCAGAAGGTAATTAAAGACGGCAAATGTCCTAACCATCCCGATTCCCCCGTGGAAAATATACTACGCCTTTCTCTGGTTCTAGATGACGGTTATGCCGCACCGTTTGTTTACGCATACCAGCGTGTCCTTGAGAAATATGTAAATGGAGGGAAGGAAAGTATAAGACAGTACATAGAAAGCAATAAGGTAAACGAGCTGCTTCCAGAGCTAAAGAAGTTGATAGTAATGAAAGTTGCCAACGTTTCTGTCTACGGGTTTAAGGGAGAGAGGGGTAACTACCTTGAATTTCAGGATCTTGAGCTTCTGGATGATAACGCGCTCGAGTCCCAATATAACGAGCTGCTGGAGGCGTTGAAATGAAGCAGAGAGAACCCGCTATAAGGATAACTACCACCGAACTGCTTGGAGCCGATGAGGTCGTAGTTGATGAAAGCGGCCAGTCATTGGCGTTAACTGAACTTGGATTGCCTTTGAGCAGGTTCCTCTTAGCCGGAAAATACGGGGGAAGGTCTGACGAGAATGAAAGGATTCTGATCAGGGTCTCTGATTATTTCAATGATATGACGCTTGTTGTGGGGAATTATTTCTCCGAAAGTCTTGAGATTTTCGAGGAAATCAGTGTAGAGGATCCTGTGGTAATAGTCGGAAAAATTTCACTATCAACAGCGCAGAATCAGATATCTAAAAGATTCTACTTAGAGGAAATCAGGAAGGCCTCGGAAACAGAGATGAGATATTTCCAGGCGCTGGCAGTTGCCTTTCTAAAGGAAAGAATAGAAAAGATAGCAAAGGTAATTTCCTCCGGCATGAGGGACAGGCAGGAGCTTTCCGCATTAATGGGCTCTTATAGACTCGGGTTTGGCCTCTCTAAGAGGTTTGAGCTAAAAGGATCAATAGATGTGGAGAAATTCTTGAACCTGGTGAGCTCGTTTACAGAAAGGCTCTCGAGAAAAAACAGGCAGATAGTTCTCGATGAGATTAAAGAAAGCAAGGAGATTTCCCTTGAGGAATTAGTCCACAGACTGGAGGGCAAGATGAGTAGGGAGAACATCGAGGAAGAACTGGGAAACCTCCTAAATGATGGAGAACTGATGGAAGTTAGAACCGGAGTTTACAGGTACATTTCCTGATTCAGTGGCGGAAAGCCCTCTCGCCTAGGTCTACGAAATTCATGCCGTACCCTTTCGCGAGAGAGATAACCTCACTGTCCCTTACTGAACCGGTTGGCGCAGCAACATTCCTAATACCTTTTGACCACATGTATTCTAAGGAGTCAGGAAATGGAAAGAACCCATCTGATATCAGGATTGCATCATCAGAGATCCTGTTGTTTTCTTCCGCTCTGTCAACTGCGATCCTCACAGCATCAACCCTGTTGGGTTGACCACCGCAGGAAGAAACCATCCAGCAGTTCTTAACTATTACGATTGCATTGCTCTTTATTGATTTTACGACTTCCCACCCAAATCTTATGTCTTCAATCATCTGCTTTGAAACATCTCCTGTCCTAACTGTCATTTTCAGGTCGGATCTTCTGTTCCAGTCTTGCACCAAGATCACATTTCCTACCGATCTCACTTCAGGAACCAGATACGCATCCTCATTGCCTTTGAGAACTCTGAGATTCTTCTTGCGCTGGAGGATTTGGAGTCCTTTTTGCGAAAAATCTTTTGCTATAATCACTTCAAGGTACTTGTCCCGGAAAAATTCTGCCTCCGACTCCCCGACTTCTCCGTTAATGGCCATAACTCCCCCGTACGCAGAGACAGGATCGGATTCGTAGGCCCTCACTGGACTATCTGCACCAACCGCAGCGCCACAGGGTGAACCGTGCTTAACTATTGAGCAAGAATTAGCGCCAAGCCGAAGAACAAGATCCCAGGCAGACCACGCATCCATGACATTGTTAAAGCTCATCTCCTTACCTTCCTTAACCGTTTCGAAGAACGGGTTGTAGGTTGAATAGGCGTATGCGCGCTGGTGCGGATTCTCACCGTATCTTAATCTCAGAATTGACTGTCCGGCAAGTGAAAAGATATCACCCTCCCCCCTGAACCATTCGGAAACAACGTAATCATACCACGATGTGAACCTAAAAACTTCTGATGCAAGATACTTCCTGAGCTCCAGGGGGACCTGGCCGTCCCTCATCTCTTCCAAGACTTTTTCCATATTTTTCTTGCCTACCACAGGAATTACCCTGTAAAAATTTTTGGCAGCAGATCTAAGAATTGTGATCCCCCCTATATCTATAAATTCCACCAGATCCGTATCTCCTCTGATGAACCTGCTCTTGAAATCGTAAGGTTCAACGTACACCAGGTCTACCGGCGTTATCCCTAATTGTTTTATTTCCTCGTCGTCCCTGTTCTTTGCAAGAACCCCGGCCAGTAGATTGAACGAGAGCGTCTTCACCCTACCACCCAGGATTTCAGGCGTTCGAGCGATTTTCTCGATTGGTTCACATCTTACGCCCCTCTCATTTAGATAGGCGTGGGTCCCGCTTGTGCAGAACAGATCGTATCCCTGGTCGATCAGAAAGGAAGATACTCTTTCCAGACCAGATTTATCGGAGGTGGATATAACCGCATTCTTTTGCAAGCTAAATCACAGTGCGATATCCATTAACTATTAAAATAATTTACAGACTGTTTTCCAAAAAATTACTGCGAGAGTCACAAAAATTTTAATCATATGAGAAATTTTAGAAAATAATGGGGGAATCCTCAAATGGCTAAAAATATAATCGTTGAATCTTTGCCACAGGCACCTGTAGAGCAGAGAGAAGTGGAGATAGTTGAACGAAAAGGTATCGGTCATCCAGATTCGGTATCTGACGGAATCGCAGAGGCTGTCAGCAGATCCCTTTCCAGATATTACCTGGAAAATTACGGGCGCATTCTCCATCACAATACGGATCAGGTGGAGGTAGTAGGCGGCCAATCTCAGCCCGAATTTAGTGGCGGTATAATACTGGAACCAGTTTACATTCTCCTCTCAGGGAGGGCCACGACACAGGTTAACGGGAAAAGGATACCGTACAGGAGCATCGCTATCAAGGCAGCGTCAGATTACCTCAAAGAGAGATTTGATACTCTTAACATAGAAAGCGATGTCATGATCGACTGCAGAATAGGTCACGGTTCAGTCGATCTAAGGTCACTTTACGATACTAGGAAGCTGCTTTCGAACGATACATCCTTTGGTGTCGGATTTGCTCCATTTTCGGAAACAGAAAACGCTGTGCTTACTGCAGAGAAATACATAAACGGGGAATTAAAGAAACTTATCCCATCTCTCGGATATGATGTCAAGGTTATGGGATTCAGGAATAGAGACACGATAAATCTTACGATAGCTGCTGCAATGATTGGGAAGTATCTTAAGGACAAAGAGGACTACCTGGACAAAAAGGAGAAAGCAAGAGAGCTGATAGAGAAATATGTCCAGAGCAAAGTAAAGAGGAAAATTAAGGTATTTGTTAATACAGCAGACAATCCAAATGAAAACATATACTATCTTACCGTCACCGGACTTTCGATGGAGAACGGCGACGATGGCTCCGTCGGAAGGGGAAATAGGGTAACGGGTCTGATCACTCCCTATCGTCCCATGAGTATGGAGGCCGCGGCAGGTAAAAACCCGGTGACTCACGTGGGTAAACTTTACAATATTGCAGCCATGAGGATCGCAGAGCAGGCAATTAAGGAATCGGGTGGTGACATCCCGGAAATTCACGTTAGGATAGTATCACAGATAGGGAGGCCAATAGACGACCCCCACGTTGCTAACATCCAGATAGTCGGCGCATCTGAGTCTGTGGCCAAGAGGTATTCTGTCGGATTCACTTCAATTGCGGAAGACTGGCTTTCAAACCTCGATCGCATAACTAAGGGTTTAGTAGCGGGGGAGATAAGCACATTCTGACCCGTATGTTCGTCCAGTTTCACCCATTCAAGACGGCACAGCTGGATGAGGTCGTAGAACTTTCCCGGAAAAATCTCACGGAAAGGTACAGCGATTTTGTATTCCTTGACATACAGAGGGCGTGGCCCTCTGGTTTTATAGTAGCTATGGCGGACAATACGATAGCGGGTTTCATATGTGGAGGTCTTTCGGGGGACAGGGAAGCACGAATTCTGATGCTTGCTGTCGATTTACCATACAGGAGGAAGGGCATAGGTTCTGCACTGATATCTCTATTTGAACAGGAGGCAATAAAGGTGAGGGTCAGGAAAATAAGGTTAGAAGTGAGAACGGACAATAATGAGGCGATTGCTTTTTACAGGATGCACGGCTATTCCATCAGCGGTCTTCTGCCATCCTATTACAACGACGGTACTGACGCCTTCACAATGGAAAAGACGATCGCGAAAGATTGAATTCAGAACTTCAGGAATATGTACCTGTCCATTTTTTCAGAGATCTCGCTATCGAACTTCTGTGGGTACTGCCCCCTGTAACCTGCAAGCGCTATGGCTATCGTTCTGTTCTCCGTGAGAATCTCATAGTACTTGAACCTGAGCGAAGCCAGTCTTCCCTCTAGCGCGATTATCCTTCCTTGCTCTGCGCCTGACATCTTTCAAGCTCCTCCAGCTTCTTCGATAGAATCAGCCTATCACTCCTCGCCGTCCTTATCTTTTCTTCTAGAATATGGATCTCTTGCTCCAGCCTCTTTACCTCTGCATTATCCATCATCACACCTTTTACTAGGAATCATCATCCCCGTAGGGTGTTCGGCTCTTTTGGAGCTCAGGAGGATCCCATCTCCAAACAAGGATAGTAGGGCAGTATTTCAATATTTCCAACTAGATCATGAATTCGTCCTGGTCTGGCTTTATCTCGGGAATAGGCAACGTGCTACTGTCCCTTGAAATTATACTTATCCACACATCGCCGTAAGGTATCTCCTGATTTAAATACACCCTACCGTAGTATGAAAGAAACAGAGAGGATTGAAAGACATCTATGAAGTCGTCCAAACCCCCTTTAACCAGTGATTCCATAGTAAAATGATCCCCCCTCATTACCATCATCCTCTTCCATATTTCCGATATTATACTATGGAGGTCTTCAGGATGAGCAGTCTCTTCAAATATAATTTTCTTTACTTTCCTGACCGAGTTTTTGATAAGGTTCAGGGGCGTGTTCTTGATTGCGTTAACTATATCATCTACGGTTACGCTCTTCTTTTCAAAGGGCAGGTAATCAATAGAAAAGTTCTCCTGCTCCGGTATCTGCTCAACCTGGACTTCAGGTTCTTCAACAAAATCGTCCAGAACCTCGGGGCGTGGTATAAGGAGATCGCTCTTGCTTCTAATGTTAACCCAAGCAAGATATACTATTTTCCCGGCTACCGGTAGATCTCTGAAATCCTTGTTTATTTCATTTACGAATATGGATGTAAATTTTTCAAGGTCTATATTCCAGGGGTCGAGGTTGAATTTCTCCACAACCTCAAATACTTTCAGTACAAGTTCAGATTTTCTCTTTTCCAGATCTAAAGAGGCCTCACTTTCAATTATCTTCTCAATTACTGCCTGGTCCTTGTCGCTATCAACGATCTGTGCTATCAGGTCTGTCATGTCGCTGCAACCCCTCCCTCCAGATCCTTAACGATTACGGTGCTGTTTTTGTCCTGAAATGTTACACCTATTATCTGGTGCGCATACTTCATCGTTGCTTTCCTGAGCGTGACTGCTATTATCTGTGCGTTCTCGGAATTTTTCCTGAAGAGGCTGCCAACGTTTTCCGCATTTACCCCGTCGAGGAACATATCTACCTCATCCATGAAATATATTGGGGAAGGTTCATAGTTCTGGATCGCTATTATGAAGGAGAGTGCAGCTATGCTTTTTTCACCACCGCTAAGTGATGCCAGATTGTCGGCCTTCTTTGCCCTCGACGAAGCTTTTATGATCAGTCCACCCTGGAAAGGATTTGTAACATTTTCTAGTTCTAGGTACCCTTCGTTGCCGTTGGTTAGTTCCCCGTATACCTGGGTAAAGTTCCTATTTACTGCTTCAAAAACCTGCAGGAATACAACCTTCTTCTGCTCTTCAAGTTTTCCTTCCAGATCTGCCAAGTTCTTCATCTCAGCTTCCAGCTTCGACTTCTTGGAGGTGAGTTCTTCAAGTCTCGCGCTCTCGGCTTCATAGTCTGAAATGCTCTTAAGGTTAACCGGTTCCATTTGTTTCAGCTCTGCCTCGAGAGTTGAAATTTCCTTCTTTATCTCATCGTAAGTACGTTGGTCATCGGTATTCTCTGCATTCTTCTCTTCAATTTCCCTCGATATCTCTTCCATTCTGGAGAACGCATCTTCCATCTTGGTCTGCAGTGAGATTAAGAAGTCGGATTTTGCCTTCTTAATTGCACCCTTAGATTCTAGTCCCGAATTGATCTTATACCTTTCGCCAGTGAGCTTCTCTATCTCGGCACCTCTTTCTTTCAATTTCTCTTCCTTTGATTTGTATATAGACAATATCGCATCTATCTCCACTTTCGTTCTATTTATCAGTGATATTGATTCCTCCAACTTGACTTTGGTATCCGACAGAGATTCCTGTTTCTTCTCGATATTTTCTTGCACAGACCCTATGTTACTTTTTAGGACGATGGCATTGGTCCTGAGATCTGAAAGCCTAATTTTATCTTCCTCCAGCTTGCGTTTCACCTCCTCAAGTTTCACCTTAAGAGCCCTAATTTCCTCTCTCGTCTTTTTGTCCAAAGTTTTTTCTTTCTCGAGTTCGTTTTTGCTTATCTCTTCAGATATCTTCCTTACTTCGGATTCCATCTCAGTCAAGTCAGCTTTTGCCCTTTCAAGTTCATCCTGGCTTGTGCGAAGAATTCTTTTCCTTTCATCCAAGAAGATTTTTTTCTTTTTGATTTCATCTTCCATCTCTTTTTTCCTAGCAAGTATTTGCTCCAACTCCCCCTGGCTCTTTCCAGCCTGCACGTTTATTCTGTTAAGCTCCTCCGCAATACCCCGGAGTTCTTTGTCCAGTTTAGCTAGATCTTGCCTAACCTCCTTCCTCTTCTCTTTCAGAGACGAGAGCTTCGATGATAGACCTTCGATGTCCCGGTTTATTTCCCTTTTAGGAAGGAGCCCCCCCGTCATCGCATTACTTGGATCTATAATATCCCCGTCAAGAGTAACCAATCTTACTCCACCCATTACGCTTCTTGCAACATTCAGGTCCTTGACAACGAGCGTATCGGAAAATACATAACTAATGACATCTCTCAGCGCGGGGTCAGATCTGATTTTGTCTGCAAGAAAACCCAATGTACTCCCATCCTGCGAAAGCATCACCGCCTTCCCCCGGGGTCTTACGGGTATGATCTTGTTTAATGGCAAGAATGTCAATCTTCCTTTGCCGTTCTTTTTTAGGAGCTCTATGGCAATTTGGGCATTTTCATCGTCGCTGACAACTATGCTGAATAATCTGTTCCCCCCAGCTGCTCTTACCGCCTTGTCAAACTCAGGATCATAGCTGATGAGAGAGTCTACGGTTCCCTTGATTCCCTCAAGGTTACCTTTCGAGGCCTCCGATGATATGAAATTTATGCTGTCCCAGATTCCGGAAAGCTTTACACCCTGCATTTTTCCTAACTCCCCCTCCACTTTTTCGATCTCCGATGTCAGCCTTTCCTCCTCCTCCCGGAGTTCCTCTATCTTTTTCTTAGTCTGAATGTACGATTTGTTCAGGTTTTCAACCTCAGGTTCTCCCTTTCTTAGATTCTTGGTGCGCCATTCCAGATCCTTTACTGAAAATTCCAAGTTCGATATTTCCTCCTCTATCCTAGATATCTCCTCTATCAATCCGGAATTCCGTGTTCCACTGGATGATATCATGGAATTTATTTCCGAAATTTTTTCGAGAAGTTTTTCTTTCTTTTCTGAAAGCTCCTTGGACGCTTTTACAAGGGAATCAAACTTCTCCAGGGACGATGAAGATTTATTTTCCATGTCAAGGATCGTGAGTTCAAGCTCTTTGGCTTCGTCCTCTTCCTTCTCAACGGTGGACAGAAGCCTCTTAACCTCATCCTCATTTTTGCGCTCCTCCTCTTCGAGTTTTTTCTTTCTTGAAAGTAGGTCAGATATGTCCCTCTTAAGACTTGTTATTTTCTCTTCAAGGCCATCTCTCCCCATTTCGTGTCTCGCAAATTCGATCTTCTTTGAATCTAAATCATTCTTTATCCTGTTGAGTTCTTCTAGACCCTCCTCATTTCCGTTTATTTCAGCTATTTTCCTATCCAGCTCATCCCCCCGGGAGGCAAGTTGCTTGATCTCATCATCAAGATATTTCATATCCAAATTTATCTTATCCATCTGCTCCTTTATGGCTTCTATCTCCTTCTCCGTCTCTCTCTTTTTCCTGATGAGAAGAATCGTCTGATCTCTTTCAACATTCTTCTTCTTTGAAATATAAGCTTCTGCGAGCTCCTTCTCGTGCTTTAAGAGGGATACCCTTCCTGATAGTTCTGTTAAAAGTGCTTGAACGGTGACCATATTCTCACTCGTCTTTTCTTTTTCCTTGTTTGCCTTCTCAATCTCCTCATTGTACTGGGATATCCCGCCAACTTCTTCCAGGATCCCCCTCCTCTCGGTCGGTGTCATCTCCACGATGTTCGTTATGTCACCCTGTCTGACAAAATTATAACCATCTGCGAATATTTTCACCTTCTCCAGCAAATATTCGAAGTCCTGGAGTCTTGCCTTGTCGTCATTTATGTAGTAGTACGATGAGAATTCTTGATCATTGTTCTCGGATAGCTTGACTACTCTTGTAAAGGTGACCTCGTTTGAATCAATAGGGATCATCCTGTCCGTATTATCAAACGTAACGCTTGCCTTGAGGAAGGGGGAAGGCCTACCTGACGGATTCTTGTGGATAAGGTCGATTAGCTTCTGTGCCCTAATTGATTTGTTGCTTTTCGTCCCGAGAACGAATAAAAGGGCATCTCCAATGTTGCTCTTTCCTGACGCGTTGGGACCGGTAACTGAAGTATAACCTGGCTTAAACTCAATTACTGTTCTTTTTCCGAATGATTTGAAATTTTCCATTTCTATACGTTTTAGGAACATGTTTTTCACCAGTATGACATGTGTCTGTTATATAGCATCAATATGTCATACTGAATATAAATAGTTTTCCGTCGGCCGGCCAGCGATTTTGTCTTGCTCCTGGTGTGAATTCCTGTAAGGGTGACGGGGAGGTCTATTAAAATTGAATAAATCCTGATTTCCGGGAGCGAAATCTGATCAATTTTGACCCTAAGGGAGAACCGTCGGATCAGCAAATGACGTGGAAGATAAACATGCGTGTAGCATGATGATCTATTTTTGGGACTGTGCAGCTGCAGGGTAAAAATTCAAAGTGACAATTGCAATACCAATCAACAAAGGCATTCACGTGAAACTTAGCGCCGCCTGTCTCCCTGCAAGAAAATATTGCAAGGATAAGAAAATAATTCAGTCCAGATGGTTTAAATTCGTATCGGGACATCCCGGCGTAATGTCAGGTTGGATCTTTATATTGGCCAAGCGGTGCCGTAGCTACGTTAAAACAGCCCTTCTTCAGGTTTAGGATAGCCCTTTCAAATGCAAATAGTATTACTTTCTCAATCACATTCCCTCCCGTCTGCACGTAAATCAGTTCTTATTTTTAAAAATCTCAGAAAAGAGGGAGATAATAAGTACATAAGGAAGAACGTTGTGATTCTTGGGGACGGAAGGCAACGATTTCAAAAGTTTGAACTATTTCGGAGGCTCTTACCCCAAGGAAGTAAGAAAACAACATCAAAATGTTCAGCCTCCCGTAATTCGCATACAGAAAGAGATGAAAAAGATGAAAACACACTTGCAAAAATTTTTTGACGGTGGAGGTTAAATGCTGCGGCTCAAGAAAATTAATCTGTACCTAGTTTCCAATGGGTTTTTAGTGGATTTTTCAATTATATGTCGTCCCAACTTCTCTAAAACAATGACAAGAAAGTGCAATTGTTAAGATTCTGCACGAAAGCATCTATTGAGGATGAAATCTTCCCCATTCCTGCTGTTCTCCAATTGAATAGAGATTCCCCACGCTCAGAAAATGATATGAGAATAGCTCTGCACGGACAATAAAGGCCTGCGATTCAGGTGGATAACGTCTATCCAAGAGGAGGCATAAGTGCAAGTTTGCTTCTTAGTTGAACGCTGGTGTGCAATTTGAAACGGACATTCCAATTAGATTTTTTATGCGTGATACAAGCGCTCAGGAAAATTTGTTCCTTATCATAGATGTTTCACTCGGGTTTTGCACTTTGGATTTATGCACTGTTCTATCTGCTTTTTACCGTAATTAAATATAGCTATCGGAAAATTATCTTCCTTGCAGTATTTGCCTGTCGGTTCTATCTGAGCATTGTATGGCACTGGCAGTGTTAGCTTGCACTTGGGATAATTTGAACACCCTATGAATTTCTGCCCCTTCCTGTTCCTCCTGATAACCAGATCCCCGCCATCCTCCGGACACTTTCCAAGAATCTCCCTGCGCGTATTGTACTGGCAACCGTTGTCCACGCATCTCAATTCCGGCCGCTCATTTTTTCTTATGACCTTGATCAAGAAGAGGCCGCAAACAGGGCATTTCTGATCGGTGATCTCTATCTTTCCAACTTTCGGCACAAATTGGAAGAAATCAGCAGACGGCCCGATACACTTTATAAATCTAGCATTCCGGGTTGAGTCGATTATTAGATCAGACCCGCATTTAGGGCACTTTCCCACGACCTTCTCTTTGTTCAGAGTCTCGTAAAACTTAGCTTTTATGTTGGCTGAATTATTTATGAGATTTTGAAGCAATGATAACAGGAGCTTCCTGCTATCTTCCACAACTTCTTCCTTTTTCTTCTCCCCGCCAGCTATAAGATCCATTTCCTTCTCTAGTTGCGCCGTCATATTTGGCATAGCAACTTCTATTGAGTTCAGGAGGAGTGATTCCCCCATTGCCATGCCAAGAGGTTTAACCCTTATTGGGTTACCTTCTATGAAGCTCCTGTCATAAAGCTTCTGTACTATTTCGTGACGCGTGCTCTTAGTCCCCAGCATCTTCTTCTCCATCTCTTCTATAAGACTTCCCTGGGTGTACCTTGGTGGCGGCGAGGTCTTCCTTTCTTCTATGGCCTGTCCGTAAAAATCCCTCTCCTCACCAACATTTAGCATTGGATCTTGTTTTTCTTGATAGTAAACCAAGTTGTAGTAGTGCATCCAACCAGGGTTTACTGCCCTGGATGCGGTATAGCTGAAACCAAGATCGCCGATTTTAACTTTGTATTCCACATCCAGAACCTCTGCATCTTCGGCCATGGTAGATATGAATCTTCTCGCAATTAAATCGTAAATCTTGAAGTAATCTCCCTTCATCTCAGTTTTCTTGATCGAAGCAGTGGGGTATATTGGCGGATGATCCGTTGCTTCCGTCTTACCCCTGGATGGGATAAGCCTACTCTCCTTTTTAAGCTGGGAGATCTCTGATTTGAGGTACGAGTCCTCGAGATTTGCTAGAATGCTTTTAAGACTTAGTGTTTTAGGATAGACCGTGTTATCCGTTCTAGGATATGATACGAGCCCGTGTTGATAGAGCGTTTCAGCTATGTTCATGGCTTTGTCAACGGAGATTCCCAATTTGTTCGCCTCTCTAAGGAATTCTGTGGTCGAAAAAGGCGACGGCCTACGAATCCTCTTCTCTACTTCGTTTCTACGTGTCACGACAGCCTTCGACGAATTCTTTAGCTTTTCTAGAATCATTTCCGCGTCCTCTCTCTTATGTATCGGGTTTCCATCGTACTTGAATGTCACGTCCCCTATTTTAACGCTTATCTCATGATAAGTTTCTGGAACGAATTCCCTGATCTGTAGTTCCCGCTGGACAAGCATCGTAAGAGTAGGGCTCTGCACCCTCCCTACAGAGACGAAATCGTTGCCGAGTCTTCCCGTGACGATGCTGAAAAAGCGAGTAAGTGCGGCACCCCACAGGAGGTCTATAATTTCCCTTGATTCAGCTGAACTGGCTAGGTTATAATCAACTTCAGTGAGATTGCTAAAGGAAGAGATCAGGTCCTGTTTTGTAAGGGCACTAAATTTGGCTCTCTTCGTGGTTCCGTCCCACTTCACAAGACGCAGCGTTTCAACACCTATCAGTTCCCCCTCCCTATCGTAATCCGTGGCGACAATGATCTCCCTCGCTTCCCTGGTTAGTCTAGTTAGTGCCTCCTCAATGCCCTTTATCTTTATGCGTTCCTCTGGGGAAGCATATACCAATTCCTCTAGCTTCTCAAGTCTCCAGTCTGCGTACCTCGACGGAAAGTCCAGTTCTACTATGTGCCCCCTTAGAGAAACCACGGAGTAATCTTCCCCGCCCCCTTTAAACTTGAAAACTATAATCGGCCCGACCTTTACCCTCTCCACCTTCCCAGAGGATAGCGAATAAGCAATCCTCATCGCCACATTTGACTTTTCTGCTATTACTAGATTAGCCACCGCTTACGGAATGTAACGTACGTATAAAAAAATCTTGGCCCATGTTATTTTATGAAATAGGAACTTTTCTAAAAAATCTCAAAATCACCTAATTAATTAAGGATCTTGAAAATAGTTAGCGACAGGGCAAGTGAGAGTAGGACAGCAAGAGCACTGAGTACTTTTGCTTTATTAGCTGATCTCCTTATCGTTTTGTTCAATTTTTCCCACTGGTTCTCCCCAGCTATTTTTAGCCACAGATCTCTTTTTACGCGTTCCACGATTGTGTCCTTTGGATCCCTAGAAGATTCTGCCAGTTTGAGAACAAGGTTTACTATCTCGTCGTGGTTTGAAGATGCTCCAACTGGATTAACGTTGAGACCATTGGTGTTCACAATGTGGTTGTCCGTCGTACATATAAGGATCTTATCAAATCCGAGCAGCTTCGACTCTATACTCCTCCTGAGCTCGTACTGCATATTGTTTCCATCAAAAAGGATCACTGCCACCTTCTTGATACCCATTATCAGCGACAGAAACGCAATACCGCCTGGACCGATATCCATCAACTTCGGAACGGACCAGGAAAATGATGATTTTAACGTTCTCTTAACTTTTCTCCTCTTGACGGCGTCATCCGCCTCTTTGAGAAGATAGGATATATCTGTCAGTTCCTCTGGTTTTTCCATGTTGTTGTTATGCTGGTCTACAGTAATTGCCCACTTTAACCCGAGAGATTTAGCCCTTTTGACAATCTTTCTTCCCTCCGAAATCTTTACGTCGTCAAACCGGGGATTATCGGGGGATAGGAAAAATATGCCGCCTTCGCCCAGGGGAAGGAAGGTCAGATGGTCGCCAAAATACGGTTCGTAGCAATAATCGAATTGCTCCCCATCGAGGGCGAGCACCTTTGAAATCTTCTCGACCTCTGAATCACCGGCACAGTTGTCGTCGTGGGTGGTAGTTGTGTGGAACACCATAAGGTTATCACTAGGATAGGCCCTCTGAAGTTTTCCCGTTATGTTAGATGACCCAAGCTCCCCCAGCGGACCGGGGTGGACGTACGGGAAAACAAGCGTAACTTTGGAAGAATCGGTGCTTAGCTTCAGGACAGAAACCTCCCTCGGAGCTAGGGTCGTGTATATATCTTCGAAGAATTTCTTGAGTACCGCATTGTATGAGATTTCTGACGTAACTGAATTGACGATTTCGTTTAGTATGCGGATCGGGTCAGTGCTGAATTCACGAGCGAAGTTGGACACCGAAAATTTAACGAAAAGGTGTGCAGAAATTGAATAGATTACGCTCGATATGATTATAGGCGCTATGAAAATATCAAATCTCCCATATAAAATGAAAATATAAAGGGATAAGAACAGTGGAAAAGCTATACTTATGCTGTGAGTTAAGGCAACTCTCCTGCCTGTAAACGTCAAAAAAACCATCGTCCTTATGAAGGGGATCGTTGTGACAGAAAGGAGGAGTCCAAGAGTAGGTCCGAGGAACCTGATTCCTACTACTATCAGATAGAACACGGTAGCAGCATAGAGACTTACGGCGTTAAGAAAAAAAACCCTGTTTATAGGGAACCTGAATTTGAAGATCTTTGCAGATGCGTAATCCCAAGTTATCGTAGATACAATTGCCAATGAATAGATCAAAGAAATGTAAATGTTCCTAGAGAAAACATATACTAATAGGGGCAATATGGCAATCAACGGTATAACCAAATAATATCTTGGAGATCGGAATGCAAACCTCCTAAGTCTCTGACTCTCATTCAATCCGAATCAGAGGTTAATAATCCGTTATTATTTATTTTGTCGTTTGAAAAAGGAATTATTTTGAAGGTTTTAGGCACGTAACATCCTTAAACCAGGCCCAAGGTAGGTAAGAGCTTAAATTGTGGATGCATCGACCCTATTCGAAATAATGCAAAGACATATTAAAGGATAGCGTGAAATGCTTAGGAAATTATAAAAAATTCACTATAATTTTTCTACCCTGTGTTACCCTACGGAAACTCCCCTCCTATCTTCACAATCTGGAAAAAGAGCAGATTTCCTAGATGCCTGAAATAAACAAGCGGGAAACCAAGGAAATTTTAATTCAAAAGATTAAATAGAAATATTTTAGATCTACTTGAGTTTGAAACATTATTGTGGATACCCGTATCAACAAGGTTGGCTGGGATGAACCCGCCTGATAAAATTACGCGGGTTCCAGAGATATATCTCGTTTTAATTCCAGGAATATGAAAAAAATGAGTGTCAGTGGATCCTGTACCCCAACCAGGTAAATAAGGAATCTCGTTTTATTTAGTCGTTGATAAACCGCTGTATTAAACGTGTTCCCTTCCAAAAGTCACAACTCAAGAATTTAATGGTATCTCATTTAGAACTCGGTTAGGTCTAAAACCAAAGGAAATGTTTGAGCATAAATGTAGTCACGGGGGGCCTTCAAAAATTAACCGGAATATAAGGAAGAAATTTGTTATGAGCGCTAGAAATTCCGGTATCCAGGCGATCGCTCTGAAGTAGTAATCCAGAACTATTGACAGAATAGAGAGAATTTTAGAATTCGGCACCGGCCAGCTTTTGTCACGTGTTCCAGGTGTAAAACCAGAGCAAATGTTGAGCAGGTATTTAACCAGTCCATAGAACTAGTAATTCAGCTACCTTAAAAAAATCCGCTGGGCGAGACTTGTATTTTCTACTTCGGCAGCGTAGATAAAACCCATATTTGCAGATGAAGAATCAGTTTCGCGCGTTAGTAAATGTCTGAGAGCAAGGATCAATTCGATGTCCGAGAGTAAAGATACAAAGATATCCTCTGAATTGAAATTTGATGACCCTGTAATTCTCCCTTTTTCCAATACGCTTAATTATTAAAGGCTCTATGTAATCTAGCTCCTCCCATTTTCGTTATATTTTGGAATCCTGGAAAGTGGGATCAGCTTTCTGGAAATATACTACCGTTAACATGCTTTCGGGAACAATTGTCACAATTTAGCTATACAGCTAAAATTTACCGCATTCAAAGGGGTACCCCACAGCCAACATTAATGGCCAGGGGGGGCGTCTTAAATTTCCTATTCTGTAACTACCTTGTGCAGTGCAAATGAACCGAGGATTATGTTGAAATAAAATGTTATGAATCTCCACATTATGACAAATGCAACCAGATGGCTGTGTGATAGGAATATGGAGAATGTTGCAATCATCAGTATTTCCATCAGCCCAGCAGAACCCGGGGTAAGAGGTATAAGAGAGATGAGAACAAGGATAATCTGGATAAAGATCACGTAGAGGAATGACGGGAAAACCCCGAACCCGATTAGAAGCATTAAGGGGACCGAAAAATCAGAAAGCCATATCAGTGCTGTGACCGTTATTCCCGCAGCGAGGTATCCCGGTTTACCAATAAATATCCGCCTGGTCGATGAAGAGTAAGACTGTACCTCCCCAGCAAAGTTCAATCCGTCGATTTTAAGGAACCTTCCTCTTGTTCTTAGCTTGGACATGAGCCACTCAATCGCAGCGCCGATCCGCCCGGCGATTCTGTGCATCCTGATGGAAAGGATAAGGAAGATTATAAAAAAAATCAGCACCAGGATTCCGATGGTAGCATATAATCTAAGCTGCCCTGAGATAACCTCTAGGCCGGTAATTACGACGACAAAGAATACGGACGTAAAGAAAATAGAGTCCAGTCCCCTTTCTCCTAGTACAATTGCTGTTGAGGTTCCAGCACTCGCACCGCAATCTATGAGTTTCTTGACCCTGACCGGTTCCCCACCAACGTATCCTGGCGTAAGGGATGCAGCGAATAATGAGGTCACTACAACGTCCAGAGCTTTCGAGAAACGAACCCTGATCCCATTAGCTCTGGAAAGTATAGAAATTCTGGCCCCCCAGAACACGAATGAGAGGATGTGAAGACACATCGCGGCCAGAAAGAAAACGACGAAACCCTGGGGAAGAGATAAAAAGGTCCTGAGCAGATTCGATGGGCCGTATATGAAGGCGAATATAAAGATCGTTATAGCCGATATTCCGATGCCGATGTATTTACCCTTTCCTTTTAGATTCAATTAGTTCACCATACAGTTTTTCCAAGGCATCCGTTGTTCTCTCTATTGAATACTCCCTGCTGGAATTAAAGGCATTTCTATTTATTGTCTTTAGATCCATACCATCTATTTCAGCTATCTTCCTTGCAAGATCGCGTTCATTTCCGAAGGCGACAGACCACCCGTTGAATCCATTGCGGAGTATTCCGATCTCCCTGCTTTCGTGTGAACCAACGACGGGCGTACCGGATGCCATAGCTTCAACGTACACGACTCCAAACGTTTCCGCCCTTGAAGGAACTATGAGTAGTTTAGCTTTGCTTAGAAGCTCTATCTTCTCTTCCTCCGAAACATATCCAAGGTACTCAAGGTTCCTGTTCTTCCTTGCATATTCTTCGACGATGGATTTTAAAGGTCCGACGCCCGCTACCTTAAATCTCCTGTCGCTGAGGATCGAAGATACCTTCAGAAGCTCCGTAACCCCCTTGTCATTTGTCAATCTACCTAAGAATAGATAGAAATTCTCCTTATTCTCTCTGTACCTGAATTTACTGAGGTTTATTCCCACTGGTATTGTCACGGTTCTGTCGATGAACCTTGAGATGTACTCCTCTGCGACCTTGGAAGGCGTTACCGTTACGTCCATCTTTGCATAGAGGTGCATGTTGTACTGAAATCCAATGTTGAGCAAGCTCTTGACGAAGGGAAACTTAATCGTCCCGTCCATGTTCACGAAATCCGTGTGGTACGTGCCCACAGTTGGAATTCCTCTTTTATGGGCAAATCTGTACCCCATGGTGCCGAGCACGAACGGCGTGTGAACGTGAACCACATCTGGCCTGAACCTCTGCATGTCTCTGTAGAGTTCGTAAACAGGTAAACCGACCTTGTATTCTTTGTAAAGAGGAAAACGGTATGATGGAAGTCCAAATACGTCGTCGTTGGACGAGAATACCGTATAAACCCTTACGTTATGGCCCCTTCTTTCCAGCTCAGCCTTGAAATCCACGAGATGTTTTGAGACTCCATCAGCTATCGGGTGGTACGTATCGCTGCACAGGGCGATTCTCATTTAGGTTCGTATGCCCATTATGTCTTTTATTATAAAGATATATCCGTGTCACAAGAGCCCCCTGCTCAAATAAGTTCTTCATTGAGGGTTCCCTGAAGCACTGTATGAAGCAGTCATTGCAGGAATTCTGATACTTTTCCCATTTCCTGCTCGCGTTAAGCTTCTTAGTAGTTTTGTAGAAGCAGGGGTAAACGTCCCCCCTGTAGTCCGCATAGAAGACTTCCTCACCAGCCCTGCATCTCTGAACATCTTTCTTTTCTAGCCAGTCTACAGCTTCTTTGTAGTAGGTTCTCGTGTTACCAAATTCGAACTTTTTATAATTCTTGAAAGCAAATTCAAATGCCTCCTTTATCTGCGAATTTTCCACCGGCACCCTCTCGTAGTAGTAGGAACTGTTGTCAGGGAAGCACATAGATGCGGGAACACCTATCTCCTCATTTACAAATTTAGCGTATTCGCCTATCCTGTTGTAATTGAAATCCGTCACGAGAATATTTGACGTGAGAACCTTAACCCGTGGTTTAAGATACTTCATGCTCTCTACTACTATATCAAAAATTTTCCTCCCCCGGTACTCATTGTGAAGTTCGGGAACGTGGCTATCAAGGCTAATCGTTGCCGCGTCCAGATAGGGATAAATCTTGCTTAGAACATATTTGTTCGTTCCGTTTGTTGCTATATGCGTTATAAATCCCTTCTCCTTGAGTGTCTTTAATATTCTCGGGAGATCAGGATGCAGAGTAGGTTCCCCCCCTGTAACGGATACAATTTTGACTTTGTTATATTTCATCTCATCTATGAAATCATCAATTTTATCTTTAGGAAAAAGTACATTACCTTCAAAGGCGTTGCATCCTTTGCAGAGCAGATTACACTTGAAATCAATGTTCCAGATTACCGTTTTCACCAATAAGCGAGAAATTCTTCCTATTTAAATAAAATTAAGCTTGCAAAGCAACTACTTCCAAGTTCTCGCATAGTATTCCGTGAAATAACTTATCACGATGTCGGCGCCTGCCCTAAATATTGCAGTGAGAGACTCATCTACTACAGATTTCAAGTCGATTATACCATTGTCGCCCGCATTCTTGATCATAGAATATTCAGCGCTTACGCTGTATGCAGCAATTGGGATATTAAAGTTATCTCTTGCCTCTCTTACCAGGTCGAGGTAGAACAGTGCAGGTTTTACCATAACTATGTCCGCGCCCTCCTCTATGTCCTCCTCTATCTCCCTCAGGGCTTCCCTCCTATTCCTGAAGTTCATCTGGTATGTCTTTCTATCGCCGAATGATGGGGCGGAGTTGACAGCACCTCTGAACGGGGCGTACAATGAACTTGCAAATTTTGAACTGTATGCCATTATTAAGGTATCAGCGTATCCGTTAATATCTAGTTCCTTCCTGATCCTTGCGACCTGGCCATCCATCATCCCCGAGGGTGCCACACCGTCCACCCCGGCGCTCGCGTAGCTTGTAGCTATCTTCGCGTAAATATCCAGTGTTGAATCGTTATCTATTCTTCCATCCTTTATCAGGCCGCAGTGTCCATGATCAGTGTATTCGCATAGGCAGAGATCTGCCCATATTATGAGGTCTGTTTCATTCTTTATTCCTTTTATTGCCCTCTGCACAACTCCATTTGGATCGTAAGACGAAGAACCAACCGAATCTTTATATTTCGGGACACCGAATAGCAGGATCGCCTTAATCCCTAAACCTTCATATTCCTTGGCCCTTTCAATTGCGGTCTCAACAGGATATCTATAAATTCCAGGCATATTTTCTACTTCAACCGGCGCCACAATGTTTTCATCGACAAACAGTGGCATTACCATCTTCGCGAGATAAACCCTAGTCTCGGAAAATGCTTCCCTGAGTTCAGCCGATTTTCTTAGCCTTCTCATCCTCATATCTGGATAAGTTCTCATCAAGAATCGCCTCCATATTGGTAACGGTTTCAGAAGACCTGACATCGTTCGATCTCTTGATCCCGTTTATTACGAAGCCTAGGAGTTTGTTTCTGGTTGATTCCAGGCCTTTCTTCATAAGGTATAGATCCTCATCAGAGGTAACCTTTTTCTCCATATAACCTAACTCCTCTTCGATAACCCTTTGGGAGAAATCAATTATCCTTCTCAGGATGTCTTCCTTCTCCCTGTTCATCATCCTCGTTGAAAACTTTTCAAATTCCTCTTCCACAGTCTTCAACGCCTTTCTCGTGAATTCTTCTCTTTCCTCCTCCTTTCCTCTGACTTTTGTCGATAGATCCTTCATATTAACAAGGTGGACCCCCTCTGGAACGTTTTCCTCTACATTCGGAGGAACTCCAAGGTCCAGGATTTTCTTAACCCGAGAATTTTGAATATCGCTGTAGCTAAGGATCGAGGAGTCTGCTTTCGTGGCCATTATTAGGACATCATAGTTTTTCCATTTCTTCCTGTCAAAATCCTCCACCGTACCCCCTAGTAACTGCGCGATTTGTTTCGCCTTTTCCCCTGTCCTGTTTGTGATGGAAAATTCTAGTCCTCTCCTTTTGAGAATGTAGGAGGCCTGCTTCCCTATATGCCCTGCCCCGACTACTAGTATTTTTTCGTTACCATTCAAGTTCATCTCATCTATCGCAATGCTTGCCAGGCTCTTATTGTGCCGTCCGTTTCCAGAAACACTCCTAACTTTCTTCCCCACTTGTAAAGCCTTGTTAATTACGGGGTTCAAGTTTCTACCGGCAAGTCCTTTTTCTTCAGAAATTTTAAATGCATCTCTAATCTGAGATAATATTTCGTTCTCCCCAACTACCATCGAATCTAGTCCTGATGCAACGAGAAACAGGTGCCTTATTGCATCCAATCCGTGGACAACGGAATGCTGTCCTGCTTTCTTGTTCAGGTAGTCTTCCACGAATTCCACAGTTTCTTTGTCACCGGGGTAAAAATAGATCTCAAACCTGTTACAAGTCCACAGAACCATGGCTTCCTGGATTCTTTCATTCCTCTTTATGTAATCATAAACTTCCTCTATCTCAAATCTCGGAACGCTGGAAAAGTAAAGTGAACCAAGATCGCTGTACGTAACCTTTACCAGGAATAGGCCCCCTTTATCCAAGTTTTAACACCCTTAAACCTTAGTACAACTGCATTATTTACCTTTACGTAATTGGGAAATGACCTTTCAGGCATCCTGACACATCTTTCCGAAAGCAATACTACGTGCCCTTCAAAATGAACCTATCTTCCAGATCATTGAGAAGGATGTCAAGGATTTCGTATATCGAAGGTCTTTCAAAGTATCCTCTGGGAGTAACTGATTTATTTATCATAGTGAGATACGTGGGTTTACCTATAGCATAAAGTAACTTGTCGGCGATGAAGTTTTTTGCTCTCCGGTACAGGATCTCAAAAGAGAACGAAGAACCAACTAGTATCTTATTAGCTTTTTCCAGATCTTCGTACCTGACACCCTCATTTTCCTCTATGTTATAGCCTGGGATATGCCTGACCTCAACCCCTTTATTTTCAAGATTTGTTATGAATTTGGCAGATGTCCTGTTGCTCCCTATTACTGTAATTCTCTTCTCTTTTGAGACTATGAGGCTTGCTAGGCCCTCAGTATTTTGGAGTTCCGGAATCATGCAGTCCAACGAATACAAGCAATTCAGATATTTGGCAGTCTCCTCTCCGATACAGTAAATTCGTGCTGTCCCTATAGAAACGTCAGACATCTTAAGAGAGGTCACAGCCCTCTTTGACATGAGAGCAATGGGCGTTATTATCTTACCCAAATAAGAGATGTCCCTGTATGAAATTTTAAGCACAGGGATCTCGATTACGCCTGCTAAAGACTTACCCAGTGCGGTACCGACATAGGCTACATTATTTGCCAATTATATCCCTCATCTTCAAAATATCCTTAGTTTCTATAGTCTCATTGAAGGTTAAGTCGAACCTAGCATCTTCATTCGCGTACGAAAAGTATATTTTTTTCAAATCGTAGTTAGCAAAAACGCTCACAGCAACATCGCATCCAAGTCCCAGTTTCTTCATTATTTCCCGCTCAGTTTCTGCCTCCCATCTGGCCAGCGGATCCTGCATCGAAGACAGAATTTTGGAGGTGGCACTTCCCTTTCGGGATACTACCGCCACGAAACCCTGATTGGGGTCGGGAGGGCATATGTCGGTGGGGATGGGGTTCCCCGGGATAGACAGGCCCAACCTGTCAAGTGCAACCTTGGCTACAACGAGTGAATCTACCTCCCCTCCTCTCCACTTCTCAATCCTCGTGTTTATGTTGCCGCGTATATCACGGAACTGCAGTTTTTTATTGAAAAGCCTAAGGAATGTTCTCCTTCTCATTGAGGACGATCCCACGGTTCCCTCAAATTGAGTTAAATCGTACTTCGAAACGAAAAAATCTCTCGGATCGCCTCTTTTAGAGTAGTAGGAGATCTCCAGGCTGTCATCTATTTCTGTCGGGATATCCTTGGCGGAATGAACTGCCCCGTCCACAGCTCCCTCCAGAACTAGTTCATTGAGTCTTTTTACAAAGATACCCCTCTCCTCCATCCTGTACAGAGGTGTCGAGAGATCAATTTCCCCATGGGATCTGACGATAACTGGTTCACCCTTCACGCTTTTTGCCATCAAGGAATCAGAGATTATATTGAACTGCGCTATAGCAAGCTCGGAACCCCTCGTTGCGAGCTTCATCGTCCTCTCCATATCCTTCCTGCCTCTTCTGACAAAAACGAAAAGCTCTCTTTCACATCCTCCTCCCTGTGGGCGAATGAGATGAACATTGTTTCGTCAAATGAGGGTGGAATGTATATTCCATTTTCAATGGCAGACCTGAAAAGTTTCATGTAAAGGTCCCTCCGAGAATCGGAAACGTCTCTGTAGCTCTTTACAGGATTATCATTAAAAAATACGGAAAGCATGCCGGTTAAGGCGTTTACAGTCAGTCCGGATCCTGATAACTTATTCCATGCGATTTCAGTGAGATTTTTTAGCCTGCTGTAATCCATTTTTTCTAGAATTTTTAGTGTTTCTAATCCCGCAGTTATGGATACAGGATTTCCAGAATAGGTGCCTGCCTGTGGGAAATCCCCCATGGGACGAACAGCCCTCATAAAAGATTCTCGCCCTCCATAAGCAGCCAGTGGGAATCCTCCCCCGATTATCTTTCCAAATGTTGCAAGATCAGGTTCTATATGCTTGCTTCTGTAATAGGGGTAAAAACCTGTCCTGAAACCGGTGATCACTTCGTCCAATATTAATGGAGTCTCATAATTCCTACAGGCATCTTGGATCTCCTCTAAATATCCGTCCTCGGGAAGAACCACACCTGCATTTCCCATGACCGGTTCTAGAATGAAGGCGCCTATCTCCCTCGATGAAAGCCTTGATTTGGCAGAATTGATATCGTTGAATTCAACTTCCTCAACGTATTCAGACAAATAATTATAGGGGTGTGTACCGTGGTATCCACCTCTTATTTTTAGGACCTTTTTCCTCTTGCTAACGTAAAGTGCCAAGCGAATCGCGTGCATCGTGGCCTCAGTTCCTGAGTTAACCACTCTCATCATTTCGATCCCTGTTGCCCTTTTGAATAATTCGCCGAATTCAACTTCCTCCTCGGTTGGAGCTCCGAAGAGAGTACCATTATCAATCCTGTCCCTGACTCTTTTAATTACCTCCGGGTTAGAGTGCCCCAGGATCAATGGGCCGTATCCAAGGACAAAATCGTTGTAATATTTCCCGTCAACGTCCTCAAGTTTCCCTCCGGCTCCCCTTTTGAAGAATACAGGGTAGGGTTCATAGTATCTTACGGGGCTATTCACTCCACGGGGATAAAGCCTGACCGCCCGCCGGTAAAGTTCACCGCTCCTCATCAGAAGAACACCCCGGCCAATATTTCAGCTATTAAGATTATTACTACCATAAGAGCGACAGTGATGAATGAAAGCATGTGCGAAATCTTTCTTATCCTTTTAAGCTCATCAAAATTACCTGCTTCTGCAAGCTTGGGTATTAGTTTCCCATGCCAAAGGTTGTTTCCGTACATGATTGAATACATAGCTATAACTGTTATTATCTTGATTGTCAGTATGTAGCCCCACCTCGTCCTTATGGCATACCCTAAATCGTAAAAGTATACAGGATAATACAGTGCTACGAGAAGAAGACCAGTAACTGTCAGGAGAACTACAGTTATGTTTGTGTAGAGTGCATAACGTTTCCCCATGACACTCATGAATTTGGTTCTGAGCTTTTCATCCTTTATAGCATCGGAGCTTGCAGGCCATATAACTATCCATACAAATATCGAGGATCCCACGAGAAACACGGCCGAGATAACATGGATAAACAGCAAGAATATTATTAGCGGGGTCATGACTGTCGTAATTGCCTAAGTGGTATTCAAGCTTTGTATTTCCTTGGGAATGTAGATACATCTGGGGTCTTCCTGAAATATATCGTTGAAATAGCTGAACGCTCTTGCCCTTGATCCACCGCATATGTCCGCATACTCGCACACACCGCACCTCCCCTTCAAGTTTTTCGGGTCTCTTAGCATGATAAGCGTTTCATTTTTGCGATATATCTCAACTATGCTTTTTTCTTTTACATTGCCCAGGTTTACCGGGAGGAATCCAGATGGATTTACCTCCCCGTTCTGACCAACAAATATGACACCCTTCCCATCCCTAGTAAAAGTAGTGTGTCCTCTTGATATTCCTGTAGGTTCCCCCAGCAATTTTACTGTCTTTTCTACTAATTCTCTGTACAGGCTGCCACCTGCATAATCTGAATTTTCCCGTTCCTTCAGTATTCTTCTAAAAAACGGTGCCTCGACAGTTCTCACTGTCACAGAGTATCTTGAAGCAAATTCGAGGTAGTTAAAAACATCCTCGTATTCTCTGGGATCAAGATCTTCCCTATCTATCCCCCTGCCTGTTCTTATCAGGGAGAAGACCTCCCAGGTTTTAACACCGTTGTCAATTAGAATTTTAAGCAGTTCAGGTAGTTCTTCTACGTTTCTTTTGAAAACTGTGGTATTAATCTGTAGCGTGAATCCCTCCCGGATTACTTTTTTCATAAGAGATATCGTGAAGTCAAAAGTACCATTGAGACCCCTGAGCCAGTCATGGGTTGTTTTTGAGGCTCCATCTAGGCTCAGTGAAAGCGATCTCACGTTGAACTTTTTCATCATTGAAAATGCAGATTCGTTCAGCAGGGGCGTTGCACTTGGTGCCATCGATACTGGTAGCCCCAATTCATTAGCGTGGTGAAGTATCTGCTCAAGTCCCACTCTCTTCATTATGTCCCCTCCAGTCAATATGACAACAGGATACGGTTTGCCGAAATCTGTGATCTGATCTAAAAATGTTAACGCTTCACCGAGCGTCAGTTCATCTGGAAGAGGATCCGTGAGAGCCGAAGCGCGACAGTGCTTGCAAGCGAGATCGCACGCTTTCGTCGTTTCCCAGAATATGAGTATAGGTTTTGAGTTGAAATCAACGCTAGCTCTATTCATTTTGCTTGGATTCCACAATTATATTTAAAAGAGATGTTGGTCGGGGATAAATGTAAATGATAAATATTCATAAAAGCTATAAGAAAATGCCCCGAAAAACAGTATTGAAAATTTCTAGGGGTGAAGCTCGTGAAAACGCTGTCTGGTTCATGAGGCAGGCCGGCAGGTACCTCAAGGAATATCAGGAGATAAAACGTGGGAGAACGTTCAACGACCTTCTGGCAGATCCCGATGCCATATACCACCTCTCTGTTCTTCCTACGAAGTACATTAAAACGGATGCCATTGTTATATTTACGGACATCTTGATCCCTTTGGGACTGATGGGTTATAAGGTGAGCTATGAAAACGGAATTAATGTAACGTCCGGAGATACAGATTATAAGGAATTGCCTCAAGGACTTTCACAGGCAATCAAGATGGTATCTAGGGACTATGGAGACCTTACCATAATTGGAGTGCTGGGGGGCCCGTATACGACGCTCTCCTACATTTATGAGAAGGGGAAGGCGGGCTACCATTTGGCGAAGAGGGAGGTGCTGGAGAGAGGAGAAGTACTGATGTCACAGGTCATTGAGAACACCTTAAACTTCGGGAAGTTGCAGGCAGATTCCGGAGTGGATGTGATACAGATCTTCGAGAGTTGGTTGGGGAGCCTTTCGGAAACATTTTACGAGATGCACGTTAAACAATGGGAAGAATATTTTGTTGAAAAGGTCAGGGAACTCGGGAAACCCGTGATCTTCTTCAGCGAGGGGACATCCCATTTATCCAGAGCATTATCGCGTTTGGAAGCAGATGTGTTCTCTGTGGACTGGAGGCAGAGTCTAAACAGATACCTCGAAGTATACGGAGATCGCGTTGTTCAGGGTAATCTTGATCCGGATCTTCTGGACTCCCCGGACATTTACCTGAGAAAGGAGGTAAGAAGGATCATGACGGAAGGAAAATCATTCAAGGGACATGTTTTCAATCTTGGGCACGGCGTGCCTAAATGGGCAAACTGGAGTAAACTCTCGTTTGTAGCTGACGAGGTGCATAATTTTGACGGATAAGGCTGTGGTCCTGATGTACTACGGATTCCCTGAGAGGAAGGAAGAGATGGCAGATTATCTCAGGGATATACTACACGGGAAAGAACCGCCGGAATACCTGCTCAGGGAGAATCTTTCAAAGTTGGAGATCATCGGGGGGGCAACTCCGTCAACCAGCATAGTCAGGAGTATAAGAGATAAGGTCGCCGCGAAATTGAGGGACCAAGGGTATTCCGTATACCTTCTTTCAAAACATTACAAACCCTCTATAAACGAGGCTGCGTCGATAGTTGGTGAGAACATCATATACGAAGTTCCTCTTTTTCCCATTTACTCTAACTATATATTCGAAGGCTATTACGGACCCTTTGAATCCTCGCTGGGAGAGAGGAAATTTGTGAGAATATCTAACATCGGATTTGAGGGGGAGTTACTCGGCTATTTCGCTGATCTGGTACAGGGTAATGAAGAATACCTCCTTGTTTTTTCTGCGCATAGCATACCGATTGAGAGGCCGGACGAGTACCCGGTTCTTATAGACAGAATGTCCAAATCAATATCCGGAGGGAGGGAATATATAAACATCTATCACAGCCAGGGGCCGTTCCACAGCAAGTGGTTGTCCCCGTATCCAGAATTCTCCATAAAATACGCGAAGGAGAAGGGATATTCAGGCATAAAGATCGTTCCGATTGGATTCATTTACGATCATTTGGAGGTTCTCTATGACCTGGACTACAGGTTGCGGAACCAGGCCATCGATGCAGGCCTGGATTACCTGAGGGTGCCGCTACCCAATGATTCATCGTGCGTGATAAATTCCATCGCTTCAGCTATTCTCAGGAATCGCAAAATTTGAGGGAAACAATAAAGTATTCATTTCTATATCAGACTATGCTCGATCAGGAGTTCAAACCATTCGCACTTCAAGGCTATTCTTCCACGCTAGAGAGAGAAAAGCAATTTGAGGTCAAAAAGACCGTAATAGACGTTAAGATAAATTTTGAGGAAAAGGCAGTCGAAGGGAAGGTAGAACTGCATCTCAAAGTCAACGGATTAAAGCAGGATCATCTCGATATAGATGCTCAGGACATGGAAGTATTTAATGTGTCAGTGAGGGGTGTTCCTGCTAGATTTGAGACTAGGAAAAATCGGATAGTTGTACTAGGAGATTTTAACCCGTTCTCCGAATACACGGTCACAATTACCTACAAGGCGTATCCGACTAAGGGTGCCTATTTCCTTGAAGATGAGAGCGGCCCACAATTCTGGACACACGGGGAGAGCGAGGATAATCATTCTTGGTTTCCCTGCTTTGATTACCCAAATGACAGGAGCGAATATGAGATAAGGGTGACTGTTCCACCCGAATTCAAGGTCATCAGCAATGGGAAAATGCTGTCAAAGGTGGAGGGTGAATTTACAACATACACCTTTAAGGAAGATTTTAAATTCCCGTCATACCTGGTCAGTATAGTAGCCGGGAAATTTGTGAGTTACGAGCAGGAATGGAACGGCATAAGGATCAGCTCAAACTTTCTCCCAAAATTCGCAGAGTATGCGGATAGAGCATTCAGAAATACGCCGGATATGATGCAGTTTATAAGCGAGAAGACCGGAGTTCGGTATCCCTACTCAAAGTACGATCAGACGTGCGTAACAAACTTCATAATGGGCGGAATGGAAAATATAACTGCAACTACGTTGACGGACAGGATCTTTCACGACGAGATAGCCCACCTAGACTATCAATCGGAGCGTCTCCTATGCCACGAGCTGGCTCATCAATGGTTCGGGGACTTCGTTACGTGCAAGGACTGGTCACATGCGTGGCTCAACGAGGGGTTTGCAACATACATGGCAATGCTGTACGTGGAAAGGTTCAAGGGTCATGACGATTTTCTTGCCGAGGTCGAAGGTATACGCGAAACTTACTTGAAGGAATTCAGGAATAGGTACGGAAGGGCTATAGTAGAAAGGAACTATAAGGAGCCAGAAGAGCTGTTTGACAGGCACCTTTACCAGAAGGCTAGCCTGTTTCTTAGATATCTAAATTACCTTCTGGGTGATCGGGTCTTCTGGGCCGGAGTAAGGACGTACCTTGAGACGAACAGGATGAGAAGCGTATCGACGGAGGACCTCAGAGCTGCACTCTCGAGTGTTTCTGGCTTATCTCTGGAGCAGACATTTCATCAGTTTCTAGAACTCCCAGGGCATCCTGAGATTGAGGTTCAGGAGTCATTCAGAGCCGGGAAGGTCATAATAACCATTAACCAAAGCGGAAGGGTATTCACCCTTCGTATTCCCGTTAGGTTATACTACGAGGACAGAAAATTAGATTTTGATGTCTCCATAAATGAAAAGGTAACGCAATTAGAATTTGAAGGTAAGGATTTCAGAGCATTTTCAATCGATCCCGACGACAGCGTTCTGGCTACCTACAAGATCGGTATTTCTAGAGACGCGCTTCGATACATTCTTAGAAATGGCGGAAGTGTGATTGAAAGGGCTAGGGCAGCTTCGGAGCTTCGTGACTATGGATTCTCTGAAATTGCTTTCCTGGAAAGTGCATTCTGGGAAGAGAAATCCTGGTACGTCAAGTCAAAAATAGCTGAAAGTATTTCGTTAATTGGCGGTGATAAAGCTTTTGAGGCGCTCCTCAAGATGATCGATGACAGCGACTATAATGCGAGGAGAGAGGTGGTGTCTTCTGTTGCAAACACCCGCGATCCAAGATTCCTCAAAAAACTGGCCGAAATTTTTGAGTCCGAAAAGGGGTACAGGATAAGGTCCCTTGCACTAACATCCGCAGTAAAGGTTGGAAAGGAAGGGTCGAAGGAACTTTTACTAAAAGGTCTTGGGGTACAGTCCTACGACAGTTGGATCAGAACAGCGGCTCTTAACGCGTTGGGAGAATTAAATGATTTGTCAGTTGTGGCAACGTTAAAAGAATACCTGAAGAAGGATTACGACTGGCAAACCCGGGCAGCTGCGGTTTCAGCGTTATCTAAATTTTATTGGCAGGACAGATCGATCGGGAGTTATTTCTTAGACACACTGAGGGATGATTTCCCTGCAGTGAGGTCCGCGTCAGTCGAATCCATAAGAGCGACGGCTGATACGAAACTCCTGGGTGAGCTTAGAAATTCATATGAACGTGAGAAGAACGGATTTGTTAGGAGAGCTATGAGGGAGGCATTTGAGATGAAGGAGATCCCGCTGCCGTCAGAATTCCTGATGATAAAGGAGGAAATATCTGACCTTAAAAACCGGGTGGCACAGCTGGAATCGAAGGAACAGGTGAAGGAAATAAAAAGGTAAGCCTCAAGGGGAACATATCGGTGGACTTTTGAACCAATGAATTTCGATTCCTAAGAAGTATCCAAGGAGATGGGACGGTCAGGTCTAACAGGTAAGGGTACCTCATTAATATTGACTGCAGTATATTTTGCCGTTTAGGAGGAATCTAAAATGGCAGGTGAAATGAAAAAAGGTGACCCTACATCATTAGGAATCTTTGCATATGGCTTCGGTCTGATGATCTTGTCTCTCTATGCGCTCGGAGTATTTAGCTGGGGCGAGAGCACAGCCCTCATGGCTCCGGCGCTAGTCTTCAGCGGTTTGCTGTTGCTTGTAGCTGCGAACTGGGAATACAACAACGGAAATACTTTCGGTGCGACTGCCTTTGGTACCTATGCCGGGTTCTTTCTGACATTCTCCGTTGCAACTTTTGCGATGAAGTTAGGGTGGATGACAGGATTGGCACACACACATCTGGTAGGGATGATGGCTCTTGCGTTTACCTTCATGACGTTCTTCTTCTGGATCGGCAGCTTCAAGATGACACTGATGCATAACCTGATGCTCTTCTTCCTTCTTGTGACCTTTATACTTTGGGCGATACCTCTTCTGAGCATGACTTCTACTGGCTCTGTTTTCGGTGGAATGCCCAAGGCTGTCTTTCCGGCAGGCGTAGCAGGCATAATTGACGTGATCTTTACAACTTACCTAGCAGGCGCTGTTGTAATAAATGATAGGTGGGTTAACGCAGGGTTAAAACCTCCGCTCCCGTTGTTTCCCTTGGGCAAGAAAGATTAAATTAATTTATTTTTATTTTTAATAGGTTCATAGCTGCTCTTTGATGGATTTTCAAGTAACAAAAGACTACGTGCCAATTTCAGAGCACCATCGTAATCTCCTTTATTAACGAGCTCCCAAAAATTATCATGCCTAAATAAATTCTCAAAGTAAATTGCTCTCTTACCGTGTTCCATGTTACGCATATCGCTTCTTAATTTCTCTACTACCGGTAGAGCACTGGAATACTGTTCAACAGTCTGGGCAATCTTCTTCTTCAGAAACCTAGATAGCGAGGGAGATCTCCCCTCCGTCGAAACGCTCACAACAACATTGTTTGAATAAAGTACGGCGGGGAAAATAAAGGGGCTATCCTTCCTGTCCACGCTGTTGTAAAGTATTCCCTTTTTTTCGCAGTATTCCCTGATCCTAGCGTTCAGTTCATCATCGTCGCTGGCAATGATCACGATTGTATCACTATCTACGAATTCATTGAGAATGTCGGTATCTGCGATGTGAAGCTTTATCATTTCAACGTTACCTGTGGGGGCAATATCATTGAAGGTGTCCGATATAACGGTTATCTTATCAAACCTCGAAACTAAGTATTTCAGTTTCAGTGCAGCGGCCTTTCCGCCTCCAATAATGAGGAGCTTTCTGCCAGCGGTATTTAGCATTATAGGTACAAATTTCATATTACCTCCCCCGCACGAACTCCTGCTCTTCGCATTGGGAAAATATCAGATCAGCGAGCTGCAAATTAGACTTGTGAAAATCACTAACTTGGAAAATTCCGCGGTCAAGGAGCGCATTGATCACCTTTCCGATAACTATGATACTTGGCGCCTTGATTTCGCACCTCGATACGAGAGCAGGCAATTCCTGCAAATGACAGAAGAAAGTGCGCTGATTATCCTTCGTTCCATTCTCCACGATAGCGACCCCTGTGGTTCGATCCATCCCATTGTATATTAGATTTGAAACCATTTCTGCTGCAGTTGCCACGCCCATCAAAACGACGATCGTTCCTTTGAATTTCGCAATTTCTTTCCAGTCGTTTCCCATTCCGTTGGATTTTCTGTGACCAGAGATTATCAGTACGGATGAAGAGTAGTCCCTGTGCGTCAGAGGGATTCCCGCTGAACTCGGAACAGATATGGCAGATGTAAGGCCGGGGATGATCTCATATGGAATGTTATTTTCCCGTAAAAATTCTATCTCCTCCCCGCCCCTGCCGAATATGAACGGGTCACCTGATTTCAAACGTACCACAATCTTTCCCATCTTATAGTAGGAAAGCATGAGGGCGTCTATCTTATCCTGTTTGTATAACGGATCTGTGCCGTGTTCGGCTCCGACGCATATCCTCTGACAGGATGGTGGTGATAGCTCCACAATAGAACGGTCAACCAGTATATCATAGAGAAGGACATCGCATCTCTTTAAAAGTCTTAGAGCTTTGACTGTGAGGTAGTCGGGATTCCCTGGCCCTGCACCGACCAAATATACTTTCCTATTATTTTCCGTGTTCTCACCATAATTAGGTTGCATTTTCACCTCACAGCTCTATGGCATATCCTACAAGGTCCATGAGCCCGTGATTCTGCATATCGACCTTGTGAAAATTCATCACGTATGGAAACTGTGCTTTGTCTATTGCACACGGGGAAACCATATGGTGGGAGCCTGTTTTCCAGGAATAGTAAACCGCAGGCCAACCCGCCCAAGCCCGGTACTCGTTCCATTCTTTTTCATCAGCCAGAAGTCCACCGCCAGCACCGCAACAGAACGTCTTCTCTTTCGTGAATTTCGATTCAACTGTCTCCCTCACAACAGCATTCAGGACATATCTTGGCTCATTGACAAGATTGCCCCCCCTGGCGAGATTACACGGATCGTGATAGTTGTACAGGTCGTCATTCTTATTTTTATCAACCTTTATTTGACCCCTCTCTATGGCTTTCCACGTTATCTGGTGTATATGCCTTAGCTGGATCCCGTGTTTTGCGAGTTCATATCTGACATAGTTATTCGCTGTTCTCCAACCGTGACCGCATTCTCCCCAAACAACGAGCTTTACTCCCCTACTGAGCGCCTCGTTCACGACAATATCTCCAAATTCTTTCATATGCCGTTCGCTCGCGAAAGTCCCGAAATTAGCAGCTTCAGTCGCTGACGATGAGAGTGTCCAGTCTTTCCCCAGCGCAAACAAGGTTTTGGCGTATCCCTTCAGGGTATCGTTGTTGACCGCTATGTCAGCCGAAGAAGGGACAACAAGAACCTCTGCACGCTGCATATCAACTGGGATCTTGATTTCCTTTCCTGTTTCTGAAAGCATTTCCTCCTCTAGAAAACCTGTAACATTCTTTATGAATTTGTCCTTGAGGCCCATGTTGTTGCCTGTTTTATAAACCTGGGCCATGGTAGCTGCCACGTACTCGGGTATTAGGCCCATATCAGTCAGAATGTTCCTAATGTTCCTAGTGATCTCTGATTGATCGATACCTGCGGGACAGAAGACGGAACATCTTCTGCATTCTGTACACTGGTAATAGTAAGAATAAAGACTATTCAGGTTTATATCTTCTTTTTTTATTTTCCCTCTGGCTCTATATATGTCTCTCACGAGATTAGCGCGACCCACGGGAGAATTGTTGAGGTCACCTGTAGCGATGAACATCTGGCATTTATCAATGCACTCACCGCAACGTGTGCAGCTTTCCATAAATGCAACAAAAGCTTTGCTCTTTCTTAGTTCCTCAAATCTATTTAAAAAGTAATCCACGTCCTCGTTCCTCGCTACTTTTATCTCCTGCAGCAGAGGATCCTTGGCCCTCCTTTCGGAGGTGGTTTTTGCCCATTCGAGGTTCTTTTGCTTCCGTAACCATTCCTCGGCCTTTCCGCTCGGGCTCTCAAGGATTATGTCCCTAATCTTAGGTTTCATTTACTTCACCGGGATGGAAAATTGAATACATGGTGGGGTTGGTAAAGAAAGAATACGGGTGCATGAACTTGCTGAACGGAAAGTAGATCAAAAGGGTTGATGCGATGAGAAAATGCACCAGGAACTGGGTAAAGATAGGAACCTGAATGGGAGAAAAATGTATAAGGGAATATATGAAGGGCGTGACATAGTTATAGGCAAATAGAGGGGGAAGCGTGAACCTCATGACTATTCCTGATACACCCAGGGCGATTATGAGGATTATAGAAAAATAATCTGACATATAGCTCGTTTTTCTCACGTAGATGTTGGTGAACCTTCTGATCAGCAGGTACGTCCCGAAAGCTACCATGACAATGGCCAATGAAGTTCCGAGATAATCGCCTATCATAGACATGGTTTTCTCGCTTATGCCTGTAGCTGAAAAATATGGCATGAGAACAATGTCTAGATGTGCGGCTATCACAATCCACAGGGTCCAGTGGAAAATCGCCGATGAAATTCTGAGAATTGGGTCATTCTTCATGCTGGAAAAAAGGAAAATTCTGGATAGTATATTCTTGAACGCACGAAGCCTTGAATCAATCCCCGGATACGTAAAAAGGTAGGGATACCCCAGGAACGTCTTTGAGGGACCCTTTGGCAGGAATATCCACCTCACAAGGGTTACCACCGTACCAACTAAGAATACGGCTACAGCGACGTACGCATACGCAATAATAGCCCAGTCCCCTATGCTCATAACACCTCACACTGCCGACCAGCCTGCCTATCTTGTGCCCCCGTCCCTCAGCGTCGTTATACCCCTGATATCGAGATATTCCATACTCTGCTCGAAATACGGAAGACCTGTTTTCTCAAAGAACTTCTCCCAGCCAATTCTATCGACCCAATCAGCGATCCTCTCTCCTTTTTTTGCATCCTTTCGCCATGTATCAACTATTCTCAGTACGGCAGCAACTGTCTTTGGGTAATACGGCGGTTCATTAGGCAGATATGGAATTATTATTCTGGAAAGTGTCGTACCCACCCTCGACGGAACTGCCTTTCCGCCTATTGCTATTGCGTGACCGTCGGTTTTCTCAGGGGTTTCAAAAATAATGCCGCCACAGGCACCTACGCAGAGACCGCATCCTATACACAGATTACCTCTGATTTCCAGACTCTTTGAACCATCGGGGTTCTGCTTGATCTGGATGGCGCCCACGGGACAGGTATAAGCGGTACCCTGAAGATCGCATTTCGCTACGTCTTTAGTTATGATAGGGATCTCTGTATGGATGCCACTTATCGATATATCCGTAAGGAAGCTGTTCCCACAGGAGCTGGGACACCCGGATGCGGCCACAGTCAGTTTTGCTGGAAGTTCCTCCTTGTCAAAGTACTTGCCAATCGCATTTGCGATGTTTTGAATGATGGATGGAGCATCCGTCGCGGCCAAAGCGCAGTGGAAGTAACCAGCGCACGATGTTAAGCTCCAGAGATGGCCATCCCATCCACCGATGGGAAAGCCCAAATCTTCGAGGTCCGTTTTGAGAGATATAGCATCTTTGAGATCCTTGGTAATGAACTCCATGTTAATGGCGCCCGTAAATCTCATACTTCCCCCGGAGTATTTGCGTGCGAGGGCCGATATCTTCCTCATAGTTTCCGTACTGTATCTGCCATTCGGTGTGGAACCAGCTCGAACCGTATATATTTTCTTTCCGCTAATATCAGTGTGCTCCATTATTCCTGGCTCTACAATCCTATGTGTCCTCCATTTTCCTACTGAATCCTTCAAATAAGCAGGGATGAATTTCGTGTAAGGTCTTGGTGGCCCTTCCTGCATTTCAATCACCCCCCACAGCCTTACTTACTTCCTTAGGAATTTCTTCTCGACCTTTCTCGTCGACAGCGTAGAAAACATTCGTTCGCAGATCCTTAGAATTCATTGCCTTTGGTTTCTCCTTTAGCATGTCAATGAAGCCTTTCATTCCGACCCGTAATAGCATATCACCGATTCTCTCCTTTCTGGCTGCCTGATCAATATAGACCTCCACGATCCTGTTGATAATATTCAGTGCTTCCTCAGGTGTATTTAGTCTCGTTAATAATTTACCAGTTAGTGGGCCTTTTTTGCCCCTCAGTTTTCCTCCAATGTAAATTAGATATTGTTTCTCCTTCCCAGGCATTATAGCGCCTTTGCTTTTTCTCACACAGAGCATGCACTGGTTGCAGTCTTCCCCCTTTATCCTGATTGTGCTACCTTCCTTGGATATTGCACTGGTAGGGCATCCGCTCACAATTTCATTAATTTCTGCCTCAGTCAAATTCTTCACCAAATTCTCGTCTATCTCTGGGGCACCTTTCCACGATCCTATTATTCCAATATCGGCCTTCTGAGTTGCCCTTCCGCAATCTATTGGGCAACCAGATACCTTGACCTTCACCTTATGCGGGAACGTCGGATACTTGGCAAAGTCGTTATAAATGTCATAGAACTTGTCTCTGAATTCCTCGGTATTCAGATTTGAATACTCGCAGAGGGCACTTCCAACGCAAGTTGTTGTTGCTCTGAAGGCATCCCCGGTGGAGCCACATTCGTAGCCATTCTGCCTGAGCTCTGCTATGAAATCTCTTATTCTTTCCTTAGGTATCCCCGGTATTTCTATATCCTCTCCAGTACTTATAGCATGTATCAGACCAACTCCATACTTATCAGCAAGTTCACAGAGCTTGTCTAGCATATCGGAGGTTACGAAGTTGCCTGAAGGAATCAGAACTCTTACTATGTTCGCGCTCTCTCCTATATCAGGTCTACTTGTAACTCTCATCAATATTCCAGTAGGGGCTCCAGGGACAGAAACGTACCCGCCGGTAGTGAATAGATCGCGCTTTAGAGCCAGCGATGCCCCGTAAAGATCTACTGGATACCTTGTTTTCTGCGCTTCCTTTACAAAATTTGGCCATGAACCTCTCTTTAGATCTTCGAGGATCTTCCTTCCTTTTACTACTTCTTCCGGTAATTCGGTCATTTCTTACCACCTCTGAATTCATTAAGCGCAAACTCAGTGCCAACGACGTAACCCTTTTCTTTAAGGTATCGAGAAAATTGTTCTAATTCCACCTTATCTATATTTACCCTCAAAATCGGGATATCATTTTCCGCTGCCTCTACTTTTTCACATTTTGGTATGGCATTAATGCAATTCGGACAAACCTGATCCCTGGTCAGGAGATATTTCATTCTTTTCGATCTTATTGGATTTGAAGCCTCTTCCTCCGTAAAAATGTCGATGGCGTATCCGCATATGGGACATACTAGGTATATCATTCAGACGCACCCCGTTGGTTTCGGAGCCCCTGCCATCCTGCAAGCTCCCTTAGCGGGACCTGTTGGGAACAATTCGTATATCTTTTTAAGATCGAAACCTGTACTCTTAGTTAGCATCCTTATAGGAGGGCAACTATCGTAGGTGAGATAGTATTGCCTAAGATAATTTATCACCTTCCAGTGATCTTCGGTCAGATTTGAGATTCCTTCTTCTGCAGATATTGCAGATACAAATTCGGGGCACCATTCAGATGGATTTAATATAAAACCGTCCTCGTCAATATTTATTTCTTTGGTAGATCCGTCTGACATCCTGACCTCGACAATCCTATTCTTTGTTTGTTCGGCCATAGATAGCACCTTATTTTGAATTGTAAGATTAATTATGAATTGGACACCTTACAGATTAGGTAAAATTCGACAAATTTCGACATCTGTCTGGTCAAGGTTGTGCTCAATACTTGGGAATTATAGGTTTAGGTTTAAATGACTATAAGAATTAAATCGCATCTTTCCTCTTAAAGCGTGCATAAGACACGCACAAAATATAACGGTAAAAAAGAGGATTGCCGCGACACGGATTCAAGTGGCCTATTGCCAATCAAATTTCCAAAATTCTTAGGATTCACCTCCGATTTTCTAAGATCTAATAATTCGTTTATGCGGAAAATCCTAAATTTGATAACGTAGCAGTTCATTCAGGGTTTCATGTTAACGGTTTCCTAAGATTGCGGAGCTTGTCCCCAGATAGCTAGAGGAATAAATTACCCCACCGGTCAGCAGAGCGCGGCAGTGTAAAGAACACTTGTTAACGGGTGGACCTTTAGGATGGAAAAAAGATTCTTTTGCTTTCTATACCATTATCCTACTTTACCTTAAATCCCGAACGTTTAAGGGTTTGAATTAAATTTCCCCCTCGTCATATTTAGCAATGAGTAATCAAGAAAGTTCAAGAAGAAAAAAAATCGCATTTTTTTCTATGGTTCCTCCGAGCGACAACACGAGGATCGAGACAATGCTTGGCTATGCCAATGCAGCCGCAGTAATGGATTACGAGACTTTAGTATTTTTTTATTTGGATGGTGTCCTTATCGGGAAACAACAGGTCTTTGAGAGACTGGATCAAAAGATAAAAAACAGGGTTAGGGAGGCAATTGATAATGGTGTTATGTTGCGCATGTGTTCTCTCGCTGCGCAGACATTCGGTATTGACAAAAGCAACCTAGTTGCAGGTTTTGAAATTGTGGGCATTGCATACTTCTTCGCCTACGCGGAGGACGTTGATATACTGCTATCATGGAGTTGATTGGGGTACTCAAAATATAACGTACGCCATCTGTTTAATATTCGTAAAGGTAGTTGGATACTGTCTTCTTGAGCCCCCTTCGGAGAAGCTCAGAAAGCGATGCCGGCGTTACTCCAAGGAAGTGGGATAGTTCTGTGAGCGATATCCTACCCTCAATATCAAAGTAACCCCTCTTCAGGGCCTCCTCCAATGCAAATCTTTCTTTTTGTGTTAGCTCCTGATGCATGAATGGAGAGATGCTCAGTATTGTGTACTTTAATCCACTATTATCCAGTTCCTTTTTGAAAAGTTTCAGATCCCCTCTAGATGCCACTAAAAACCTAACCTGGACGTGATTTTTGCCAACAGAGTGAGTTCCGATAGGGTTTATGAAGTGAATCCTTGAAAGCAAGTTACATACAGAACAGCTCGGACTTTCTATCCAAAATGCACCGTTCCCGACCCGGCGTAGCTTGAGATTCTTCAGCCTGGAAACGTCAATGGGGTCACAGGATTCAGTCGGTTTAACACGATGCAATGTATAGTCTGGCCTCATGAGAAGTCTAACGATGGTGCAATTGACGTCTGCAAGAGCATTTGTTATAACACAATCTTCTCTCTCGATTTCCACTACGACCTCAAGGGCAGTTTTAGTCGGCATATCCTTTTCAAACCTTTATTTGTATTTTATTCATAAAACTTTCAGCAGTTAGTTAAGGTTAATTAACCCGATAATTTTAGCTAAACGCCTATTTTGAAATCAATAAATGATTTGCCCCCCTAAGCAAACGGCAAGTCTAGGGTAAAATCCCCGTCTTTTTTTATTCCACGTTCGTAAGAGTGCCTTACCGATAAAGGTATAGTCTTTTATAATTTCCACGAATCAAACTGCATAGACTGGCCTGCTCGTGTCTAGTAAATACACAAAAACAGGGGGAGGCTAGACTATAGGAATCGTGATGATAATGCCGACTTATGTAAATCCGGAGAAATGTGATGGTTGTAAAGCGCTTGCCAGGACAGCATGCCAATACATATGTCCAAACGACCTGATGGTGCTCGACATGGTCAAGATGAAAGCCTACAATCAGGAGCCAGACATGTGTTGGGAGTGCTTCTCCTGCATAAAAACGTGTCCAAAAGATGCAATAGAAGCAAGAGGTTACGCGGACTTCGTCCCTCTGGGCGCGAAAGTGACACCAAAGAGGGGAACAGACTCCATACTCTGGACAGTGCGCTTCAGGAATGGGAAAATTCTGAGGTTCAAGTTCCCGATAAGAACAACTCCATGGGATTCTGTCAATCCGTTCGAGGGGTTTGAGCAACCTTCTTTTGACGGGCTGAAGGGACCTGGGCTTGCAGGGGGGCACGAGTGCAAGGATCCGGAAAAGATTAATGTAAAGAAGAGGGCAGTATCGAGGTGAGCTAAGTGGCGGTAGAGTCGTATAAAAAAACAGAAATTTATAAAGCTTCTGATGTCCAAACGAAGGTCATTTCTACAGACGTACTTATAATTGGAGGGGGTATGTCTGGCTGCGGTGCGGCTTATGAAGCTGCTTATTGGGCTAAAGCAGCCGGCAAAAAGGTTACACTGGTTGAAAAAGCTGCAATTGAAAGGAGCGGCGCCGTTGCCCACGGTCTTTCCGCAATAAATTGTTACCTAGGGCTATCTGGAAGATCTCAGTTCACTAACAATAAACCAATCACGCTAGAGGAGTTTGCAAGGTATGTCACCTTGGATATGATGGGAGTGTCAAGGGAAGACCTCGTTATTGACTATGCTAGAAATGTGGACGACTCAGTTCACCTGTTCGAAAAGTGGGGGCTTCCCATCTGGAAAGACGAAAATGGGAAGTACGTAAGGGAAGGAAGATGGCAGATAATGATAAACGGAGAATCATACAAGCCAATAGTAGCGGAAGCAGCTAAAAAGGCGATTGGCGAGGATAACATATTCGAAAGGGTCTTCATAACGCATCTCCTCCTTGACAAGAATGATGCAGGTAAGGTTGCAGGCGCAGTAGGTTTCAGCGTGAGGGATCCTGTATTTTACGTCTTCAAGTCCAAGGCTGTCATCATAGCAACTGGGGGTGCAACAGGTCTGTTCAGACCAAAAAGCACAGGGGAGGGCATGGGCAGGATATGGTATGCGGTTTTCAACACGGGTTCGGGTTATGCAGCTGCCATAGAGGTGGGAGCGCACACAACTCAGATGGAGCATAGATTCATACCAACACGTTTCAAAGATGGCTACGGCCCAGTTGGTGCCTGGTTCCTTCTGTTCAAGAGCAGAGCCACAAACGCCTATGGAATGGACTACACTGAAAATACAGCAGCGATAGAGAAATACAAACCGTACGCCAACGCATCTCCAGTTCCTACACCGCTCAGAAATCACCAGATGATAGAGGAAATGGTTCAGGGCAGGGGACCCATATATATGAGAACCGAGGAAGCTCTGCAGAAACTCTCTGCAGGGGACCCTAAGAACACTAAAAAGCTACTTGAGGATGCGTGGGAGGACTTCTTGGATATGACGATAGACCAAGCCCTCCTTTGGGCTGCTACGAACACAGAGCCTGAAAAAGCACCATCTGAAATTGTTGCTGCTGAACCATATCTCATGGGGTCGCATTCAGGGTGCGCAGGTTTGTGGGTTCGTGGACCAGAGGATCTTATGCCAGATGAATACAAAAAGTTGTTTCCTCTCGCCTACAACAGGATGACAACCGTGAAGGGGCTGTTCGCCGTAGGCGATAACGCAGGAGCCAGTCCGCATAAATTTTCAAGTGGTTCATTCACAGAAGGGAGGATCGCGGGAAAGGAAGCCATAAGGTATGCAGTTGAACAGGGTGACGTCGAAATTGACGATTCTAAGATAGAAGACCTTAAAAAGAAAATTTATAGCCCTATGGAGATCTACGATCAGTTCAAGAATGCCACCACGGCTGAAGAAGTGAATCCAAATTATCTATTTCCGAAGCAGGCTCTCTGGAGACTTCAGAAATTAATGGATGAATACGCGGGAGGAGCATCCACTTGGTTCAGAACTAACGAGCACATGCTTAATGAGGGTCTAAAGAAGCTCTTTTTCCTGAAGGAAGATATGGAGAAAATTGCAGCGAGAAATTTACACGAACTCATGAGGGCCTGGGAAATGCATCACAGGGTGATCGTTGCTGAAGCCCACATGGAACACCTTAAATTTAGGAAGGAAACGAGGTGGCCGGGATACTATTACAGGACAGATTATCCGGACATTAATGACAGCGAATGGAAGTGTTTCACGGTGGGTAGGAAAGATCCACAGAGCGGAATCTGGGAAATCCAGAAAGTGCCTTTCGTTCAGGTGGCGGATTACACCATCTGATCATTTTTTCCCCTTCGGTGACATGTTTTGAATGTTGATCTGCTCGTTGTAGGCGGGGGTCCTTCAGGAATCACTGCATCCCTTGAAGCTGCTGAATTCGGTCTTACTGTTGCATTGGCAGAGAAGAATCCTTACATAGGAGGACGCGTAGTCCAGCTTTTCAAATATTTTCCAAAGATGTGCCCTCCTCAGTGCGGCCTCGAGATATATACAAAAACGATGAAAACGCTCGGTAATATAGTTCTCCTTACGAATGCTCACGTTCAAAACATAGTTAGGGACGGGGATTATTTCGATTCCAGAATATTGATAAAGCCGAGATATGTGAACAACAGGTGTACCGCATGCGGAGAGTGCGTATCTGTATGTCCGGTAGAGAGGCCTGATACTTTTAATCTGTCGCTAGGGAGCACTAAAGCCGTCTATCTTCCAAGCCCATACGCGTACCCATCAATGTACGCAATAGACGGAGAATACTGCAAGGGGAAGGAGTGCTCAAAATGTGTTGAAGCCTGCCCATATGGTGCCATAGATCTTGACCAAAAGGAAGATGCAATTAAAGTTGTATCTAAGTCAGTTATAATAGCAACGGGATGGAAGCCGTACGACGCAGCAAATATATATGGTCTTGGCTATGGGAAATACAAAGACGTTATCACCAACATAATTCTTGAGAGGATGGCGTCCCCCAACGGACCCACCAAGGGCAAAATAATAAGATTGTCCGATGGAAGGAGACCGAAGAAAGTCGCATTTGTGCAATGCGCCGGATCGAGGGATGAAAATAACCTGCCCTACTGCTCTCAGATATGCTGTCTCTCTTCAATGAAGGAGGCTCTCTACATACGTGAACAGTGCCCTGATTCTGAGATAGAGATATTTTACATTGACATCCGGGCATACGGCCTAAATGAAAATTTCCTGAGAAGGATCAGGGGGGATAGTGCAGTAAAGTTTACAAGGGGGAGGGTAACAAGGGTTGTCGGCAACGAGAAAGGGAATCTTCTTGTTCGTGTGGAAGACACAGTAGCTGGTAGAAAAGTGACGAAGGAATTTGACCTTGTTGTTCTCGCGACGGGGATGCAGCCTGAAGGCAAGGAAGAGAGGATAGAGGGAGTTCTATACGATGAATGGGGGTTTGTTGTGGATCAGGACGGTATCTACGGTTCTGGTGTAGCTGTCAGGCCTATGGACGTGAGACAGTCGAACGAGACAGCGGCAGGGGCCGTTTTGAAGGCGCTTCAAAAGGTTGTGAGTGTGAGGGGTGGCAAATGAACGATAAAATGAGGGCATTCATATGCAGAGGATGCGGTATTGGAGGAAAATTGGACCTACAGAAACTGAAGGAAATAGCGGAGAAAGAATATTCGGTCACCGCTCACATCTGCGATCAGCTCTGCAATGAGACAGGCATCATCAGAGAGTGCCTGTCCGATGGGGCGGACAAGATCCTGCTGGCCGCCTGCACACAGCGCGAGAAAATTCAGAATTTTCAGTTCGAAAACGCCATAGTAGAGAGGGTCAATCTGCGGGAGGGTGTTGTCTGGTCCCACGATGTCAACGATGACTTGCAGGGAATTGCAGAGGACTATTTCAGAATGGGGCTTGCTTCTCTAAAAAATAAGTCCTTCCCCGTTCATCTAGATCTAAGCCGGTCGAAGGATATCTTGGTCATAGGAGGAGGAATCACAGGTATAACCGCATCGCTTGAAATCTCAAAGGCAGGATACAATGCGTTTTTGGTGGAGAGGGAAGAGAAGCTTGGCGGAAAGCTGAACCTCTACGGTAAGGTCCTTCCCATGCAATCGCCCTATTCAAATCTCATTGACGCCAAAAAATTCTTGACTGAAAAGATAGATGAATTGTCGAAAATGGTAAATTTAAAAGTTATGACATCCAGCACCGTTACGAGCATATCTGGTCAGCCCGGAGCGTTCAGTGTAAATGTTAGAAGCGATGACGGGGAGTTAAATCTTAACGTAGGGTCAATTGTAGTAGCTACGGGCTGGAATTTATATGATGCCCGAAAAATTACTAAAATGAAGTACGGGCAGAGCCCTCTAATTATGACAAACTTGGAACTTGAATCTTACCTCCGCAGAAAAAAAGGCGAACTGAACTCACAGGATTCGCCGAAGTCATTTGCTTTCATCCTATGCGCCGGTCAGAGGGACCCAGAAAATGTACCTTACTGTTCTACGGTGTGCTGTCTTACCTCGCTTAAAGAGGCACTCGTGATAAGGGAAAGAATAAAGGGATCTAAGGTATATATTTTTTACAAAGATATTAGGGCACTTGGTATATATGAGGAATTCTATAAAAAGGTACAAAGGGATCCCGAAATTTTTCTGGCGAAGGCAGATGTAGAAGATATAGTGTTTGATACGGAAGGCAGGGCAGTATCTTTGCGGCTCAAGGACACAACACTGAACACGGATTTCGATCTCGTCGTCAATAGAGTTGTACTGGCTGTTGGGATGCTCTCTAGCATGTACGGCCTCTATAATGTTAAGGAAGAGCATCCTGAATCTGGCCCCCTCATTTACGAGCACCTGAATCCAGTGCCACTCAAAGAGGGAAACAGCGCCAGCGGTGGAGAGAGGATTTTGAACCTCAAATACAGGCAGGGTCCAGAATTGCCAACGCTTAGCGATGGATTCCCAGAATCTCATTATATTTGCTTCCCCTACGAATCTCGGAGAACAGGTATTTTCCCAGCGGGTAGCGTGAAGTCACCATCCACAATTATCGAATGCATGGAAGATGCGCGGGGAGCAGCGATGAAAGCTATAAAAGCAGTAGAACTTGCATCACGGGGGGAGATCGTAGAACCGCCCCGTATCCTGGAAAATGATCATATATCGATATCACTTCAGAGATGCACTCAATGCAGGAGATGCACGGAGGAGTGTCCATTTGGGGCTCTTGATGAAGATGAAAAGACGTATCCCCTATACAATCCGCTTAGATGCCGAGATTGCGGAATATGTATGGGCGCCTGCCCAGTTCAGGCAATATCATTCAACCTATATTCCGTTGAGCAAATACACAGTATGCTAAAAACTATCAAAGCTCCGGACAGCGATGACAAACTCAGGATACTTGTCTTTGCATGCGAGAATGATGCTTACCCTGCACTTGACATAGCCGCTCAGAACGGTCTAAAGTACTCTGACGAAGTCAGGGTGATCCCAGTTAGGTGTCTAGGCTCCGTTAATTCAGTCTTGATAGCGGATGCGCTCTCTGCCGGGATTGATGGAATTCTAATGCTTGGATGCAAATATGGCAAGGACTATCAATGTCACTTTATAAGGGGATCCGAGCTTGCCAGTCTGAGGCTAGAGGGTCTCAAAGGTACATTCGAGAACCTTGCACTGGAACCCGAACGTCTTAGGATTCAACAGGTGGAACTATCTGACTGGAATAGGATATCGAATGTAGTGAATGAATTTGTCAAAACTGTGAAGGCCTTCGGCCCGAATCCTTATAGGGGGCTCTAGCAATGTCTACCGGAAATGTCATCAGAAGTGAAGGGAAATTTGACAGCTCCTTTGTAAGGGATGTTATCAAATTTGGAGGATCTGATTTAAAGATCTGCATGCAATGCTCAGTATGCACTGTTGCCTGCCCACTTAGCCCGGATGTAAATCCGTTTCCGAGGAAGGAGATGATATGGTCACAGTGGGGGTTAAAGGACCGGCTTCTCAAAGACGCAGACATCTGGATGTGCCATGAGTGCGGTGATTGCTCCAAGGAGTGTCCAAGAAATGCGAAACCAGGCAGCGTAATGACAGCCCTTAGGAATGTTGTGATAACACATTACTCTTGGCCAAGTTTTCTGGGGAAAGCATTCAGAGAAAAGTGGTTTATTCCTATATTTACTATAATCCCGATTGCCCTTTTCTTCCTTGTATACTATATCTTCCACCTTTCTATACCCAATTCGGGGCCAATATACTACTCTTCTTTCATACCGTTTAATCTTGTGGACTATGCGGGAATTGCAGTCGGGTTATTTGCTATATTTTCCCTGGGTTATGGGTCTTGGAGATATTATAGAGCATTAAAAGAGGATAAGAAGGGTGAAATACCGTTTTTAAAATCAGCGCTGATTACCCTGAAGATCTTTCTTTTACATTCAAACTTTAACAGATGCGGATCAAATCACACAAGGTACTACTCTCATATCTTGGTGTTCTACGGTTTCATAGCCCTCCTTTTGGCAACATTCGTAGGAGCCCTTGAAATTCATTTGTTAGGATTTTCTCACCTTCTAATAGGGGAACCCCAGAATATAATAGGAAACATAGGTTTAGTAGTCATCTTCCCCGGCATAGTCATCGCAATCGAAAGTAGGATTTCGAAAAAAATTCCGAAGGCTGAAACATACTTCGATTGGTACTTTATCATATTGCTTTCTCTCATCGTAATCACCGGTTTTTCCTTGGAAATACTGAGACTGATGAACACTATCAGTGCATACTACGTTTATGCATCTCACCTAATACTTGTGTTCATGCTCATTGCATATGCGCCTTACTCTAAGTTTGCTCACGTATTCTACAGGTTCCTTGCCCTGACGTATCTCACTTCGATAGGCAGAACCCCCTCTGAAACCCTAGTCTAAAATTTTTTATTATCATTTCCTTTTATTGCAAGAATTATTTCCCTCGCGGCATCTTCTGCTTTATTCGTTTCATTTTTTACGGTCATCAGCGCGCAGCCGGCTATAGCAGAATATACTGTTCCATACATCCTGTTCATATCAATATGCGCTTTTATGTCAGCTTCTGTTTCGCTGTCCCTGGCCCTGGTGCTATCATTGCTACGCCTAAGGAATATTTCGTGCGGATCAGCTTCCAGAGAAATTATAAGGTCGGGTCTGATTATTTCCAGGATGTTCCGGGGAAGGCCGGGGAGGAACCCGATCTTAGTCCTTACAGAAAGGTGCGTATCTATAACTACAGATTCCTTTTCAGAGAAATACTCGGCTGCCTTTTTCTGGATTTCAAGCTGCAGTTCCAGCGGCATTTTCCTCATCTGATCTCTGTTATCAACATAGCCCCTGGATAGCGCCTCTTTCAGCATAATATCTCCAAAGTTTTCCACATCGATTCCCGAATCTGTAAGATACTGTAATACTGTTGTCTTTCCAACACCCGGAATTCCTCCTATTACAACTTTCGTACCGCTCACCTCTATGTTAATGCAAACAACCCGCCTGTGTCCTCGTTAGTTCGAAGCGGGTATGTCGATTTCAATGGTCGTTGCCATTAAATACCTTAGACCTAATAAGTAAGGGAAAAAATGTTAAAGTAAAGGTGCCGAGTGCGGGTGCAAAATTCAGGAAACCAGCTGAGAAAATTTGCGAACAAGTTCCTTTTCAACGTGAATTGACCAGAGAGTCTCTGGCACATCCACAGCGAGAAAGAGTTCCGAGAGCAATATGGCCTCAGCCGCCATAACTGCAAGATTCTGGATTAGCTTCCCTATACCTATCCTCAGGGTGAAATCGTTTGGCTCACCAGATATCATTATTGTGAACGCCCTCTCTGCCGTAATTATATCCCTCAATATTCCTGCCTTTTTTGCCTGGATAACGAAACTACCCGGTATCTGCTTTGTCTGGACGTTGTAGCCCTCCTCTTCGAGCATTCTCGCGAATGCAGATCCTATTTCGTTTATTTCTCTGTTCTTTCCCTGGAATCTTATACTCTTTTCTGCAACCATTTTAATAAGAAGCAAGATTTTAATTAAACATTTTCGGTAGCTTCTGCGCGACTTTTAAGCTCAATGATAAATAGAATGGAAAGATCGAAAAAATAGAAAAAGGAAGAAGGCGGTATATTCTAATACCAGCCTCTAGTCCTCATAGCCCTTGCAACTCTGTCCACAGCAAGGATATACGCGGCCATCCTAGGATTTGTGTTATATTTCTGCATCGTCTCCAAAGTATCCTTGAAACTCTTGGATATTTTCTTGTCAAGCCTCTGATAAACCTCGTCAAGGTCCCAGTAGTACCCACCAATATTCTGAACCCACTCGAAGTACGAGACTATTACTCCGCCAGAATTCGCAAGGAAGTCTGGGACGTCGAAAACTTTGTTCTTGGCAAGGATTTCGTCTGCGTCAGGCGTAGTCGGGCCATTTGCCAATTCAAGAACTATCTTCGCCTTAATGCTGGAAGCATTCTTGGAAGTTATCTGATTTTCGAGCGCAGCCGGAATAAGGACATCAACATCAAGCTTCAGGAGGTCCTCGTTAGAGATGTCCTTCGCACCCTTGAATCCCACAACGCTGCCTGTTTTCATCTTGTGCTGCTTTACTTCCTCAAAGTTCAGACCATCTTTTTTATAGATTCCTCCTTTACTGTCTGAAACTGCTACCACCTTAGAGTGGAACATTTCCGTAACAAGCTTGTGGGCAAACTCGCCAGCGTTGCCAAAGCCCTGTATAGCCACGGTCGCGTTGGAAAGGTCTATCTTGAGGTGTTTTGCCGCCTCTCTGAGAACGAACATGCCTCCCTTTGCTGTTGCATCTCCCCTGCCGAGTGAGCCTCCTATTTCTAGAGGCTTCCCAGTTATAACTCCGGGAGCATTGTGACCAACCATAGTAGAGTACTCATCCATCATCCACGCCATTATCTGAGGCGTTGTGTAAACATCAGGTGCTGGAATATCTATTTCCGGTCCGATGTATTCACCTATCGCCCTAACATATCCCCTTGAGAGCCTCTCTAGCTCGCCGGCGCTCATAGACTTTGGATCGCAAATTATGCCTCCCTTTGCACCACCATAGGGGATGTCTGCCAGAGATGTTTTCCACGTCATCCAGGCAGCTAAAGCTTTTACCGTCGACAGACTTTCCTGGGGATGGAACCTGATTCCCCCTTTGACTGGCCCTCTAGCCCAGTTATAATGTACCCTGAATCCGGTAAAGACCTTTGTAGTTCCATTGTCCATCCTTATCGGAATCTGAACCTGCAGTATGCTTTGGGGTTCCCTCAGAATCGCATGGGCCTGCGGGTCTAGGTTCATAATTTTGGCAGCTTCATCCAATTGTTTCTGTGCAATCTTAAATGGGTCCAACTCTTCATTCTTATTTTCATTTTTGGGTTGTTGCATCATGATTTCACCCAGAATGCGGTTCGATATCACCTCGTAATTCATAAATATTGTCTATAAATCGTCATTCTAAATGGGTTATTGGGATTCACAAAAGTTATTTCACACTTCAACATAAAGAACTATGAAGCCCGAGCTGTGGTTTTCGGAACTGCAGAATGAAGACACTAAGTTCAGTGTGAGGATTAAGTCGCATCTTTTTTCCGGGGAATCAAAGTACCAGAGGATAGATATATTCGAGTCAGACTTTTATGGCAAAGTCCTAGCACTTGACGGGTGCTTCATGATAACGGAAAAGGACGAATTCATGTACCAAGAGATGATTGCACATCCGGCGATGATGTCTCACAGGGACCCAAAGGATGTCCTAATCATCGGTGGGGGGGATGGCGGCGTTGCAAGGGAAGTTTTGAAACACCCAGTTAAAAATGTTCACGTTGTCGAGATAGACGAGGATGTAATCTCCGTTTCAAAATCTCATCTCCCAGCTATTGCCTCATCCTTCGGTGACGATAGGGTAAGAATCTTCAACCAAGATGCCTTTGAGTTTGTTGATACTGCTGGGAAATACGATGTCATAATCGTTGACTCCACGGATCCCATAGGTTTTGCCGCGTCCCTGTTTTCGTCGGTGTTCTATATGAAAGCAAGAAAAATCCTTAGAGAGGATGGGATCATAGTTACACAGAGTGGATCACCTTTCATGAATCCCGGCTACGTGCAAAAAGCATACAAGGGTCTCTCCCAGTATTTCAAGTTCGTGAAGCCGTATCTTTCATTCGTTCCATCCTATCCCTCAGGAATGTGGTCGTATGTAATTGCGTCAGACTATGAGATATCGATGCATAGAAAATTCACAGGTCAGTACATGAATGAAGAGGTCTACGCATCCCTGTTCAATATTCCCGAATTCGTGAAGAAAATAGTGCACGAGAAAGAGGAAACTACTTTATCCTGAGTTGTTCCTTCTTCTCCTGCAACCTTTTTACAAAGCCGGGGCCCAATTTTCCAGCGATGTATTCCAGATCCCTTAAATTCTTAACTATAACAGATTTGCTATCAGAGGCGATGAGTTCCTCGAATTTCCTCCTGTGCCATACAGTTGAGACAAATAGGTAGAGGAAATAGACCAGAACGATTAGGGAAATTGCAAATATGTAATATGACCATCCCCCTGCAGAATCGAGGAGTGTTTGGAACCCGAGTGGAAGGATCGCGAGATCAAAAAAATAGATCACGGTTAGGACGAAGAAGAATAATGATACTGCTATGAAAACTAGAGAGATGGGTATTTTGAATTCCTTGTATTTACCTTTTTCCACAGATACGGGATTTTGAATTCCTATTTGTCCTTTTTCTTGATAAAATCGATAAAGAGAGAAACTGCTGCGGATCTATGAGAGATGAGGTTCTTTTCTTTAAGGGACATCTCAGCGTATGTTTTCTTGCTGCCTTCAGGTATAAATATCGGATCAAAGCCGAATCCATTACTTCCTCTTATAGACTCTGATATGCGTCCATTCCTGATCCCCAGGAATGTGTGCGCATCTCCATCATAGTACGCTATACAGGTCATGAACTGAGCTGACCTATCTTTCATTCCATGCAGTAATTTTAATATACCTTCATTTCCGATCGTCTTCGAGACGTAGGATGAATATACACCTGGAAACCCATTCGTAGCATTTATGAATATTCCTGAATCGTCTATAAAGAAATCGTCTTTTATTATGCCGGTTAAGTAGCACAAAGACCTCCTGGCGACCTCTTCTATTGAGCTCAGCTGTTCTTCTGGATAACTCATTAGCTTCAATTCCAGGTCGATATCGTTTTCCCTGAATATGGATTTGTACTCTTCATATTTTCCCATATTTGAAGTTATCAAAATCATACGTACCTCCTCCTCCCTTCAATCTCTCTAACCTTGTCAAGGACCTCATCGTATTTAGAAAATTCTTTGTATCCGGAAAGGAACCTGTTAAAAGATTTACTCATCCCAAGGGAAGTTAACGATTCCTTCATCAGATGAACGTCGACCCCAAAATCCTCCATCGTTGGGGACGTGCTTCCCATGGACGGGTCTATTATATTTATCCCCCCATTGACTAAGATATTTCCTGCATTCAGGTCGCCGTGGCTGATCCCAGCAAGGTGCATTCTTGCTACAACCCTTCCTGACTCTTCCACAAGGCCATCAAATTCCGACGTGTTAAGAAGCAGACTCAAGGGGATTCCCTTGATTCTTGTCATAATAAGGGTTGCCTCCTGAAGGTTCACATAAAGAACAACAGGCGCATTTATTCCTGCTTCCCTGATCGCATGGAGAATTTTCACCTCCCTCCTGACCCTCGATCTGTTAATCATTCTGTCCAAATCTGGATTTCTGTAATCCCTGCCCCTTCTAATCTTTAGGATGCAGTCGAATCCTTGGAATCTGATCCTTTTGACGACACTTTCTCCCCCTTTCATAGACTTAGGGGTAACATTTCTCTTACCAATCCAGTTTGCTTTGTAGGAGTCGACCCTCTCGTATTGGTCCGCTGTTATCCTATCTGCCTTGACCGTACTAGAAGAAAAAAAACCTGCAAGTGCAATCATGCCACCATTATCGGAAAGAAATTTATCTTCTGGGAAAAAGTAGGAATAACCTCTATGCTGAGCCATTTCTTGGAGAATCTGCCTTAGCCTTCTGTTCCTCGCAACTCCACCTGTTATTGTGAATTCTTCAAGTCCAAAATGAGCCATTCCTCTTTCCACTATCTCAGCCAGTGCTGTGAACGCATATTCCTGCGCGTTGAAGGCTATATCACCTTCGTCCTTCCTGCCGATCAAATTTCTTAGGTGAGTGTACAGACCGGAGTATGCGACATCCATCCCCCTTATTGTATATGGAGAATCGAAGATCTCTCTGCCCTTTAAAGCTAGGTGTTCAAGCTTTGGAGCACCTGGGAACGGAATCCCCATGTCCCTTGCGAGTTTGTCAAGGAAATTCCCCACTCCTATGTCGAGTGTCTCTCCGAGGATTGAATACTTCCCGTTCCCTATAATTTCGATCTGCGTGTTGCCCCCCGATACATATAGAAAGAGAGGGTTCCTGAAGCCTGACATGCTTCTGGCAACTTCGAGGTGAGCGACACCGTGGTTAACAGGGACAATACCCTTGCCATACCTTATCGAAATGTACCTTGCCAGTTCCACGCCAGTCTTGAGAGCAGGGCCTAGACCCGGACCAGTTGCAACCGCCACCCTATCGATATCCCTGATGTCCATCTTATTCTTTTCCAGCAGTGATGTCAGGATTTTCGGGAATGACCTCATGTGATGTGTTGCTGCCTCTCTCGGGTTTATCCCACCTTTTTCTGGCCTGTACGAGTCAGATTTGAAATCGATTATTTTACCTCCTTCTACAATCCCGACTGACGCAGTATGTGCAGTACTTTCAATGCCTAAAACTATCATTCTTTACTTTTTTACTTCTGGGAAATCCTCACAACATTACTTCCCCTTAATATTACCGTACCGAGTTTCCTCCTGTTATTTTCACTGATCTCTTCAGTGCTTGATATCACCATATTCATATAATCGTCATAGCTTTCTAAAACACCCTCCAGCACAGTGTTATCCTTTAGCAGCAAGGATACCTGTTTCTGGATCATCGATTGCATAACAGCCATCGGAACTGCCATATTTGTTCACCTAAGTGTACTCATAGTAATCGTCCTCTTCCTCATTCTCCATCACTACCTGGAGCAGACCCCTGAGAATCGTCTTCATGTTCTCCACTTCCTTTCTCAGGTTACGCACTTCCAGGTCCAGCTTTTCTACCCTCATCCTATCATCATTTTCGTCTATTTTCATTTACCACACACCCCTTGGGGATCTCACCGTATCTTCTGGAGACCTTTCTCAGTTCGCTCTTCTGACAGTAGGTACAGTAAAGTTCGCTATTAATTCTTTCTAGAGGCCTTCTGCACTTCGAGCAGTATGCGTATATTACCCCGTAGTCTGGATTTTCCAAAGTCAGGTCTATCTTTCCTCTAGTGGAAATAACTTTTCCCATTATTACATCTCTCACCTTGATGACCTTGGAGCAAGTGTCTAGGTACTGTCCAACGATTCTGCTTGCGTGAACAAGAACCCTACTCTTGGTTTCATATACAAGTCCCTTTCTTATAATGTATTCACCAGAAACAACCACCAGGGGGTCATTGATCTCAGTTACGACACCTATTATCTCGTCACCCTGCTGCGGTGTCATGTCTTCATTTCCGGTTACAACCGTAATTCTAAAGTCAGCTCCAATACTCACTCTGCCAGCAGACGCTGAGTATATGCGCCCCTCGTCGAGATATGTTCCTGATCCTGGTATGTATTCCTCCTCTGTTCCGAGGTACTCTCCTGGAAATACTAATTTGTTCACCTTGTATCAACCCGTGAAATCCTTACTGGAATTAGGGTTTTTTCCTTCCTGTGAAATCTGTAGATCTTTGGAATCTCGATAAAGCTCTTTTCCTCCCACACTACAGTTCCCCTGTTCTTGATAAATTTACTCAAAAAATCACCTGAGTTGTAATCAAGGATAATATAAAAATGTTTAGACAATTTAATAGCAGATTCAATGAATGGTATATCCAGCCCTCTCCTGTGGCTTCCGAATGGTGGATTTAATATCATGGTATCTACTCCAGTACTGAAGTCTGAAACATCGGAATTAACGAATTCAATCTTCACATCCATCATTTCTGCGTTCCTCTTGGCCAGGTCGATCATTCTTTGATCTCTGTCAATTGCATACACTTTTGCTGCACCTAGGATAGCTGCACCGATTGAGAATATTCCGTTCCCGCAGCCGAGATCTGCCACTTCCATCTCTACGATGTTTCCCTCCTGAGCCGCCCTGAAAAGGATCGTTGATGCGACTAGTGGTGGTGTGTTGTACTGTTCAAGTTCAATGTTATAGTTTTCAGGTGTTTTCAGGTTGGATAGAAGCAATTCTAGATTGCTTTTTTTTATATTGTGCACTAAGTTCATTCTTTCAGGCTATTCAGCTTCATTCCAAAACTGTCTTCACCAGTTCGCGGGCTTCCTTCTCGGCTTCCTCCTTGGATTCGCCCTTCATCTTGAGTAACGTGGTTATGTATTTCTCTGCCCTTGTCACCTTCCAGGTGCTCCTTTCGTGAACGATCTTTACTATCACCTCAGCTACGTCACTGTCAACTTCGAGTCCGAATTTTTCCTTGATCCTAATTTGCCAAAGCTTTATAAGGAAACGGGGAACATAATCCCCTTCCCTTCTTAGTCTTTGGTATATCCCGTTTGTCATTGTTTTTTGAGTATATCATCATTTAAATATGTTGTGGAACAAAAATCAAGAGCCCTCCATGACTTTCTTCAGTATTATTTTCTCCGCGTGAAGCCTATTTTCGGCCTCATCGAATATCACACTGTTAGGAGAATCTGCCACGTCACTTGTGACCTCAAGTCCACGATGGGCCGGAAGGCAATGCATGAAAATGTAGTCCTTCTTGGCGATCGAAACCATCTTTTTATTCACTTGATAAGGTTTGAATGCTTTGATCCTCTCCTTTTCCTCCTTCTCCTCCCCCATGGAAATCCAGACATCAGTATAGACAACGTCTGCTCCTGCAACTGCCTCCTTGAAATTATTAGTCACGACTACCTCAGACTTATGAGCCCTAGCTATTGCGACAGCCTGATCAACGAATTTCCTGCTTGGTTCGTAACCTTCTGGCGTTGCGATCCAGAAGTCGGCCCCGACGATCGAAGACGCGAGCATTAAAGAGTTTGCTGTGTTATTTCCGTCCCCCACAAAAGCTATTTTGAGTCCCTCAAGTTTCTTCCTCTTCTCCTTAATAGTCATGAAGTCAGCCACGATCTGTGTGGGATGCTCAACATCGTCCAGCCCGTTAATGACGGAAACAGTTGAATTCTCGGCCAGCTCAACGACATTCTCGTGCTTGAAAGCCCTGTAGAGGATGGAGTCAACCATCCTCGAAAGTACCCTTGCCGTATCTGCTATAGTTTCTCCCCGACCCATCTGCATGTCCCGCGGGGAAAGGTATATCGCGTGGCCTCCAAGTTGTGTCATGGCTGTTTCGAAGCTGACCCTTGTCCTCGTTGACGGTTTCTCGAATATCATCGCAAGCGTTTTCCCCTCAAGTGAGGAATCCTTTTTTCCGGATTTGAAGGACTGTTTTAGTCTCAGACCCTCGTCGATAAAATCCTTGAAATCGTCCTTCATGTCAAGGACGGAAATGATATCCCTCTTCATTTCAGCACCTCCTTCAGAAGCTTTGGGATCTCATAGGGGTAAGAGCCAACCAGTACCCCGGCGTCTTCAAGCGCCCTAACTTTCGATTCGGCCGTACCCCTACCCCTCGTTATTATGGCTCCTGCGTGACCCATCCTCTTCCCAGGTGGCGCGCTCCTTCCGGTAATATATGCGACCACGGGCTTGTTGAAATTATTCTTTATATAGTCCGCAGCCTCCTCCTCTGCTGTCCCACCTATCTCTCCTACCAGTACCACGGCTCTTGTGTCTTCGTCGCTCTTGAATCTTTCGAGGACATCTATGAAGCTCAGCCCAGTTACCGGATCCCCGCCTAGGCCAACGACAGTACTTTCACCTAGCCCGCTTTCCGTAATAAGGTTCACTATTTCGTACGTCAGAGTTCCGCTCCTCGAAATGACGCCTATCTCCCCCTCCCTAAATATTTGGTTAGGCATGATACCCAGCTTGCATGTGAAGGGAGTTGTAGCCCCAGGTCCGTTGGGTCCAAGAACTATTCTTCCCATCTTTTTTGCAAGACTAACGATCTTCATTGTATCCTGATAAGGCACCTTTTCTGTAAGTATGTAAATTAAATTCAGGCCGCTATAAAGCGCTTCCATGGCGGCGTCGAGAACGTAAGGCGCCGCGACGGATATGAAGGTCGCGTTAGGCTCCTCGACCATCGCTTCTTCAACAGAGTTGTATACCTTTATTCCGTTGACCTCCGTTCCACCCTTTCCTGGAGATGTACCGGCAACGACTTTCGAGCCGAATTTCTGCATCTGTACGGAATTAAACGAACCCTGATGTCCCGTTATTCCTTGTACAATTATCCTTGTGTCCTCGCCGACTATAATTCCCAACTATTTCACCACCCTTCCAATATCTTCGATCGCCTGCATCATGTTCGAAAACGCTGCAATCCCGTTTTCCTTAAGTATCTGCCTTCCAATATCCTCGTTGACTCCTGATAACCTTACCACTATTGGCGCTGAAAATCCTACTCTCTTCTTCGCTTCCACTATCCCTTTGGCAACAGTGTCGCATCTGGTAACACCGCCAAATATGTTTATGAATAATGCAACTATATCAGCTTCCTTAAGAATTTCGAATGCTCCCACTACCTTCTCGACATCATCTGTCCCGCCAAGATCTAAGAAATTCCGCGGTTTTAACCCCTTGAGGGTAAGACCGTCTAGGGTAGCCATTGTCAGCCCAGCTCCATTTGCTATTACTCCAATGTGACCATCAAGCTCTACAAGGGAATAGCCCCTGGAGTGGGCCAGTTGCTCTAATTTTGTCATATCTGCGGGATTATCAGGTATATCACCGTGTCTGAATAGGGAGTCTGAATCAACTATGACCTTCGCATCGCCCGCAACAATCCTCCCATCTTTCAAGACAGTTAGTGGGTTGATTTCAACAAGTTCACAATCATACCGGTTGTATAGTGAATACATTTTCTGTAAAATATCCTGAAACTGCTTCCCCTCATTCTGGTCGAGTTTCAGTTTTGCGGCCATTCCCCTGCCGATGAAACTGGAGTAACCCAGAACAGGGTCAATCCAGTATTTCACTATTTCAGAATCGGGAACTTCTTCTATTTCTACACCGCCAGACCTCGAGGCCATTATCAAGGGTTCTTTCCTGCTTCTGTCAAGGGTTATGGAAACATATAATTCCCTTGCTATGTCCAGTTTTTCTTCAAGCAAAATACCCTTGACCTTGAACCCTTTTATAGTCATTCCTAGTATCTCCTTCCCCTTCTGGACTAGTTCGCTCCCATCTGATGCGAATTTTATGCCACCTGCCTTTCCCCTTCCGCCAGTGAGTACCTGGGCCTTTATAACTACAGGAAATTTACTCCACCTGAGCTGCTCTGCGGATTCAAAATAAGAACCCTCAGGGACAGGAATTCCAAATTTTCTAAACAGATCTTTTGCCTGATATTCGTAGAGGTTCATTATTCATCTACCCAGTATTAAGGGAAATTATAAATTCATTTTCTTGTGATCCTTGCAATGAGTTTTTCATTTATTTCTAATTTCTCTAGACCATTTTTTATGCCTGCCGATGCCTCCGGAATACTGTTTGATCTGAGAAAGGCATCAACTTCCTGTTCGTGACCAATACCGTCAATAGATATTGCTAGCTCCATTAGACGAGAAATAGAACTGCTTCCTTTGTATATTTCCCGTATCGTGTTGAGGTTTTGCGGGAGCCATTTCCAAATTTCAGCACGGAAATTTCTGTTAATTACGGAACCCCCTAACGCATATATCAGGTTACCCCTCATCTCTGTTCTTGATACAGCAAAATTCAGGAATTCAGTTACCGCCGATGGATCCGGAAACATACCCATAGCAAACATGACCCTTGAAGACTCCACGTCATTTTCCGGAGACCTCAGCATATCCCACAACCTGTCTTTCTGGTAGTTGCTCATCGCTGCAGATATCAATACGGACATTCTCTTCTCTGCAGGAACATTCTTGAAATCATCCAACTTCACCTTTTCGCTCTCTCTAAATTTGGGATCGATGATTGCGAGAGCTGTTGAGAAGTTGTCAACTACAACTTTCGAATTCTCATCCTCGTTCTTGCTGAATCGTTCCAATTTCTCCCTATGATAGGAAGATGCAGTCGAGATGATATCTTCCGTCGGTACAATTTGAGCGAGTTGTTCTAAAACATCTCCTAGTCTCAGGACGAGTGTATACTCATCTCTGTTCCTAAGGGAAGAAACTAAAGCGGAAAGATCGCTGAGATCTATCTCCCCAGAAAGGAGAAACGCATAATAATCATCTATAAGTTTTCCAAGGAATTCGGGGGAGGGATCTGAGGCTACCATCTTACCAAGAAGGTCGCCCTTAAACAGAAGCCTGTAGTAACCGGATGCCCTCGGATCAAACATCACATCAGAACCGACTCTGATTTTTCTTTCCTTCTCCTTTAAGAGCAGTTTGCGCATTCTTTTATTGCTTTTTATGAACAGTGGAACCTCCCAAAGGTATCCATCATCATTCTCTCTGTAGGTGAATCTTTTTTGTGATACCTTTATGAAGCCGTTTTCCGGAGATACTGTAACCACGGGAAGTCCTTCCCTGTTTAGCCAGGATTTCATCAGTGAAGAGATGTCTTTTCCGCTAACCTGAGAGAGAGAATTCCAGAGATCCTCTGATGTTGCATTCGAATACTCAAAGCGCTTTAGGTATCTGTAAACTCCCTCCTTGAATCTTTCCTCACCGATGAACTCCTCTATCATTCGCAGCACCGAGGCACCCTTTCCGTAGCTTATCTCGTCGAATATCTCAGATATCTCGTCTGGGCTCTTGACTGTCGCCCTTACTGGATGAGTGCTGAGGAGACTATCCTTGGACATTGAAGGCAAGGTCTCCTGCCTCAAGAAATCCTGCCAGAGTCCCCATTCCGGATATATTTTGGAAAGAATCTTGTACCCAACAAAAGTCGCGAAAGACTCGTTCAACCAAAGATCGTCCCACCATTTCATAGTGACTAGGTCTCCAAACCACTGATGAGCGAACTCATGGGAAACTGTGTAGGCTATTCCTTTCTTCTGGCTAAAACTTACAGAATCGTTGTAGAGTAGGGCTAGCTCCCTAAACGTTATTGCACCCCAATTTTCCATAGCACCCGCACCAAACTGAGGTAGTGCTATTAGATGCACTTTGTCGAATGGATATTTTATTTTGTAATATCGTTCATATCTTGGAAGGAGGTGTTGTAGGAGGTTGAGAGAGAAGCGGCCTTCTTTGGCCTTACCAGGAGAAGTAGCTACCGTAATCGTCCTGCCTTGTTTTGTCTTCGATATCGTATCGAAATCTCCTATACCAATGTAAACAAGGTAGGTAGACATCGGAGGGGTCTCCTCAAAGACGAAGTGCGATCTGTTTTCGCCTAGCTCTCTCACAGATGGTTTTGTGTTGCTTATAACCTCAGCTCTAGAATCAACCTCCACCTCTATCCGAAACCTTGCCTTTGCATCAGGTCTGTCTATGCAGGGGAAAACGGACCTGGCTCCAGTGGGCTCCATCTGAGTTGTAATAATTCTTCCTGTTTCGTACCTGCTCTCATGAATTCCCATCAGGGAAATGCTTGAGACCACTCCAGAAAATGAAATCACAGCTGAACCTGATTTTATAGACGGTATCTCGAGCGTGTTGCCGCTCACCTTGTAATTTACATCTTTTCCATCTGCCATTACACTTTTAATAAGTAAACCCTCGCTGTCGAGCTTTAGACAGTCATTAAAGTCCCCAAAAATAGTTTCGACGCACGAATATTTAAGATCATTAAATTTAAAAGAGAATTTAAGATCATAGAGCTCTATCTTCATAGATAGGAAAGAGGATCCTCCTTAAAAAAATTTTTATGAATAAAATTAAAAGATTACTTCCTTCTCCTCACAATGAAGATGATTATGGCCGATATTGCTACTATAGTTAGTATTACTGCGATGTATTCAAACACTGGCGACACAGAGCTAGTTGGAACAACGGTAAGTTCGTTAGCCGATATCGGTTTCACATTTCCGAGTATGGCCAGGGTGGCGGACGGGTCTTGGATAACCTTCAGTGTGTAATTCATGCCATTTAGGTTTTCAGTGGAATTGTATAGCAATTCATTGCTCATATTGTAGTAAAAGAATGTTGTGTTTGTGTTCGCATTGTAATGTGAAACCCACTGCGTCAGCGGCACGGAGAAAACGTTGAAATTGATTGTATTTCTATTCAAATCGAAGCTATTCCCGAGAACCTGGTTCAGGCTAAATAGGTGGGAATCATCCTCCATCGCGAGATTCCCGAGTTCATTTATATCCGTATTGTAATCCAGCATCTTTTTCTGTGAATCGAAGTTGAGAATTCCGTGGAGTGAGGTCATAAATTCACCCTGCACTTCAAAGGCTCTCCAGGACATGTCGATGACTGTTCTATTCCCAACGTGCTTCGTTACATTAGTTATTACGATATTTAATGTTAAATTACGATAAACTGTGAGATTGGTATTTGTTCCACGGATGTGAAGTTGGTAAATTATGCTCGCGTTAACCACATGCAATTGAGGTTGTGACGTATTGTTCGCTATAGTACTATTTGCACCGGGTCTCTCATCCGATCCGCTCCCATTTGATTCATTCCCATTTAACTTTCCCGTGTAGTCCCCGTTGCCATTTCTAACATATTTTTGCAGATCAAGCATGCCGGATGAGTTTATGAATGCTGTTCCATTGAACCAGATACCAGTGCCTGCCAAAAGTTGGGATTGTTCCGAATCGTTAGGATAGGTGTAAAAAAGTTTGTAATTGCTTGAAGCATTAATTGTTGCCATATTCTTGTTCTCGTTCACGGTTGCATGTATAACCGAGGCAGAGGCTGTAGGTATCAATACGGCCGCAACGGCTATTGCCGCTATCATGTACACTAATGCCTTCATATGCTTTCATACAACTGGATATTAATTACTTGCTGGTACAACATTAAAAAATTAGTACAAAATTGGAATCAGGGATACCTCTCGACGGATTTTATCTCAAGCTGCGATTCCTGGAACTCCTTGTCGCTGAGTTTACCTATGGACTTGAAGAATGAATCCAGGCTGCTCTTCTCAAAAATCATGGTTACCTTCGATTTTTCACCGTCTATTTCCAGTTCATAGTTAAATGGCAGATCTATATCGGAGAATTTGTATGGATCTATGAGAATACCTTGTTCCGGTACAACTGCGTGAAACACCTTTCCGCCTGTCTCATCCTTGTAAACAAGCTCATATTCCTTCGCCTCTTTCCTCAGCTCCTTTTCCCAATCTGGAAATTCTCCCTCCACGTTATAGAAAACATCCAGAAATCCGTTCCTGTCAACGCTTCGTACGTATATGGTTGCCTTGAACTTATCGTTTGTTTTGGCGTAGCTCAGAGTAAATGAGTTAGTCGGGACAACATAAAATATCAACTTCTTCATTTCCCAACCCCTTTCATTCTCAAGAATCCAGTCCTTATCGCTTCTAACAGGCCCAAGGTAATCTATGCTGAAGAAATCTCTCTTTTCGGAATCTTTGAATACTATTCTTTGCAGCTCTGACGAAGATTTGAAAAATTTGATCCTTAAGATAACTTCCCCATCTGAAACGAATATGGGCACATCTATAATTGCATTTTTCACTTCCAATAGGGAGCTTATAAGTTCACAAACATAACATTCTTCCTTTATGTTGATCGTGACCCCTGCCTTCCTGTCCATCATATCATAGCCACGGTTTCTAATAGCTTTTCTGAGTTCGTCCATGGTTTTACCTTCGCGGAGGAACGTTACTACGCCCTCTATTGTTCTCCCTCTCCTGTAAAAATTCAGATATCCGTTGAAGTCATAGACCTTTGAAAAGTAGCTAACCGGCGACCTCATATCTTGAAATCTGATAACCATCTCGCTATCGGGTTCAGCCATGGTCTCCGCATTATTTCCTAAATTTTATAATTTCCTATATCCGCTCCCTTCGGCAAATATTTTCCCGAATAAGAAATAAAGGTCTGCGGAAGGAAATTCTTAATTAAGCTAATTGAGGGCTCTCTACTATTTTTCAGGGATCCTGAGGACGAACGATGGTGGTCAATTTGTGAATGAGCCAGTAAGTTTTTAAACAGTCATTTGAAGTTCTTTAATTTAAATTAAAGGATATCGCGGGCGCGGCGGCAGCAACCTCCCTCGCATTCTTCCTAAAGTTTTTGCGGGCCTTATATGTTCGGTGTTTTGAACGTGATTTTTAAATAAATTTTGTGGGCAATCAGCACGTATTAATGCCGTTTTACCTATGACTAAGTTTATAAACTTTTTTGTACTATCGTATAGGTTAGGTGACCTCATAATGACTCTAGCAGAACAGTCATACTCAGAAGGACCTATTACAGTCGATCTAATGGCCAGGGCGATATCAAACGGAATGAGTAGGCAGAGTAAGAAAATGAGTGAGCAGGAGGCCTACGATATAGCCTTCCATGTACTGAACTTTTTCGGGTATGGTAGGTATGTGATAGACAATATGTTAGAACCAGAAGATAGGGATGCTTTCTACATGCTGGAGGACCTTGGGATCTTAGATACGGAAAGGGAGGAAACAACACTGTTCGATGGCAGAGAGTGGAGGATTCATTACTGGCTAATCAAACCGGAAAATGTAAGGAAATTGGCTATGGCTAACGGTAAGAAGACGGAAGAAGCGCAATCCGGGGAGTCCATGCTATACGATGGCCTTCCTGATGAAGTATGGAGGATGAAAGCCTAAGGTTATGCACGTCGCCGTCATTGACTACGATAAATGCCACTATAAAAAATGCAGGCAAGAATGCCAGTTTTACTGTCCGCCGGTAAGAAACAACATAATGGCTGTCGACTTCCTGCCTACGGGTTATCCACAGATACACGAGGACCTGTGCATAGGCTGTGGAATTTGTGCTCACAGATGTCCTTTTGATGCGATAAAGATTATTGGAGTTCCAGATAGGGAAAAGGGCAGAGCAGTTCACAGGTTTGGAAAAAACGGGTTTGTGCTGTATGGTCTCCCCTCCCTCGAGATGAAGGGTGTGATCGGAGTCCTTGGTCAGAACGGCACAGGAAAGAGCACCATACTCAACATATTAACCGGCAATCTTATTCCCAACTTTGGTCATGACGAGGCGAAAAGGGAGAAGGTAATAGAGCAGTACAATGGAACCTACTTGGGAGAATATTTTGAATCCCTGTACTCCGGCAAAAAGAAAGCTTCCCTGAAACCTCAGTACGTGGATTCGATACCTAAATATTTTAAAGGAAAGGTAAGCGACCTGTTGTCCAATTATGGTGACGATGGAAGGAAGAAGCTCTACGAGCTGGGTTACGGAGAGATCTACGATAAAGATATTAAAAATCTATCTGGAGGAGCGCTTCAACTGATCTCGATTCTGGCAGCAGTTTTAAAGGATGCTGATGTTTATTTCTTCGATGAGCCGTCTTCCTACCTTGATATTTCACAAAGACTGAAGATTTCCAAAACAATAAGAGCCATCGCTGAGAAAAAGAAAGTTATCGTTGTAGAACACGATCTGGCGATTTTGGACTTTATGACAGATTACATCAGTCTCACCTATGGAGATCCCAGGGGTTACGGAATAGTCAGCAATTCTTACTCCACCAGGCAGGCAATAAATTCCTACCTTACTGGCTATATCAAGCAGGAAAATATGAAATTCCGGGATTACGAGATAAAATTTCTCAGAAAGCCTCCAGACATTGACAGGAGCCTCATTCCGGTAGTGACCTGGACAGATCTGGAAAAGAAATTCGAGCAGTTTACGCTGACCGTAAAGGCCGGAACGTTAAGGAAGGGCCAGGTTACCGGCGTCATTGGTCCAAATTCCACAGGGAAATCTACGTTCGTTAGGATGATTGCCGGAGAGCTTTCGCCGGATAGCGGTGAAATTTCTGGAGCTGTTAAAACTTCGTTTAAGCCCCAGAGTCCGGAATCAAATTTTAATGTGACAGTTTACGAGTTTTTACAGAAATCACTCGGAGATAGGGTTTCCGATCTACAATTCAAGAACGAGATCCTAAAACCTCTGTCGATAGAGGGGATTGGCGATTCCATTGTCTCAGAACTTTCCGGTGGCGATCTTCAGAAGGTCTACATAGCTAAGACTATGGGTTCTGAGTCAGATGTTTATGTCTTGGATGAGCCTTCTGCGTATCTTGATGCTGACCAGAGGATGATAGTTGCCAGAATGATCAAAAGATTTGCGGAGAACAACAAGAGTAGTGTTATGGTCGTGGACCACGATATCTATTTTATCGACCTGATCTCAACTTCCTTGATTGTTTTCAGCGGATTGGCCGACATTAAAGGTGAGGCTGTTGGACCACTCGGACTAAGAGACGGAATGAATCATTTCCTAAGAAACCTTGACATAACGTTCAGGAGGGATGAAAATACACAAAGACCGAGAATAAACAAGCCAGACTCTAAGCTTGATAGGGAACAGCGAAAGGCTCAAGAATACTATTATTACTGAGGTAGAGTAAACAAGATTTAATAACGATCAGGCTCTAGGCATTTGGTGATCATTTGACCAGAAAAGTAGCCATGGTTGCAGGTGGACTAACCTTTTTTTCTAAGTCCAGGAAGGATAAGACCCAGGAAGAACTTGCCGCAGAGGCTGCACGTATGGCACTCTATGAAAACGACATAAATCTATCCAAGGACGACATAGATGGGACGGTTGTATCATACTTTTCCGACCATTTCGAGAACCAGCTGCTATTCGGCTCAATAATTCAGGACTACCTGGGCTTCAACCCAAAACCTTCGGTGAGGATAGAGGGGGGAGGGGCTACAGGTGGGCTAGCTTTCCGGGAGGCATATGCCCACGTAGCCTCAGGTCTTCTGGATACCGTCATGGTCATAGGGTTCGAAAAGATGTCAGAGGTAAACACAGCTAAAGGCAATGAATTCATAGCTCTTGCTTCGGACACGGATTGGGACTTTCCTATAGGTGGTTTCTACAGCGGCTACTACGCCCTCATGGCAAGGAGGCATATGGAAGAGTTTGGAACTACAGAGGAGCAGATGGCTCTTGTCGCGGTTAAGAACAGAAACAATGCGCAGAACAACAGATTTGCCCAGACAAATCCAAAGATGAATCCTCACGGGATGAGGGATGGGGGAAAGATAACTGTTGATGACGTTTTGAAATCACCGTACGTCGCATACCCGCTTAAGAGGCTTGATATATGCCTGATGAGCGACGGAGCGGCAGTAGCAATACTCGCATCCGAGGAGAAAGCAAAGAAGATCACCGACACCCCGATCTGGATAACCGGGACGGGGGCGGGAACCGATGCGATGAGGGCCGGCGACCGTCCTAGAACTAAGGGCGGAGTGCCGATACTTCCCCACGAAAAGAAGAGATGGTATGAAAACCTGGAGTATCCGGGCGTTCACTCGTTCCGAGCGGGTAGGGAGGCAGCAAGGCAGGCATACAAGATGGCTAACATAACAAATCCGCTGAAGCAGATTGATGTTATTGAACTTCACGATGCGTATACAAGCAGCGAAATCCAGACATACGAGGATCTTGGTCTAACAAAATATGGTCAGGGTGGAAAGCTTGTAGAGGACGGGGTTACCACTATGGACGGTGATTTGCCAGTCAATCCTTCCGGAGGTCTCATAGGTGCCATGCACGCTGTGGGTGCGACGGGAATAATGCAGGCGGTGGAAGTTTTCTGGCAGCTGCAGGGTACCTCAGGAAAGCATCACGGGTCTGAAAAGATACAGGTCAAGGGTGCAGAAAGGGGCTTAATTCACTCGCACGCCGGAACAGGCACCTATGTTACTGTTTCAGTGATGGAGAGGTGAGAAAATGACAGAAGTGTATTCCATTGATCCTCTTATTATAAAAAACCCATATGAGATAGTGTACAAACATTCCTACGGCAAAACAAGCAGGTTCTTCACTTCGTTATCTTCGGGGAAAATAATGGCAACGAGATGCGATAAATGCAAGGTGACGTTCCTCCCCCCAAGGGCCGACTGTCCGTACTGCTTGTCTGAAACCAGTTGGGTGGAAATAAGCGGTAAAGGGAGAATTCATACAATAACAACTCTATACTTCTCGGGAGAAAAATTCCTGAAGGATATTCCATTTCAGCTGGTATACGTGGAACTCGAGGGCGTAGATACTCTATTCCTCACTCGGCTTAAAGTGAAGGACATGGAAAGCGTTAAGGTTGGAATGAAAATAAAACTAAAAGTTGCAAGGGAGCCAGAATGGAGATCGTCCGATGTCTGGGCTGAGCTAGACCGGTGAATTGTTCTTCAGTACTTATAAAATCCTTCTCCACTTTTTCTTCCTAATTTTCCCGCCTCTACCATTTTTCTAAGTATAGGCGCAGCCCTGTATTTTGGATCCTTGAAGGCTTCGTACATAGTATCCATTATGTTGACAACGGTATCGAGACCTATGAGGTCTCCGAGAGTGAGTGGTCCCATAGGAAAGTTACCTCCGAGCTTCAACGCCTTGTCAATGTCTTCCCTTGAGGCGAGGCCCTCAGAGTACTCAAATGCACCCTCGTTTACAAGCATCACTATTATTCTCGTTGTGACGAAGCCGGGAGAGTCATTTACTACAACGAATTCCTTTTTTATGCTCTTGGAAAACTCTTTGCCCCTTAAGACCGTGTCGTCAGATGTTCTCATCCCCTTAATTAGCTCTACCAGGTTCATCAATGGAACGGGGTTGAAGAAGTGGATGCCTAGAAATCTTTCCGGTTTTCTCAGAACTGACGCGAGGGACGTAATACTTATAGAAGACGTGTTCGAACCGATGATAATGTCGTCCCCAACAAAATTCTCAATTTTTTTGAAGAACTCGCTCTTCTCCTTGTAATTCTCAACCACAGCCTCGATAATTATGTCGCAATCTTCAAATGACTTTAGATCATCTGTGAAGGAAATCCTGTCTAGTATTCTCTGCTTAGGTTCAGTCACGATCTTCTTTTCTATGAGCTTATCAAGACTCTTGGTTATAGAACTGATACCCCTCTCATAGAACGCTTTGTTAATGTCCGTTGCAAGGACCGTGTAACCATTCGTGGCGCAGATCTGTGCAATTCCGGATCCCATTATGCCCATGCCAGCTATTCCTACTTTCATTTAAATCAACTCCATTGCAAGCGAATAAGCCCCTCCGCCCCCGTGGCATATTGTAGCTATACCCGTTTTCATCTTCATATCCTCGAGTTCCCTTAACAGTCGGAGCGTTATTATTGCACCGGAGGCACCGAGCGGGTGCCCGAGCGCCACCGCGCCACCCCTGACATTGAATCTTTCCTCATCAATCCCGAGACCATCCCTAACTCCAATAGATGCAACAGAAAATGCCTCGTTATGTTCAACAAGATCAAAATCCGCAATTTTCATACCGATCCTTTTCAGCAAGTTCTTGACAGATGGAACGGGAACATATGGAAAGTCCGCTGGATCTGTTGAGGTCGTGTCAAATCCAATCAGCCTTGCCCTAGGGGTGAGCGAATTCTCGTTGATGAAATCTTCGCTAGCCAACACAAGTGCGGCTGCGCCGTCACTCAGTTGAGATGAATTCCCGGCCGTGAGAATTCCTCCCTCGACAAAGGCGGGTTTGAGGGAAGCGAGCATCTCAAGTGACGTCTCCCTAAGCCCTTCGTCAGTATCCATGCCTTTTATAGGGGCAATCTCTTTCTTGAAAAGGCCCTTAGATGTTGCATCTGAGGCCCTTCTGTAACTTTCGGTTGAGAATTTATCAGCCATTTCACGTGTTATATTGTTCCTCCTTGCCCATTCGTCTGCCAGAGCACCCATATGTTTGTTGTATTTGAAATCCCAAAGGCCATCCTTTACCATCGCATCCATAACAGGTCTTGACGCAACTATAGCCCTTGTCTCTCTTCTGAAGCTTGAATCGAGGATAAAGGGTGCGTTACTCATGCTTTCCATGCCGCCGGCAACCATCACGTTTCTCTGACCTGACTTGATCTGGTAATACGCATTCGCTATTGCTAGCATACCAGAAGCACATACCATGTTAACAGTTGATGCAGACACGTCCTGAGGTATTCCCGCATTAATTGAGGCCTGTCTGGCTGGGTCCTGTCCGAGACCAGCCTGAATAACATTTCCCATTATAACCTCCTCGACGTCCTTCGGCCGAACGCCTGCATCCAGCAATGCGGCTTTGATGGCAGTGGTACCCAAATCTATGGCGCTGTAAGAAACGAGAGATCGCCCATATTTACCTATCGGGGTTCTTTTTCCCCCAATTATATACACATCGATCATCTAAATCACCTCCGGAGTGGTTAAATCTAAATGGGAGCAGCAGAATCGTAAGACTAGCAAGGCTATCACATTCGTTATCGTTTACTTCAATAAAAGGATTTATAGCTGGACGAATGAATGATGATAGTGGGTTTTAGTGCATATTTATAAGTTAAGATACCATATCTGCATGTGAAGTTCCTCGAACTTGCGATGACCTTGGACAGAATAGAGGCAACAACCAAAAGGCTGGAGATGGTTGATCTAATTTCCGATATACTAAAAAGGGCAAATGATGATATAAAGGAGACCGTATTTCTAATCCAAGGTAAAATAGCCCCGGACTACGAGGGATTAGAACTAGGAATTGCCGAAAAAATCGCAATTAAGGCAATATCGTCCCAGAGCGGTAGAAAGGAAAGGGAGATAGAGGAGGAACTAGTGAGGAAGGGGGACCTTGGAAAGATAGCGGAGGAGCTATTAACAAACAGGAAGCAGGTTGCACTATTTTCCGAAGAACTCACCGTGAAGAGGGTTTTCGAAACATTGGTGAGGCTCGCCAAGGAGAGCGGAAGCGGATCTCAAACACGAAAGCTACAGTATCTGCAGGACATACTGCAGAATGCAGAACCCCTGGAGGTCAGATACATAATAAGAATAGTAACTGGTAAACTAAGGATCGGGGTAGCCGATATGACTATAGTGGATGCTATAGCGTCTGCATTCGGGACGAAGGAGGAAGCAGATATCGTCGAGCGTTCCTATAACATAATGCCGAACCTCTCCGAATTAGCATACAGGGCAATGACATACGGCGTTCAATCTCTTTCATCAATAAGGCTGTCCCCTGGAATACCCGTAAGATCAATGCTCGCAGAAAGGCTCCCCTCGCTGAAAGATATTTTAGATAAGATGGGTGGAAAGTTTGCTATCGAATATAAGTACGATGGATTAAGGGTGCAAGTCCATAAGACGGGCGACAGGGTTGAACTGTTCTCTAGAAGACTCGAAAGAATTACCTCCCAATTTCCGGATATTGTGAGGGAGATGAAGGAAAGAATCAAACCGGAAACAGCTATCTTGGACGGGGAAGCTGTCCCCTATAACCTTGAGACGAATGAGATGCTCCCTTTCCAGGAGATATCGAGAAGGAGGGGGAGAAAGTACGATCTCGACGAAACAGCTGAACAGATTCCCGTCGTGGTTTTCCTTTTTGATGCCATGATGATCAACGGTCAGAATCTCTTGGAAACGCCTTATCCAGACAGGAGGGTTAATCTGTTAAGCAGTGTGAACGAGGGGGAAAGGGTGCATATAGCCAAGAGCAAATTAGTGACGGATGTGGATGAAGCTGAAAACTTTTTTAATGAAGCGCTGGAAGCCGGATGCGAAGGAATAGTCGCAAAGAGCGTTGAGGATAAATCCATTTACAAAGCAGGTGCCAGGGAATTTCTCTGGATAAAGTACAAGAGGGAGTATCAGCTCGAAATGGAAGACACAGTAGATCTTGCCGTCGTTGGAGCCTTCGCAGGTCAGGGCAAGAGAAGTGGACGTTACGGAGCCCTCCTGATGGCCATCTACTCAAAAGAGGAAGATAAGTTCAAAACAATTTGCAAGCTTGGTTCTGGGTTCACAGATGACCAACTTGAGAATCTTCCCAGAATGCTGCAGAGATTTCTAATACCGAACAGGGACAGGCGGGTAGATAGTGAGATAAGTGCAGATTTCTGGTTTCAGCCGTCCCTCGTCCTGGAGGTTAAGGGGGCTGAGATAACTCTCTCACCCGTGCATACCTGCTGCAGGGATGTGATAAAAAAGAATGCAGGGCTGGCGATAAGGTTTCCAAGATTCACCGGGAGATGGCGGAATGACAAAGATGCAGAGGAGGCCACGACAGAAGAGGAAATTTTGGAGATGTACCATTCGCAGAAAAAAAAGGTGTTAGAGGAAAATCCCTAAGTATTTATCTCACGCATAATTGTGACCCGATGGCCTCCATATCTACTAGAATAGGTAATTTTAATTTGCGTAACCCCACTATTCTTGCTAGTGGAATACTGGATGAAACCCCCGGGTCCATTCTAAGGTCTCTGAGGGAAGGGGCCGGGGCCGCAGTTACAAAATCCATAGGCTTGGAAGAAAGGAAAGGGTATGATACCCCGGTTATAGCCGAGATTGAAACTGGCTTGTTGAACGCTGTGGGTCTATCGAATCCAGGGATTAGAAACTTCATCTCAGAGTTCAAAAATTTTACTGAAAAGGAGAGGGTAATTGTATCTATTTTTGGAGGGAATGCTGAAGAATTCGTGGATCTAGCTAAATATGTTGAGGAGGCTGGTTTCAGCAAAGTTGAATTGAATCTTTCCTGCCCTCATGTGAAAGGTGTTGGTTCTGAGATAGGTCAGGATCCGGATCTTGTTGAAGAGATAGTTACTGAATTAAAAAGAAGTACAAATTTGCAGGTTTGGTCTAAGTTAACTCCAAATGTTACAGATCTCGTCTCAATCGCAAAGGCAGCGGAAGCTTCCGACGCCTATGTCTTGATTAACACTGTAAAGGCCATCGGCGTCGATATCAGTTCCAGAAAGTTCGTTCTGTCGAACATAATTGGAGGGTATTCAGGTCCAGGAATTAAGCCTATTGCGCTGAGAGCCGTATACGATGTGTTTAAAGAAACTGGCAAGGACATAGTAGGAGTGGGTGGAATAACCAAGTGGGAGGATGCCCTGGAGTTTTTCCTCGTCGGCGCAAGGGCAGTTCAGATCGGTACCGGGATCAAGTACAGGGACTATGCAATTTTCAGGGAGATAAGTCAAGGTGTGGCCAACTACCTTGATGAGGAAGGTTTTTCTAGCATCGAGGACATTGTGGGGGGTGCAGTTAAATGAGGACGGAGAGAATAGCAGAGGTAGTGAAGGAGGGAGAGGAAGTTTACACGATAAAATTTAACTCCAATTTTTCGGCTCGACAAGGACAATTTGTCATGGTCTGGGTCCCAGGTGGCAAGGAGGTGCCTATGTCACTCTCCAGCGTTTCAAATCCTCTATCAATTACATTCAGGGTTTACGGAGACACCACACGGGCGCTCTCAACCCTGAAAAAGGGCGACAGAATTTTCTTCAGGGGGCCGTACGGGAACTCCTATCCAGAGCCCAAAGGAAAGGTTGCATATGTCGCGGGAGGCACCGGGCTTGCATCCCTTATTCCTATGATAAGGTCGTACGATGGAGACGTTTACGTCGGGGCTAAGACACGCAGGGAGCTGTTCCTCATAGAGGAGCGCTTCAATGTTGCGACAGACGATGGCTCCGTGGGCTGGAAGGGGAATGTAGTGGACCTCTTCAAAAGCCACGCTCTCGAATATGATTTTATTTACGTTTGTGGGCCAGAACAGATGGAAAAGGCCATTGTAGATTCCCTTCCCACTTTCAAGAGAAATGTATATATTTCGCTGGAAAGGTTGATGAAATGCGGCGTCGGTATTTGCGACAGCTGCAGCATAAACGGATTCAGAGTTTGCAGGGACGGGCCGGTAATAGAGATAAACGATCTAAGGAAGTTAGACGAGTTTGGAAGGGTACGAAGGACCGAGTCAGGCAGGGCTGAGCTAATTAACACGGCAAAAAGGTGATCGCCTGTATCCTGACATCATAAGAATACTAGGCTTAGCTCTTCTCCCGTTCCTCCTATTTTCTGCGTACGAAGACGTGAGGAAGAGAAGCATTAACACATTGCCATACCTAGCAGTGGATGCATTGGTCCTGCTTTACTATGCATACAATCATTCCATCATTGCTATATTTGCGGTTCCCGTAATGGCAGAATACTTTGTGAAGAAGTATATATACATTCCATACCTTTTAGTCCTAGTACCTCCATTTATTTCACCATCATTTGTGACGGTGTCGCTGGCCTACAGCATCGTTCTTATAAGATTCTTCAAATTCCTGATGAAGGATTTCGGTACTGGTGATGTTAAAGTTCTGCAGACGATTGCAATGGTTTTTCCATATTATATTAATATTCCACTCCGGTATTCCCTATTTCCCCCCGTTCTCTCTGTCATGCTTGTCGCTAGTGCCATCGGTCTTGTGGGCTCAGTGATAGCTACGAGAATTGGCTCGCATAAATCTTCTCCAGACCCGGCAAAATTTTGGATCCGCGGGGGAAAGATCAAATATAAGATCCCTTTCGTAGCGTACGTGTGTGCCTCCTATACATCTTTGATCATCCTTTCATTACTCCAATGGGCCTGAACCTCGCTACAGTGTGCGAAAGACCTGCACATTCAACAGATTTTACAACCTCGCTAACGTCCTTGTACGCCCAGGGTGCCTCCTCTTGAAGGACGTACCTCGTGGAGGCTCTAACATATATCCCCCTTTTTTCCAGTTCGTTTTTAATGAAGCTCTCAGTGTACTGCTTTACCGCCCTGTTTCTGCTCATGACCCTTCCGGATCCGTGGCAGGTTGAACCGAATGTCTCATCGAGCGCGATTGGAGTTCCTATGAGTACGTAGGATGATGTTCCCATTGTTCCGGGAATGATGACCGGATGTCCGATGTCCTTGTATATACCTGAGATTTCCGGCCTCCCGCCTGGGAAGGCCCTAGTTGCACCCTTCCTGTGCACCACGAGCATCTCCTGCCTTCCGTCTACATTATGCATTTCTGGCTTCGCTATGTTGTGCGCAACATCGTAAACGATGTTCATCCCCAGATCCTCGGCGTCCATGCCAAAAATTTTCTTAAAGCTCTCCCTGATCCAATGCGTTATTATCTGCCTATTAGAAAAACCAAAATTTGCAGCGGCACCCATCGCACCTATGTACTCTTCCGCTTCTTTGGTTCCGAGTGGAGCGGAGGCAAGCTGCCTGTCAGGAACAGAAATGTTGTACTTTCTCATTGCTTCCCCCATAATTTCAAGGTAATCTGTTGCGACCTGATGCCCGAAACCCCTTGAACCCGTGTGGACCATAATTGTTACCTGCCCCTTTTCGATCAGCCCGAATTTCTTAGCGATCTCCTGATCGAATATCTCATCTATAACCTGGACTTCTAGGAAATGGTTACCGGCTCCGAGTGAACCAAGCTGTTGAAATCCTCTGTCCCTGGCCTTCTGTGATACCTTTGACCTGTCAGAAAATTTTATACTTCCCTCCTCTTCTACCCTCTCTTTATCTCTATCCCACCCGTATCCCTCACTTATTAGATATTTTATCCCGTCAGATAGAACATTCTCGATTTTCTGATTGCTCATCTGCAATCTCCCAGCCCTGCCGACACCCGAAGGTATTCGCTCGTATACAGTATCTAAAAGCATCTTGATCTTTGGCCCAACATCAGAAACATTTAGGTTTGTCGCTATCAACCTTACCCCACAATTTATGTCGTAGCCAACTCCCCCAGGGCTTATTACCCCTCCCTCCATTTTGAATGCAGCAACCCCTCCGATCGGAAAGCCGTAACCTAGATGCATGTCCGGCATAGCGAGGGAGGCCTTGACTATTCCGGGCAGCATGGAAACGTTAACTAGCTGACTCACAGCCTCATCATCTGCAAGACCCTGGAGTAGGGCCTCATTTGAGTATATTATAGATGGGACTCTAGTCCCTTCGTCTCCGGGCCCTGAAACCTCATATTTGCACGTTCCAACTTTTTCGATCTTAAATCTCACACGGGACTATTATTAATGTCCTTATTATCGTTGTTATTCCAAGGGAAATTTATAGCAGGACAACTATTTATAAGTTTTAACATTTCTCTGACATATGGTGGGAAAGGATAATATCTCCCATAGGAAGCTTTTATTGACGTTACTTGTCGTATTTTTCCTATTGGGTGTATCGGTTGGTTATTTTATACCCGGGCATCAGTCTAACAGGCAGGTATTTATAAACGCGTTCGCAGCAGGATCCCTAACCTATGTGCTTGGAAACGAGTTCAATCCTGAGTTTCGGAACATTACAGGGATAAAGGTTGGTATGACATTTGGAGGCTCTATCGCCGGTACGAGAGAGGTTCAGTCGGGATCTCCCTACTCCGTATTTGTTTCAGCTTCAGCCACAATTCTTTACGAGAATCTTATGAATAAAACGCGGTATGCCAGCTGGCAGATACTGTTCGCAACAAACCAGATGGCAATAACGTGGCTGAACAATGCTTACGCCATACCTTCAACGTTCCCATTCTGGTTTGAAAACCTCACAGAGAACTCAACTACGGTAGGTGTATCGAATGCGTCTCTGGATCCAAGCGGGTACCAGTCTATTGAAACAATGAAACTCGCAGGTATACTCTACACCAACTGGTCAGCCCCTTTTGTGAAGATCGCATTTGACAACAACAAATCCAAATTTAATGAATATAACACGGCCTGGAACTCGTGGTTCGGAAAGCTTGGCTATCCAGCAAATGATTCAAATGCTCTCTATGACCAGCTGTTTTTGAAGAAAGTAAGGCTGGGTGAAACAAAACTTACAACTGAAGAGTACGGGCTTGATGCATACCTTGAATCAGGTGCTGTCGATTATGCGATAACTTACGTCTCTCAGGCTATCAATCAACATCTCTATTATTACAAAAATTCCACAGGCTCCAATGGTCTGCCTGTATGGATAAATTTAGGTAGCATTAACAAGACAGTTGATGATTTTTATCTCGAAGTTAATTCATCGGGTCCCAATTATGACAATGTAGGAAATATTCCTGGCGGCCCGATCTTCTACTCCGTCACAATTATCTCCAACCATACATCACCTCAGGCCGTGCAGTACGTATATTACCTGATTACGGGTCTCGGTTCAGAATTTCTGACGGAAAGCCTGTTCAGCCCACTGCCTAGTCCGATAGGTGTCGGGATCAACAATATGCCAACAGAACTCAGATCGTTAGTGGCGAATCCTCCTTCTTATTTACCAGTTTCAGATTACAACTGAGATGAGATCTGTCCTACGTTATATATTCCTTCCTTTCCTTTTGCTTTATTTCATCATAATAATACTTCCAATAGCCAGGATACTTTCATTTCAGCCGCTTGTCGCGGTTGAGAATGATATCTCCTCCGGGATATTGCAGAGCATAGTATTGACTTACGAAATATGCGCGATCGTGGCCCTCTCAGCGGTTCTATTTTCTTTCCCCTATGCGTATGTAATGGCGAGGGGAGAAGGAAAAATATATGCTGCTGCGGACAGCATAGTTGAGATTCCAATCATGATACCCCATACTGTCGTGGGCATTATGATGCTTATAACATTTGAGCCGAGCATGCCTATAGGCAGGCTACTTTCTACAATTATTCACGGCTATTCGTTTGATGATACATTCTTCGCTGTATTCGTGACTCTATTCTTCCTTTCTTCTGCCTATTCTATAAGGGAAATCGGAACAAGTTATAGGGCTGACATAGTCAAATACGAAGACGTGGCCAAGACTCTTGGCATTAATGAAATTACGAGTTTCGGTATAATATCAGTTAGGCTTCTCTTGAAACCGATAGTGAAGGGCTTTCTTCTCACATGGGCAAGATCTGTATCAGAGGTAGGCGCACTATTGATCGTTGCATACTATGTCTTTCCGAGTTTTTCGAAGCTTTCTGGAGTTTTCATATATTCTCAGTGGATATCAGAAGGTCTCGGGCCTGCAGCTGCCTCATCCACAATTCTGGTTTTGACTGGTATTCTCGTAGCAGCGATTTTCAAGCTGGTGGAGAGCTATCATGTTAAGGGCTTACAATATTAAGGTTAGACAGGGCGCATTCTACCTAGACGTGCCAAAATATGAGACGAGGGGAAGAAGGAATTTTATAATGGGTGAAAACGGGTCGGGGAAGTCAACATTTCTTAGGAGCATCTGTGGCATAGTTCCCCTCGAATCTGGAGAGATATCTGTCAATGGTAGAAGGATCGACAGGCTTCCAACCTGGGAAAGGAAGGTTTCGTATATACCCCAGGATCTCCTCCTTTTCCCACACTACAATGTCAGGGAAAATCTGTTGATATCGGTGAGGTATGGTAGCGGAGAAATTGAGATTTTCAAAGAGGTCGTGAAAATAATGAATCTAGAGGGAATCCTTGATAGAAGTATATCCAAGATATCGGGGGGTGAGTCACAGAGGATTGCTGTGGCCAGGGCAATAATATCTAAACCAGAAATTCTGTTGATGGACGAGCCCTTTTCCATGCAGGATGAGAGATCAAGGATGTCACTGATCTCCAATCTCTTCAGTCTAATTGAGAGGTACGATATCACGTATATTTATGTGACCCATAACTTTAGGGACATGGAACTAGGTTTCGATTCCCTCACGACTTTCGAAGGAGGGTTTATAGTGGAAAGTGTCTCCTCTCTTGATGAGCTCAGGAAGTACAAGAGCGTGTCTCTCCTTGATTACAGGAATATAATAAGGTTGGGGGATAAATTCCTGAAGGTTACTGATGAAGCTATCGTCGATGATGCTTCCGGGTACCCATGTTCATGCTCATTGAACGGAGATGCTTATTTCTGCTCGGTGCAGATAGAAGGGGAGACCTATTTTTTTACATCCAAAAGGGATCATAGCAGTGTCTTGTTCAGGGAGGATAAATGCGTTAGGCTGGATTAGATAGTGAAGAGAAAGGATTTACGTTTAATATCTATTTGCATTCATGGAGCTAGGTTCCTTAACCTACTTGAAAGATGCAATACAAAAAGCTAAGGGTCTTGGCCTGAATGATAAGGTGAGAAGCGAATCCGTAGAGAGGGCGATCGGATCGTATGCAGCTCAGGATGTGATATCCCCAGCGGATTATCCCCCCTACGACAGGAGCGCTGTCGATGGTTTTGCGTTGAAGGCTAATGAGACGATTTCGTCTTCCAAGTTGAATCCATCGATCTTCAGAATAGTTGGTACGGTTACGGCCTCTACCGGAATATCGCATATAAATAAGGGAGAGGCCGCAAAAATCTACACCGGTGGTCGGATTCCTGAAGGCGCAGACAGTGTTGTAATGAAGGAGGAGACTGATGAGGGTGAAGTTCTGAAGGTATATTCACCTGTTAGGAAGTTTCAGAACGTTAGCAGGAAAGGGGAGGATTTAAAGCGGGGGGCGCTTATAGTCAGCAGGGGTAGCCGTATAAACCCAGCGCACGTCGCAGCCTTGATAGAAAGCGGAGTAGGAGAGATTGCGATTCACGATATTTCTGTGGGGCTTCTTTCAACAGGTGATGAACTCGTTTCCGGGTTGATAAAGAATTCAACTCAGCCGCTAATCAAAGGGCTCCTTGAGTCTCGCGGTTTCAAAGTAAATTCTTACGGTGTTGTGGAGGACAATACCGATAGGATACTGGAGGTTGTAAGGGGTATGAACGATGAAATTATTATCGTGACAGGTGGGAGCGGACCGGGGGACGCGGATCTTGTTCCTGAGTTAGTATCCAAATACGGAAAGATTGTTTTCAGGGGGCTAAGAATACGTCCTGGAAGAACGACGGGTCTGGGAGTTATCTACGGGAGGCCGCTCTTCATGGTATCAGGACTGCCGGTGGCGGCTATGATAGCAATCGAGAACGTCGTTGTTCCGCTCATCTCTCAATGGCTAGGTCTGATCATCGATCCTGCGCCAACTGTGGAAGGCAGGCTGGACAGATCAGTTGTAAATCCAGTTGGAATAAGGAGCTTCGTAAGGGTAAAAATTTTCAAGGAAAACGGTACTGTTAGGGTAGTACCGACCAGAACTACTGGTTCCGGAGTCATATATTCCCTACTTGATTCTCAGGCTATTCTAGAGATAGAGGAAAATTCAGAGGGCATAGGCGGAGGAGAAACCGTGACAGTAAAGCGGATGAGGTGGTGGTGTTGAAAGCATTTCATAAGCTTGTCGAACCCAGTGTAGCGAGGAAAATTGTGAGGGAGGAAATCTCAAGGCTTATAGGTACTGAGAGTAGGAAAATTGAGGATTCGTGCGGTTACGTTTCTGGAGAGGACATTTATGCTAAGATGGATGTTCCGCCATTCGACAGGTCTGAAGTAGATGGATATGCTGTTTTCCATAAATCCGTTGAAGGGGCTGAAGAAGACTCACCTGTCCCGCTAAATGTTACCGGGGAAATAAAGGTGGGGGAGCGTTCAGATGTAGAAATTAGAGAAGGTGAAGCCGCTTACATTTCAACCGGTGCGATGATCCCGCGCGGTGCAGATTCTGTCATAATGGTCGAAGACACCAAGAGGGAGGGGAATAAGGTTGAAGTATACAAGGCCTGCAGGCCGGGTGAGAACATCGCGCATTCTGGTTCCGACTTCTTCACGGGGGAGGTCCTTTCGTCTAAGGGCTCGTTAATTTCGCCGGAGATGATCTCCCTTCTTGCGTCATCAGGTATATCGTCAATAAAGGTTGTGCGCAAGCTCAACATCGGCATTATCTCCACGGGGAATGAGTTAGTTGAACCCGGAATTAGTCTGGATCAAGGCATGATCTATGATAGTAACTCCTATTTTTTCAAGGCCACGCTAGAAAATATCGGTTTGGCGGAATGTGAATTATTGGGGGTCGTACAAGACGATTATGAAAGTATGTATTCAACAGTATCTCAACACATTTCTAAATACGATATTCTTATCTCATCAGGATCAACGTCCGCCGGATTCCACGACCTGATGTATAGAATCGTCGAGGATCTAGGCGGAAAACTCAGGTTTCATGGAATTGCAATGAAGCCCGGAAAACCAACATTTTTAGCGTCATTTGATAGATCCGTTTTCCTCGGTATGCCAGGTTTCCCCTTGTCATCTGCGTCCGTTCTCAGGTACGTCATAATTCCAGCTATAGTCGATGCATACGGTTTAAAGAGGGGAAGAAGCAGGTACGTCAAGATCCCATTCAGAATGAATACAGAGAGGGGTAAAGTGACGGTAATACCGGCGATAATTGCGAGAAACGGAAACGCATATCCGGTATATGGTGAATCCGGCTCAGTTAGCAGACTGTACTATGCTGACGGGTTCATCGTTCTAGGTAGTAAGAAAACGTTCTACGATAAAGGGGAAAGAGTGGGTTTTTTTGATTTTGGAAAGAGGGCGGGTGAAATCCTATTCATAGGTTCAAATGATCCACTGATAGAACGGATCCTCTACAATGCCTCAAAGACACCAAAAATTATCAATGCAGGTTCGTGGGGTGGTGTGGAGGCAATGAGGATCGGGCTAGCAGATGTATCAGGGGTTCACCTGATAAAGGACGGCGTTTATAACAGGTTCCTAATAGATGATGAGACGCCTAGCCAATTTTACCTAGTCAGGGGATTCTCAAGATCGCAGGGCATAATTTCGTCGGTCGGTATAAGCTCATTCAAGGAAATTATAGACGGGGATCTGCTTTTCGTTAACAGAAACAACGGATCAGGAACGAGGGACCTGATAGAAGCACAGATATCTGCAGACCTTGGAGACGATTTTGAGAGAGATAAGATCAGGGGATACCTTTGGGAGGCAAAGAGCCACGCAGCGGTGGCACTTGCTGTAGCCCAGGGAAGGGCTGATGCAGGCGTATCAATTGAGTTTTACGCTAAGAAATTCGGGCTCAAATTCCATAAGATACGTGACGAGGAATATGATATCTTGATAAGCAAAGAATTCTTTTCTACGCCCTTGGGAAGGAATTTTATAGCTTCCCTGAAAAACGCATCAGATTATAAGCATGAATTCACTGGATATACTATTCCTGAGGATATAGGAGATGTCGTAAGTTAATTTCTACTCCTTATGGAGTTCTTCGTAAACGTGATCGATGATTTCGTGCATTATTTCAAATGCTAGGTCCGTAGCATCGGGGGAACCAGGTATACAGTAAATCTGTTGGGTACCCCTCAAGAATAATGACGCATTCGAGAGATAAGAGAGTGGCACTTTAGACCTTGACCTAAATAGTTCCCCGAAGCCAATAATTTCCTTGTCCGCGATCTCGGATAGAGTGAGATATGTCAGGTCCCTCTTGCTGGGTCCCGTCCCGCCGACATACACAATGATATCGTAGTCCTTGTAGTTCACCAATGTATTGAGGATCATGATTTCATCATCGCTACAGATGGTCCTTGTCACCTTGTACCCTTCCTCAATCAATTTGTTTTCCAATGCACGGCCGGATACATCGGTTTCTAGAGTCCTTGTAGTGGAAACAGTTACTACGCATATCTTCAACTCGTATTTTTTCTCCGATTTGTGGACCATTATCCCTTCCTTTTTTCTAATACTCTAATATCTCCAATTCGTGCAACTTTATAATTCCCTGTTTCATCCTTTTCCAGGTATTTGACCATGTCCCATACCGTAAGCAGCATGGCTGTTACACACGTTAATGCTTCCATTTCAACACCGGTGCCATATTTGGCTTTCACCTCGCATCTTACCTCCACGTAGTTTTCCCCGGTATTCATTTCAGTTGAAACAGAAGACAATGGAATCTGGTGGCACATCGGTATGATAGTTGATGTATTTTTCGCTGCCATGATTCCCGCCACCTTGGCCGTATCTAAAACGTTCCCCTTTTTAATCCTCCCAAGTCTTACGGCATCTACAGTGGAACTGTTGAGGAATATCCGGCCAGATGCCACTGCCGAGCGCAAAATCTGTTCCTTTTCAGTTATATCTATCATCCTATCTCATGAGGAAAATAAGAAATATCTACTCTGCGGTTCTAGATTGGAAAGGTCAGTGCGAAAGTGGTCATAATTTCTCCCACTCTCCATAGCATTTTTTTATCCGTTATCAATTTCAACAGATTATTCAGTCATTGTACTGTTTATCGCAGTTTGACACAAATAGCGATTTAAATTAAGGGGTGGCTCCCGCCATTACATCACCCTTTCTATCTCTCATATTTCTCTCCTTCCTTGATATTCTTCTTCGTTCGTCCATTTCCAAGGCATTGAGTCAACCCACATCTTAATTATTTTCTCGTTTTGTCTCAAAGTGCCAAGAACAAATCATCATCTCTTCGCTATATTTTTCCTAAAATATGGAAAATTAGTGAAATAACAACATATAAATTCAAAGAGAACTGGATGTTACTATTCAGCAGATGGAGCTGGCTTTTTGATGTTAAAATCAGCTTTTCTGTTCTTAGAATTTCGGTTTCCCCCTTTACGCAGTAAGATTAGTGAACCTGGGGGGCGGGAAAAATATTAAACATCGCACTCAGCACTCTCAATTTTAGTAGCATAGAGCAGTCGGGATCTCCTGCTAATGTAATTTAATCCTCGTTGAGCAAAAACGTGATATGGAGAAAGCTGATTTAGTCTCGTAAAGGGACGTGGTGTGAAATGATAGGGGAGTACAAGGATGCCAGCGAAATAGTTGTTCCAAGTGCCCTAAGGGAAGGTGATACCATAGGGATCATTGCACCAGCGAGCGCACCTGATATGAAGCAGCTATCGATGTCCGCAAACAAGTTATTGAAGATGGGTTATAAGATTTCTCTGGGGCAGAATATAAGGAAACTGGTTCAAAGAAACTCATTGGCGGCACCTTCCGAGGATAGAGCAAAGGAGCTGAACGACGCATTCAGGGACGACAACATAAAAATGATTCTCTGTGCTAGGGGAGGCTACGGGTCGATACATATATTGCCTTACATAGATTATGACCTTATAAGGGAAAAACCAAAGATATTTGTTGGTTACAGTGACATAACTGCCCTTCATTTTGCCATAAACAAACTCTCAGGTCTGGTTACATTTCACGGGCCGATGCCGGCTTCTGATCCCGATGAGTACAGCGGTTCTTCATTTAAAAATTTCTTGAATATCCTCTCTGGGAAATCTAAAGATCTTTCAATTTTTGTTAACGTGTTTGTCAAGTACATATTCAAGGGAAAGGCGGAGGGCAGATCGCTCGGAACTAACATATCCGTAGGCACATCCCTCATAGGCACCCCCTATTTCCCGGACCCCGAGGGTAAAATTCTCTTCTCTGAGGATGCAGGGATCACATCGGGTGATCTGGATCGATACTTTTCAGTTATGAAACTTACAGGAATGCTCCCAAAGTTTGCAGGATTTGCCTTCGGTGAATTTAGGCAGATAACTGAAATAGAGGAGCCAATGCCACCGCTGGAAGATATTATACAAATGTACATAATGGAGCTTGAGAAGACCTCTATTTATGGGTTGCCTTTTGGACATGGGGAAGACCAGATGCTGATACCCTTAAATGCCAAGATGTCAATATCATCAGAGTACCCCTATGTAGAGGCCAAGCAAGATGTTGTTTCTTGAGTTAAATCCAAATTTTAATAATGGGTAGCAGGAACCAATCTAAAAGTCCAGATATGGGATCAAATGATATCTATGAACATAGCGTCATTGCATGGGGCATCACGATTTTTACGTTAATTCCAGCTACGGTGGCTCCTTTTTGCAAAAAAGTGAAGTTAAGTGCTTATGTTGTACCTGCCTAATTTCTAGTTGCGGAGGGGGGTTTGGGAATATTACTTCCTTGTCCATACCTATGGGGAAATTGCGCCCGTGCTGCTAATCTGAGTGATGCAACTATTCACGTCCTTGATTCCTAGGTTTGGATAAAATTAAAAAATCAGTGGAGAAAATCCTCTTTGATTTTCTTTCTGAGATTTTCATCCTCCGCGTAATCCAGTGCAAACTCACTAAGAGTATCTATGACTAAGTTAAGGGAGTTCTTTGCCCAATCCGATTTTGCTGCTTCAAGTGACTGTCTAGAATGCCACGGTGTACCGGATTCGGCAATCTGGAATGAAAGTTCAAGGGCAGGAACTACCTGGGAGACGTTCGCAAAATCTGTTGAACCGGTAGGAATGAAAGAAAGAGATTTTTCAAGGGGCGGGACATCGACCCCCTTCGAGCTCAGTATTTCTCGTATTGAGTTGGAAAGAGAATTATTTATCTTAGTGGTTGAGTAAAGAGGGCCTTCGGCTACGTCAAATGTTGTTTCCGAGGCTATAGCACACCCTTCGACTATCCTCATAAATCTGCCTATTAACTCTTCTAGGTAGGCTACGTCTGACGATCTGATCCCAACCTTAAGCACCGACACTTCCGGCGTAACGTTTGAAGCCTTACCTCCTTCCGAAATGATCGCATGAATGACAACGTTGGCATCCCTCCTGACATGCTGCCTCATCATATTCACGGCTTCATATGTCAATATTGACCCATTTAGAGCGCTCCTTCCCTTTTCTGGATTACCAGCCTCATGGGCCGCAACTCCGTGGAATGTCACCTCAAAATCCTTTGTTGCCAGTGAAAGGTCACCAACACTCCAGTTATCACCAGGGTGAGCGCCTAGTACTACGTCTATATCTTTAAACACACCCATTTCAGTCATAAGTATTTTTGATCCTGAAAATTTCCCAGAACCCTCCTCATCTGGAGTCCCGATAACAACGATCCTCCCGTTTTTTATTTTTTCGGATGCCCTTATGGCTGAAAAAACTGCTGCTGAAGCTATAAGATTGTGACCACAAGCGTGACCTATTCCGGGGAGTGCATCATACTCTGCCAAAAACGCAACAGTAGGGATTGGTTTTCCAATAATTTTCTCTGCTCTGAAAGCGGTGGGTATTCCAAGGTAAGGCATCTGTACCTCGAAACCGCTGGATCGTAACACCTCGCTCAAAATGGAAGCGGATTCATACTCCTCGCTCCCTATTTCAGCAAGTTCGTGTATCTTTAACGCAAGGGACCAATAGGTGTACCTTTCTTCTGTCATAAATCCAAATTTGGCATCCTTATAAAAATTGTATCTCGCAAATCATCCTAGCAGTCAATTGAAAAACTGGTGACGTCTGAAAGTGGTTTGGCGTACTTTCTTCTTCAGGTTTCAGGAATAATCTAGATCCGAAAAACAATTGTTAAGCATTGAGGAATACTTCCAAGCAAATCGGTGAATAATATCAATGAGGTTTGTCAAATTCATATATATGCTATGAAAATGTGCCTCACCAACTTTTAACCCAAAGGAAGGTAGGGGTTACCGTGATCAGGACAATATAGTACAACCAAAACAGTTCCGTTTTTGTTGCCTCGATTATTTTCTGTGCGACATAAAATCTACATTCAATTAATCTCCTTCCAGAGTAAGATGATCCAATCGCGCAGGCGTCTCGGGATAGAGTTACGCTGCGCTTTTAAAATGTAGAATATTTTCCCCCACAGGCGTATCAGTAAGTCTGATGTACAAAGAGAACAAAATATAATCACTGATAAGAATGCCTAGTAAATTGTCAAAATCCTGCTTCCAAAAACAGGAGAATAAAAATACAAATCAACTATCATCAAAACTTATTCTATGCTACAGGGGCAGATGCATCCCAAGAGCGAAAGTTGTCGCAGCTGCAAACATTAAGTACATTAGCCAGCTGCCTGTTACAAGATGCCAAAATCCCTTAATTCGAGTCCATTTGGCGGATCTCAGAAGGCTGGCGGGGATATCCGAGATATAAACGAGGGCCAGAAGTACGAAGAGAGCTGCGACAGGAACGTCGCCCGCTGTGAAGAATACAAAGGCACCCGTTATGCTTATCCAGAGGAAAGAAATGGCCATGTAGCCGTCTACAGTCGGGTCTCCCTGGACATACTTATTGATTCCCAGAGCAAACCAATGGACGCCATAAGCAGTAAAAGCCAGCGCAGCCATATAGAGCGCTGTATAACCGAGGGAAGATTGAAACGCATTAAAAATGGTTAGTCCTAGAAAGAGGTACGTCCCCGTAAGGAACTGTAAAAATCCTGGCATCCATATCCCCCACTGACCGAGCGTTTTGTTTACTTGCTCGGTAGCCTTTGGTATCCCGAAGAACTCCCAACCCCCCCAGATATAATACCCTGTCCCTAAGCCGAAGAATCCAACTGCTAGTGGTGGCAGGGGCGATACCATCAGAAAGTATACTGATAAAAATTATTTAAGCCTTCTTATTATTTTAGTGCAATTAAAATTAAATTCTATACCCTTATAATACCTTAATAAGATAGGATTTTCCACAACGCACTGAGATAAATTCACATCGAATGAATACGAAAGGATAGCCTATAAAGGAGGTTTATCGATGCTTTCAGGTAACCCTTTTCCACCCCGAAACTCTATAGTATAGGAGCTGGGGTCGACTTCTAGGAAGCAGGCGGATCGTGAATTTGTGAGGGAGCTTGTTGAAGAGTTCTTCGAATTCTACGAAATTAGGATGTGCTTCCGTTCTTATCTCGGAGTGCCTGAAACATTCTTTAGAGTTCACCAGATTGGCTGCTGTTAGAATGGAGGCACCAAAATTTTGGTGTTATATGACATTTCTTGGCTTAATATTCACACATTTTGATCCGGATTTGAACGAGCTATGTCACAAATTTTCGCGGCAGTTATCTCTAAAACCCCATTTCGTTAAGGAAAAGTTTTTTCCATTCAGTAAATGATTAAAGGGAAGAGGTGTGCGTGATTCAATGAGTGCCAATAAGCTTAGCACATCTATACAGGCAAGACGTGCAGGTGCCTCCTCCCTAATGGATGACGTTATTGTTAATAGTAATGCAAAGGAACGCGATGCGTGCCGATAAGCCGCGCCCCAGTATCGCATACCAAAGTACTGCCTCTCTAATGAGGCTGAGTTCGATCAAAAGATTTGAACCACGTTCTGGAACCGCCCTCTATTCGGGTCACATCTCTATCTCAAGGAACCCGTTCGATTCTTTGACGAGGAACGTTTTTAGGGGAACTGTGTTGTTATCGTACTCGCATTTAGCCTCAGGTCTTACCACAGCCTCAGTCACCCTTTCCCCTGTAATAATGTCATATTTTGCACCGTGAGCAGGACACTCCGCATACTTTCCCGAAACATTTTCTAAAAGTGCGCAACCCATGTGGCTACAGACAGCGTCCATTGCATAATACTTGCCTTCTACTTTTGCAACAAGAATTGGTCTTGAATTCAGCCACGTTATATAATGATTGGTTTTCTCAAATATTTTGGTAGAGATCCCTACCCTTTCGTATGTCATTATACAAAATTTTCATTTCAGATATTAAAGTTTCCTAATGTCCGATATATTACATTGCGTCAGGAAATTACTACATGTTGCAACACTTGATTACAAAACAAGAGATGAGGGCTTCGAAGAATCAAATGCCTCATCATTTACCATATTTCAAAAATACTTGAGAAAATTTTAGGATACTCATTTTGATGCATTCGATGATTCTATAGTATCGATGGATTTTTCCCTCGGCCCCGCTCCGAGATCAGTGTTAGAAGATTCGTCGAAAATGTATCTCTTTCCTCTGAGGGCAGATAGGACCGCCGCCAAAACAAATAGCAATGCGGCTATATAGAAGGCAGCGTGCAAAGCGCTCATGAAAGTTGAGGCGAGTGCACCGGGGAACCACGTCTTACCTTCAAGAACAGTGATAACGGATGGACTTATTATTGAGTTCACGTACGTCGAGGGGAAAAATCCAAGGATCGTTTGCATAGGGTTGTATCCCAGAAACGCGGAGAAAAGTGCAGATGTTGCAGGGATATGTGAAATGAATGGGATAAGAGGCGCCGCACCGACTGAGGCAAGCGCAGACGTCATAGCATTCGGCAGTCCAGATGTTATTGATACCAGGACTATCGTGAAAAATATACCCATGCTTGCAGTTTGACCACTATTCTGGAGTGTGGCTCTCATTCCTGATGCGGTTCCCCTAAGTTGTGGCGGCACTGAATTCATAATTGCCGTAATGTTAGGTGCCGCAAAGAGCCCCATTCCAGAACCCAGCACGAATAAAAGAACCGCAAATATGTTATAGGTGAAATCGTAGCTGAGGGTTGTAAGAAGGATGAGAGCAATTGCGCCAACAAGCATCCCTATTGTTGAAATTGCCCTTGCGCCAGTTTTGTCAGAAATAGCACCGCTCAATGGCCCAAACACCACAAATCCAGCCATCATCGGTATTGTATATATTCCGGCCCAGAACGGGACACTGCTATATGAATAACCATGGAGGGGAAGCCAGATTCCCTGGAGGAGAATTATGACCATAAACATGATTCCCCCCATGCCCATGGACTGTATCATACCAGCTATGCTTCCAGTAGCAAATGCCCTGTTCCTGAAAAGCGACATATTGAACATGGGGTGATCTACGTGCCCCTCTATTATCACGAATAGGACGAGTAGAATGAGACCGATGACTATGGAAGATATCACCCAAGGATTCCCCCATCCCATTGAGGATGATCTGTAAGGCATCAGTCCGTATGTAAGTCCAATCAGAATAAGGGTTAAACCGCCAGCAAACGTTACATTACCGGGAAGATCTACCTGTTGCCCTTCGTGTCTCGTGGACGTATCCTTCAACTTCAGATAGGACCACACAGTTCCCAGCAGCCCCACAGGTACACTAACAAGGAATACAAATCTCCAATTTATTGATGCGAGGATTCCTCCTAGTATTAAGCCTATAAGTGACCCTGCGAGCCCAGCTATCTGGTTTATCCCCATAGCCTTTCCTCTCTCATTCGGACCAAAGCTATCTGTGATAATTGCCGCCGAATTTGCAAAGAGGAAGGAACCGCCAACCGCCTGAATAACCCTAAACAATATCAATTCTGTTCCGGCCATATCGCCTTTGCCAGGTGTAATGAATAGGAGAATTGAACCTATTGTGAATATCAGGAAACCGAAATTGAAGAGTCTCACCCTTCCATATATATCAGAAAGTCTGCCAACAGTTACCAGGAGAACAGCAGTGACAATCATGTACCCCATCAGTATCCAGAGAAGATAAACGAAGGAACTAGCCTCAAATGGATTTATTCCAATCCCCCTGAATATCGCCGGCAATGAGATCATCATGATTGTCCCATTGATGGAGGCCATCAGGACACCCAATGTGGTGTTTGATAATGCTATCCATTTATACTGAACCATTTTATCTTCAAGGATAGTTAATTTTCATATAAGTAGTTAATTGGAGGTACCTGCTAGATAATGTTTTAATAAAAAATTGAACTACCGAGTGAAATGCTATCAAAAAGATCCGGTATAATTATAAGCGTCATAGTAGTGATTATATTCTCCGTTGTTGCTGTTGGAACGATAGAAAGAAGCTCGACTAGTCTGACGACCAGCCTAACGTCAGCGCAATCCGATGTTCAGCTTTATTCTCCATCAAACGGTACAACGTTTTTGCTGGAGGCTCCGAACGATACGATTCACCTGAACCTTAGCATTAACTCCACTTCTTCAAGCCTTTATATATTTGATATATCCCCCGCGTCACCCCCCTCTGTGCACGGTATTCAGCTTTATTCCCTACCGGACTTAACTTATTTGAATAAAACACTCTATCCTATGAACTACGAGGTAGTGAATGTAAATCCGGATACCAACACCACTTTTACCATAACTCTCTACGTAAACTCGTCTGTATTCCAGCAGATGAAGGTTTCAAATCCTATAAAGGAAGAGATATATCCCTATCTTGTTGAGATACTTGTGGAATCTTCAAATGGTGCATCCGTGGTAGCTTTCACTATAGTTCGAGTTTAGTTCTTCTCAATTTTTGTGCCGTGTGTTTCCGTTAGCGATTCATTTCATCATCCCGAAGGGCAGAATTACACGTTCAACGGCGTGAGAGTAACGATATTCTGAGAGTTCTGGGACAGGAGCTTTTGCGCAGACTCGTGTTTTCACGGCAGGGTATATGCGTAACGAATAAACCAAGCTAATGCTATATCGGGAAGAAGTTACCCAGCAGCTGCTTCGGGGGGAATGTAGTTACTGTTGCGCAGAAAGATCGTAAGAGATTAATGAGGTCGAAATTGGAATTTTATACGACGAATAGATGTACATCTTGGAACACGTCTCCAGTGAGCAGATCGTCAATCGATGGTTCTCGGTAAAGTGTGTTCGACAATATTTTCCTGTTCCCGCCAATCTCCAGGGTTCTCTTAAATTATCTCATTACCTTGAAATTGCAGTTTCCGTGGCCTTTATGTTTGTCAGCGGGCAGCGCATATATCTATGATATTAAGCATTTCCCTGGTTGGCTGTAACAGCATAGAAGCTTTATACAACTCCTTCTCCGCGCAACTCATTTTTAATGATGTCCGTGTATTGATCTTTACAGGAGTTTCCACGACATAAGTGTTCTCAAACTCACAGTCCCTTTAATAATGGGGAAATTGTATGACGGACGAAATACAACCTATAACTGGCTGCAAAATAACTCTCCACGCATCTAAGTTCAAGGGATCACTTTGACCGGAGTTAGATGCATTGGTGAGTTCAATTGACCTTTCGTTTAAGGAATATACCGACGACTGTTATGATTATCCCGGCAACCAACAGTGCTAGACCAACTATAAGTAACAGGCCGTAAGATATTATAAGTGAGTTGTTGAGATCCATCAGGCCGTAGCTGACTTCAGGTACATTATTGCCTGGTGCCACTATATAATATACGCCATTAAGATTATAGAACAGCGAAGAGCCTCCCTCAGTGAGTGAGGGGTGAACGCTGAATGATGCAATATTTGTAGAGTTTAGAATTGGGGCATCCTGGGACGGTATTAGATAGACAGTATGATTAGAAATTATAATCATCTTAAGTTCCCCAGAAATCGTAATTGCCGGAGATATCGAATAGTCTTTGTCAGTTAATGTCATATTTGCCGACGTAATCTGAATCGCTTTATCTACCTCTCCGAAGGATAAACCGATCATTATTATTCCTATTAACAGAATTGCTACTCCTATGATGACTGTATTTTTTCTCATCCTTCCACTTTTTCCCCTTATCTCAATTGCATCCTTAAACCTGACGGCTGATCTTGAGAAGATTCCTGTTATGAATATTTTGTTCAGCATGCACGAGAAGCTACTAGTAAATAGATGCTCTTGGAAGCTTCAAAAGAGAATTTCTAATAACCTTGATATGTGACCATATATAGTAAATGTTTATTCATGAAGTGGCCATGATTCCTCATGGCCAACCTTCTTGATGAGTCTATTGAGTAAGAACAGGAAGTATTTCATAAAAGATCC